>NZ_CP022355.1:713252-1426504 GCF_002216855.1 Paraphotobacterium marinum
CCTAAACTGAATACATAGGTTTAGGAGGCGAACCGGGGGAACTGAAACATCTAAGTACCCCGAGGAAAAGAAATCAACCGAGATTCCGGTAGTAGCGGCGAGCGAAACCGGACCAGCCCTTAAGTTTTCATTGTGCTAGGCGAAAGTTTTGGAAAATTCTGCGGTACAGGGTGATAGCCCCGTAGCTGAAGGCGCAATGATAATGAAATCGAGTAGGACGGGACACGTGACATCTTGTCTGAATATGGGGGGACCATCCTCCAAGGCTAAATACTCCTGACTGACCGATAGTGAACCAGTACCGTGAGGGAAAGGCGAAAAGAACCCCTGTGAGGGGAGTGAAATAGAACCTGAAACCGTGTACGTACAAGCAGTGGGAGCCCCTTCGTGGGGTGACTGCGTACCTTTTGTATAATGGGTCAACGACTTAATTTTAGTAGCAAGGTTAACCGAATAGGGGAGCCGTAGGGAAACCGAGTCTTAACTGGGCGAATAGTTGCTAGGATTAGACCCGAAACCAGGTGATCTAGCCATGGGCAGGTTGAAGGTGAGGTAACACTTACTGGAGGACCGAACCGACTAATGTTGAAAAATTAGCGGATGACTTGTGGCTAGGGGTGAAAGGCCAATCAAACCTGGAGATAGCTGGTTCTCCCCGAAAGCTATTTAGGTAGCGCCTCGGACGAATACTACTGGGGGTAGAGCACTGTTAAGGCTAGGGGGTCATCCCGACTTACCAACCCTTTGCAAACTCCGAATACCAGTAAGTACTATCCGGGAGACACACGGCGGGTGCTAACGTCCGTCGTGGAGAGGGAAACAACCCAGACCGCCAGCTAAGGTCCCAAAGTTATAGCTAAGTGGGAAACGATGTGGGAAGGCTTAGACAGCCAGGATGTTGGCTTAGAAGCAGCCATCATTTAAAGAAAGCGTAATAGCTCACTGGTCGAGTCGGCCTGCGCGGAAGATTTAACGGGGCTAAGCTATACACCGAAGCTGCGGCAGCGTGCATTAGCATTGCTGGGTAGGGGAGCGTTCTGTAAGCCGTTGAAGGTGGATTGTAAAGTCTGCTGGAGGTATCAGAAGTGCGAATGTTGACATGAGTAACGATAAAGGGAGTGAAAAACTTCCTCGCCGGAAGACCAAGGGTTCCTGTCCAACGTTAATCGGGGCAGGGTAAGTCGACCCCTAAGGCGAGGCCGAAAGGCGTAGTCGATGGGAAACGGGTTAATATTCCCGTACTTTTTATAATTGCGATGGGGGGACGGAGAAGGCTAGGTAGGCCTGGCGACGGTTGTCCAGGTTCAAGAGTGTAGGCTAATGACTTAGGTAAATCCGGGTCATTGTTAGGCTGAGACTTGATGTCGAGCTGCTACGGCAGTGAAGTTATTGATGCCATACTTCCAGGAAAAGCCTCTAAGCTTCAGATTATAAGAAATCGTACCCCAAACCGACACAGGTGGTCGGGTAGAGAATACCAAGGCGCTTGAGAGAACTCGGGTGAAGGAACTAGGCAAAATGGTACCGTAACTTCGGGAGAAGGTACGCTCTTGACGGTGAAGAGACTTGCTCTTGGAGCTGTTGAGAGTCGCAGATACCAGGTGGCTGCAACTGTTTATTAAAAACACAGCACTGTGCAAAATCGAAAGATGACGTATACGGTGTGACGCCTGCCCGGTGCCGGAAGGTTAATTGATGGGGTTAGTTTTCGGACGAAGCTCTTGATCGAAGCCCCGGTAAACGGCGGCCGTAACTATAACGGTCCTAAGGTAGCGAAATTCCTTGTCGGGTAAGTTCCGACCTGCACGAATGGCGTAATGATGGCCACGCTGTCTCCACCCGAGACTCAGTGAAATTGAAATCGCAGTGAAGATGCTGTGTACCCGCGGCTAGACGGAAAGACCCCGTGAACCTTTACTACAGCTTGGCACTGAACATTGAGCCTACATGTGTAGGATAGGTGGGAGGCTTTGAAACGGTGACGCCAGTTATCGTGGAGCCAACCTTGAAATACCACCCTTGTATGTTTGATGTTCTAACTTAGCCCCATAATCTGGGGTGAGGACAGTGCCTGGTGGGTAGTTTGACTGGGGCGGTCTCCTCCCAAAGAGTAACGGAGGAGTACGAAGGTGGGCTAATCACGGTCGGACATCGTGAGGTTAGTGCAATGGCATAAGCCCGCTTGACTGCGAGAATGACGGTTCGAGCAGGTGCGAAAGCAGGTCATAGTGATCCGGTGGTTCTGAATGGAAGGGCCATCGCTCAACGGATAAAAGGTACTCCGGGGATAACAGGCTGATACCGCCCAAGAGTTCATATCGACGGCGGTGTTTGGCACCTCGATGTCGGCTCATCACATCCTGGGGCTGAAGTCGGTCCCAAGGGTATGGCTGTTCGCCATTTAAAGTGGTACGCGAGCTGGGTTTAGAACGTCGTGAGACAGTTCGGTCCCTATCTGCCGTGGGCGTTGGATGATTGAAGGGGGCTGCTCCTAGTACGAGAGGACCGGAGTGGACGAACCTCTGGTGTTCGGGTTGTTACGCCAGTAGCATTGCCCGGTAGCTAAGTTCGGAATCGATAACCGCTGAAAGCATCTAAGCGGGAAGCGAGCCCTGAGATGAGTCATCCCTGATACTATAAGTATCCTAAAGGGTTGTTGGAGACTACGACGTAGATAGGCAAGGTGTGTAAGCGTTGTGAGGCGTTGAGCTAACTTGTACTAATTGCCCGTGAGACTTAACCATACAACACCCAAGGGGTTTTGCAGGATTTTAAAGATATAAAGATCTTGATGTGTATTGCAGAGTCAGCTTTTCGAATTGTAAACAAATTTTGCTTGGCGACCATAGCATTATGGCACCACCTGATCCCATGCCGAACTCAGAAGTGAAACGTAATTGCGCCAATGGTAGTGTGGGGATTCCCCATGTGAGAGTAGGTCATCGCCAAGCTTCTTCACTTTCTATAAAGAATATTTAACCTTATATTCCTTATCCTAAATAAATTCATTAAAATTTAAAATAATTGGCTTATTTAGTAATCTCAATTTATTATCCTTTTTAAACTAAATCAGCTGATTTAAGACATGATCTGCTTGAAATGTTTTTAGTCTTTTTAATAATGTCTTTATTTTTGGCGGGTATGTGTTAATTGAATCAATCTGGTTATAGCTTTTTATGATTTTGGTTTTTTGAGTAATTTTATTGATTTCTTTTTCCCATTCAGAATCCATTAAATTATTATTATTTTTGAAAAGGATTCCATTTTCCAAATCAAGCCTCCAAGCTCTGGGATTCAAATTATTCCCAGTAATTAACATGTAATCATTATCAGACCAAATTCCCTTAACATGGAAACTATTATCACCATCCTTCCATAGGTGTATTTTGAGTAAGTCATTATCGATAAATTGTTGATGTTTTTTTATGTATTGTCTGAGTTTTGTTTCATACAGATAAGGTAAGCCGGATATAATCTTGAAAGGCTTATCTGGATGCGCATAAAAATCACTGGCTTGTTTATCTCCCACAATGATGGACACATGAATATTATTTTTCATTACTTTTTTTAAAGCTCTTTTGACAGATAAAGGAAAATTGAAGTAAGGAGTGCAAAGAATCACGTGAGATTTTGAAGATAAGATAAGGTTTAATATTATGGTGTTCAGTTTATTATTTTTTTTTCCGAAACCAACTATAGGAAAAGCACCAATTGAATTTGGGCTTATTTGTTTTTTGCATAATTTATAGTATGAATGTTGTAGGTTATGCCTAAAATTTTGAATATCAATTTTAGATAATTTATGTTTTAATTTAGAGGTGTTAATCAAAGAACTAATAGCTTTTTGTCCTTTAAAGTAAGTGTTGATATAATTTACCATTACATCAGACAAGTATTTATTGTTAATCACATGATATCGGTCATATCTGTACTTTACATTTTTAGCAAGGTAAACATTATTTAAACTAGCTCCACTATATATAACATCATCATCAATGATGATACCTTTTAAATGAAGCACTCCAAGTAATTCTTTTGTTTTAATTGGAACACCAAATATGTTAATTTTATGTTTATATTGGTCATTAAGTTTTCTATAAAATTCAGCATTACCAAGTGATTTTTTCTCTCCAATAAGCCCCCGTTGTGCACGATGCCAATCAACAAATATATTTATTTCGATATTAGGGTTTTCACTTTTTTTTGATAAATAAGTCTTAACAATTCCTCTCCAGCCTCATCACTTTGAAGGTACAAGGCTACGATGTATATTCTAGATTTTGCTTGTAATATTTTTTCTTTTAAAAATTCCCTGAAATTAGTCGCTTTGTAAAGAGCTTGAATCTCATCAATATTCAAAGATATAAAAGGTAATTGAGTAAGATCTATATGTTTTGTATTTTTATTTAACATAGAAAAGAAACAACGAATAGCTTTTTATGATGTAATTTAATATATATGATAACATATTAAAATAAAAATATAATTAAATATAATAGATTTTGACGACATGAAAATTTTTGAAAACATTTCTCTTAAAAAATATAATAGCTTTCAACTTAAAGTAAAGGCGAAAAAACTTATAGAAATAGAAAGCGCTGAAGATTTAAAATTAATAAACTCTGAAGTGTATGAAGACAATTATTTAGTCTTAGGTGAAGGAACTAATACATTATTTTGTGGTGATTATTTAGGAACCATTCTTGTAAATAAAATTTTGGATGAAACTATTCATGAAGACTTAAATTTTTATTATGTAAGTTTTGGTGCAGGTGTAAATTGGGACTATGCTGTTCGCTTTTGTTTATCAAAAGGAATTAAAGGCTTGGAAAATCTTGCTTTGATTCCAGGAGTTTGTGGTGCTGCGCCCATACAGAATATCGGTGCGTATGGTATCGAGTTTAAAGATTTTTGTGAGTGTGTGGATTATTTTGATGTTGAAGAACAAAAACTGCAAAGGATATATAAAAGTGATTGCGAATTTGGTTATAGAGATTCAATTTTCAAAAGAAGTTTAAAGAATGCTATTATTACTAAAGTTCATTTGAAAATACCAAAAGAATGGAAGCCTTCAATTAATTATAATGGTTTAAATACACTTGGGAATAATGTAACTGCAAATGAGATTTACACAAAAGTAGTCGAAATAAGAAAATTAAAATTACCAAATTACCATGTGTTAGGAAATGGGGGAAGCTTCTTCAAAAATCCTGTCATTACAAGGAAGAGACTAGCAAACCTTCAATCATTAAATGTCAATATACCATTCTATGATGTTGACGAATTTTATGTAAAATTCCTGCAGCGTGGTTAATTGAACACTCAAATGCAAATAAACTTAGTGTTGGTGGTGCTTGTGTCTATGAAAAGCATGCTCTAATAATTATAAATAAATCAAATGCAAATTGGTTTGATATTTTTCAATTAGCACGTGATATTAAGGAAAAAGTTGAAGTATTTTATAATATAAGTTTGGAGAATGAAGTAAGATTTATTACAACTAAAGGTGAAATTGATTTGAATAATGAAAATGTACAGTTTTAATAAAAATAAAAAAATACTTCTTCAAATTTTATCTGATTCTAATTTTCATTCTGGGGAAAGTTTGGGAAATAAAATTGGCATTACAAGAGCAGCAGTATCAAAGAGTATCCAAGGTCTTCAACAATTGGGCTTTAATATTTTTGCTATAAAGGGTAAGGGTTATAAATTAGGAGCAAAACTTAGTTTACTTGATCCCAACTATTTTAATGTAATAAGTTCTGGGCGTTATTTTGAAATTTTGAATGTTATTGATTCAACAAATAATTACATTATGGAAAATGCAGATAAGTTTAAAAATAAAGGTGATTTTTGTGTTGCTGAATTCCAATCATCTGGCAGAGGAAGAAGGGGTAACTTATGGTATAGTCCATTTGCTTCAGGGATAAATTTATCTGTTTTTTGGAAATTTGATCGCTTTGTAGAAAACTATAATCGAGTTAGTTTAGTTGTTGGAATTTCAGTTGCTCAAGTTATAAAGTCCTTAGGAATAGATATAAAATTAAAGTGGCCAAATGATTTGTTTGTTTCAGGAAAAAAGCTAGGTGGTATATTAGTAGATGCTAAAGGTGTTTTTGATGATGAGATAAAACTAATTATTGGGATAGGTATAAACGTTACTACAACCTCAAATGCTTATCACTTGAAACAAAATAATATTAGTCAGCCTTGGACTGACTTGATGAGCCATTTGAGTGATGGTTTTGTGAATAGAAATGAGCTTATTAAAGATTTAGTAAATGCACTTGAAAAAAACTTTAAAAGTTTCGAAAAAGATGAATTTAAATTGAGTGAAAACTGGTTAAAGTTCGATTATTTGTTAGATACAGTTGTAAACTTTAAACATAAAAATAAAATTCATATGGGGATATTCAAAGGGGTGAATGACTACGGCAAAGTTATCATACAACACTCTGAGGGAATAAAAATTTATGACGAAATAATAATATTAAAGTAGATGATTAAATTTTACTCTATTGATTATGTTTTTCTAATAAATAGCTTGCATATAAAATAAATATTGAATACAATGCGCAACACAAAGCCGACTTAGCTCAGTAGGTAGAGCAACTGACTTGTAATCAGTAGGTCACCAGTTCGATTCCGGTAGTCGGCACCAAAATTTAGGAGGGGTTCCCGAGTGGCCAAAGGGATCAGACTGTAAATCTGACGGCACTGCCTTCGAAGGTTCGAATCCTTCCCCCTCCACCATATTGATAGCTGCTCTACAACTTATTAAGCGGGCATCGTATAATGGCTATTACCTCAGCCTTCCAAGCTGATGATGCGGGTTCGATTCCCGCTGCCCGCTCCATTGTTTGAAAGCTGATATAGCTCAGTTGGTAGAGCACACCCTTGGTAAGGGTGAGGTCGGCGGTTCAAATCCGCCTATCAGCACCATCTATTAATTTTTTGGTTATAATTTAATACTGTGGTCATTTTGCCACTAATATTACAACGCGAGAGGGACTAACATGTCTAAAGAAAAATTTGAACGTACGAAACCGCACGTTAACGTTGGTACTATCGGCCACGTTGACCACGGTAAAACAACTTTAACTGCAGCTATTTGTACTACATTGGCAAAAGTTTATGGTGGTGAAGCGAAAGATTTTGCTTCTATCGATAATGCTCCTGAAGAGCGTGAGCGTGGTATCACGATTTCAACGTCTCATGTTGAGTATGACACACCAACTCGTCACTATGCACACGTTGACTGTCCAGGTCACGCCGATTATGTTAAAAACATGATTACAGGTGCTGCACAAATGGACGGTGGTATTCTTGTTGTTGCTGCGACAGATGGTCCTATGCCCCAAACAAGAGAGCACATCTTACTTGGTCGTCAGGTTGGTATTCCATACATCATTGTATTCATGAACAAGTGTGACATGGTTGATGATGAAGAGCTACTTGAGTTAGTAGAAATGGAAGTTCGTGAACTACTTTCTGAATATGAATTCCCAGGTGATGATTGTCCAGTAATTATGGGTTCTGCTTTAGGTGCACTTAATGGCGAAAAAGAGTGGGAAGATAAAATTGTTGAATTAGCAGAAGCATTAGATTCATATATCCCAGAGCCAGAAAGAGCAATTGATTTACCATTTATTTTACCAATCGAAGATGTATTCTCAATTCAAGGTCGTGGTACTGTTGTTACTGGTCGTGTTGAGCAAGGTATCATCAAAGTTGGTGACGAAGTAGAAATTGTTGGTATTAAAGACACAACAACTACAACTTGTACTGGTGTAGAGATGTTCCGTAAGCTTCTTGACGAAGGAAGAGCTGGTGAGAATGTTGGTGTTCTTTTACGTGGTACTAAGCGTGATGAAGTAGAGCGTGGACAAGTACTAGCTAAACCAGGTTCAATTACACCTCATACAACGTTTGAATCAGAAGTTTATGTATTGTCTAAAGATGAAGGTGGACGTCATACTCCATTTTTCAAAGGATATAGACCACAATTTTACTTCAGAACAACTGACGTTACAGGTACGATTGAATTACCAGAAGGTGTTGAAATGGTAATGCCAGGTGATAACATCCAAATGGTTGTAACTCTAATTGCTCCAATTGCAATGGACGAAGGTTTAAGATTCGCTATCCGTGAAGGTGGTAGAACAGTTGGTGCTGGTGTTGTTGCGAAAATTATCGCTTAAGAAACAAAATCATCTAAATATTTAAAAAAGACATCTTTGAGATGTCTTTTTTTTATTAGGTAACAGTAGTATATTAAATAAAACTATAATATAATATTAAGCTATTTTAAAATGATTAAATATATTCGTAATAGGCTAAATTATGAAGGCATCTGCTGAAAATCAAAAAAGTGTAGAAACATTTGAGTGGCTAAAATGGTTAGGAGTTATCATTTTGGTGGTAATTGCTGTTGTTGGTAATTATATCTACAAAGACACAAATTTATTATATCGAGTGTTAGCTGTAGTCGCTATTTTAGCAGGAGCATTGCTTCTTGCTTCAATAACCAATAAAGGTAAGAATGCAATAAATTTTGCTAAAGAAGCAAGAATGGAAATTAGAAAGGTCGTGTGGCCTACGAGGAAAGAAACAGTACAAACATCATTAATTGTTATTGCTGCTACAGTATTTATGACCCTTGTAGTTTGGGGTGTAGATTCAATATATATGTTGATACATCAAATGATACTTTAACCAATAAAATCTGTAACTGTATTCTTAAAAATAAGGGCTAAAAATATGAGTGAAGCACCAAAAAAAAGATGGTACGTGGTACAAGCTTTTTCAGGTTATGAGGCTAAGGTAGTTCAATCATTGAATGAACACATAAAGTTACATGACATGGATGATTTATTTGAAGAGATCTTAGTGCCAACTGAAGAAGTCGTTGAAATGAAAGCTGGGCAGAAAAGAAAAAGCGAAAGAAAGTTTTTTCCTGGTTATGTTTTAGTGAAGATGATAATGAATGATGAAAGTTGGCATTTGGTAAGAAGTATTCCAAGGGTGTCTGGTTTTATTGGAGGTACTTCAGACAAGCCCTCACCGATATCAGATAGAGAAGCAGAAGCAATTTTAGCAAGATTAGAAAAAGCAAGTGAAGCTCCAGTACACAAAACCGTGTTTGAGCCAGGTGAGGTTATTCGAGTGATCGATGGACCTTTTGCTGATTTCAATGGTACTGTGGAAGAAGTTGATTATGCTAAAAGCCGATTGAAAGTTTCTGTTTCTATTTTCGGTCGAGCAACTCCAGTTGAGCTTGATTTTGGTCAGGTAGAAAAAAATTAATTGCATAATGTAATTTAAAATAGTATAATTTCGCACCAGTTAAATTGGGGAGCTTAATTTATTTAAGCGAGTGAACCCACTAAATAGGAAAAAAAAATGGCAAAGAAAGTAGAAGCATATATTAAGCTTCAAGTGGCTGCAGGGGCAGCAAATCCAAGTCCACCAGTTGGTCCAGCTCTTGGTCAACATGGCGTTAACATAATGGAATTTTGTAAAGCATTTAATGCAAAAACGGATTCAATTGAAAAAGGCTTACCTATTCCAGTTGTAATAACTGTATATAATGATAGATCTTTTACTTTTGAAACTAAGACTCCACCCGCTGCAGTACTACTTAAAAAAGCAGCAGGCGTAAAATCTGGATCTGGTAGACCTAATACTGAGAAAGTTGGCACAGTAACTGACGCTCAAATACAAGAAATTGCTGAAACAAAAGCCGCTGATATGTCAGGTGCTGATATTGAAGCAATGAAACGTTCAATTGCAGGAACTGCTCGCTCAATGGGCTTAGTGGTAGAGGGATAATATTATGGCAAAACTATCTAAGCGCATGCGTATAATTAAAGAAAAAACTGATCCAAAAAAAGATTATTCTATATCAGAAGCTATTGGCCTATTAAAAGAACTTTCAAACACTAAATTTACTGAGAGTGTTGATGTGTCAGTAAACTTAGGAATAGATGCAAGAAAATCTGATCAAGGTGTTAGAGGGGCGACAGTTTTACCTCATGGTACTGGTAAAGATATACGTGTGGCAGTATTTACACAAGGTGCAAATGCTGATGCAGCTAAAGCTGCTGGTGCAGATCTTGTTGGTATGGAAGACCTAGCTGAACAGGTTAAAAAAGGTGAAATGAACTTCGATGTAGTAGTTGCTTCACCAGATGCAATGCGTATTGTAGGACAACTAGGTACTATTTTGGGCCCACGAGGTTTGATGCCTAACCCTAAAGTTGGTACAGTAACTCCAAATGTTGCAGATGCAGTAAAAAATGCAAAAGCAGGACAAGTTAGATACCGAAATGATAAAAATGGTATTATTCATTCATCAATCGGAAAAGTTAATTTTGAAGAGAAAGCTATTGAAGAGAACCTAGATGCTCTATTAGTTGCTCTTAAAAAAGCTAAGCCATCATCAGCTAAAGGAACTTACATTAAGAAAGTTAGCTTATCAACAACGATGGGAGCTGGTCTAACTATTGACCAATCAACTTTATCTTCAATTAAATAGTGTTTCGGCTAAAGGCAAAAGTAATTTTTTGTCTTTCGTCAAAGACCGTAGGTGTGTATTTACTTAATTTCCTACGTAGATGGTGCCAGAACTAAAATGATAATAATCATTCTGGAACTGCACCAAATGTTTCCCTTTTAGGGAAGGTGTTTTACAACTAGATTTATTCTAGATTTATCCAGGAGAAAGCCAATGGCGTTAAATCTTCAAGACAAAAAAATGATTGTTTCTGAAGTTAATGAAGCAGCTACGAGCGCTTTATCTGCTGTTGTTGCTGATTCAAGAGGCGTATCAGTAAGTGATATGACTACTTTAAGAAAGAAAGCTAGAGAAGCTGGTATTTACTTAAAAGTAGTAAGAAATACACTTGCTAAACGTGCAGTTGAAGGCACTTCATATGAATGTTTGACAGAAACATTCTCTGGGCCAACACTGCTTGGATTTTCAAATGAGCACCCAGGTGCTGCAGCTCGACTATTTAAAGAGTTTGCTAAAGAAAATTCTAATTTTGAAATTAAGGCGGCAGCTTTTGAAGGTTCTATTGCTGATGTTGAAATATTAGCAACACTACCAACATATGATGAAGCAATTGCTAAATTAATGATGTGTATGAAAGAAGCATCAGCTGGCAAATTGGTTAGAACTTTTGCTGCGATTCGTGATCAAAAAGAAGAAAGTGCTGCTTAAATATTGAATTTATTTAAATTGCATTTTACAATATATATTAACTTTAGAGAGATTTTTTATGTCTATTACAAATGAACAAATTTTAGATGCTGTTGCAGAAATGTCTGTAATGCAAGTTGTTGAATTAATTGAAGCTATGGAAGAAAAATTCGGTGTTACTGCTGCTGCTGCTGTAGTTGCAGGCGGTGCTGCGGGTGGTGAAGCTGCTGCAGAACAAACTGAGTTTGATGTAATCCTTGCTTCAGTTGGTGGAAATAAAGTACAAGTAATTAAAGCAGTTCGTGGCGCTACAGGTCTAGGCTTGAAAGAAGCTAAAGCTTTAGTTGACGGTGCTCCAGCTCCATTAAAAGAAGGTGTTGAAAAAGAAGAAGCTGAAGCTCTTAAAGCACAACTAGAAGAAGTAGGGGCTACTGTTGAAGTTAAATAATAAATTATTATTTAATTTTTAGCTTTTGCTTTTGGCTGATGGTGAAAATCACCTTCGGCCTTTTTGCTCTTATGAATTTAAATATTATTCTGTTGTATTTAGATTATTTTTACAAAACAGAAATCGTCGTCGTCTATTTTTCTAAATAGATGTTGGGTCACATATCAGCCAGCTGAGGAACCCCATGGTTTACTCCTATACCGAAAAAAAACGTATCCGTAAGGATTTTGGAAAAAGACCGCATGTATTAGATATTCCTTATTTATTATCAATGCAATTAGAGTCTTTTAAAAATTTTATTGATCATGATGCTGAGGGTAATCATGGTTTAGAAGCCGCTTTTCGCTCAATTTTTCCTATTAAGAGTTATAATGGAAATTCAGAGTTACAATACGTAAGCTATCAACTTGGTGAACCTACTTTTGACGTCAAAGAATGTCAGATTAGAGGAGTTACATACTCGGCTCCACTTAGAGTCAAATTAAGACTTGTGGTTTATGACAAGGATGCACCAGAAGGTACGGTCAAAGATATAAAAGAGCAAGTTGTTTATATGGGTGAGATCCCATTAATGACTGATAATGGTACTTTTGTAATAAATGGTGTTGAGAGAGTTATTGTTTCTCAACTTCATAGAAGTCCTGGTGTATTTTTTGATAGTGACAAAGGTAAAACTCATTCTTCTGGGAAAGTATTGTTCAATGCTAGAGTTATACCTTACAGAGGTTCTTGGTTAGACTTTGAGTTTGATCCTAAGGACAATGTTTTTGTAAGAATAGATCGTAGGCGTAAATTGCCAGCAACAATGCTATTAAGAGCTTTAGGCTTTAAGACCGAAGAAATTCTTGATACATTCTTTGAGACTATTAACTTTAAAATTGAAGGTAAATCTCTTGTTATGGATTTAGTTCCAGAAAGATTGAGAGGTGAAACAGCATCATTCGATATTATAGCTAATGGTAAAACATACGTAGAGCAAGGAAGAAGGATTACTGCAAGGCATATCAGACAATTAGCTAAGGATAATGTTGATAAAATTGAAGTTCCTATAGAGTACATCATTGGTAAAATAGCCAACAAGGACTATTTCAATAATGAAACAGGAGAAATAATTCTTAATGCTAATGATGAAATCACATTAGAGTCACTTGCAGCTTTATCACAATCAGGTTTTACTGAAATATCTGTTTTATATACAAATGATTTAGATCATGGACCTTATATCTCTGAAACGTTAAGAATAGATCCTACAACAGATCGAATGACTGCTTTGGTTGAAATCTATAGAATGATGAGACCTGGAGAACCACCAACAAAAGAAGCAGCTGAACAATTATTTGAAAACCTATTTTTTACAGAAGAAAGGTATGATCTATCGCCTGTTGGTAGGATGAAATTTAATAGTTCTATTGGCAAAAGTGATTCGGAAGGTAATGGTGTCCTAGATAAATCAGATATCATTAGGGTAATGCAAAAATTAATCGACATTAGAAACGGAAATGGTGAAGTTGATGATATTGATCATCTTGGAAATAGACGTATTCGCTGTGTTGGTGAAATGGCTGAAAATCAATTTAGAGTTGGCTTAGTTCGAGTAGAAAGGGCTGTTAAAGAAAGGTTAAGTTTAGGAGACCTTGATTCAGTAATGCCTCAAGATTTAATAAATGCAAAACCTATATCAGCTGCCATCAAAGAATTCTTTGGTTCTTCGCCACTTTCTCAATATATGGATCATAATAACCCATTATCAGAAATGTCTCATAAACGTAGAATTTCTGCATTAGGTCCAGGTGGTCTTACTAGAGAAAGAGCTGGATTTGAAGTTCGAGACGTACACACTACTCACTATGGTCGTTTGTGTCCTATTGAAACACCAGAAGGTCCTAACATTGGTTTGATTAACTCATTATCTGTTTTTGCTCGATGTAATAGCTTCGGGTTTTTAGAAACTCCTTATAGAAAGGTAGTTGATGGCAAAGTGACAGATCAGATTGATTATTTATCCGCGATTGATGAAGGACAGTATGCTATTGCACAAGCTAACTCTCAATTAGATAGTGATAATCTATTTGTTGAAGAGTTAATTACTGCTAGAAAAAAAGGTGAAACAGGATTATTTTCTAGTTCAGAAATTCAATATATGGATGTTGCAACAAACCAAGTCGTTTCTGTTGCAGCTTCTCTCATACCTTTTCTGGAACATGATGATGCTAACCGTGCACTTATGGGTGCAAACATGCAAAGACAAGCTGTACCTACTCTGAAAGCTGATAAGCCCTTAGTTGGAACAGGTATAGAAAGGGCTGTAGCGATTGATTCAGGAGTTACGGCTGTAGCTAAAAGAAGTGGTTTTGTTCAATCTGTAGATGCATCTAGAATCGTTGTAAAAGTGGATGATGATCAACTCATCCCTGGTGAAGCAGGAATTGATATTTATAATTTAACTAAATATACAAGGTCAAATCAAAATACTTGTATAAATCAAACACCTACTGTATTACCAGGTGAGAAGGTTGCAAAAAATGATGTTCTTGCTGATGGTCCATCTACAGATCTAGGTGAACTAGCACTTGGTCAAAATATGCGAATTGCATTTATGCCATGGAATGGATATAACTTTGAAGATTCTATTCTTGTATCAGAAAAGGTTGTTCAAGAAGATCGTTTAACGACTATTCACATTCAGGAATTATCATGTATTGCCAGAGATACGAAGTTAGGCTCTGAAGAAATTACTGCAGATATTCCAAATGTTGGTGAAGCAGCATTATCTAAACTTGATGAATCAGGTGTTGTGTATATCGGTGCAGAAGTTAAAGGTGGTGATATACTTGTAGGTAAGGTTACTCCTAAGGGGGAAACACAATTGACACCTGAAGAAAAGTTGCTAAGAGCAATTTTTGGAGAAAAAGCTTCAGACGTTAAAGATTCTTCTTTGAGAGTTCCAAATAGTGTTTCTGGCACGGTTATTGACGTTCAGGTATTCACGCGTGATGGTGTTGAAAAAGATAAAAGAGCTCAAGAAATCGAGCAAATGCAATTAAAAGATGCTAAAAAAGATTTGACAGAAGAGTTTCAAATTTTAGAGGGAGGGTTAGCAGCTCGAATTAAGCTTGTTCTCGAAAAAGCCGGTATTGCAGAAAGTATTTACAAAAACATGAATACTGAGCAATTACTGAATCAAAGCTTGAATGATGAAGATCTTCAAGTTGAATTAGAGCAACTTTCAGAACAGTATGATGATATTAAAGCTGATTTTGATAAGAAATTTGAAACTAAGCGCCGAAAAATTATTCAAGGTGATGAATTGGCTCCAGGTGTTCTAAAAATTGTTAAAGTATATTTAGCAATGAAGAGAGAAATACAACCTGGAGATAAAATGGCTGGAAGACACGGAAATAAAGGTGTTATTTCAAAAATTTGTCCGATCGAAGATATGCCTTATGATGAACATGGTGAGCCTGTGGATATTGTACTAAACCCATTAGGTGTTCCTTCTCGTATGAATATTGGTCAGATACTAGAAACACATTTAGGTCTTGCTGCAAAAGGGATAGGAAATCAAATCAATAAAATGTTAAAGAATAAACAGGATATTGATAAGTTAAAAACTTACATACAAAAGGTATATGATCTAGGAGATACTCGCCAGAAAGTCGATCTTAACAAGTTTACTGATCAAGAAGTTATGACTTTGGCTAATAATTTAAAGAATGGATTGCCTATAGCAACACCAGTCTTTGATGGTGCTCCTGAAGAGTCTATAAAAGAGTTATTGAAGCTAGGTAATTTACCAGAATCAGGACAATTAGATTTATATGATGGTAGAACTGGAGATAAGTTTGAAAGACCAGTAACAGTGGGCTATATGTATATGCTAAAACTTAATCACTTAGTTGATGATAAAATGCATGCTAGATCTACTGGTTCATATAGCCTAGTTACTCAACAACCACTGGGTGGTAAAGCACAGTTTGGTGGTCAAAGATTTGGTGAGATGGAAGTTTGGGCGTTAGAGGCATACGGAGCTGCATATACTTTACAAGAAATGTTAACTGTTAAATCAGATGATGTTAACGGTAGAACTAAAATGTATAAGAATATTGTAGATGGTGATCATAGAATGGAGCCCGGTATGCCAGAGTCTTTTAATGTATTATTAAAAGAAATTCGTTCACTGGGCATCAATATTGAACTTGATGAAGATTAATATTTAATTTCTGTTAGTATGAAGACGAGATTTTATTTCGTCTTTGTGGTTTAACTCCTCACAGGAGAAAATTGTGAAAGATTTACTTAAATTTCTTAAAGCTCAGCACAAAAATGAAGAGTTTGATGCAATAAAAATTGGTTTAGCTTCTCCAGAAATGATTCGTTCTTGGTCTTTCGGCGAAGTCAAAAAACCTGAGACTATTAACTATAGAACATTTAAACCAGAAAGAGATGGGCTTTTCTGTGCTAGAATTTTTGGCCCTATAAAAGATTATGAATGTCTCTGTGGTAAATATAAGCGATTGAAACATAGAGGCGTTATTTGTGAAAAATGTGGAGTCGAAGTAACGCAAACTAAAGTTCGTAGAGACCGTATGGGTCATATTGAACTAGCTTCGCCTGTAGCTCATATATGGTTTTTAAAATCATTACCATCTAGGATTGGACTCCTTATGGATATGCCTCTTAGAGATATTGAACGTGTATTGTATTTTGAGTCCTATATAGTCATCGAGCCCGGCATGACAAACTTGGAGAGAGGTCAACTCCTGTCTGAAGAACAATACCTTGATGCATTAGAAGAATGGGGTGATGAGTTTGATGCTAAAATGGGTGCAGAGGCAGTTAAATCATTATTGTTAAATATGGATTTAAATGCTGAAATTGATCTAATGAGAGAAGAGCTCGAAGAAACCAATTCAGAAACTAAGAGAAAAAAGTTAACTAAGCGTATTAAATTAATAGAAGCTTTTGTTCAATCAGGTAATAATCCTGAATGGATGATACTTGACGTGCTTCCTGTTCTTCCGCCTGACTTGAGACCCCTAGTACCTCTTGATGGTGGTAGATTTGCGACTTCTGATTTAAATGATTTATATCGCCGAGTTATTAACCGAAACAATCGATTAAAAAGACTCCTAGATTTATCAGCACCTGATATAATTGTTCGAAACGAAAAAAGAATGTTACAAGAGTCCGTCGATGCTCTTTTAGATAATGGACGAAGAGGAAGAGCGATTACAGGTTCTAATAAAAGACCTCTCAAGTCTCTTGCAGATATGATTAAAGGGAAACAAGGTCGATTTAGACAGAATTTACTCGGGAAACGAGTTGATTACTCTGGTCGTTCTGTTATTACAGTAGGTCCATACTTGAGATTACATCAGTGTGGTTTACCTAAAAAAATGGCTTTAGAATTGTTTAAACCATTTATTTATGGAAAATTAGAAAATAAAGGCTTTGCTACTACGATTAAAGCAGCCAAAAAAATGGTAGAGAGAGAAGAGCCTGTTGTTTGGGATATTCTTGATGATGTAATTAGAGAGCATCCAGTTTTGTTAAATAGAGCTCCAACACTTCATAGACTTGGTATTCAAGCATTTGAACCTGTTTTAGTTGAAGGAAAAGCTATACAACTTCATCCTCTTGTTTGTGCTGCTTACAACGCTGACTTTGATGGTGATCAGATGGCTGTGCATTTACCATTAACTTTAGAGGCACAATTAGAAGCTAGAGCTCTAATGATGTCAACAAATAATATATTATCTCCAGCAAACGGAGAACCGATTATAGTACCGTCACAAGATGTTGTACTTGGTTTGTATTATATGACTAGAGAAAAAATAAATGCGAAAGGTGAAGGTTTGTATTTATCTGGTCCAGAAGAGGCTGAAAAAGCATATCGTACAGGCAATGCTGAAATTCATGCTAGAGTTAAAGTACGCATCACTGAATATACTACAAATTCGGATGGTACTTTTGATGAAGGAACTGTTAAGTTAATTGATACGACTATTGGACGAGCTATGTTATGGTCTATAGTTCCTAAAGGTCTAGAGTTCAGCTTGATAAACCAAACGTTAGGGAAAAAACAAATATCTTTACTACTTAATACTTGTTATCGAGTACTTGGACTTAAGGATACAGTAATTTTTGCTGATCAGATAATGTATACTGGTTTTGCATACGCGGCTAGATCTGGCGCATCTGTAGGTATTGATGATATGGTAGTTCCAGATGCTAAAAATGAATTAATTGATTCAGCTCATGCAGAAGTTGCTGAAATACAAGAACAATTCCAATCAGGTCTTGTGACAGCAGGTGAACGATACAATAAAGTTATTGATATTTGGGCAGCTACTAATGAACAGGTTACTAAGGCAATGATGGATAACCTATCGTCTGAAACAGTGACTAATAAAGAAGGTGAAGAAGAGACTCAAAAATCATTTAATAGTGTTTATATGATGGCTGATTCTGGTGCTCGTGGTTCTCAAACTCAGATTCGTCAACTAGCAGGTATGCGTGGTCTTATGGCAAGACCTGATGGTTCAATTATTGAAACGCCTATTACTGCAAACTTTAGGGAAGGTTTGAATGTACTACAATACTTTATTTCCACTCACGGTGCTCGTAAAGGACTTGCAGATACAGCTTTAAAGACAGCAAACTCGGGATATCTTACTAGAAGACTTGTTGATGTAGCTCAAGATGTTGTAGTTACTAGCGATGACTGTGGTACAACTGAGGGTATCGTTATGATGCCATTAATTGAAGGTGGCGAAGTTAAAGAACCCCTATTTGAAAGAGTTCTTGGTCGTGTTTTAGCAGAAGATGTTCTGATACCTGGCACAGAAAAAGTGTTGCTAGAAAGAAATACTCTTTTAGATGAAAAACTATGTGAGTTATTAGAAGAAAACTCTGTTGATAAAGTTAAGGTAAGATCGGTTGTGACTTGTGAAAATGACCATGGCTGTTGTAAGTTATGTTATGGTCGTGATTTAGCTAGAGGTCACCTAATCAATCAGGGTGAAGCAGTTGGTGTAATTGCTGCACAGTCAATTGGAGAACCAGGAACACAGCTTACGATGCGTACTTTCCACATTGGTGGAGCAGCATCTCGAGCAGCGGCGGAAAATAATATCCAAATAAAAAATAATGGTACTTTAAATTTACATAATGCTAAATTTGTAATTAATAAAGATAATCATTTAGTTATAACTTCCAGAGCATCTGAATTAACTATTATTGACGAATTTGGACGAACTAAGGAAAGCTATAAACTTCCATACGGCACTATTTTATCGAAAAAAGATAAAGATTCAGTCAAAGCTGGTGACATTGTTGCTAATTGGGATCCGCATACAAACCCAATAATAACTGAGGTTGATGGTAAAGTAGAATTTGTGGATATGATTGATGGTATAACTGTTCAACGTCAAACAGATGATTTAACAGGTCTTTCTTCACTAGTTATTCTTGATGCAGCACAGAGAACAGGTTCTGCAAAAGATATGCGCCCATTAATTAAATTACTTGATAAAAATGGTAAGGACATACTTATTCCTGGTACTGATATTCCAGCTCAATATTTCTTGCCTGGAAAAGCTATTGTTCAATTGGAAGATGGTGCAGATGTGAACATTGGTGATGTTTTATGTCGTATACCTCAAGAGTCAGGAGGTACGAAAGATATCACTGGTGGTTTACCAAGAGTTGCTGATTTATTCGAAGCTAGGAAGCCGAAAGAACCAGCTATACTAGCAGAAATTTCTGGAACAGTATCATTTGGTAAGGAAACTAAAGGTAAACGACGATTAATTATTACCCCTAAAGATGGTGACTCATACGAGGAAATGATTCCTAAACATCGCCAGTTGAATGTTTTTGAGGGTGAGAAAGTTGAGAAAGGTGATGTCATTTCAGATGGCCCAGAAACTCCACATGATATTTTAAGATTAAGAGGAGTTAACGCAGTATCAGAGTACATTGTTAATGAAGTACAAGATGTTTATAGATTACAAGGTGTGAAGATTAATGATAAACATATCGAAACAATTGTAAGGCAAATGCTTCGAAAAGTAACTATTATAAACTCTGGCGATTCTGAGTTCCTTAGCGGCGAACAAGTTGAGTATTCAAACGTTATGATTGCTAATAGAGCGCTTGCTAAAGAAGATAAACAGCAGGCTACTTTTCAGCGAGAACTCTTGGGTATTACAAAAGCATCTTTGGCGACTGAATCTTTCATTTCAGCAGCATCATTCCAAGAAACAACTCGAGTTTTAACAGAAGCAGCAGTTTCAGGAAAACAAGATGAACTGAGAGGTTTGAAAGAAAATGTTATTGTTGGTAGATTGATACCGGCTGGTACTGGATTTGCGTATCACCAGGATCGAATTAACAAACATAATAGTAATGATGAGAAAAGCCTTGATGAACCTAGTGTTGATGTTGAACAGGCATCACAAGACTTAGCGGCACTGTTAAATGCTAACCTTAATGATTCTAAGTAAGCAAATGCTAAATAACATAGGTTCTCTTTAAGAACCTATGTTATAATAACGTAGGTTCAATTTCTTTAATCAATAAATCTTCTAAGGCAAACCTTTTTTCTAAACATTCACCAAGAAAAGATAAGTCTTTATCAAACTGCTCATAAACATCTAAATTACTCGATAAGGTATAAGTGTCACTAAAGTTTACAAACTTTTCCGTTATTTTACTTAACTCTAGATATAAATGATTTATTTTGCTTGTTGGTTGAAATGAAATAGATTTCCAGTGATCAATAATTTCGTTATATACTTTAAAGTGCCCCGCAGATACATAGTCTATAAGATCTTGACAAAAAGTGTTAACTTCTTTGTACGATGGAAAAGCTGGATTTGATTTCAATCCAGCAATGCTACAATATGAAGACAATAGATTTTGTCTCATTTGGAGTAATTGGTCTATAATTTCACTGTTTGTTTCTAATGCAGTTCTTACTTGCTCAAATTTACTTAACATAATAATGTACTCCATCGATATTAATGCTAAAATATAGAATTTATAATACTATTATACCAACTTACCAGCAAATACGGATCTAGACTAATTTTATTTGTGAGAAGATTCAACTTGAATAATAAATTATAAGAAAACCTGTGAACTTTAAAAAATTAATAAATGAATTTATTTGTGTAACAAGTCTATTAATGTTCATAAATGAAAGGTAAAAGATAAAATGAAGAATAATAATTATTTGAATGCTATTTATAAAAAACCAATTGAACACACCCCAATATGGATAATGAGACAAGCAGGTAGATATCTCCCTGAATATCGAGAAGTAAGAAAAAAAGCTGGTGATAGTTTTATTAGTTTAATGAAGAATCCAGATTTAGCATGTGAGGTAACATTACAACCTTTAAAGAGATTTAAATTAGATGCTGCAATATTATTTTCTGATATTTTAACCATACCTGAAGCGATGAATCTAGGACTTTCTTTTGGTAAAGGTGAAGGACCAAAAATTAGTAAGCCAATTGTTAATAAATCAGATATTTTGAACCTTCCAATTTTAGATACTGCTAACGACTTAAATTATGTTTATAAAGCAATAAGCTTAATTAAAACAAAATTAAATGAAACTGTGCCTTTAATAGGTTTTTCAGGTAGCCCATGGACTATAGCAACATATATGGTAGAAGGAGGTGGTTCAAAAACTTTCACTAAAATTAAATCAATGATGTATAAAAACCCGAAAGAACTGCATCTATTACTCGAAAACTTAACAGAAAATATTGTTGACTATTTAGTTAACCAAGTAAAAACTGGCGTCGATGCTATTAAAATTTTTGATTCATGGGGGGGGGTTCTAGGAAGGAGAGAATACAATGAATTTTCCTTGAGATATATGATTAAGATTGTTGAAAAATTGAAGTCATGTTTCTATGATAAAAAAATACCTATAACAATCTTTACTAAAAATGGTGGTTTGTGGTTAGAAGATATAGCAAACTCTGGCTGTGATATGGTTGGTTTAGACTGGACAATTGATATATGTGACGCTTTAGACAGAATAGGAGACAAAGTAGCCGTAGAGGGAAATATGGACCCTTGTGTACTCTTTGGAACAAAGGATAAAATTGAACAGGAAGTAGAATACATATTAAAACAAGTAAATGGAAGAAGAGGTTTTGTTTTTAATTTAGGACATGGCATTCAAAAAGAGACACCAATAGAAAGTGTTTCTACCCTAGTAAATAAGGTTCATCATTATTCAGCTGGAGAATGTTATTGATGAATCATATTAATTTGTTTGTTGAACTTGAAGAACTGCCTGAAAACAAAAAATATCTTTTTGTGAATATTATGAGTGACAGAGCTTTAAGAATTTTAAAAAACAATAATTTCTTAGAAAAAAATTCGTTGTTAAAATTTTTTGAAAATATAGTTGATTTGTCGTGGAATAATTTAATTGATAATAAATTGACAATTAACTGGGATGGTCAGCTAGATAAACTGTCTACATTAATAGATGATTATGAGAATGAAGAGTTACCGTATAAGTTTTCTATTTATGAGCTTTCTGATCTAATTATATCAAGTTGGAGCATAAAAATAATTGATAAAGACTTTTTTTATAAGCTTTCAAATATTTTTTTAAGAGATATGACCGAAAAAAAACAAGTATTCGAATTAGAAGTTCAAGATGAAATCTTTAAGATGATTTGTGGTATAAAAAATAACTTTAATGTAGCTGTGAAAGAGATTAGAATGGAGCTCAAAGATTTATAATTATTATAATTGGTGATTTATTTCTCACTTTTGTAAAATTCAAGTTAAATATTAGTTCTTTTTGCAAAAAAATCTTGGCAAATGAACTAACTATGAATTAGTGTTGTATTTAAAATTAAATTAAATTAAATTAATAAGGGAAAGATAATGAATAAAACCCAACTTATAGATGTTATCGCTGAAAAAGCTGACTTAACTAAGGCACAGGCTAAACTAGCTTTAGAAGAGACTTTAGCGGGAATTACAAATGCGTTAAAAGATGGAGAGCAGGTCCAATTAATCGGTTTTGGTACTTTTAAAGTGAATCATAGGGCTGCAAGAACTGGACGTAACCCTCAAACAGGTAAAGAAATTCAGATTGCAGCGGCAAACGTTCCAGCCTTTGTTTCAGGAAAAGCTTTGAAAGAAGCAGTTAAATAAAAAAAGCTCATTAAGAGCTTTTTTTTAAGGCTTTAAAACCAATATCTTTTCTGTAAAACATACCATCCCAAAAGATATTTTTGTTAATATAAGAATACACTTTCTCTCTAGCTTCTTCTAAATTATTTCCAAGCGCAGTAACACATATAACTCGGCCACCACTATTCACAAGCTTGTCATTCTTTAAACTGGTCCCAGCATGAAATAACTTAATATCCGGAGTATATTCTTTTATAGTAATTGGGTAATCTTTTTGGTAAGTACCAGGGTAACCTTTTGAAGCCAATACAACACCAACTCCAACTTTGCTCGACCATTTCATTTCTGCATTTTTAAGATTACCAGTGGCTGCTTTGTAACAGATATCAAAAAAATCAGATTCTAGTCTCATCATGATAGGTTGTGTTTCAGGATCGCCAAATCTACAATTAAATTCAATTACTTTTGGAGAACCATCAGGCATAATCATTAACCCCGCATACAAAAAACCTTTATACGGTTGTCCTTCTGATTTTAATGCATCTAAAGTGGGATAAATTACTTCATTAAGTACTCTGCTATTTACTAACTCATCAACTATTGGTGCTGGTGAGTATGCTCCCATGCCACCAGTATTTTCACCTTTATCGCCATCTCCAACCCTTTTGTGATCTTGACTGGTTGCCATGGGAATCATTGTCTTGCCATCACTTAAAATAATATAACTGGCTTCTTCTCCATCTAAAAATTCCTCGATGACGATTGAACTTCCCGCATCTCCAAATTTATTATCCGATAACATGTCTTGAATAGCATTATGCGCTGATTCGATTGTTTCAGCTACAATGACACCTTTACCGGCAGCTAAACCATCAGCTTTAATAACTATAGGAACACCGTTTTGATTAACATAATTGATCGCAGGCTCTATTTCTGTGAATTTTTCGTAGGAGGCAGTAGGTATTTTATACTTTTTTAAGAAGTCTTTAGCAAAACCTTTTGAACCCTCTAGTTGCGAGGCATACTCAGATGGGCCTAGTATTAATAAATTATTATTTTCAAAGATATCAACAATACCATCTACAAGAGGCTGCTCTGTCCCAACTACAGTTAAATGTATTTTCTCTTTTTTTGCAAAATCAACTAATCCCGCAATATTTTCTGGAGATATATTAATATTAATAATTTTTTCTTCATTTTGAGTTCCAGGGTTTCCTGTTGCAACAAAAACTCGTGAAACTTTAGGAGAAAGAGAAAGCTTCCAAGATAGAGCATGCTCTCTTCCACCAGAACCAATAACCAATACTTTCATTTAAGTTTCTCCTTAATGCTTAAAATGTCTAATTTTTGTGAAAATCATAGCTATGTTGTGTTCATTCGCAGCATCAATGATTTCTTGATCCCTTATAGAACCACCTGGTTGTATAATACATGTAATACCTGCTTTCGCAGCAGCATCAATACCATCTCTAAATGGGAAGAATGCATCGGAAGCCATTACACTACCTTCAACAATTAATCCCTCATCATTAGCTTTAATGCCCGCTATTTTTGCTGAATAAACACGGCTCATTTGTCCAGCTCCAATACCTATAGTCATATCATTTTTTGTATATACAATTGCATTTGATTTTACAAACTTAGCTACTTTCCATGCAAACAACGCATCCTTAAGCTCCTGAGCCTCTGGTTTGCGAGTTGTTACAATAGATAGCTCAGTTGGACAGATCTTTTTTGAATCTTTATCTTGAACTAATAATCCACCAGCTACTTTTTTATAATCTTTTAAACCTGATTGAGATTTAAATTCACCCGTTTCTAAAACCCGTATGTTTGGTTTTTTTTCTAGCTCGCTCAATGCAAAGGAATTTATTTTTGGAGCAATGATAACTTCAACAAATTGATTTTCTATTATTAATTTTGCAGTTTCGTAATCAAGCTCTCTATTAAAGGCAATAATCCCACCAAATGCTGATGTAGGATCTGTTTTAAATGCTTTTTGATAAGCAGTCTTAAGAGAATTACTTGAGGCGACACCACAAGGATTGGCATGCTTCACTATTACACAAGTTGGAGCATCAAATTCTTTTACACACTCTAGAGCAGCATCAGCATCCGCAATATTATTAAATGATAGCTCTTTACCTTGCTTTTGAGTTGATGAAGACACAGAAGTTTCTTCACAAGATTCATCAACATAAAATGCAGAGGTCTGATGGGGATTTTCACCATATCTTAGATTTTGTTTTTTGGTTAAATTAATAGTCAAGACATTTGAATAGGGCAGTAATTCATTAACTACTTCTTCTTTATCGATGTATTTATTCAAATGTTGAGCTATCATACTATCATAATGAGCTGTATGCTCAAAAGCTTTTGCTGCAAGTTTAAAA
Source organism: Paraphotobacterium marinum (assembly GCF_002216855.1). Taxonomy (NCBI): domain Bacteria; kingdom Pseudomonadati; phylum Pseudomonadota; class Gammaproteobacteria; order Vibrionales; family Vibrionaceae; genus Paraphotobacterium; species Paraphotobacterium marinum. Next base: position 738,472 of record NZ_CP022355.1, read on the forward strand.
TTAGTGTTTGCAGATATAATATTATTGTTTTCTTTCATTTCTAAGATGAGAGATTCATATTGTTTAGGACTCACCACTATAGATGTATATTTATGGTTTTTTGCGGCAGCTCTGACCATGCAAGGTCCACCAATATCAATGTTTTCAATTGCGTCATCAAAACTATAATTTTCTTTGTTGATCGTTTTTTCAAAAGGGTATAAATTTACAACAATCAAATCTATTTCAAGAATCTGCAGTTTCTCCATAATCTCTAAATCTTCGGTTAAATCTCGGCGGGCCAAAATACCACCGTAAATTTTTGGATTTAAGGTTTTAACTCTTCCATTCATTATTTCAGGAAAACCAGTATACTCTGAAACATCTATTACAGGTATTTTGTGTTCTTTTAATAGCTTGGAAGTGCCTCCTGTAGACAATAACTCAATATTTTGAGATGTTAGATACTGAGCTAAAGGAATTAAGTTTTCTTTATCGGATACACTGATAAGAGCACGTTTGATTGAATGTTTATTATGCATTTTAAGACCTTGGTTTTATATGGACTTTATTATTTTACATTATTTTTATTTATACGCAATCGTTTGCATGTATATTTAAACCGGATTATGTTATTTTGTCTTTTTTATTTTAAAGGTTTATATTAGGATGTTTTTGATTAAAGAAATAGCAGAAAAGTTTGATTTAAAAAAAGACACAATAAGATATTACGATAAAATAGGTTTACTTAAACCGAGTGACAGAAAACAAAATGGTTATAGATTATACTCAATTAGTGATTTTAAGAAATTAAGTTTTATATTAAAAGCCAAAAGTATAGGGTTAAGCCTAAAAGCTATTAAGGATTTAGTCAATATGTATGAAAACCCTTCGAGCTACTCCTGTAAAGAAGTTAAAGAAGTTGCATCAAATGAAATTAGTAAGCTGAATCAAAAAATAAATGAGTTGGAACAAATGAAGAAAAAGCTAATTTTTTTAGAAAAAAGTTGTCTAAATGACAGCAGTAGGGATGCAAGTAATTGCTCAATTCTGAATAACTTAAAAGAAAAGAATCTATGATAGAGATTCTTTTCTAAAAATGGTTAGTTCATACCATACTTTTTAAGTTTTTTTCTTAAAGTACCTCTGTTAATACCCATCATTGTCGCTGCTTTAGTTTGATTTCCTCGGGTATGTTGCATAATTTGATCCAACAATGGTCTTTCAACCTCTGCTAAAACTAAATCATACAGATCATTAACCTCTTTTCCTTGTAATTGAGAAAAATATTTTTTTAAAGATGCTTTTACAGAATCTCTAAGGGGTTTATGTATAATTTTATCTTGAGATGTAACTGTTTTGACAATGAAATGCTCTTCAGATAAATTTTGTTCTAACATATTTCTAACTCTTCTTAATTTATAATTGTTTTTGAAAAAATTGATTTATAAAACTGAGCTGTTCATGTGGCTGCTCAAGCATTGTAAACCTTCTCTTACATTGTTTAAAATATTCGTATGGCATTAAATACCATATAACATGTTTTCTTGCGATTCTTGTACCTAAATAATCGCCATATAGACTATATAATCCTTCGAGGTGATCAATAATATCCTTTTTTTTCTCTTCCAATGATGGAGCTGAAAACATTTCTTTTTGGTTTAGCAAATATTGTGATATTTCTTTAAAAATCCAAGGATTACCTTGAGCTGCACGACCAATCATTATTGCATCAGCACCGGTGAAATCTAATACATATTTAGCTTTTTGAGGGCTAACTATATCGCCATTAGCTATCACAGGAATATTTATTGCTTTCTTTACTTTTTTGATACTTTCATAATCAATTGTGCCTTTAAACATACACTCTCTTGTTCGACCATGAACAGTTAAAGCTTGAACTCCAGAGTCTTCTGCAATTTTAGCTATTGTCACACAGTTCTTATTATTTAATGACCAGCCTGTTCTTATCTTTAAGGTTACTGGAACCGATACAGAGTCAACAACCGATTTTAAAATTTTTTTAACTAAAGCTTCATCTTTTAATAAAGCGGATCCAGAGAGCTTCTTGTTAACCTTTTTTGCAGGACATCCCATGTTGATATCAATTATTTGAGAACCTTTATCAACATTATATTTTGCAGCCTCAGCTAAAAGATGTGGCTCTGAACCTGCTATTTGTGTGACTTTAATATCTTCGTCTACAGATATTGCCCTTAATTGAGATTTATTTGTACTCCAACATGATGGATTTGATGAAACCATTTCACTGTAAGCGATATCAGCACCATACTTTAGACAGAGCTTTCTAAATGGATTATCAGTAATTCCTGCCATTGGAGCAGCTAACAATTTATTCTTTAAATTATAAGGACCAATATTCAAAATAAAAAATATCAAAATATAAACAAGAGGAGTATTCTACTAATTTTTTAAGTATATTTAAAGCTTAATTTTTAATCATTTATACTTTTTTCCGGATAAAAGAACCCATTCCCCTTGGTTATCAGGTTTATCAAAGGAAACATTATCAGTGTAATAAGTCTTAATGTTATCCACTTGGGTATCTAAAATACCGGAAAGGCCTAAATTACCGTCTAATTTTACCATACCAATAATTTGTTGAGATAGTGCACGAAGAGGCTCAGCTAAAATATTTGCTATTAAAACATCAGCAGTTATGTTTTCAGGTAGATCTTTCGGTAAATATAAATCAAAGTTTTCTTCTACTTGATTTTTTTTTGCATTAGCCCTTGAGGCCTGAAGTGCCTGAGGATCAATATCAATTCCGATAACTTTTTTTGCGCCTAATTTCAGCGCTGCAATAGCTAATATGCCTGATCCACATCCAAAATCAATTATTAATTTATCCTGTAAATTTTGAGAGCTCAGCCAATTTAAGCAGAGTTGAGTTGTTGCATGTGTACCTGTACCAAAAGCTAAGCCAGGATCCAAAAAAATATTTGTCGAGTTAGTTTCAGGAGCAGAGTGCCAGCTAGGTATTATCCACAAGTTGTTTTTAAGTTCAAGAGGTACAAATGAATCCATCCACTCTCTAATCCAATCTTTATCTTCAAGGATTTCAATTTTGTATTGGAAACTTGATTGCAAAATTTCAGACGCTCTAATCAGCTCGATTAGATCCAAAGTATTAGTATTTGCATCATATAAAGCTAATACGTCAGTTTCATTCCATAATAGAGTTTCACCTGGAAGAGGTTCAAAAATTGGTGTGTCTTTTGCGTCTAAATAAGTGATTGAGTGTACATCTGTTTGTTCAAATAAAAAATCACCCAATTTCTCTGCTATTGAGGCATTTGTATTTATGCGAAGTTGAATCCAAGACATTTTTTTCTCCAAAATAAATGAAGCGGCAATAGCCGCTTCTTTATTTAATTAAAGCAAATGAGTTATTGCATCCCTAATTTCTTTTCAAGATAATGAATATTTGCACCACCATGTTGGAAATTCTCATCATCCATAATACTTTTTTGTAATGGGATATTAGTTTTTATACCCGTGATAATAATTTCATTAAGTGCATTTTTCATTCTTGCAATCGCAACGTCTCTATTTTCTCCATGACAAATTAACTTTCCTATCATAGAGTCGTAGAATGGTGGGACAGAATAACCACCATAAATGTGAGATTCCCATCTTACTCCCATACCGCCAGGTGCATGGAAACGCTCTATTAAACCTGGAGATGGAATAAATGTTTCTGGATCTTCAGCATTTATTCTACACTCTATTGCGTGTCCTTTCATTTGTATATCTTTTTGACTAAAAGACAATGGTTGACCTGCAGCTATTCTTAACTGTTCTTTAATTAGATCGACACCAGTAACCATTTCTGTAACTGGGTGCTCAACTTGTATTCTAGTGTTCATTTCTATGAAATAAAATTCACCATTTTCGTATAAAAACTCAAAAGTTCCTGCGCCTCTGTAATTGATTTCCACACATGCTCTACAGCATCGATCACCAATAAATTTCCTCATATCTTCGGATATACCTGGAGCTGGAGCTTCTTCGACCACTTTCTGATGGCGACGTTGCATGGAGCAGTCTCTTTCACCAAGATGAATCGCAGAGCCTTTTCCATCCGCAAGAACTTGAACTTCAATATGTCGTGGGTTTTCAAGAAACTTTTCCATGTACACCATATCATTATTAAAGTTTGCTTTGGCCTCGGCTTTGGTAATTTGGATGGAATCAATTAATTCTGACTCTTTTCTTACTACACGCATACCTTTACCACCACCTCCACCAGAGGCTTTGATAATTACAGGATAACCAATTCTTTTAGCTATTGATTTATTTTTACTTTCGTCATTATCTAATGGGCCACCTGAACCAGGAACACAAGGAACACCAGCTTTTTTCATTGCATCAATAGCGGCTACTTTGTCACCCATTATCCTTATAGTTTCAGCTTTTGGGCCTACAAAAATAAAACCAGATTTCTCCACCATTTCAGCAAAATCTGCATTTTCTGATAAAAATCCATAACCAGGATGAATAGCAACAGATCCGGTAATTTCAGCTGCACTTATTATTCTTGGGATATTAAGGTAACTCTCTGTTCCTTTGGCAGGACCTATACAAATTGATTCATCAGCTAATTTCACATGCTTTAAATCTTTGTCTGCAGATGAATGAACCGCTACAGTTTTAATACCTAACTCTTTACAAGCACGCAAAATTCTTAAAGCAATTTCGCCCCTGTTAGCTATAACTAATTTATCTAACATCACACAACACCTTAATTATTCAATAATTACTAGAGGTTGATCAAATTCGACAGCATCACCGTCATTGAGTAAGATTGCCTTCACAACTCCATCTTTATCTGATTCTATTTGATTCATCATTTTCATTGCCTCAATAATACATAGTGTATCTCCAGTCTTAACTGATTGGCCAACTTCTATAAATGGTTTTGCATCTGGACTAGGAGCTCTATAAAATGAACCTACCATTGGTGATTTAACCTTGTGTCCACTCTCAACACTTGCCTCTTCAACTTCATTAGTACTCGGTGATAGATGTGTATTTTGAATAATTTGTGGCTGTGATTCTACATTATATTGCTGTTGAACTGGTTGAGGAACAATGACTGGATTTTGATTAATAGCATCTCCTCGACTAATTCTAACTGATTCTTCACCCTCAGAAATTTCTATCTCTCTAATGCCAGACTCTTCAACAAGTTCAATTAATTTTTTGATTTTTCTTATGTCCATTTCTTTTACCTTTTTTCTAAATTTTTTAAGTAATTAATACCAGATTCTACAGCATAAACATAACCATCAGTGCCAAATCCACATATTACACCTACTGCAATATCTGATAGATATGAATTATGTCTGAATGCTTCTCTCTTATGGATATTTGAAATATGAACTTCTATAAATGGTATAGACACAGCCATCAGAGCATCACGTATAGCTATACTAGTATGAGTGTATGCGGCTGGATTTATGACAATAAAGTCAATTGATTTATAGGATTCATGTATTCTATCGATTAAATCTGATTCAGAATTTGATTGGAAGTTAACCAAGTCCAATCTGTTATCAAAATTACTATAAATTTTTTCAATTAAGTCATCTAATGTAAAATCACCATAGATACTTTTTTCTCGAATTCCCAATAAATTCAAGTTGGGTCCATTTAAGACTAAAAACTTATATTTTTTTGACATTTCGATGCCTTATGTTGCAAACTTGAAATTAATCTATGTTCATATCAAATATGTATTTTAATTTGAATAATATACAAGATAAAGCAATATTATTCAAATTTTAACGAAATTTAGAGAAATTTTGCGCTATTTATTGTTTTTTTAGCGAGATTAGTTCATTGACCGATTCAGGGTTCGCTAATGTAGATATATCCCCAAAGTTATCAAAATCATTAATAGCAATCTTTTTTAAAATACGCCTCATGATTTTGCCTGATCTAGTTTTAGGTAGTTCGCTAACTAACTCAATATCAGATGGAATTGCAAGTGCTCCAATTTCTTTTTTTACCCAATTTTTGATATCAACTTTTAAATCAGTGGTTTTTTTTGTATGATCGTCTACGGCTACAAAAGCAAAAATAGCTTCTCCTTTAACTTTATCTGGAATTCCTATAACCCCAGCTTCAACAACACTCTTATGACTTACAATAGCGGATTCAATTTCAGATGTCCCCATTCTATGTCCTGATACATTTAAAACATCATCTATTCTACCAGTGATAAAAAAATTATTTTGGAGATCTTTTTTTGCACCATCACCACTACAATAAAACCCTGAAAATTGTTCAAAATAAGTTTTTTCAAAGCGAGCATGATCACCAAAGATACTTATTGCTTGACCAGGCCAAGAATCTCTGAAAACCAAAAAACCTTCTTCATCTGGTTTGCATTCTTCTGCATGGTTATTTATTATAAATCCTTCTGTTCCATTAATACTGGTACCAGCTGAACCTGCTATTTTTTTATAATTTTTAATTTTTGGAGCAATTAGGATTCCTCCTGTTTCAGTTTGCCACCATGTATCAATAATAGGGCATTTTTGTTGACCAAAATCATTATAGTACCATGACCATGCTTCAGGATTTAGAGGCTCACCAACGCTACCTAATACTTTTAAAGAAGATTTTGTTGAAACATGATTTTTTAGATGTTTTTTTGACATTAGAGATCTAATAAGTGTTGGGGCTGTGTAGAAAATATTGACCTGATGTTTTTCAATAAGTGAATTTATATTTATGCCATCTTCATAAAGAGGGTTTCCTTCAAAAATTAAAATGGTAGCTCCATTTGATAATGGTCCATAAACACCATAACTATGTCCAGTGATCCATCCAATGTCTGCGGTACTCCAGTAGATATCATCTTGTTTGAAGTTAAATAAGTCTTTAAAAGTGTTATGAACATGGACTAAATACCCACCACTTGAGTGAACCAAACCTTTTGGAGTTCCAGTAGACCCCGAGGTATATAATATAAAAAGTGGATCATTTGATGATAATACGGTTGGTTCATTTTTTTCAGACGCTTTATTTAATTCATCATGCCAATTTAGTTCGTGATCGTATAAATCATCTATTTTCCCAAGAGGATTAAAGATTATAGTTTTTATTTTTTTATTCAAAATAGAGAGGGCTTCTCTGATGTTATTTTTAATGGAATTTTTCGTTGATTTCTTATTGAGTAATCACCACAAATAATCAATTTTGACTTTGAATCTTTTATTCTATCTGCGATGGAATTAGCAGAGAATCCAGCAAAGATAACATTATGAATGGCTCCTATTCTTGCGCATGCTAACATGGCTACTATTGCTTCAATAGTCATCGGCATGTAAATACAAACAGTATCACCTTTTGATATGTTTTGAGACTTTAGTACATTAGCAAAACGACATACTTTTTTATGTAAATCTGTATATGTAATCGTTTTAGTACTTAAGCCATCTTCACTTTCCCATATAATTGCAATCTTATCAGCATTATTTTCTAAATGCCTATCTAAACAATTATATGAGACATTTAACTCTCCTCCATCAAACCAGTTAATTTTTATAGGCTTATGGAATGACGAATCATTTATTTTTGAATATTTGCTAATCCAATCTATATTTTTAGCTAATTTGTTCCAAACATTTTCATTATATTTTTTTCCTTCATTAAGCATAAATACTTCCTTAATCTTTTATTGTAATGCCTTAATTTTGTACTACGGGTAAAAGAAAAAAATCAAACATTTATTGTGAAGTCATTGAATTAATATGATCCACCATCAAATTTGCAGAGATAAATCCTGTTATTGTATGTTTCTTTAAAATAGTATTGTTTTTAATAAATAAAATTGTTGGTAAACCAATGATATTCATTTTTTGCATAATCTTTAAATTTTCTTCATTTAACTCAGATAAATCTACTCTTATTTTCTGCATACCTAACATAGCATTTATCACTTTAGGGTTCACAAAAGTAGTGTGTTCCAACTTTCTACAGGCGCTACACCAGTCTGCATAAAAATCAATCATAATCAATTTATCTTTATTTGCAGGAGATATTATTTGTTTATCAATCTCCGATTGAGTGCTTAGATTTAAAAAATTTAGTTGAGTAGTTTTTTGAGGTTTGAAGTTTAAATAAGCAATAGTTATAACAATTGTTATAAAAACTAAAAATAAAGAAGATTTTAGAGTAAAATTGAATTTTTTCAGTATAAATAAAAACAAACATGAAGCCCAAATGAACCACAGTATTTTAATTATGTATGGATTTATAATAGGTTGAATAATCATTATAGGTAATGTTAATAGGATTAAACCAAGGAGTTGTTTTATTGAATTGAGCCATGCCCCCGACTTAGGAAAATGTTTTTTCCCTACCAAAATAAAAACTAAAAGGGGTAAAGTCATACCAGTGGCCAAAAGATACAAGTTAATTGATGTCCATAACGGGTTATTAGCTTGTGTAGAATAAATTAACACTGCAGATAAAGGCGCGGTTGTACATGGAGTGCACAAAATTCCAGCGAGTATTCCAAGAAAAAATGAATTCAAATAATTGGATTTAAATCTTAATGAAAAGGATAATTGATTAATAAAATTATTTAGTTTAGAAGAACCTATAATCTGGAATTGAAACATCATCGATAAGCCAAGTAATATTAATATGATACATGCAGTTATCAAAAATAATGGACTTTGAAATATAAATTGTACTTTTAATCCAACAAGAGATGTAATAAAACCAAATATACTATAGATAACAGCTATGCCTTGTAAATAAATTATTGCATTAATTATTGTTTTTTTTGGTTTTTGTTCATGAAAAGATAGAATTTTGGTAGTTATAGGGTACATGGGAAATATACATGGTGTAAATGCTAAACCAATTCCGAAAACTAAAAACATAAAAGGCGAAAACCATTGCGAAAGTATATTTTGATAGTTATCAGATATTGATGGATTCAATTCGATTGTTTTTGTTTGAGGTGGATAACAAAAACCATGGATATTACAACCTTGATATGAAACTAATAATGTATTTGAATTGATATTAGATAAATAAACAGGAAAAGATATTTTTTCTTTGTACACATTTACATATCCAAAAGTAGGATCATTGTATTTTATACCTGGAGGTTTAGAAAAAAACAAGTCTCTATTATCAGAGGAGGTAATAGAAATAGAGTTCTTATATAGATAGTAATTAGGTGCAATTGACCATTGTAAAGTGATTATTCTATCCTTTTTTTCATATGAAAGAATAAAAGCATCCTTGGATTTTAAGTACTTGGGTTGTTCAAACTTCTGTTTTGTATTTACTTTTATTTCACTATTAGCTAATGAAAGTGATGAATAAGAAAATAAAAATAAACATACAAAACATAAAATTAAAAATTGTCGCATGGAAAACAAATATAATTATTAATCATCATGTTATTGTTTTAATAATGATAACTCAATAATAGAAAACCTTCTATTTTTATCTTTTTTAAAAAAAAATATCAAATGGACTTGGCTTATCTTATTTTGTCCCCACATTTAAAGTACGGATTGCCAATTTTTGGTAAAATTTAATTTTTATGATTAATCAGGAGTAAATGTAAATGAGCATTCGTCCATTACACGATCGTGTTATCGTTGAACGTGAAGAAAATGAATCTAAATCTGCAGGAGGAATAGTTTTAACTGGTTCTGCTGCAGAAAAATCAACGCGAGGAGTGGTTCTAGCTGTAGGAAATGGTCAAATCCTTGAAAATGGTACAGTGAGAGCATTAGATGTTAAAGTAGGTGATAAAGTATTGTTTTCTGAAGGCTATACAACTAAAACTGAAAAACTTGATGGAAAAGAAGTTTTAGTTATGTCTGAAAGTGACATCATGGCAATTATTGAAGAATAATCATTAAATTTTAATTATAGAGGATAATAACATGTCTGCAAAAGATGTAGTTTTTGGTAATGATGCCAGAATTAAAATGCTAGAAGGTGTAAACCTATTAGCTGATGCGGTAAAAGTAACTCTTGGGCCTAAAGGTCGTAATGTCGTTTTAGATAAGTCTTTTGGCGCTCCAACTGTAACAAAAGATGGTGTAACTGTTGCTAAAGAAATTGAGCTAGAAGATAAGTTTCAAAATATGGGTGCTCAAATGGTAAAAGAAGTTGCTTCTCAAGCAAATGATGCTGCTGGAGACGGAACCACTACTGCAACAGTTTTAGCACAATCTATTGTAAATGAGGGACATAAAGCTGTTGCAGCTGGAATGAACCCAATGGATTTAAAAAGGGGTATTGATAAGGCTGTTTCAGCAGCTGTTGAAGAGCTAAAGACATTATCAGTTCCTTGCTCAGACAATAAATCTATTGCTCAAGTTGGAACTATTTCTGCAAACTCTGATCAAACTGTTGGAAATATTATTGCAGAGGCAATGGAGCGAGTTGGTAGAGACGGTGTTATTACTGTTGAAGAAGGCCAAGCATTACAAGATGAGCTTGATGTTGTAGAGGGTATGCAGTTTGATAGAGGATATCTTTCTCCGTACTTCATTAATAAGCAAGAAACTGGATTAGTTGAACTTGAAAACCCATTTATTTTATTAGCGGATAAAAAAGTATCGAATATTCGTGAGTTATTACCTTTATTGGAAGCTGTTGCTAAAACATCACGTCCACTTCTGATAATTGCTGAAGATGTAGAAGGTGAAGCTTTAGCTACTTTAGTTGTTAATAATATGAGAGGTATCGTTAAAGTTGCTGCAGTTAAAGCACCGGGTTTTGGTGATAGAAGAAAAGCAATGTTACAAGATATTGCTGTATTAACTGCCGGTACTGTTATTTCTGAAGAAATTGGTTTAGAACTAGAAAAAGTTACTTTAGAAGATTTGGGTCAGGCTAAGAGAGTTAATATTACTAAAGATAATACAACTATTATTGATGGTACGGGCGAGCAAGATGTAATTTCTGCACGTGTAACTCAAATTCGTCAACAAATTGAAGAAGCCACTTCAGATTATGACAAAGAAAAGCTTCAAGAAAGAGTGGCTAAACTTGCTGGTGGAGTTGCTGTGATTAAAGTTGGAGCTGCAACTGAAGTTGAAATGAAAGAAAAGAAAGATAGAGTTGAAGATGCTCTTCATGCAACAAGAGCTGCTGTTGAAGAAGGTGTAGTTGCTGGTGGTGGCGTTGCATTAATTCGTGTAGCTTCTAAACTAGAAGGTTTAACAGGCGACAATGAAGATCAAAATGTGGGTATTCGTTTAGCTATGCGAGCTATGGAAGCACCACTTCGTCAAATCACAAATAATGCTGGTGACGAAGCTTCAGTTGTTGCAAATAATGTTAAAGCAGGTTCTGGTAGTTACGGATATAATGCTGCAACATCTGAGTATGGAGACATGATAGAAATGGGTATTTTAGATCCTACTAAAGTTACTCGCTCTGCTATTCAATTTGCAGCATCAGTAGCTGGTTTGATGATCACTACAGAAGCAATGATAACTGATCTACCACAAAAAGATGCACCTGCAATGCCTGATATGGGCGGTATGGGTGGTATGGGTGGTATGCCAGGCATGATGTAAGCCGGCCTATGATCATTTCATAGACGTTCACAACGTTTCAAAAAAGCCCGTAAAGCTATGTTTTTCGGGCTTTTCTTTGTATTAGTTCTTAGTAGTATGTAACGTCACTCATACAATCTTAAGTTTCTAAAAGTATATATGGTAAGATATTTCTATTAAATAAAGAACCTAACGACCATTCTTTAGTCATCTTCATTTAAACCTAGCAACTAATATTTCTTTTTTGCTGTATTCATTTAGAAAAGATCAATTGGAGTTTTGCTTAACTCTCCAGCATTTTCTCTCACTAACTTTGGGACTAAATATCCAGAAGTTAAAGTTAAAAGCTCTCTCATTATTTTTTTTGTTTCTGAGTCAGGCACAAAAAAATGAGAAGTTCCTTCTACTGCATCAGTTGCATGAATATAATAGGGAAGTATACCCGCATGAAATAATTTATCGCTCAGATTTTTTAAAATACTTGAGTCGTTATTAATTCCTTTCAAGAACACACTTTGATTTAAAATGGTTATATTTTTTAATTTAGATATGTGTTTTGAAAATTCATCATTTATCTCATTTGGATGATTAATATGAGTAACAATTACTATTTTCAAAGGTGAATCGCATAAAATTTTGACTAATGAATCAGTTATTCTTGAAGGGATCACCACGGGAAGCCTAGTATGAATTCTTAGGGTTGTAATTGTTTTGATATATGATAATTTTTCTAAAAAGGATTTTATTTCATGGTCTTTAGCCATTAACGGATCGCCGCCAGATAATATAACTTCATTAATTGATGAGTTTTGCTTAATGTATTCTAAAATTACATTAATTTTATTTTTATTAAGACTATTTTCTTGATAAGGAAAGTGCCTTCTAAAACAATATCTACAATTAATAGCACAACCTGTTTTAAACATTATTAAAACTCTATTTTTGTATTTGTGTAATAATCCTGTTATTTGATTTTTTTGTTCTTTTAGAGGGTCTTTAGTAAAATTTTTATTAACTTCAAATTCCTTCATAACAGGAAGAACTTGCATGAGAAGAGGATCTTTTGGATCTTGTTTATTCATTCTGTTAACAAAACTTAGAGGAACTCTCATAGGAAATAGCTTTTTAGCTGAAAAGTCATCATTAATTTGATTTTCGTCAATTTGTAATATTTCAAGTAATGCTTTTGGGCTAGAGATAGAATTTTTTAACTCAAATAGCCAATTTTGCTCAACACTTATCTCATTTTGGGTTATCATATGGTTCATACTATACAACTCTATTATTTAAGAGGAAAATAATGGCAACATTTAGTACCAATGAATTCCGAGGTGGAATGAAGATTATGCTTGATAATGAGCCTTGTGTCATCATTGAAAATGAATTTGTTAAACCAGGGAAAGGACAAGCGTTTAATCGCGTAAAAATTAGAAAACTATTATCTGGTAAGGTTTTGGAAAAAACTTTCAAGTCAGGTGAAACAGTTGAGGCCGCAGATATTGTTGATTTAGATTTAGATTATTTATATAACGATGGGGAGTTTTATCATTTTATGAATAATGAAACCTTTGAACAATTGGCGGCTGATAATAATGCAGTTGGTGATAACTCAAAGTGGTTGGTTGAAAACAATACTTGTATGTTAACTTTATGGAACGGCAATCCCATTGCAGTAACACCTCCAAACTTTGTTGAGTTAGAAGTTGTGGAAACTGATCCTGGATTAAAGGGCGATACCCAAGGAACAGGAGGTAAACCAGCAACATTATCAACCGGTGCTGTTGTTCGAGTGCCACTTTTCATTCAAATTGGTGAAATAATAAAAGTTGATACTCGTAACGGCGAGTATGTGAGCCGAGTTAAATAAGCTGGAAGGCGGCATATATTTTGCCGCTTTGACTAAAATATGTCTAATAATTCCCCTCAAACATATATGCCAAGTGCATCAATTAAAAATTTAAAGTTAAGGGCTCAGTTCATCCAAAGGGTAAGAAGTTTTTTTTCTAATGAAAATATTTTAGAAGTAGACACACCAATTTTGAGCCCTTATGGTACTACAGATATTAATATTGATTCGTTTATCACTACTTACTTTGATAAGAAAAAATACTACCTATGCACAAGCCCAGAATTTCATATGAAAAGATTATTATGCGATGGAATTGGTTCAATTTATCAAATTTCTAAAGCTTTTAGAAATGAAGATGTTAGTAAAGTTCATAACCCGGAATTCACAATGCTTGAATGGTACCAAGTTGGTATTGATCATTTTGAATTAATTAAAGTTATTGAAAGGTTTTTAAAGTTTGTAATGGGCATTCCTAAATGTGATATAATATCCTATGATGAATGTTTCCAAAAATATCTGCAATTTTCTCCGCTGGACCTAACAGTTAATGAAATAAGGCAACAATGTTTGAAACGTCTAGAATTATCGGAAGAATTAGAACAAGAAAATAATAAAGATGTACTATTACAATTAATATTCTCTCTATTAATAGAACCAAATCTCGGTGAAAACTATCCAATTTTTGTTCATAGTTTCCCTGCTACTCAAGCGTCTTTAGCCAAAATAAATGAATTTGATTCACGGATAAGTGATCGTTTTGAGCTATATTACAAAGGTTTAGAGCTAGCGAATGGGTTTCATGAACTATCAGATCATGTTGAGCAAAACAATAGATTTAATAACGATAATTTTAAAAGGTTACATCAAAATAAAGAAGTTGTGCCAATAGATGTTAATCTTATAGAATCTTTAAAGTTTGGATTACCTAAATGTTCTGGGGTCGCTATCGGTATCGATAGACTTTTAATGCTAGAGCTAAAAGAGAATAACATTGATAAAGTTATTTCTTTTAGCTTTGATAAATGTTAAGAGTTGCTTAAAATAAATCTAGCATTTAATGGTTGTATTTTTCTATTATTAGGTCTTATTAAACTTTTAATTTTGTTTAATTGAGATTTTGTAATTGTAGATAAACTTTTCATAATGTACCACCTTATACCACTTGAAAATGGGGGTGTGACTAAAGAACCATTATAAGTCATATAGTCTCCTCCTTCAGGAAGTATTTGCTTGATTGGTAGTGATAGGTTGTTATTTTTATCAGAACTATTCTTAAAATTGATTAATTTTGATAAGAAGTTATTACTATAAACTCCAGTTTGATATAAGATCGATACAATTTTTACTTTATTATTTTTTGAAACAAATATTAATTGAGCTTCTAATGGGAATTTTTTTCCAGATACTTCATGAAGAGATGGACTAAAAAAGTCAATTTGAGATAAATTATATAGACTTCCATCTATTAAAGAGTTATTTCCTTTTGCATAAGCTACCATTACGTCTTTACCTAAACTAACTTTACTTACTGCTCCTGACAGATTTATATCAAGTGCTTTGAGGTTTGCTCTGATAACATTATTAGCAGTGATATTAATCGGTGATTTATTCAATTCTTTACAAATTACTGTAAAGCTTGAAACAGATAAAATTAAAGTTAATAATAAAGCAATTGCGCGTGCATACATCTTTAATCTCCTTGTCGTAATTTAGCAATAGGTTGGCCCATTTTTATTTTACATCCATTTTTTATGTTATCTTCAAATGTAATTTTATCTTTTGGAAATAATAAAATAACTGTAGATCCCAATTTAAAAAGGCCCATTTCATCGCCTCTATTAAGTTGAATGTTCTCATTTTTGTAGTCATGAATGTTAAATTTATTTCTATATTGATTAGATATGTTTTTTTCCCAGACAGTTTCTATACTTCCAACAATAGTAGCACCAACTAATACTTGGACAAAATCTTTATTTTTAAAAAAACACACTAATCTTTCATTTCTGGCGAATAATTCAGGAATGTGTTGTGTAGTTGACGGGCTAACTGAATATAGATTTCCTGGAAAAAAAATCATTCTTTCTATTTTGCCTTTCTGAGGCATATGAACTCTATGGTAATCTGATGGCGATAAATAAATTGTAATATAACTACCATCGTTGTATTCCTCATCATTTTCACCAATCAAAGACTCAATTGTATAATTGTGATTCTTTGCCTGTAGTAATTTGTTTCTTTTTATTGTTCCAAACTCACTTATTGTTCCATCACACGGTGAAATAAAATAATCATCTAGACATGAAATTTCTCGAGAATCTTTTTTTAATTTCCGCGTAAAAAATTCATTGAAGGTTTTAAACTTTTTAACATCTTGAATTGAGGATTCAGCCATATTGACATTATATCTTTTGATGAACATATTGATTAATAATGTTGTTAAAAATCCCATTTTTTTTTCAGCAAAATAACCAAAAAAACGAGTTATGAAGTGTTTTGGTAATATTTTTTGAATTAATATATGTGTATTCAATTTAATTTATTTCCTTAATTATTTAACTTTTTGTGTTTTAAGTTTTTACTTATTCTTAAAAAACTTTGGTATCTTTTATATGATATTTCATCATTTTCTGCTGCCTCTCTTATTTTACAACCTGGATCAAGATCATGCTTACAATCTCGATATTTGCAGAGCCCAATAAAAGGACGAAACTCTATAAATCCCCAAGCTAAATTTTCTTTGTCATCAGACCACAGAGCAAAATCCCTTACACCTGGAGAGTCAATAATATTACCATTATTATCTAAAGAATAAAGTGTTGAAGTTGATGTTGTATGTTGGCCTAAACCAGATACTTCTGATAGCGTCCCCACGGAAGTTCTTTCTTCTGAAAAAATTGCGTTAATTAGACTAGACTTTCCGACGCCGGATTGCCCCACAAAAATACTATTTTTATTTTTTAATTGATCTTTTAATTTGTCTATTGTGTCTTTATTGTAGATGCTTACAAAATCTACTTGATAACCTATAGCTTTATATATCTTTGATATATCTTTAATTTCTTGCTCAAACTTTTTTGTTATTAAGTCATATTTGTTGATTACAATACGTGGAACTAATCCTTTAAGTTCAATTGCAACCAGGTATTTATTAATTAGATCAAAAGAAATTTCTGGTTCAATAGCCCCCACTATGAAGACTTGGTCAATGTTTGCTGCTATAATTTTCAAGTGATTATAATTATCAGGTCTAGATAACTCATTATCTCTTTTTTTTACCGCTTCTATTATCCCTATGTTATTAGAATTATTGCTATTTCTCCAAACAACATTATCACCAGTTACTAGTGAGTTGATATTTCTTCTGATATTACAACGATGAATTTCACCATTACTCGCTTTTATATCAGCATGTTGGCCAAATCTTGAAATAACTATTCCTAATTGACGGGAACCATACATACCATCATCTAAAGCAAAGCTTTCAATTTTTTTACTTTGATTTTTAGAAATGCGATTTTTTTGGTTTTTAGTTAATTTTTTTTTTGCCATAAGTTTTGTTAACGATTGAAACTTGCTTTAATTATATTAATTTTTACATATATTTTTGTCATGGTCGATTTTTTCTTAAAATTTGATTATTAATTGTGCGTAATAAACTTTTTTTAAAGAAATTAAAAATTAATGCTTGCATCGATTAAAAATACTCGTATAATTCACCCTCACAAAGAGAAAAATAACTGTCGCGGGATGGAGCAGCTTGGTAGCTCGTCGGGCTCATAACCCGAAGGTCGTTGGTTCAAATCCAGCTCCCGCAACCATAAGCGACACTAGCTCAGCTGGTAGAGCGCAACCTTGCCAAGGTTGAGGTCACGAGTTCGAACCTCGTGTGTCGCTCCAAATTCTCTTCGAATCTATCGCGGGATGGAGCAGTTTGGTAGCTCGTCGGGCTCATAACCCGAAGGTCGTTGGTTCAAATCCAGCTCCCGCAACCACAAGCGACACTAGCTCAGCTGGTAGAGCGCAACCTTGCCAAGGTTGAGGTCACGAGTTCGAACCTCGTGTGTCGCTCCATTAATATCATAATCCCTAAAACAACATAAACTTTATTATTTAATAACTTTATATACAAACTTATTCAATAAAACTTCTGTTAATATGTTTGTTTATAACTATGATCTAAAAAGATCTTAAAAAAAATATGCGCTTAACTTATTGAAATATAGAGTTATTTTTTTTTCATGCATTTTTCATTTTATGTGGATATGTTTTTTATATATTTTTAAATTTCAATTTATACACAGCCTATCATGCATCTCTTGTGAGGCCTTTTTCAATAATTCTTATTAGTTTTTGTGTGTTTGATTTTAAAGATTTAATTTGATTATTCAATGACCAATCTATATGCTCATCCCAGATCTTATTTTTGCCTCTAAGTGATTTGATATAGAGTTTTTCTTCTTCTGATAAATTAGAATTTCCCATAGCAACAATTATATTTCTAATCCACTTCACATAACCAATTCTTCTAATAGGAGAACCTTCTGTTTTTTTTAGAAATTGACTTTCATCCCATCGCAATAAATCAAAAAGTTTTTGATTTTTAGTAATATCTTTAAAATAGAAATCCTTTTCATTAGTGATTGAAGCAAAACGATTCCATGGACAAACTAGCTGACAATCATCGCATCCATAAATCCTATTCCCCATTTTTTTTCTTAATTCAATAGGAATTACTCCAGCATATTCAATAGTTAGATAAGAAATACATTTTGTTGCATCTACTACTTTATCCCCAACAATTGCATTAGTTGGGCAAATCTTGATACAAGATGAACACTTACCACAATCATTCGTTACTGGGCTATCAATAGGTAAAGGTATATTTACGTATAGTTCTCCTAAAAAAAACCATGAACCAGCTTTTTTATTAATAATTAAGGAGTTTTTTCCTTGCCAACCAATTCCGGCCTTTTCTGCAATTGGTCTCTCTAATACTGGTGCTGAATCTACAAAAGCACGAAACTTAAAATCATCTTCAAATGAATTATTAATTTTATCAGCTAATTTTTGTAATCTTTTTCGCATGATCTTATGATAATCTCTACCTGATGCATAACGCGAAATATAAGCCATATTATTTTGTTTTAAATTATTTGCAAAACCAGCATCAGGAGGTAAGTAATCCATCCTAAAAGATAATATTCTGATCGTATCATCAACTAATTTTTCTGGAGAAGTTCTTTTATCGATATTTTTAGCGATCCAAGACATTTCACCATGAAATTTTTTTTCTAACCAGTCAAGATAATGAGGAGTGTAATTGTTTAGATCTAAGTCTGTAACTCCCATTTCTTGAAAACCTAATTCTAAAGACCAGTTATTGATCTGATGTTTAAGTTTGCTCCAATTATATTTTTTGTTCTTATGCATAAGCTAAAAAAGTATATTTATTTTGCTAGAAGTAAGTTAAAATTAATCTTTAAGATTTAAACAATCTATTTGTGTTTTTTATCAAAAAGTTTAATGTGATTATAATATGAATGTTTTAAAAATTGAAACAACAAGTGAGTCTTCACTCTATGATTTTGGCAAAATGCTTTCAGAATATTTGTTACCGAATATGACGGTTTTCTTGAAAGGAGATTTGGGTGCCGGTAAAACTACTTTATCAAGAGGAGTTCTTCATGGAAAAGGACACGAAGGTAAAGTTAAAAGCCCAACTTACAATATTTTAGAGAATTATAATTTTGATAATTTTATAATTTATCATTTTGACCTATACAGAGTAAAAGATCTTGAAGAACTTGAATTCATGGGATTTAGAGATTACTTTCACAAAGATTCTATTTGTTTAATCGAATGGCCTGAAATTGCAATGAATATTTTGCATGAACCTGATTTAGTGATAGATATAAATTTTAAAAATGATAATAGGGTATTGTATATAACTAGTAAATCAAAAGAACTACTTTCAACATTAACGCAAAAGATTGCTAATGAGAATTAAGAAGTTATCAACTATTGTTGCAAATCAAATTGCGGCAGGCGAAGTCATTGAAAGACCAGTGTCCATAATTAAGGAGTTAGTTGAAAATAGTCTTGATGCAGGATCAGATAGTATTGATATCAAGCTAGTTAATGGAGGTAAATCATTAATTAGTATAAAGGATAATGGAGATGGCATTTTTAAAGATGATCTTAAATTATCTTTGGTTAAACATGCTACTTCAAAAATAACAACATCTAATGATCTTTTATATCTGAGTTCTTTGGGGTTTAGGGGGGAAGCTTTATCAAGTATATGTTCAATATCTCGTATTATGATATCTTCAATTAAAAATGGCGAAAAGCAAGGCTGGCAAATTTATAATGAATTTGATTCTATGGACACGAACATCAAATTATCAAATATTTTAGAGGGTACTCTTATTGAAGTTCGTGATATGTTTTATAATATCCCTGCTAGGCTAAAATTTCTAAAATCTGATAAAACTGAATATATCAATGTTGAAAAATTAATTACAGCTTATGCTATATCTAATCCTCATGTTTCATTTTCCTTATCCCATAATGGTAAACTTCTAAAAAAATTTAATAGGGTCACCGATAATAATGACGTTGAAAAAAGATTATCATTGATTCTTGGTAAGCGTTTTATTGATAACAATAGTTATTTTAAGTCAACTTTTGAAAAAATTGTCCTTTCTGGATGGGTTGTTAATCCGGATATTAATTTACCTTCATGTCAGTTTGTTTTTCTTAATGGTCGAGTTATTAAAGATAAAGTTGTAAATCATGCTATTAAGCAAGCATACAAAAGATATGACATTATAAATCAAAATTACATCATTTTTGTTGACTTACCTAAAGATCAGGTAGATATAAATGTCCATCCATCAAAGTATGAAGTTAGGTTTTCAAATAACCGGATCTTGCATGATTTTTTAGTGAGTACATTAAGTAACATGCTTATAAAGAATCACAAAATAAAAAATGAAGTATCTTTAGATTTAAGTAATGATAATCAGTGTACTTCAATTAAAGAACACACTACAACGAATTATAAAACAGAAGAAGATGAAAAAGGATGCATAGGCCAGCAAGAAAATATTAAATTAGAAAGTTTAAACTCATATCCTTCTTTAATAGATGCGAAAAGAAAAAAATTAGAGCCCAGCAGAATACATTATTTTGATGCATATGAAAGAAATGAAACCCAAAATTCATTAACAAATAATTTTGGAGTTAACCCAGAAAATAGAATTGACAATAACATACTCGGTAAACCTATTACTTTAATAAATGGGTATTGTGTAATGTTAACATGCGAAAATAGATTAAAAGTTGTTTCTCTACTTAAAGTTTCAAAAGCTTTATGTGCACAAAAGATTAAAAATCACGGTTTAGAGTCTAAACCCTTATTAATACCTTATAAACTGAATTTTAATGAATTAGTATCAAACAAACAGAGGGATTACATGGAGGTGTTGGGCTTCAAATTTAAATTACTCGAGAATTATTTAACCTTTACCCATGTTCCAAATATTCTTAAGGATAAAAAATTAGATCAATATTTAGAAGAATTTGTAAGGATATTTTGCCTTGAGCAAAACTTTATTTTTAAAAATAACTCAGATTTATTTGAGAACTTTACTGACTTTATTGTTAAGCAAGCACCCAAAATTAATAATTTATCTGAAGCAATCCATATGATTGCGTGTTTAGAAAGTGAATTTGAGCAAGAAACACAAGTTATTTTAGATACAGTAACAACTGAATTAAACCTTGAAGAACTAATAGGACAAAATTTATTATGAAAAATAAAATCATCTTTTTAATGGGACCAACAGCTTCTGGAAAAACTGATCTTGCTATTAAATTGATGAAAGATTTTCCATTAGATATTATTAGTGTAGATTCTGCCTTGATATATAAAGGTATGAATATTGGGACAGCTAAGCCTTCTGAAGAAGAGTTGTTATTAGCGCCCCATAAGCTTATTGATATAATAGATCCTAAAGAAACATATTCGGTTGCAAATTTTAGAATTGATGCCCTTAAAGAAATTAAATTGATCTGGGATAAAGGAAGAATACCCATTCTAGTTGGCGGAACAATGCTTTATTTTAAATCGCTTGTGGATGGACTATCTAACCTGCCAGAATCAAATCCTGTAATTAGACAAAGTTTGGAGAATCAATTAAATAATAAAGGTATTAGTTTTTTATATGAACAACTTAAAGAATTAGACATTGAAACAGCCTTAAAATTGCATCCAAATGATTCTCAAAGAATTCTAAGAGCTATAGAAGTTTGTCGGGTTTCCCAAAAACCTATGAGCGAGTTGTTGAGACAAAGAGAGCAAAACTTTGAATTACATCCTCTTCAGCTAGCATTACTTCCGGAAGATAGAAAACATTTACATGATAAAATTGAAAAGCGATTTCATGATATGATAAAAAAAGGTTTTGTTGAAGAAGTTAAAACACTTTTTTCTAGGGGGGATTTAAATGAAAATATGCCATCAATTAGGGCTGTTGGCTATAGGCAAATTTGGAAGTATTTGCAAGGGGAATATTTATTAGATGAAGCAATATTTAGAGCTATATGTGCAACTAGACAGCTAGCTAAAAGACAAATTACCTGGTTAAGAAGTTGGAATAATCTTAGTATTGTTGAACCACATAAATATGACGATGTAAATTTATTGGTGAATAATTACTTAAATTCATAAAATATTTCAATAAAGCTAGTTATAACTATAATTTTTTTGTTATATTGTTAATATGAATTAATGGTATTAAAAAAATAAAAAAAGGATTAAATATGGCTAAAGGTCAATCACTACAGGACCCTTATTTAAATGCATTGAGAAAGGAAAGAATTCCTGTTTCAATTTTTTTAGTTAATGGAATTAAGCTACAGGGACAGATTGAGTCATTTGATCAGTTTGTAATACTTCTTCGAAATACTGTGAATCAAATGGTTTATAAGCATGCGATTTCAACAGTTGTCCCTTCAAGAGCGGTGCCTTATGGTGTATCGATTGAAAAGGATGATAAAGAATTAGAAGATAAATAGAGAGAGGTTAAATTTTATTGTTTGAACGTTACACAGGAGGGGAAAGAGCCCTCATAATTCATGTTAATTTTTTATATGAAAAAGAGCAAGAAGATGTTAATGAGTGCTTAATGCTCTCTGAATCTGCTGGTGCTAAGGTTTTAGAAGTTGTAACTAGCAGTAGAACCTCCCCAGATAGTAAACTCTTTATTGGTTCAGGTAAAGCCGATGAAATTACAAATATTATTCCGACGTTAGATATTGATTTAATAATTTTTAATCATGCTTTATCCCCAGCACAAGAAAGAAATCTCGAAAAACACTTTAAATGCAGAGTATTAGATAGAACAGGACTAATTCTGGATATTTTTGCACAAAGAGCGAGAACACATGAAGGAAAGCTACAGGTTGAATTGGCTCAATTACAACATCTTTCAACACGATTAATCAGAGGTTGGACTCATTTAGAGAGACAAAAAGGAGGTATAGGTTTAAGAGGTCCTGGTGAAACTCAGCTTGAGACTGATAGACGTTTGTTAAGAGGAAGAATTAAAAATATTACTTCTCGTCTTGGTAAAGTCGAAAAACAACGACAGCAAGGTAGAAAAGCAAGATCTAAAGCAGATATACCGACCGTTGCATTAGTGGGATACACCAATGCAGGTAAATCGACATTATTTAATAGTTTAACTACTTCAAATATATATGCTGCAGATCAGTTATTTGCGACTTTAGATCCAACATTAAGAAGGATTAAAGTCAATGAAGTAGGAGATGTTATTTTAGCTGATACTGTTGGTTTTATAAGACACCTACCTCATGATTTAGTTGCTGCATTTAAAGCTACTCTTCAAGAAACTCAGCAGGCATCTATTTTATTGCATGTTGTGGACGTGAATGATGAAAATGTCGACATACACATTAAGTCAGTTAATGAAGTTTTAGAAGAAATTGATGCTCATGAAATTCCAACATTAATTGTTTTTAATAAGATTGATTTAAATAATGAACAGTTTGCTAAAATAGATTATGATCAGAAAGGTAATCCATGCACTGTTTGGGTATCGTCTTTAACTGGGGATGGTTTAGATTTAATTTTTGAAGCACTTCGAAAATTATTATCTAAAAAGATGGTAGAATTTAAATTAAAGATTCCTCCCAATTATAGTGGTTCTTTGAGGAGTAAGTTGTTTTTATTAGAATCGATTATCAATGAAAGCTATCAGGACGATGGGTGTCTGTTGATAGATGTGAGAATGAGTGAAATAAATTGGAATAAATTACAGAAAAAAGAACATAACGTTCTAGATAGTTTTATAATCAATTAAATTTAAATTTAAATTAAAATTCGATGGAGATATAACATGGCGTGGAATGAGCCGGGTGGAAATGACCAAGATCCGTGGAACACAAATAAAAAACGAAAAAACACACAAGGGCCACCTGATTTAGACGAAATGCTAAGAAAGGTTTCGGGTTTTTTTGGAGGGTCAAAAAATAATGGGAGCAATGGAGAAAATTCCAGAAATATAAAATATGTAACTATTTCAGTTATTGTGATTGCAATTTTATTGTGGTTTGCAAGTGGGTTTTATCAAATTAAAGAAGCTGAACAAGGTGTCGTAACTCGTTTTGGTAAGTTTGATAAGATTGTAAACCCTGGTTTGAATTGGAAACCAACATTTATCGATTCAGTCACAAAGGTTAATACCCAACAAATACGTTCTTTGAGAAGTAGTGGACAGATGCTGACTAAAGATGAAAATATGGTAGATGTTTCACTGAATGTTCAATATAGAATCAGTAATCCTGAAGAATATTTATATAATGTTACATCTCCAGAAACTAGTTTAGAACAGGCTACTGATGCTGCATTAAGATCTGTAATTGGTGATATGAGCATGGAAAATATTATTACATCAGGTCTACAAGAGATAGGTGTTAAAACTGAAGACGAGTTAAATAAAATCATTAAAAATTATAACATGGGACTAACTGTAGTCGATGTTAACTTACAAAAAGCAAGACCTCCTGAGCAAGTCAAGCAAGCTTTTGATGATGCTATATCTGCAAGAGAGGATAAAGTCAGATATACTAGAGAAGCTGAGCGATATAGAAATGATGTGGTTCCTAAAGCTAAAGGTGAAGCCGCAAAAATTGAAAAAGAAGCTGAGGGTTATGCTGAAACAAAAGTTAGTATTGCTAAAGGTGAAGTGGATAAATTAACGCAGTTGTTACCTGAATTCCAAGCAGACCCAGCATTGACTAAAGAAAGGTTATACTTAGATGCTATGGAAAAAGTTTATCAGAATACTAGTAAGGTGTTAGTTGATAATAAAGGTAGTAATAATTTACTATATTTGCCGATAGATAAAATTATGAATCAAGCGCAGAATAAAACAGACAACAGTGCTGTACAACCTGTAAGTGATAATCAGAAAAACTCAGAGATTGGGACTCCTCCATCACTAAGAAATAATACAAACAGACAGGGAAGGAATTAATATGAAAAAAATAATAGTGCCAATTATTATTGTTATTTTTGTTTTGCTTTATTCTTCATTGTTTATTGTAAAAGAGGGCAATAGAGCAATTGTAACAAGATTTGGAGAAATTCTCAAAAGCTCAAATAATTCAATAGCTGATATTATAAAGCCAGGTCTTCACTTTAAACTACCTCTTTTTGATAAGGTAACTATGTTATCCGCGTTAGTACAAACGATGGATGAGAAATCAGATCGTTTTTTTACAAGAGAAAAGAAAGATGTGATTATTGATTACTATGTAAAATGGAAAATTCAGGATTTTGGGAAATTCTTTCTTGCTACTGGTGGTGGCAATTTAGTAAATGCCAATAACTTACTACAAAAAAGGGTAGTAGATCTTTTGAGAGGAGAAATTGGTAAACAAACAATTTCTGATATTGTGTCTGAAAAACGAGATCAAACAATGCAAACTGTCCTCAAAAGTGTTCAAAAAAGTGGTCAGAGTCTTGGAATTGATGTAATTGATGCCAGAATCAAAAAAATCAATTTGCCGGATGAAATTAGCGAATCAATTTATGCTCGAATGCGTGCTGAAAGAAATTCAATTGCTACACAATATCGTTCTGAAGGTAAAGAGCAAGCAGAAAGGATAAAAGCAGATGCTAATCTTACTGTTGCTAAAATTTTGGCAGATGCAAACAAAAAAGCTTTAATTATTAAGGGTAAAGCAGATGCTTCTGTTGCAAAAATGTATGTAAATGCATTTAAGGATTACCCAGATTTTTATAGTTTTGTTCGATCTCTTCAGGCTTATCAACAAAGTTTTGATTCAAAACAAGATGTTATGATTTTGAATCCAAATACTGATTTCTTTAAATTTATGAAAGCGCCTACTAAACAATAAAAAAACCTTATTAAAAAAGCCACTGTTCGAAACAGTGGCTTTTTTTATGCTTAAAAAAATGATAGTATCTATTTTTAATAACAGAATAAATGTAAAGAATATGAGTAATAATGTTGTTGTATTAGGGACACAGTGGGGAGACGAAGGAAAAGGTAAAATAGTTGATCTACTAACGGAAGATGCTAAGTATGTTGTTCGTTACCAAGGTGGTCATAATGCCGGCCATACTCTTGTTATAGGTAATAAGAAAACAGTACTTCACCTTATTCCTTCTGGTATCTTACGTGAAGATACAAAATGCGTTATAGGTAACGGAGTCGTCCTATCTCCATCAGCACTAATAAAAGAAATAACTCAATTAGAAAAAGAAAATATTAACGTTAAAGATAGACTTATATTATCAGCAGAATGTCCATTAATTCTTCCATATCATGTCTCACTTGATTTAGCTAGGGAAAAGCATAGAGGTGATAAAGCTATTGGTACTACGGGAAGAGGAATTGGTCCGGCTTATGAAGATAAAGTATCTAGAAGAGGCTTAAGATTGAGTGACATTTTAGATTTTGATAGTTTGAAAGAAAAACTTAAATCTATTATGGAATATCATAACTTTCAATTAGAGAACTATTACAAAGTAACGCCATTATCTTTTGATGATGTTTTTAATGAATTAAAAGAGCAGGCTAAAATATTGGCTCCAATGATTTCAGATGTAACTCAGATGTTATATGAAGCTAATAAGTCTGGTGAACAAATTATGTTTGAAGGAGCACAGGGTACTTTACTTGACATAGATCAAGGTACCTATCCATATGTTACATCTTCAAATACTACTGCGGGTGGTGTTGCCTCAGGTACTGGCTTTGGACCAAAAGATTTGGGTTATATTTTAGGCATTACAAAAGCTTATTGTACTCGTGTGGGCTCTGGGCCTTTTCCAACAGAACTTAACGATGACGTAGGTATGCATCTAGGCACCAAAGGTAATGAGTTTGGAGCTACTACAGGTAGAAAAAGAAGATGTGGTTGGTTTGATGCTGTTGCGATGAAAAGAGCAATTATATTGAACTCATTATCCGGTATATGTTTAACTAAATTAGATGTTCTAGATGGTTTAGATGAAATAAAAATTTGTATAGGGTATGAACTTCCAAGTGGTGAAGTTGTGGATAGTATTGCAATGAATGCAGATGCAATCAGTTTTGTTAAACCAGTGTATGAAACTTTACCTGGCTGGAACGAGAGTACTTATAAAGTGAAAACCTTATCGGAACTTCCGAAAGAAGCAATTTCTTATATTAATAGATTAGAAAACCTTCTGGACTGTTCAATTGATATTATTTCAACTGGCCCGGAAAGAAATGAAACTATTATAAAAAGACATCCGTACAAAAACTAAAATAATTAAATAGTAAATATTATTAAAAGGATATATTATAACTGATATATCCTTTTTTTTATATAAAATGAGAAAACAAAATAAAATTCAAAAAAAAACAGATCCCTTCAAGGAAAGAGAAGCAAAAAATTATTCAAACCCTGTACCCAGTAGAGAGTTTATAGTTGAAACGATTTCAAATTGTAATCAACCTGTTTCTAAAAATCTACTTTTAAATTTATTTTCAATCAAGAGTGATGAAGAAAAAGAAGCATTTCGCCGAAGATTAAAAGCTATGGAAAGAGATGGCCAGTTAGTTTATTATCCAGGAAAGAAGTACTGTCTACCAATTGAAAACAAAATTATTGAAGGCACAATTCAAGGACATAAAGATGGTATTGGTATTTTAAAAAAAGCCTATAATGACCAAGATGTTCTTATCTCACAAAAACAGATGGTAGGCCTGCTACATGGTGATATAGTTAAAGTTCAAATTAAAGCAGTAACAACTAGAGGGATGATCAGTTGCGATTTAATTGAGGTAGTTAAATTTTCTAATAAACCTGTAGTTGGTAGATTTTTTATTGAGCACAATAAAAAATATGTTGTTTCTGATGATAGCAGAGTACATGGAGAGTTTACAGTTATAGATAGTTTACATAACGAACTAAGCTTGGGAAATGTAGTTGTCCTTGAGATTACAAAAAGGGCAACAAAAAATCAAGTTGCAGAGGGGAAAGTTATTGAGGTTCTTGGAAATGAACAAGATCCTGGAATAGAAATAGATATCGCTTTAAGAAAATTTGATATTCCCTATCAGTGGCCAAAACCTCTCTTAAAAGAACTTGACTCTATTGATAAAGACACTGAAAATGGAAGTAATTCAAATCGAATTGATTTAAGAAATAAGCCTTTTATAACGATAGATGGTGAAGACGCAAGAGATTTTGATGATGCAGTTTATTGTGAATCAAAACCCTCAGGTGGTTGGAGGTTGTGGGTCGCAATTGCTGATGTAAGTCACTATATCAAGAAATATTCTGAACTTGACAAAGAAGCTTTAAAAAGAGGAAATTCAGTTTATTTTCCCCAAAAAGTTGTTCCTATGTTACCCGAATTACTCTCTAATGGTGTATGCTCATTAAATCCGAATGTCAATCGTTTATCTTTAGTTTGTGAAATGACCATTTCTAAGAAAGGAAAATTGTCAGGCTATAAATTCTACGAAGGTTTAATTAAGTCATCAGCTAGATTAACTTACAATAAAGTAAGTCTTATACTTGATAATGATTACAAACTTTTAGAGCGATATGCAAATAATTTACCTAATATTTATCATTTACATAGCTTATATACAGAGTTAAAAAAACAAAAAGAAATAAGAGGCGCTCTAGAATTTGATACCAATGAACCGAAATTTGTTTTTAACGAGCACAAAAAAATAGAGTCCATTGAAACAATAAAAAGAAATGATGCACATAAAATAATTGAAGAGTGTATGATTTTAGCTAATGTTGCTTCTGCAAAATTTTTATTAAAAAACAGCAGCATATCTGGCATATATCGCGTTCATGATAAACCAAGCGATGAAAAGCTGAGTGCGTTTAATCAATTTTTATTAGAAAGAGGACTATCTCTTGCAAATCACAAAGAACCAAAACCAAGCGATTACTCTAACTTGAATTCAATTTTATCGTCTAGAACAGATAAAGAAATAATTCAGACTATGCTGTTACGTTCATTGAAACAAGCAAACTATCAAACTGATAATATTGGACATTTTGGTTTATCCTTAAATGAATATACTCATTTTACTTCGCCTATTAGAAGGTATCCTGATTTAATAGTTCACAGATTAATAAAATCTATAATTTATAACGATGAGAAATTAAAGTATTCACCAGACGAAATTGACTATATTTCAGAACATTGTTCAACTACTGAGAGAAAGGCAGATGAAGCTACAAAAGACGTTGCAGAATATTTGAAATGTGAGTTTATATCACGGCACATCGGAGAAACATTTGAGGGTATTATTTCTAACGTCCTGCCGTTTGGTTTTTTTGTTAGAATCAAAGATTTTCATATTGATGGGTTAGTGCATGTAACTTCTCTTAAAGCTGAGTACTTTCATTATAATGACGTACAGCAGAAACTTGTTGGAGAAAAATCAAGTAAAACATACTCTTTGGGAGAAGATATACGTATAAAAGTTTTAGATGTAAATATAGATAGTCGAAATATAGATTTTTGTTTGGCTCATGATGATTTGGAAAAAAGCACAGTAATCCCTAAAAAAAAATCTATAAGAGAAAAGCTAAAAGATGGACTTATTCCAAACAAAAAGTTAGTAAAAAAAAATAAAAAGAGAAGTTAATGAATAATTATATTTGTGGTTTACACTCAATAAACTCAGTGGTAACTCACGAACCGGAAAGAATTAAAACAATATTTATATTGAAAGAAAAAAAGATGATAAATATAAGGAAATTAGCAATAAATTAAAGAACTATGGTATTTCAGTTCAGAGCGTTACTCATAGGTTTTTTGATCAAAAATTTTCTAATGTATCACATCAAGGAATAGCAGCAGAGGTAAAGCCTAAAAGAGAATTAAATGAAAAAGATTTGGATGATATTATAGCAAATAATCCCAATCGATGTACATTATTAGCTCTAGATGGAGTAACCGATCCTCATAATCTTGGTGCGTGTTTGAGAAATGCAGATGCAGCAAAGGTTTCGGCAATAATTATACCGAAAGATAGATCTGTTAGCTTAAATCATACAGTTTCTAAAATTGCCAGTGGAGCTGCAGAGATTATTCCTGTAATTAAAGTTGTGAACTTAAGTAGAGTATTAAATCAATTGAAAGAAAAAAATTTCTGGATTTCAGGATTTGATGGAGATGGAACGAAAAATCTTTACGAACACAAGTTTGATTCCTTAAATGTATTAGTTATGGGAGCAGAAGGAGCAGGGTTGCGTAATTCCACGAAGAAAAATTGTGATTTTTTACTTAAAATCCCAATGTTGGGCTCTGTTTCAAGCTTAAACGTTTCCGTTGCTACAGGAATTGCTTTATATGAAGTTGTGAGACAAAATAAAACTTGATTTTATTTTTCGATCATTTATTATTCTACATTCGAAAAACCGGTTTAATTTAGTTCCTTGCTTTCAAGACATACCGGAGTCATTTATGAAAGCTGAATAATCCGTAAGGAGCATATATGCGTCATTATGAAATTGTTTTTATGGTGCACCCAGATCAAAGCGAGCAAGTAGCTGGCATGATTGAGCGCTATACAACATTAATTAACGAATCTAATGGTAAAATCCATAGATTAGAAGATTGGGGACGTCGTCAACTGGCATATCCAATTAACAAGTTACACAAAGCTCATTATGTTTTAATGAACGTTGAAGCAGAGCAAAAAGTAATTGATGAATTAGAGTCTAATTTCCGTTTTAACGACATAGTTATTAGAAATATGATTATGCGTACAAAAAATGCGGTTACTGAAGCTTCTCCAATGATGAAAGCTAAAGAAGAACGCTTTTCAAAGCGTGAAGAGTCTCAGTCAGTTAATGAAAATGTTGATGATTTAATTGATGATAAAGAGTTAAATCAGTCTGAGCAACCAGAAGGTTAGTAATGCAAAACTTCATGGAGATTGAGGGTTTTATTAAATTTGATATAAAGTTTTCAACGAGTCCAAGTGGAGTTATTCATTCAGTCTTTTTTGTTGAACATCATTCTATTAGACAGGAAAATAGCTTGAATAGAAAAGCGTATTGTTTAATAAATGTTGTTGCTAGTGGAAAAGATATTAATCAAAAGGTTAAAAATTTAGTTGAAGGTGTGAAAGTCAAGGTTTGTGGGTTTCTAACTAATAAATCATTAGTTAATGGAAGTAGCAGATTGGTTTTACATGCCGAAAATATTGAAATTATTTAAATTGGGAGATAGCGTATGAGTCGCTTTTTTCGTCGTCGTAAGTTCTGCCGTTTTACAGCAGAAGGCGTAAATGAAATTGATTATAAAGATATATCTACTTTGAAAAGCTATATCACTGAAGCTGGTAAAATAGTACCAAGTAGAATTACTGGGACAAGAGCAAAATATCAGCGTCAACTTGCTAGAGCAATTAAACGTTCTCGTTACCTAGCTCTTTTACCTTATACTGATAAGCATCAATAAGGTTAAAGTGAATTTAGTAAATTAATAAGAAGGGTTATAACAATGCAAGTTATTCTTTTAGATAAAATTGGTAACCTAGGAAACTTAGGTGATCAAGTTACTGTTAAATCAGGTTATGCACGAAATTTTCTTATTCCTAAAGGAAAAGCTGTAATGGCTACAAAAGAAAATGTTAAAATGTTCGATGCTAAGAAAGCTGAACTTGAAGCGAAAGTACAAGCAGTTCTTGCTTCAGCAACGGAAAAAGCTCAACAAATCTCAGCACTAGAAGTTGTTACTATTAAATCTAAAGCTGGAGATGAAGGTAAGTTGTTCGGTTCTATCGGTACAAAAGATATCGCGGATGCTGTAACACTTGCAGGTGTTGAAATTGTAAAAAGCGAAGTGAAGCTTCCAGAAGGAGTAATTAGAAGTACAGGTGATTATGATATCACTTTACAATTACATTCAGAAGTTTCAGAGAATATTACTTTAAAAGTAATTGCTGAAGACTAATCGTTTTTTATTTAATCATATGAAAATGCATGCATAGTCATGCATTTTTTTTTAGAACAGATATTGAATTTGCACGTTCACTTTGTTGTCGTAATGTGAGTAAGTTGGAAGTATGTTTGTATTGTAAGTGTAATCATTAGATATACTTAAGGCAAGATTATCTGTAATAGCATTAGTCAAACCTATATTTGCAGTGTAGGCATTATTAGAAGAGCCTTCAACTGCTAATAATTTGAAATTTATACTTGTTTTCTTTAAAATTTGCCACTTAAAATTTAATTGTTGGAAAGCCACAGGCTCATTAGTATTCTCTCTCCTTACACCACTGTCCAGCCCATCTTCATTAAGGTTAGGTTTTTGATAACGCCAACCTGGACCAACTATGAAATCCAAGTAAAATTCACCATCATCAATAGCTCTATAGCCCGGGCCAATCAAAATTTGTGCCGTTCTGTAATAAGAATCAAATGAATCAGACACGTAGCTAGCTTCATTATTTACAAACCACTTTTGATTTATAAGATACTTTAAACTTACATTATATGAGGAGTTTCTTTCATTAACATTGCCGTCTTCATCTTTACCATAGCCATAAGCCCAACCAAAATTAGTTTGTACTCTTTTCTGAGTATACTGAAATTGTAAATTAGAGGAGATAGACTGTTTAAATGAGTTACCTGAAGCACTATTAAATCCAAGTAAAACTTTGTTCTTCCATACACCTGAAGAGTCTTTTTTGATACTTTTTTTAAGTTGTTGTTTTTGAATCGCTTTAACTTTTTGTTTATTTAAGCCTGATTCAGTTATATTTTGCTCTGCTTCTTGTAAAACTTTTTCATCATTTTCTGTAACTTGATTATTTGATGCATGTACCATTAAGCAAGGAAATAATGATAGATTGATAAGAAAAAACTTTTTACGAAGCACAATATATTCCCATTTTTTAAATAATAAAATGATAGTGTAAATTATTAATTTTGATGTTCAACACAATAGATGTCAATAATATGTTATTTTTTAATAAGAACTAATTTTATATTCATAATTACTATTAAACACAATTGTAGTATTATAAACAATATTAAAGCTTATTTTAATTAAAATTATGAACAACTTTCAAAAAAGTAATAAAAATAATAATGAAGTAGAAGATTTAAAAGTAGCCCCTCATTCTCTTGAGGCAGAGCAATCGGTTATTGGTGGATTATTACTAGATAATGGTCGATGGGATAGTATTGCTGGAAAAGTATCTGAATCTGACTTTTACTCTAAATCTCATAAAGAGATTTTTAAACATATTCATGCTTTACTAGAAAATAATGAACCTGCGGATTTAATTACACTATCAGAAAAACTAGAAAGCGCTAATCAACTTGATAATATTGGTGGATTTTCATATTTAGCTGAAATATCAAAAAATACCCCAAGTGCTTCAAATATATTAGCATACGCTAAAATTGTTAGGGAAAGGGCACTAGTTAGAGAAATGATTACTGTTGCAAATGAAATTGCAGATTCAGGGTATGATCCGAAAGGAAGAACGAGTGCTGATTTACTTGACATAGCAGAAACAAAAGTTTTTTCTATAAATGAGCAAAGACAGGGTAAATCTGATGGTCCACAGACAATAGATAGCGTCTTAGAAAAGACTCTAGAAAGAATAGAAGAATTGTATCAGTCACCCCATGATGGCATTACGGGCATATCCACTGGTTTTGTTGATTTAAATAAGAAAACCGCAGGGTTACAACGCTCTGATCTTATTATCGTGGCGGCAAGACCTTCAATGGGAAAAACCACTTTTGCAATGAACTTATGCGAAACAGCAGCTATGGAAAGTGATAAACCAGTTTTAATTTTTTCTCTAGAGATGCCTTCCGAACAAATTATGATGAGAATGCTTGCATCACTTGCTCGAGTTGATCAAACTAAAATAAGAACGGGCCAACTCGATGACGATGATTGGGCGAGAATTTCATCTACTATGGGGCTTATGATGGAGAAAAAAAATATGTTTATAGATGATAGTTCTGCCTTAACTCCCACTGAATTAAGATCAAGAGCTAGAAGAGTGGCTAGAGAAAATAATGGACTAAGTTTGATAATGGTTGATTATTTACAACTCATGAGAGTTCCAGGTATGACTGAAAATAGAACTCAAGAAATAGCTGAGATCTCTCGTTCATTAAAAGCATTGGCTAAAGAATTGAATGTGCCTGTTGTTGCTTTGTCGCAGTTAAATCGTTCTCTTGAACAAAGAGCAGATAAAAGACCTGTAAATTCAGATTTAAGAGAATCAGGAGCTATTGAACAAGATGCTGATTTAATCATGTTTATTTACAGAGACGAAGTATATAATGAAGAAACCACTCAAAAAGGAATTGCTGAAATTATTATTGGTAAACAGCGTAATGGACCTATTGGTTCAACAAAGTTAACATTTCAAGGACAATTTTCTAGATTCGATAATTATGCTCATCCAGACTTTGAGAACTAAATATAAATTGATGAATAATAGAACAGAAATAACTATAGATTTAAAAGCTATTGCTCAAAATATAAAGCGTATAAAAGTACTCGCACCTAATTCTAAAATTTTAAGTGTCGTAAAGTCAAATGCTTATGGACATGGGCTAGAAAATGTAACTAGTTCTATTGAATATTTGATAGATGCTTTTGGCGTAGCTAGGATCGAAGAGGCTTTATTGCTCAGAGCTTCGGGAATTAAAAAGCGAATTCTTTTGTTGGAGGGTTTTTTAGAGAAATCTGAATTGTATATCATCGATAAAGAGCAATTATCATTTGTAGTTCACAATTTGGAACAATTGGAGTTGTTAAGTAAATTTAGATTTATTTATCATAAACCACAAGTATGGATTAAAGTTGATACTGGAATGAATAGGTTAGGTATCAATGAATGTGAAGTTGAGCAATTCTTTGAAGTCTTGAATCATAGAGATGACATCATAAAGCCTATTGTTTTGATGAGCCATTTTTCTTGTGCTGATCATGAAGATAGACATTTTACACAAAGACAGTTATCTAGATTTATGAAGCAATTAACACTGGATAAATGTCAAAGATCAATAGCAAATTCAGCAGGAATTTTATTTTATCCTGAAAGTCAACTGGATTGGATTAGACCTGGGATTATTCAATATGGCTTATCACCTCAAGAAAATTCTCTTCCCAAATTTTATAAATTAGAGCCAGCAATGGAATTATCAGCAACCCTCATATCGATAAAAAAAGTTAAGAAAGACCAACCAGTAGGCTATGGTGCAACTTGGAAAACTCCTGAGGATACTTACTTAGGAGTTATATCGATCGGTTATGGTGATGGCTATCCACGAGAAGCAAACTCAAATACACCAGTTTTTATAAATAATAGATTAGTTTATATCGCTGGAAGAGTCTCTATGGATATGACTACTGTTAATTTAGGTCCTAAATTACTAGATAAAATCGGAGACAAGGTGATTCTGTGGGGACCTCAGTTACCTATTGAGATCGTTGCTAAATCAATGAATACAATAAATTATGAATTGGTTACCAAACTGACGACCAGACCAAAATTAATTTTTAAAAACTAATATGGATAAACTTATGTTACAAAATATTAACCCGACTAAAACAAAATCTTGGAAAAATCTAAATAAATTATTTCAACAATTTGAAGGGACTCAACTGAAAGAATTATTTTTGAATGAAAAAAGAGTTAAAGAGATGTCTTTAAACTTTCAAAATGATATGTTCTTAGATTACTCCAAAAATCTTCTTAATGAAGAGATCTTAAAAGAGCTTGTAAATTTAGCAAATGAAACTGGCTTAAAAAGTGCTATTGAACAAATGTTCAAGGGTGAGCGAATAAATACTACTGAAAATAGATCTGTACTTCACACAGCATTAAGAAATATGTCTGATGAGTCAATTATTGTAGATGGTCATGATGTAATGCCTGATGTCAAAAACGTACTTGAAAAAATGAAAATCTTTTCAAATGACGTGGTTAACGGTGATTGGACGGGCTTTACAGGAAAAGCAATATCTAACATAGTTAATATCGGTATTGGTGGTTCAGATCTTGGTCCTTATATGGTTACTGAAGCTCTCAAAAATTACAAAAATCGATTAAACATGTATTATGTATCGAATATTGATGGAACGCATATTTCGGAAGTTTTAAAAGACCTAGATCCTGAAACAACTTTATTTCTTGTTGCATCCAAAACATTTACAACTCAAGAGACTATGACTAATGCATTTACAGCTCGTTCGTGGTTTCTATCAAGTGCCAAGGATGAGAGTTTTGTTAAAAAACATTTTGTGGCTTTGTCAACAAATAAACAAAAAGTCGAAGAATTTGGTATTGATATAAACAATATGTTTCCTTTTTGGAATTGGGTTGGAGGCAGATATTCTTTATGTTCTGCAATTGGGTTATCTATATCACTTTCAATTGGTTTTGATAATTTTCAAGAGCTCCTAACGGGTGCATATGAAATGGATTGTCATTTTAGGAAATCTGATTTTTCTGAGAATATGCCGGTTATACTGGCCCTAATTGGTATTTGGTATAATAATTTTTATAATTGTGAAACTGAAGCAATACTTCCGTATGATCAGTATTTGCATAGATTTTCTGCATATTTTCAGCAGGGTAATATGGAATCAAATGGAAAATCAGTTGATAGAAATGGTCATAAAGTAGACTATCAAACAGGACCAATTATTTGGGGCGAACCAGGTACTAATGGACAACACGCATTCTATCAGTTAATTCATCAAGGTACGAAAATGATTCCTTGTGATTTTATAGGATTTGCTCAAAGCCTTAATCCTATTGGAGATCATCATGATAAATTAATGTCCAACTTTTTTGCCCAGACACAGGCACTTGCTTTTGGTAAAAGCCAAGAAGAAGTTAGGACAGAACTGTCTGAGAAAGGATTATCAGAAAAAGAGATAAATTTAATAACACCATTTAAAATTTTTGATGGAAACAAGCCAACAAATTCTATTTTAATAAAGAAACTAACGCCAAAAACCCTAGGAAGTTTGATCGCTTTATACGAACATAAAATTTTTGTTCAGGGTATTATTTGGAATATCTTAAGCTTCGACCAGTGGGGTGTTGAACTGGGTAAAGAGTTGGCAAATAAAATTTTAGATGATTTATCGGGCTCTACGCAGGTTGATTCATATGACAATTCAACAAATGAATTAATATCAGTTTACAAAAAATGGAGTTAAGTTAAAATACTGGCGGTTGAACAAATTAACCGCCTAAATTATGATTAAAAATATGCAAAATTATAAATATAAGTTTTCAGTTGCACCTATGCTAGATTGGACAGATAGACACTGTCGCTACTTTTATAGATTAATGAGTCCTAATGTAATGCTTTATACAGAGATGGTGACTCTTGGTGCAATTATTTATGGCAAGTTTGATTATTTAAAGTTTAATCTTAAAGAAAAGCCCTTATCACTTCAACTGGGTGGTTCCGATCCAAAACAATTTAAATTGGCAGGGGAATACATAAAAGATAGAGGTTTTACAGAAATCAATTTAAATATCGGCTGTCCTTCTGCTAGAGTACAGAAAGGAAGTTTTGGGGCATGCTTGATGACAGAACCTGATTTGGTTGCTGAGTGCGTTAATGTAATTCATCGAGAAACTAATTTGCCCATAACAGTCAAAACTAGAATTGGTATTGATAATGAAGACAATTATGAATTTCTCTATAATTTTATTGACACCATTGATAAAAAAAGTATCTGTGACACATTTGTAATCCATGCTAGAAAAGCAATTTTGTCAGGATTAAGCCCAAAAGAGAATAGAGAAATACCTCCTTTAAAATATGATAGAGTTTATAAAATAAAAGAAGATTTTCATGATAAAAATATTATAATTAATGGAGGAATTAAGAATATTAATGATTCAATAGATCATCTAAAAAAATTAGATGGTGTTATGATTGGTCGTGAAGTTTATCAAAATCCATATATTTTAACAGAAATCGAGCGTGAATTTTATAAATCGAATAATTCGCCAACTAGAAAAGAAGTTGTTGTGTCAATGATGAATTATATTGAAGATGAATTATCTAATGGAGCAAAATTAAATCATATTACTCGACATATGTTAGGACTGTTTCATGGAGTACCTGGTGGTAAGAAGTGGAGAAGATTTTTAAGTGAAAATAGTTATAAAAAAGATGCTGATTTAAAAGTTTTGGAAAACGCACTAACGCTTACGGAAGTAAACGTTTAGTACGTGATTACAAATTATATTATATCTAATAATTCTACTTCAAAAATTAAAGCTGAGGATGGTGGTATTGCAGCACCAGCACCATTTTCACCATAAGCAAGCTCATGAGGAATATATAGCTTCCATTTAGATCCAACAGGCATCATTTGAAGAGCCTCGACCCAACCTTTGATAACTCCATTCACTGGGAATTCGGCTGGCTGTCCTCTAGTAACTGAACTATCAAAAACAGTACCATCAATTAATTGTCCATGATAATGAACCCTGACTTTATCTGATGATTTTGGTGTTTCACCTTGGCCTTCAGTTATTATTTCATATTGTAACCCAGAAGATGTTACAGAAATATTTGGATTTTCTGTCTTGTTCTTTTCTAAAAACTCTTGACCCTTTTTGGCAGCTTCTTTAGCTTGCATTGATTTTTTTTCTTGTGTCTTACTATGAAGTTCTTGTAAAGCTTCATTAATTTTTTCAACAGATATTTCAGGCTGAATATTTTTCAGCGAGTCTTCTATACCTTTTGAAATTGCATTAGTATCTAAGTTTTCAAAGCCACTTTGAACAAGCTGCTGTCCCATTTGTAAACCAATGCCATAACTTGCAATTGATTCATTTGTTTTAAGTTGGTTATCTGACATAATTTTATCTTTTTTGTTTTGCTATAAAATGACATACTAGAATAACAGTTTATGATACATTTAGTAAGAAATATTTAAA
Organism: Paraphotobacterium marinum; assembly: GCF_002216855.1. Taxonomy (NCBI): domain Bacteria; kingdom Pseudomonadati; phylum Pseudomonadota; class Gammaproteobacteria; order Vibrionales; family Vibrionaceae; genus Paraphotobacterium; species Paraphotobacterium marinum. The sequence goes on from NZ_CP022355.1 coordinate 777,393, forward strand.
AAAGGAAATCTAATGTTTAAGTTTTCTATTATTGCTAATAGATTTAAATTTATTTGGGTAAACTTAACTTTGAAAAAAAAATGCATAATTGGATTTTTCACTGTTTTGATCTTTTGCCTACTTTTTTGGAATACAGATAAGAACTCTGTCAGAAATAAAGCCAATGAAGAAGTGATCATTCTTAATTTACCTCAACAAGATACTAATAATATAAATAATTCTGCTGAAGAAAAATTATCATCAAAAATTAGAGAAAAAATAGTACCACTTGATGGAATTAACGTGCCAAATAAAAAAAACTAATTTTTTTTAAAAAAAGTGTTGACGTATCTATAAAACATGCGTAGAATTCGCAGTCCTAAACAGCAGTAACTTGCTGAAGTTCTTTAAAAATATAACTAGATAATCTGTGTGGGCACTCGTGAATGATAGTCATTAAAAAAGAATTATCAATGAGCTGAGTGACCGAATGAATAGAGATATTCATCACAGTCAATTTATTAATCAGAATTCATTGAGCCAAAACTTTAATTGAAGAGTTTGATCATGGCTCAGATTGAACGCTGGCGGCAGGCCTAACACATGCAAGTCGAGCGGTAACAGGGGAGAGCTTGCTCTCTTGCTGACGAGCGGCGGACGGGTGAGTAATGCCTGGGAATATGCCCTAATGTGGGGGATAACCATTGGAAACGATGGCTAATACCGCATAATCTCTACGGAGCAAAGGGGGGGACCTTCGGGCCTCTCGCATTAGGATTAGCCCAGGTGGGATTAGCTAGTTGGTGAGGTAAGGGCTCACCAAGGCGACGATCCCTAGCTGGTTTGAGAGGATGATCAGCCACACTGGAACTGAGACACGGTCCAGACTCCTACGGGAGGCAGCAGTGGGGAATATTGCACAATGGGGGAAACCCTGATGCAGCCATGCCGCGTGTATGAAGAAGGCCTTCGGGTTGTAAAGTACTTTCAGTTGTGAGGAAGGTGGTAACGTTAATAGCGTTATCATTTGACGTTAGCAACAGAAGAAGCACCGGCTAACTCCGTGCCAGCAGCCGCGGTAATACGGAGGGTGCGAGCGTTAATCGGAATTACTGGGCGTAAAGCGCATGCAGGCGGTTTATTAAGCCAGATGTGAAAGCCCCGGGCTTAACCTGGGAATTGCATTTGGAACTGGTAAACTAGAGTCTTGTAGAGGGGGGTAGAATTTCAGGTGTAGCGGTGAAATGCGTAGAGATCTGAAGGAATACCGGTGGCGAAGGCGGCCCCCTGGACAAAGACTGACGCTCAGATGCGAAAGCGTGGGGAGCAAACAGGATTAGATACCCTGGTAGTCCACGCCGTAAACGATGTCTACTTGAAGGTTGTGATCTTGAATCGTGGCTTTCGGAGCTAACGCGTTAAGTAGACCGCCTGGGGAGTACGGTCGCAAGATTAAAACTCAAATGAATTGACGGGGGCCCGCACAAGCGGTGGAGCATGTGGTTTAATTCGATGCAACGCGAAGAACCTTACCTACTCTTGACATCCAGAGAACCTTTTAGAGATAGAAGGGTGCCTTCGGGAACTCTGAGACAGGTGCTGCATGGCTGTCGTCAGCTCGTGTTGTGAAATGTTGGGTTAAGTCCCGCAACGAGCGCAACCCTTATCCTTGTTTGCCAGCACTTCGGGTGGGAACTCCAGGGAGACTGCCGGTGATAAACCGGAGGAAGGTGGGGACGACGTCAAGTCATCATGGCCCTTACGAGTAGGGCTACACACGTGCTACAATGGCATATACAGAGGGCTGCCAACTCGCGAGAGTGAGCGAATCCCATAAAGTATGTCGTAGTCCGGATTGGAGTCTGCAACTCGACTCCATGAAGTCGGAATCGCTAGTAATCGTGGATCAGAATGCCACGGTGAATACGTTCCCGGGCCTTGTACACACCGCCCGTCACACCATGGGAGTGGGCTGCACCAGAAGTAGATAGCTTAACCTTCGGGAGGGCGTTTACCACGGTGTGGTTCATGACTGGGGTGAAGTCGTAACAAGGTAGCCCTAGGGGAACCTGGGGCTGGATCACCTCCTTACCTTAAAGGCTATATTGATGTAGTGTCCACACAGATTATTTAGTTAAATATTAAAGAGATTTTCAAGATAGTTAATCTTGAAACCCAAGTCCCGTTCGTCTAGAGGCCTAGGACACCGCCCTTTCACGGCGGTAACAGGGGTTCGACTCCCCTACGGGACGCCAATTCCTAAGATGTTTGATAGAGACATTTTAGGAATTGGTTTTTTTTGAAAACCATAGCTCTTTAACAATTTGGAAAGCTGACTAGTAAAATAATTCTAACGAAAGTTAGAAGAGTTCTCAAAAAGCAAAACACATCAAGTGTCTTGTATTTTTAAGATCCGGCGAAACAAAGAACCTTGGTTGTTTAGACATACGTGAGACCCTTTGGGGTTGTATGGTTAAGTGACTAAGCGTACACGGTGGATGCCTTGGCAGTCAGAGGCGATGAAGGACGTACTAACTTGCGATAAGCGTAGATAAGGCAGTAAGAGCCACTTGAGTCTACGATTTCCGAATGGGGAAACCCAACTGCATAAGCAGTTATCCTAAACTGAATACATAGGTTTAGGAGGCGAACCGGGGGAACTGAAACATCTAAGTACCCCGAGGAAAAGAAATCAACCGAGATTCCGGTAGTAGCGGCGAGCGAAACCGGACCAGCCCTTAAGTTTTCATTGTGCTAGGCGAAAGTTTTGGAAAATTCTGCGGTACAGGGTGATAGCCCCGTAGCTGAAGGCGCAATGATAATGAAATCGAGTAGGACGGGACACGTGACATCTTGTCTGAATATGGGGGGACCATCCTCCAAGGCTAAATACTCCTGACTGACCGATAGTGAACCAGTACCGTGAGGGAAAGGCGAAAAGAACCCCTGTGAGGGGAGTGAAATAGAACCTGAAACCGTGTACGTACAAGCAGTGGGAGCCCCTTCGTGGGGTGACTGCGTACCTTTTGTATAATGGGTCAACGACTTAATTTTAGTAGCAAGGTTAACCGAATAGGGGAGCCGTAGGGAAACCGAGTCTTAACTGGGCGAATAGTTGCTAGGATTAGACCCGAAACCAGGTGATCTAGCCATGGGCAGGTTGAAGGTGAGGTAACACTTACTGGAGGACCGAACCGACTAATGTTGAAAAATTAGCGGATGACTTGTGGCTAGGGGTGAAAGGCCAATCAAACCTGGAGATAGCTGGTTCTCCCCGAAAGCTATTTAGGTAGCGCCTCGGACGAATACTACTGGGGGTAGAGCACTGTTAAGGCTAGGGGGTCATCCCGACTTACCAACCCTTTGCAAACTCCGAATACCAGTAAGTACTATCCGGGAGACACACGGCGGGTGCTAACGTCCGTCGTGGAGAGGGAAACAACCCAGACCGCCAGCTAAGGTCCCAAAGTTATAGCTAAGTGGGAAACGATGTGGGAAGGCTTAGACAGCCAGGATGTTGGCTTAGAAGCAGCCATCATTTAAAGAAAGCGTAATAGCTCACTGGTCGAGTCGGCCTGCGCGGAAGATTTAACGGGGCTAAGCTATACACCGAAGCTGCGGCAGCATGCATTAGCATTGCTGGGTAGGGGAGCGTTCTGTAAGCCGTTGAAGGTGGATTGTAAAGTCTGCTGGAGGTATCAGAAGTGCGAATGTTGACATGAGTAACGATAAAGGGAGTGAAAAACTTCCTCGCCGGAAGACCAAGGGTTCCTGTCCAACGTTAATCGGGGCAGGGTAAGTCGACCCCTAAGGCGAGGCCGAAAGGCGTAGTCGATGGGAAACGGGTTAATATTCCCGTACTTTTTATAATTGCGATGGGGGACGGAGAAGGCTAGGTAGGCCTGGCGACGGTTGTCCAGGTTCAAGAGTGTAGGCTAATGACTTAGGTAAATCCGGGTCATTGTTAGGCTGAGACTTGATGTCGAGCTGCTACGGCAGTGAAGTTATTGATGCCATACTTCCAGGAAAAGCCTCTAAGCTTCAGATTATAAGAAATCGTACCCCAAACCGACACAGGTGGTCGGGTAGAGAATACCAAGGCGCTTGAGAGAACTCGGGTGAAGGAACTAGGCAAAATGGTACCGTAACTTCGGGAGAAGGTACGCTCTTGACGGTGAAGAGACTTGCTCTTGGAGCTGTTGAGAGTCGCAGATACCAGGTGGCTGCAACTGTTTATTAAAAACACAGCACTGTGCAAAATCGAAAGATGACGTATACGGTGTGACGCCTGCCCGGTGCCGGAAGGTTAATTGATGGGGTTAGTTTTCGGACGAAGCTCTTGATCGAAGCCCCGGTAAACGGCGGCCGTAACTATAACGGTCCTAAGGTAGCGAAATTCCTTGTCGGGTAAGTTCCGACCTGCACGAATGGCGTAATGATGGCCACGCTGTCTCCACCCGAGACTCAGTGAAATTGAAATCGCAGTGAAGATGCTGTGTACCCGCGGCTAGACGGAAAGACCCCGTGAACCTTTACTACAGCTTGGCACTGAACATTGAGCCTACATGTGTAGGATAGGTGGGAGGCTTTGAAACGGTGACGCCAGTTATCGTGGAGCCAACCTTGAAATACCACCCTTGTATGTTTGATGTTCTAACTTAGCCCCATAATCTGGGGTGAGGACAGTGCCTGGTGGGTAGTTTGACTGGGGCGGTCTCCTCCCAAAGAGTAACGGAGGAGTACGAAGGTGGGCTAATCACGGTCGGACATCGTGAGGTTAGTGCAATGGCATAAGCCCGCTTGACTGCGAGAATGACGGTTCGAGCAGGTGCGAAAGCAGGTCATAGTGATCCGGTGGTTCTGAATGGAAGGGCCATCGCTCAACGGATAAAAGGTACTCCGGGGATAACAGGCTGATACCGCCCAAGAGTTCATATCGACGGCGGTGTTTGGCACCTCGATGTCGGCTCATCACATCCTGGGGCTGAAGTCGGTCCCAAGGGTATGGCTGTTCGCCATTTAAAGTGGTACGCGAGCTGGGTTTAGAACGTCGTGAGACAGTTCGGTCCCTATCTGCCGTGGGCGTTGGATGATTGAAGGGGGCTGCTCCTAGTACGAGAGGACCGGAGTGGACGAACCTCTGGTGTTCGGGTTGTTACGCCAGTAGCATTGCCCGGTAGCTAAGTTCGGAATCGATAACCGCTGAAAGCATCTAAGCGGGAAGCGAGCCCTGAGATGAGTCATCCCTGATACTATAAGTATCCTAAAGGGTTGTTGGAGACTACGACGTAGATAGGCAAGGTGTGTAAGCGTTGTGAGGCGTTGAGCTAACTTGTACTAATTGCCCGTGAGACTTAACCATACAACACCCAAGGGGTTTTGCAGGATTTTAAAGATATAAAGATCTTGATGTGTATTGCAAAGTCAGCTTTTCGAATTGTAAACAAATTTTGCTTGGCGACCATAGCATTATGGCACCACCTGATCCCATGCCGAACTCAGAAGTGAAACGTAATTGCGCCAATGGTAGTGTGGGGATTCCCCATGTGAGAGTAGGTCATCGCCAAGTCCCATTTTTATCTGGTAATAATAGCGTTATTGAACCACCTGATTCCATACCGAACTCAGAAGTGAAAAGTAACAGCGCCGATGGTAGTGTGGGGATTCCCCATGTGAGAGTAGGACATTACCAGATCATCTTACATAATTTCATATTTCAAAGTATATAATTCAATCATATTAATACTCAAATATTTTATGAATCTAATCATTTTTTATTGATAGATCTGTCAAGATAACTTGATGTATAATAAATAACATTTTTTATTAAAGTTAATCAGGGATATGAGAAAGCTTTTATTTTTTTTATTATTTTTGTCGTCAGTGGTTTCAGCAAACGAAAATATCAAAATTACAGGTGTTGAAGGAAATATTAAAAAAAATGTAGAGTTATATCTTAACAAAGATCATTTAATGAATGTTGGAAATAAATCATTTTCAATAGAAACTATAAAAGTTAACGTTAAGAATGCGTTGAATGCAGTGGGTTATTATAATTCAAATATAAAAGTCAATATCATAAGAAATCAAATTGATGTGGAAATTGAGCTTGGGAAACCAATTATTTTGCAACAATTAGATTTCTCTCTTCTTTCAAATAAAAAAACACCAAATTTTATAAACAATATTATAAAAAGAAGTAAGTTAGAACGAGGTGTTATTCTTAATCAGAAGTTTTATGAAAAATTGAAAGAAAAAATTATTGAAAAATCTATTAGTAAGGGATACTTTGATGCAAAGTTTATTATCCATAAGCTATATATTTCACCATCATTAAATGAAGCAATTGTTAAACTAAAACTCTCTCTAGGTAAACTTTATAAATTCGGTTTAACTGATTTTAAAGGCAGTCAGATAAATGAAAGCATTCTTAAAAACTTATTAGATTATAAACAAAACTCGCCACTAACAATAAAAAGTTTGAATAATACGACCAATAATTTAAGCTTAACAAATTGGTTTAGTTCTGTAGAGATTGAACGTAAATTAACAAAGTCTGATAAAAATGGTGTGGTTCCAATTACTATTTTACTCTCTCCAGCAACTAAAAATTTCTTGACGACAGGTATAGGCTATGATTCAGATTCTGGTTTGTACGCCAAGATTAATTGGTTTAAGCCATGGTTAAATGCAGACGGCGACAGCTTTAATTTAAATACTTATATCAATACAAATGAACCAGAGGTAAGTGCATCCTATCGAATGCCAAGTAAAGGAAATCCTCTAAATATCTATAATGAATTTAGTACTTCACTGAGTTATGTGGGTACACATGATACAATAAGTAAAAATGCAAGTTTCGGATTCAATAGATATCAAAAATTATCAACATTTTATAATATAGCCTACGGCATTAATTTTTATTATGAAAATTATAAACAAGCTTCGATATATTCTGATATAGCGAAATTTTTTGTACCCTCAATTACATTAACAAGAAGTACAAAAGGAAATAAATTTAGGTTAGACTCAGGAAATTCTGAACAAATTACAGTTGAATACACAAATCCTTCGATTGGTAATATTCCAAGCTTTACTCGTATTACTTCTACAAATACATTTGTTCAAAAGTTAAATAAAGCACAAAGATTAATTTTAAGTATTAATGGCGGCTATATTATAACAGATAATATCAATAGGGTTCCTCCATCATTTTCATTTTTTCTAGGAGGTGGCAATTCTATAAGAGGTTTTGATTATCAAAGTATCTCTCCACAGGCTATTAATGGTAAACAGGTTGGAGGAAAGTATCAGTTTTATACTAGAACAGAATATCAGCATAAAATATTTAATAAGTGGTGGGGAGGTATATTTTATGATTATGGGTCATCCTGGAGTTCAAAAAAAAATTTAAGGTGGTATAGAGGTATTGGTCCAGTAATTATAAGAAATACAAGGTTTGGAGATTTTTCATTATATATCGGACATGGTTTGGGCACTAATGAAATTCACTTCTATTTCTCATTAGGAGTTTCACTGTAATGCTTAAAAGATTAATAATAACTACGATATTTTTACTATTATTTTTAACTACCTTGACTTATTGTTTATTGGTGTCATCTGCAGGTAATAAATTGGTTTTTAGTATAGTTAATGACTTTAGTGATACCTTACACATAGAATATATCAAGGGAAATATTTTTGATGGCATTAATTTTAACAGTATTAGTTTTAACAATAAAAATGTACAAACAAAATTATCAAATATTGAAGCAAAGCTAGGGTTTAATATACATACGTATACTCTTTCAATTAAAAGATTGCACGTTATAAATACAGTTGTTCAGAATAAAAAAAACTCAAAAAGTGAAGATAGTAAGGATACAGATAGTGATTTTTATACAAAGCTTCTTCCAAATATCAATTTTAATAAAGTTTTATTTAATCAAGTAAAATATATCACAAAGTCTAAAGTACATACTTTAAATAGTTTAAAGTTTAAAGGTTTTTTAAATAAAACCAAATTAAAGCTTGAGGAGGCTTCACTAAATTATAATGATATAGTTTTTGGCATAAACGGGAATTTGGACATGAAGGATTCTAACTATTTGGTAAAATTGAATGTAAATTATCAAATTGATAACAAAGAATTTTTGAAGGCTAACCAATTAAAAAGCATTAATGGAAATTTTATTTTGAATGGTTCCATATTGTCTTCATTTAGTATTTTTTCAAAATCTTATATTATTAGTGACTCAAATAAGAAATCAATTGTTTTAGGTAAAGGTAAGGGTAACAATAAAAAGTTCCAGTTTAATTTATTAGATAATAATAACAGAATAAATTTGTTGGGAACTTTACTTTTTGAAAAAACCATAAAATATAAGGTTGCTCTTGTACTAAAATCTCTACCAGTATATTTCAGCGACTCTAATTTTATTAATATAACAGGACGATTAAATCTTGATGGTCTATTAAAGGAACATAGCACTAGCGTAAATTTAAATACTAAATTGCATCTTTATAATAAAAAACAAAATTTAATTTTAAATACAGACATTAATAATTTTAATATCTCAGATAATAAAATTATTAATGTTTCAAATATATTCTTATCAGTCAAAAATAAAAATAAAAATAAAAAAATATTTTTTGTAAAAGGAAAACTAACTACAAATCATTTAAATTTAATAGCAAAACTTGATTGTGAAAATCTAAAATATTTCTTACCTCAATCAAAAGGTAAGATAGAAGGTGAGGCATTATTAAGTGGGACGGTTAATAACCCGAGGGCAAAAATTAGGCTCAAAGGCAAAGGTGTAAATATTTTTGACACAATTTCATTTTATTCAGCTAGTTTGTTTATGGATACAAATTTCGTAAATGGATATTTGAAACCAGTAGTTCATTTAACCTTAAAGAAAGCTTTTTATAAAAAGATAGGTTTTGGCAGTGTGAGTTTAATTTCTTCTATGAATGCTAAAAGTGATTCTTTTCATTTTGAGCTACTAAAAGGTGATACAAAAATTGAATCCTTTTTTTCAACAAAATTATCAAAAAAACAAATATTTTTTAATTTCCAAACATTAAATTTAACTTATAGAAAAAATTATTTTCATTTAATAAAACCTTTCATTGTTAATTACGACTTTCATAAAATAGATATTGGTACAATTTCTTTGAGGAGTAAGGCTTCAAAAATTGATGTTTATATTAAAAATCTATTAAACAATAATTTGGTATACAAATTAAATCTTCAAAATCTTGATGTTAAAGCTATCGATAATTTTTTACCCTCTAACATAAAGTTAACAGGAAAATTAAATGTGGGTATTCAGGGGAACAAATATAAAAACTCTTTATACATTAAGAGTGAAGGCTCATTTTCTTTAAAAAAATCAGGTGTTTTTAGAAAAATTTTTACTTGGAAAAAGTTTAATTTGAAAGGAGGTTTAGTCAATAATCAAGTAAATTTAAGTATCAACTCTAAACTTAATAAAATAGGACTCCTTAAATTACAATTAAACATAAAAGACATTTATCAAAAAAAAATATTAGATGGTTATTTGAAATTAAATAATATACCTTTAGAGTCACTTAGCCACCTGTCTAGAGAAATAACTAATTTAGGTGCAATAGCTAATTCAGATATTAAGATTAGTGGTGACTTAAAAACACCTCACTTTGAAGGTCAATCAAATATCAAGATTAACAGAGTTAAAACTACAATTTTTCCATTTAATATTAAAAATGGAAAGATTGACATAAAATTGAATAAAAAATTGATAAACATTAACACTCATGTTCAAACTAATTCCGGCTTTTTATCAATTCAATCAGACCTGAAAGATTACTTTACCGAAAATGCTCTTTTAAAATTTATAGTTAAAACAAATAATTTTAATCTAAATATTCCTCAATATGGAAATGGATTGATTAGTTCAAATATTAATGGAGTCATTTCAAAAGATAGTTTTGATATATCAGGTAATATTAATATTCCAAGTGGTAAACTAAAAATTCAAAGTTTTCCTGAAGAAGCTATTACCACATCAAAAGATGTTATTCTGGTCGACTCTAAGTATAAACCTCTTCGCAAAAATTTATTATCAACGACAAAAAAAGTAAATGGCTTAATCCAAATAAATATAGGTAACAAATTTAAAATTAAGGGTTTGGGGTTTAAAGGTAATATTTTTGGGAATTTGAAATTACAATATAAAAATAATAACTTAGCCTTATTTGGGCAGTTAATAACTAATGGCAAATATAATCAATTTAGCCAAAACCTTATCCTCGAAAAAGATAGTAAAGTAATATTTAATGGTGTTTTAGATAACCCTTCTTTATTCATAAAAGCATATCGTAACCCTGAGATTACCAGTAGTGACATTCAGAAAGTTGGAGTTAAAGTAACAGGATCATTAAATAGACCTCAAATCTCATTGTACTCGATCCCTTCAAAACCAAAACCAGAACAAATATCGTATCTGGTATATGGTCATGGTTTATCAAATAATAGTGATAATAAAAAGAATGCAAACTTAGCAGGACTAGGTTTGTTGATATCAAACTCAAATGGAACTATAAAAAGTTTAGGGAAACAATTAGGAATAAAACAATTAGCTCTAACATCAAACAGTCAGGGAAATAGTTCACAATTGGCTTTAAGTGGATATATTTTCAAAAAAGTACAACTAACATATGGAATGAATATTGATACTCAAGAACCTGAATGGCAAATTAAGTACCATATTAACAATAATATTTATATAGCATTAATACAAAATATTAGTAACTCCGTAGAGATAGTACGCTCATTTAATTTTGATTAAGACTAGTCAAAAATATATTTTTTTAAATGAGAAATCATATCTTTAGAACCAACAAAAAATGGAACTCTTTGATGTATTTCTTCAGGAGCTATCTCAAGAATATTTTTATTATTACTTATTGCAAGTCCTCCTGCTTGCTCTGCAATAAATGCAATTGGATTACATTCATATAATAGTCTTAGTTTTCCATTAGGATATGTTGCAGTACTTGGATATAAGAATATTCCTCCTTTTAAAAGATTTCTATGAAAATCAGCTACTAAAGAACCAATGTATCTTGATGTAAAAGGTCTAGATGTTTGCTTATCAATTTCTTGACAATATTTGATATAAGATTTAATTCCTTGAGGAAATTTTGTATAGTTTCCTTCATTTATGGAATATATTTTACCTTTTGTCGGTATTTTGATATTTTCATGGGACAAAGCGAAAACACCCAACGATGGATCATATGTAAAGCCATGAACACCATTGCCGGTCGTATATACCAACATTGTTGAAGAACCATAAATAATATAACCAGCTGCAACTTGTTTAGTCCCAGGCTGTAAAAAATCTTCGATTTCAACTGGACGACCGACAGGTGTTTTTCTCTTAAAAATAGAAAATATACTACCAACTGAAACATTTACATCTATGTTAGAAGAACCATCGAGAGGATCCATAAGAACAACATATTTCGATTCTACATTGAGCTGTTTATCAAACGTAACAACATTATCTTCTTCTTCACTAACAATACCACAAACTTGATTTCTTGCTTTTAGAGTATCTTTGAAAGTCTCGTTAGCAAATATATCTAAATTATTTTGAATTTCTCCATGTATATTCTGGTTGTGATTTATCGATGACAAGTCTAATAATCCAGCCTTATTAATTTCTCTATGAACTATTTTTGCTGCTAATTTAATGGAACTAAGTAATGAAGTGAGTTCACCTGTTGCATAAGATATTTCCTGCTGGTTATCAATTATAAATTCTCCTAAAGTTTTTATTTTTTTCATATATATGTCCTTTATATTTTTAATATCTTATTATCATTTATTTAATCTTAAATTTTTATAATTAAAAATATATTAACTTGTTTTTTTTGATTTATATCATGATTGTTTTCAAAAGATAACACTTTAATGAATATAACTTATCAACATTTTTTTTATAAAATGATATAGTGCTTTTATATTTTTTAGTTAAGGGTATTAAATGAAAATCCATATTTTAGGTGTTTGTGGTACTTTTATGGCTGGAATAGCCACAATTGCAAAGCAATTAGGTCACGAAGTAAGCGGTAGTGATCAAAATATTTATCCTCCAATGAGCACTTATTTAGAAAGCTTAAATATTAAGTTAATTCAAAGCTATGATGCTTCTTTTCTCGAAGAAACAAGTCCTGATTTAGTAATTATTGGTAACGCGTTATCTAGAGGAAATCAGTCTGTAGAATATGTTTTGGATAAGGGGATTGAATATGTTTCTGGACCTGAATGGTTATATCAAAATGTTTTAAAAGAGAAGTGGGTTTTAGCTGTATCTGGAACACATGGAAAAACTTCAACTTCGAGTATGTTAACATGGATTCTTGAAGACAATGGTTATGAGCCTGGTTTTTTAGTAGGCGGAATTTTAAGTAATTTTGGCTGCTCTGCTCGTCTGGGTAAGAGTGATTTTTTTGTAATTGAGGCTGATGAGTATGATACATCTTTTTTTGATAAACGATCTAAGTTTATTCATTATGGACCAAAGACATTAATTATTAATAATTTGGAATTTGATCATGCTGACATATTTGCTAACTTACTTGAAATTCAAAATCAATTTAATCAAATGTTTAGAAAAATGCCTTCATTCGCAAAATGTTTTATACCAGATAGTTCTAAAAATATAAATCAATTAATCGATATGGGTTTTTGGAGTCAACTTCAAAAAAATTTTGGCTCTGAAGGTTTGTGTATTTCCGAACATAACAAAGATTATAGTCAATTTTCTATCATTGATGATGGTGATAATAAGCATTCAACTATTGTTGATTGGAATTTAATAGGCGAGCATAATGCAAAAAATGCTGTCATGGCTATTGCTGCAGCTAAGCACATAGGAATTGCCATTGATTTAAGTGCTAATTCATTAAAGACATTTTTGAGCCCAAAGCGAAGACTAGAGCTTTTATATAACCATGACAATATTTACCTTTATGACGACTTTGCACATCACCCTACGGCAATCAAAGAAACTATTCAAGCTTTAAAAAATAAGTTTGATGACAGCTATCAGATTATAGCTATTTTTGAGCCCCGTTCTGCAACCATGAAAATGGGAGTTCATAACGAAACCCTACTAGACTCTTTTAAAGGAGCTAATGAGGTTTATATGTTTGATAGCGTTAACCTGCCGCAGTTAAGAAAAGAATCAGAAGAAAAATCACGGCAGTTTGACTTTAAGAGGTTTAAAGAAATAAAAGATCTAGAAGAGTTTTGTCTCACAAGAATAAAAGAAAAATCAATTATTATAATGATGAGCAATGGGGGGTTTAATAATTTAGCAAATAATTTAAAAAAGAAACTAAATGAAAAGTTTTCTAATGCTTAGCTAGATTTGATATTCAAATAGTTTACACACAGATAAATGGAGTATTTCAGTTTCAACATCTTTTGTGGGGGTTACAAAAATCGTATCATCGCCAGCAACAACTCCAAGGATGCCAGATGGTCTTCCAAGAGAGTCAAGTAATCTGGCGATTAGTTGTGCAGCACCAGGACCAGTATGAATAACAACCATTGCTGAGTTATATCCGATTTCCATGACAAGTTCTTTCAATGAACTGCTAATCGTAGGAACACCCAATTCAGTTGGTAAGCAATATACCATTTCTTTTTTTGCATTTCGGGTTCTTACTGCTCCAAACTTTGTGAGCATTCTTGAAACTTTTGATTGGTTTATGCCATCAAAACCCTGTTTTCTTAAAGAATCGACTATTTCACTTTGAGAGCTCATTAGTTCTTTTTTTAAAATGACTTTAAAAGCTTTTATTAATTCTTCTTGTTTATTTGTCATCAAAAATTCTCCAATTTAATAATGATATTTTATATAATATCATATGAAAATTTAAACAAAAAATCATTCTATTCTTTATTTGTTTAATAAGCTAGAGATGTCTTAATTAAAGCTTGATAAAGATCATGTTGTGTAAATTAAAAAATAACATTTCAAATATAGTCTTTATTTCAAATATATAAAACAATATAGTATTTCTTATTAATTAAGAATATATGGAGTTAAGTATGAAAGTTTCTGTATTAGGTGCTGCAGGTGGGATTGGACAAGCTCTTGCCTTATTATTAAAAAATAATCTTCCAGATTACTCTACTTTGTCATTGTATGATATTGCTAGTGTAACTCCTGGTGTTGCTAAAGATTTATCTCATATACCAAATAAAGTTAAGGTTGAGGGTTTTTGTGGAGAAGATCCCTCTGATGCAATTAAAGATTCAAATATTATTTTAATTTCAGCGGGTGTTGCTAGAAAACCAGGGATGGATAGATCTGACTTATTTAATATAAATGCTGGTATAATAAAAAGTTTGACAGAAAAAATTGCGATAGCTAATCCCAACGCATTTATAGGCATTATAACCAACCCAGTGAACACAACTGTTCCAATTGCGGCTGAAGTATTAAAACAAAAAGGAGTCTATGATTCTAGAAAATTATTCGGAATAACTACCCTTGATGTTATAAGAGCTGAAACTTTTGTATCAGAATTGAAAGGTTATAATAATAAAGATATAGCTGTCCCAGTTATCGGAGGCCATTCAGGTATAACTATTTTGCCACTACTTTCTCAAGTGAAAGACATAACTTTTACGGAAGAAGAAGTTAAAAATCTTACTTTTAGAATACAAAATGCAGGAACAGAAGTTGTAGAAGCAAAAGCTGGCGGGGGTTCTGCTACCTTATCAATGGGTTATGCGGCATACCGATTTACAATGTCATTGATTGATGCCTTGAATGGAAAGAAAGAAGTAATTGATTATGCCTATGTTGATACTTCTGATTCTGACAATATTCCATTTTTTGCAAGACCGGTATTACTAAGTGTCAATGGGATAGAGTCGCATTTACCTCTTGGAGATTTGAGTCCTTACGAAAGTGATATGCTTGATAACATGAAAGAAACACTGAATAACGATATTGATAAAGGTGTTTCTTTTATAAATTCAAACACCTAGGACAATAATAACATAGCTTCAATTAGTATTCCCTACTTGAAGCTAGCTTTGCTAGATTAATAAGTGCATCTTTGTAAACAGAGTCTTGTATAATTGAAATAGCTTGAATGGCCTTTTGAGATTCATTTTTTGCTCTTTCTTTGACATATTCTAAAGAATTATACTTTTCAAATATTTGTATCATTTTGGTTAGGTTTGTGTTCGAAGATGGTTTAAGAATTGCTTGATCAATGAACTCCTTTTCTTCTGGACTGGCATGAGATCTAGCATGAATAACTGGTAATGTTGTTTTTCCTTCATTTAAGTCATCACCAATTCTTTTCCCAATACGTTCATCTGAAGCGACATAATCCAAATAATCATCAATTATTTGAAAAGTAGTCCCTATGTATTTACCATAGTCTCGTAGAGCTTCAAGTTCGATATTATTAGATTTATTAAGAATACCAATAGAGCTTGTAGTAGCTTCGAATAACCTGGCTGTTTTAAAATAAATAACGTCAATATATTCACTTTCTGTAATTTCAGGATTATTACAATTCATAAGCTGAAGCACTTCACCCTCAGCAATTATATTTGTAGCATCACTCATGATTTTTATTATTGGAAGAGAGTCTAAATTAGCCATTATTTGGAAGGATCTAGTATAAATATAGTCACCAACAAGAATGCTTGCTGCATTGCCAAAAGTTTTATGGGCTGTTTGTTCTCCTCTTCTTAATACTGATTCATCAACGACGTCATCATGTAATAATGTTGCAGTATGAATTAATTCTATAAATACAGCAACATCTAGGGCTTTAAATGTATTAAGTCCAATAGCTTTGGAGCATAAAAGCGCAATAACGGGTCTGATTTTTTTTCCACCATTATTAACAATATAATGTCCAACTTGATTGACCAATAATACTTTAGATGTAAATTGTTCAAGTATTTTTTTATCAACTAATGATAATTCATTCTTAATCAAGTCATAGATTTCTGATAAAGTCATAAATTTTTGGGTTGAAGGGCAGATAATTAGATTTAATTTTATCACTTTAAAATAGATATAACAAAAATTTTTTTTTTATTTTATATCATACTTGCTTGATCATTTAGTAAAATTAGAGTAAAATTCGCATCCTATGTAGTAATATAAAACGCAAGCAATTATAAGCGATCTTGCGTAAAGCGGAGTAAAAAATGTACGCGGTTTTTAAAAGTGGTGGTAAACAGCACAGAGTGACAGAAGGTCAAACTTTGAGACTAGAAAAGATTGATGCTGAAACTGGTTCTAATATAGAATTTGATGAAGTTTTACTTGTTGCTGATGGAGAAAATGTAAAAGTTGGTGAACCAACAGTTTCAGGAAGTAAGATTAAAGCTGAAATTATTTCTCATGGTAGAGCTGATAAGATTAAAATTGTAAAATTTAGAAGACGTAAACATTCGCGTAAGCAGATGGGACATCGTCAGTGGTTTACAGAAGTTAAAATCACAAGTATCAATTAATAGAATTTGAGGAGAAGTTAAATGGCACATAAAAAAGCTGGTGGTTCTACTCGTAATGGACGCGATTCAGAGAGTAAAAGACTTGGTGTTAAAAAATTTGGTGGTGAGTCTGTATTAGCTGGTAATATTTTAGTTCGTCAAAGAGGAACTAAATTTCATCCAGGTTTAAATGTTGGTTGTGGTAAAGATCACACTCTTTTTGCCCTATCAAATGGACGAGTTAAATTTGAAGTTAAAGGTCCAAAAAACAGAAAGTTCATCTCAATAGAAGCTGAATAAATTCTTACCCACCAACTTTAATTAGTTGGTGGTATTCCATCGTAAAAATCTTCCAATCAAAGTAAACCTAAAATCTATAATTTATAACATTTATATTTCTGAATAATCTTGTTAATTATGCTATCATTCATCTTAATTAAAAATATTTCTCGAAGGAGTTTCATATAATGAAATTTGTTGATGAAGCTAAAATAAAAGTGAGTGCTGGAGATGGCGGCAATGGAGTCGTTAGCTTTAGGCGAGAAAAATACATCCCCAAAGGCGGACCTGATGGTGGAGATGGTGGCGATGGTGGTGACGTTTATATGGTTGCTGATGAAAATCTGAACACATTAATTGATTTCAGATATGAGCGATTTTATTCTGCTCAGCGTGGAGAAAATGGTCGTGGAGGTAATTGTACAGGAAAGCGTGGTGAAGATGTTATATTAAAAGTACCTGTTGGAACTCGAGCGAGAGACGAAGATACAGGAGAAATTATAGCTGATTTAACCAATCATGGCACGAAGAAAATGGTGGCCAAGGGTGGTTTTCACGGACTAGGTAATACGAGATTTAAATCTTCAGTTAATAGAGCACCTCGTCAGAGATCTATGGGAACGGAAGGTGAAGTTAGAAATCTAGAGCTTGAGTTATTATTATTGGCTGACGTTGGTGTATTGGGTTTGCCTAATGCTGGTAAATCAACTTTTATTGACTCAGTTTCAGCCGCTAAACCAAAAATTGCAGATTACCCCTTTACAACCTTGGTCCCTAAATTAGGTGTAGTGAAAGTTGATACAAATTCTAGTTACGTTATCGCTGATATACCTGGGCTAATTAATGGTGCTTCAAAAGGTTTGGGATTAGGTATGCAGTTTTTAAAACATCTTGAAAGGTGTAGAGTTTTATTACACTTTATTGATCTGTATCCTTTTGATCAAACTGATCCAGTAGAAAATGCAGAAATAATTCTTAATGAAATTAGGCAATATAGCGAGGCACTATATGAAAAACCTAGAATTTTAGTATTTAATAAAATAGATCTATTATCAGCAGAAGAAACTGATTCAATAATTAAAAGTGTAATCAATAAACTTGACTATGACGGTAAGTTTTTTAAAATTTCAGCAGTTACTAAAGAGGGTATCAAAGATTTAAATTACTTTTTAATTGAAACATTGAAGAACATCCCCAAAATTGAACTCAGGGAAGTTCAGGAAGATGATAAGTCTTTTAAATGGGATGATTATCATGAAAATATTCTTGATGAAAAAAATAACGAAGATGATTTCGATGATTGGAATGAAGATGATTACGATGTCAAAGTCTTTTATAAACCATAAATTTTGTAGGATACATGAAGTTAAGTATGATAGCTGCGATGAGCAGTAATAATGTAATTGGCCTTGAAAATAAAATGCCGTGGCATTTGCCTGAAGATTTTAAGTGGTTTAGAAAGCATACTTTAGGTAAGCCAGTATTGATGGGGAAAAATACTTTTCTATCCATAGGCAAACCTTTACCTAATCGTCAAAATTTGGTTTTAACTAATAGTAAAGACTTTTTTCATATTGGGGTAGAGGCCTTTAACTCTTTCGATAATGCTATTGATGCGTATAAAAATGCGTCTGAAATTATGATTATTGGGGGTGCTAAAGTTTATGAAGAGCATATTGATAAAGTTGATACGCTTTATTTGACAAAAGTAAATGCTTATTTAGATGGCGATGCTTTTTTTCCGGAAGTTGATAAAGATAAATGGAGAACGGAATTTACCAAAACATTCAAAGCAAATGATAGCAATCAATATGATTTAGACTTTTTATTTTAAATAGAGTTAAGTGAAGACTTAAATATCTTTTGGTCTTCCCACCTTATCATAGTCAAATAATTTCCCCAGACACTACCTGTATCAAGACCTAAAACATTTTTGTTTACGATCCCCATGAGTGACGACCAATGACCAAAAATAATCTTTTTTCCATTTAAATCTGGAGTATTAATAAGCTTATACCATGGTTTTATATTTGGGTTATCATTATCGAGAGGATGACATTTTATACTATAATCAATTTCGTTTTTTTGAAGTTTACGTATCTTATTCGCGTAAATGCGTTCAACATGAACAGTTCTTTATGAGTTTGTTTCATAGAGGGTGACCAAACATTAGCTGTTTTAGTAAAGGCATCCTTTAAGAAAAAGTATGAGTTTTTAGAAGAAATTTTTTCTTCAATTTTTTTTGATATATTTACGAGCTCATTTAAATTAAATCCTGGAGGAATGCCAGCATGAACAATATAAAAATTGTGGGTAGGGTGTTGCATTAAAATTTTTTTGATTGGAGCCATTTTATTAATATATCTAAATCTTTATATTTAAGAACTTTTTCTAGTTTATCACTTTTATTTGGTTGTCTAATACCCTTTGCGACGGCAATAAGATGTAAATCGTGATTGCCTAAAACAAAATCTACGCTATCTTTCATAGATTTTAAAAAAGTAAGGATTCGAGGGATTTTGGACCTCTAGCGACTATATCACCTGTTAATAATAATTGATCTTTTCTTTCGCAAAAGTTTACTGACTCCAATAAATCAATAAGCTGGTCAAAGCATCCATGTAGATCTCCAACAATATAAGTGGCCATTTTATATCTTCTGTTTCTCAAAAAGTTTATTTGATAAATAGATATAGTTTTCTACACTCAGATTTTCTGGTCTTAACTTTAAATCGAAACCATATGATATTAATTCATCAGGCTCAAATAAACTTTTAAGGCTATTTCTTATGGTTTTCCTTCGTTGACTAAAAGCAATCTTAGTTAATTTTTCTAATAACTTAATTGACTTTGTCGGTTGAGCTATTTTATCAAAGGGGAGTAATCTAATAATAGCCGAGTCAACTTTTGGTTGTGGAGTGAAAGATGAAGGAGGAACTTCCAAAACAGGTGTTACATTACAGAAATACTGTGTCATAACAGATAAACGACCGTATGCTTTTGAATTCGGTTGAGCACACATTCTATTAACTACCTCTTTTTGTAGCATGAAATGCATATCTAGAAAAAGGCTGTGAAATGTGAGCAAATGAAATATAAGTGGTGTAGAAATATTATAAGGTAAATTTCCAAAAACTCTAACTTTTTTATTTTTTTCGTAAAATTGACTAAAATCGAATGTTAGTGCATCTGCCTCAAAGATAGAAAGTTTATGCGATAATTTTATGTCATCTTTTAGCCGGGTTACTAAATCTCTATCTAATTCAATAACATTAAGGTGACTGACCTTATCTAAGGTAGGTCTTGTTAGAGCTCCTAATCCAGGTCCGATTTCAATTAAAACATCCTCGTTTGATGGATTAATTAAGTCAACTATAGAGTTTATAATAAACTCATCATTTAAAAAGTTTTGACCAAAGCGTTTTCTTGCTTTGTGCTCATTGTGAACGAAGCTCATTTTTTATTCACCATATTAATTGCGTATGAAATTGCTGATTTTAGACTTTGATCTGAAGCAACGCCCTTACCAGCAATTTCGATTGCTGTTCCATGATCAACTGAAGTTCTGATGTAAGGTAATCCAAGTGTAATATTTACTGCATTTCCAAATCCGTCAAATTTCAAAACTGGAAGTCCTTGATCATGATACATTGCTAAAAATGCATCTGCTTCCTTAATGATTTTGGGTTGGAAAATTGTATCTGCTGGTAATGGTCCTATTGCATGAATCCCTTCAACTTGTAAACGCTGGATTTCAGGGATAAGCACATTTTTTTCTTCAAGACCTAAATGACCATTTTCTCCAGCATGAGGGTTTAACCCGCAGATAAATATTTTGGGCTTCAAGATACCGAACTTACTTTTTAGTTCATCATTTAAAATTGTCGTTACCTTACTAAATTTATCTTTATTAATTGCTGCAGGAACATCCTTAAGTGGGATATGGGTTGTAACTAAAGCTACTCTTAAATTTGGGCTGGCTAACATCATGACAACATCTTGAGTATCAGATACATTAGCCAAATATTCTGTATGACCAGTAAATGGAATACCGGCTTCATTAATTATTCCCTTGTGAACAGGAGCGGTTACAAGTGCCGAAGCCCTATCGGTTAGACAAAAATTATTTGCTTCTTTTAAGATAGATAAAACGTAACTAGCGTTTTCTTTGTTTAGTATACCTGGTTTAACATTTTCACGAAGAGGAAAGTTTTTAATCCACATCGTGTTAGCTTCATGGTAACCAACCTCTGGAAATAAGTCATAATCTTTAATTTTTATATGGTAGCCTAATTGATGTGCTCTTTGTTGAATCAAATCTATATTTCCAAAGACTAAAATTGGCGTTGAGTAGCTCTTTGATAGACTTGATATAACAATATCGGGACCAACTCCTGATGGTTCTCCAGAGGATATTATAATCGGTTTATTCATAATCTTTATTTATTATTTTGATGTAAGCACCAGCCTTTATTTTTCTAGCCCACATTGTATATTGTTCAGACGCTTTTTTATCGTATAACTTAGCATAAGCTACTTTTTCTACATAGGCTTGTTTTGAAGATAAATCTCTTTTGCCTAACACTTTTACAATATGCCACCCAAAAGTAGTTTTAAAAGGTTGACTTATTTCACCCACTTTTAATTTTTCAATAGTATCTTTAAAAGCTGGTGCAAATATTTCTGGTTTTTGCCATCCTAAAGTACCACCTCTAATTGCAGACTGTGTATCTTGACTGTAAAGTTTTGCTGCATCTGAAAATGATTCCTTTTTTGAAAGTATGTTTTTTCTAATTTCTTCTAACTTTGTACGTGCTGCATTGTCATCTAATACTATGGAAGTTTTTATTAGTATATGTTCAGAATTAATTTCCTGAGCTTTAGGGCTTGGAGGTGTTTTCAATTGTTTGATTTTAATAATATTGTATGCACCAGCACCCCAGAAAGGTCCAATTATTTTACCAACATAAGGACTCGAAATGTTTTGTGCAAAAATTGTTGGCATTTCATCTAACTTCATCCAATCCCAGTTCCCACCTGATTGTGCATAAGGTCCAGTTGAGTATTTCTTTGCAGCTTGAGAAAATGTAATTTTTTTATTTTTGATGTCATTTAATATTTTATATGCTTTTTGCTTTTCTGCTTGATTTTGTGTTTGACTGTCATCGTTTGAATCAGCTCTTAACTGAATATATTGAATTTGGTAGGATGAGTTTTTATAAATTTCATTATTTAGAGTAGCTTTGGCACTTTTTTCAAGAGGCTTTAATTCATTAGGGTTAATAATGACCATTTGCTGTAGAGATGCATTTCTAACTTCAGCTGATAACATTTGATTTTTTTGAAAATCTTTAAAGCTATCATAGTTTAACCCTTGCTTTGCTAGAAGAGTTTTAAATTGGTTAAGTGTAAGGTTTTGGCTTGAAGCAATTTGATTTATCCTCTGGTTTATTGCTTCATCAGGAATATTTATGTTAAATCTTTTTGCTTGTTCTAACATTAATTTTTGCATAATTAGTTGATTAATCACTAACTTATTCAATTCTTTTTTTGATAAATTATTTGGTCGCCCAAAGGTCATTAACTTTTTAAGCGTGTTAGCTTCACTTTGCAAAATAACATCGTTATTTACGACTGCAATAATGCTATTGATTGACTTGGTATATCCAACTGGAGCAATGATGGCACATATAATAATACCAATAAGAAGGGAGATTTTTTTTTTCATTAAATTATTCCAAAGTCAAATAAAATGGTTTCAGTTTACAGTTTATCATATTTTAACTCAAATTAAATGGGTCAACGTAATTGTATAATGGTGTTTCAGATGAGGTAGTACCAATAGTTGGATTTTTCATCCCAGGAAGAGACAATATAGTAAAGTTTATCATGTATACATTTTCATATCTTTCGTCATCTGCTTGGCTAATTGTTTCATCTGTATCGGTCATCCACCATGAATCATTTAATCTTCTTAAAAGTGTAAAACCCAGGGTGTAACAAGATGAACTATAATTTAAATTCAGAGATGTCTGAGCAAGAAGATTGTAATTCAAATCATAAAAATAAGTCGCGTTTAGATTGATCGAGTTTGATAATTGACCTCCAATTGTTATCCCGGTTTGAGAAATACCATAATTAGTTTTAGAATTTGGATCTTTACTATATAACCCTAAATTGTAGTTGTTTGGGTTCGTATTATAAAGAAAATCTCTTGATATATAGGTGTAACTTGGTGCCACAAAATATAAGTCATCATCAAATGAATATCTAAGTGTTGAATTAAACGATTCTAGTTGATGTAGTTTAAATGAATATTGTGTTGAGTTGTCAAATTTAAGGTTGTCTGTTATTTTAACATTGGTTTGTAGTGCTGTTGTAGAAAACTTTGTTTGATACGATGTTGGATCAGAACAGCCTGGACGTTGACAAGTAGCATTTTCAGGTATTGTATAAAGTGTTTGTGAACTATTATAAAATATCTGTCCTAAAGAAAAGTTAAACACTTCATCTTGAAGAGGATTAAAAAGTCGGTATGTTCCACCTAACGATAATCTATTCTCAGGTGCATAGTAGTCAGAACCTGCATAAGAGCGATCTGAAAATAAATCATAGTAACCTAAACTTTTTTTAACAGAGTCATATCCGCCGTATTTAGTGTAATTATAGCTGTTCCAAATAGAACTTTGATCTACATTCATAGTATAGAGATATTGGAACCTTGGCTCAAAAGATTGAGAGTATCCTTGTATTGGCGCACTATTAGAATCTAAATAAAGTGAACCACTTATATTAAAAGATGGCACTACCCTAGAAGCATTTTTTTCTAGGTTTTGTTCACCAGGCTCTGGATCAGTTGGAGAAAAATTTTTAATATCTTGTTGATAATAGGATGAATATGCCGTCGTTGAAAGATTTAATTTCCACCAAGGTGCTGTACTTAAAGGTAAATAAATAGTTGGATTAAAATTTAATCTTATTGCACTTGGGGCATTCGAAAATTCACTTTTAAAATTAGTCGCATCAGCGTGCAGTTTATAATTAAGTTGGTTAGGTAAGTAGTTTGGATCATAAAAATTAAATTCTATTTGAGGAAGTAAACTATAGTTGTTAATTGGTAGTTGATTGATATCACTGTTTTGTATGGACTGATATTTTGTAATTGTTGCAGATAAATTCCAGTTTGTATCTGAGTATTTACTTGTTGCAGTTTGTGTCAAATAATAAGTACCATCTGAACCTAGTAAAGATAAGTTGTTATTTATAAAATAATCACCTTTATTTACTTTGGAATAGTTTGCACTAAAACTCCAGTGGTTGTCAGCTGATAAGTAATTGTGGTTAAGTTTATATCCAAATAGATTTTTTTTATCTTTATATAATTTATCCTGTGGCATATATTCTAAATACAACTTACCAGAGCCCCATCCATCGGTTAAATAACTAAAGTAGCCTTGAAAGAAAGCCCCTCTATATGAGTATATGGTTGGAGTCAATATAAAATCGTAATTCGGGGCCAGATTAAAATAGAAAGGAGTCGTCCATCCAAATCCATTTGAACCAATTGAAACGCTAGGCATCAAAAAACCAGAAACTCTCTGATTAGTCACAGGAATTCTCATCCAGGGTAAATAGAAAATAGGAACATTATGTACTCGAAATGTGGTGTTATATAAATCAGCAAATGGTGTGTCATTTTCTCTGGTTATTTTTGTAGCAACAAGTTTCCAACTATCATCATCACTAGGACAAGTCGTTAACGTACCATTTCTCATTTTGTAAAACTCGGTACCTTTAACATTGCTTTTAATAATTTTTTGTGCGTCTCCTCTCATTGGAACGCACCTGCCAGTATATTCGTTCTGATCTGATTGATATGTTTTGCTTTTAAGATTAGCAGAAATTTGTTTAGCAATGACGTTAACTTCAGAATCGCTAGCTTTTACATTACCTTTAACAATAGCATTTTGTGTTAGGCTATTATATCTTGCTTTATCACCCTTTATAATCATGGTATTACTTTTAACAACTACATCGCCTTTATACGTTACTAAAGAGCCTTGTTTCTTTTGATTGTTTAGTTGCGTAATATTTGCCTGTTTTGCTGAAATTTTGTATCCATTATCTGGTACATTATTATTTATTAAACATTGGTTATCGCTAATATTTTCATTATTTGTTTCTTTTTTTTGTAAGAAAAAATCAGGGTTATTTTGTTGATGTTGATTTATATCATTGAATATGACATTCGAAGCTTCACCATAACTATAGAAGGAGTATAAAATTGAAGATATAGAGAGAGTTAAAAGTTTTATTTTTGCTTTGGGTTTACGCATTATAAATTTGAATCCCTTTAAATGCTTTTGTAATATTTTTATATTTATTATGGTATGATAATCTAATTTTATGAATATAACACTATTTCTGTAAATAAATTTTGAAATAAAATAATAATTGGAGATAATAATGCAAATCTGGGGTAGAGTTTTAGGTGCTATATTTGGATTTTTCCTATTAAATTTTTTTGGATTACTTATAGGGTTTTTATTAGGACTTGCTTTTGACCGAGCTGTTAATAATTCAAAAAATCCTTTTGGTACCTTCTCCAGAAATAGTCGAGTTAATAAAGAACGGCAAGAACAGTTTTTTCAGCTTTCATTTTCAATTATGGGACATGTTGCTAAGGCTAAAGGCAGAGTTACAAGTGATGAAATAAGAGTGGCTTCATATATTATGAAACAAATGGCTCTTGATAATACTTCTACACTTAAAGCACAAAAGGCATTTAAAGAAGGGACAATGAATGGATTTGCATTTCGTGAAAGTGTTCTTCAGGTTAAACAACTATGTCAAGGTCGAATAAGTTTGTTGAAATTTTTTATGGAGATTCAAATTCAAGCGGCCTTTGCTGATGGAACACTTCATAATGAAGAACGAAGTTTATTATTTAAATTAGCTGAACTATTGGGATTTTCACAAAAGATATTAGAGCAATGGCTTAAAATGCAAGAGGCTGCAATACGTTTCCAAAGCCAGAACTATCAATATGATAACTCATCATTTTCTCAGAATACATATAGCAGTAAATCAAAAGAAACAGATGCTTTTAGAATTTTAGGTATTGATTCTTCTGCTTCAAATAGTGAAATAAAAAAAGCCTATAAGAAGCTGATGATTGAGCATCATCCTGATAAATTATCAGCGAAGGGTTTGCCGCCTGAAATGATTGAATTAGCTAAACAGAAAACACAAGAAATTCAGTCGGCTTACGAAACATTAAAGAAAATTAGAAAAATATAACTCAATCATTGATGCAAAAGTTTTTGTGAAATGGACAAGAAGAAACGACTTTTATTTTTTTTTGAGTTAATGGATGACAGAAATCTAAAGAAAAAGCATGTAAATGCATATCTTGTGCATTTTGGTCTTGAGAGTAAAAACGATCACCTAAAATAGGATGACCAATTGACATCATATGAACTCTAAGTTGATGAGATCTTCCTGTTATTGGAGTCAGCTTAACTAAGGAAGTTTTATCAAACCTTTTTATCACTTCAAAATTGGTTATAGAAGGCTTGCCGTATTTATAACAAATTTTTTGTTTTGGACGGTTTGGCCAATCACAAATTAATGGCTCATTAATTTGACCAAAATTGTTTTGCATCACACCATTGACTTCTGCAAAATACACTTTTTTTACAGTCCTATTGCTAAATTGAGTTTTAAGGGATCTTTCTGCGGCTTTGTTCATAGCTAAGATTAAAAGGCCAGATGTAGCCATATCTAGCCTGTGAACAAGTTGTATATGAGAGAACTCTTCTTGGCAACGCGTCAAAACACTATCTCTGTGCTCAGGTAGTCGACCTGGAGTTGATAATAAACCAGATGGTTTTTCCACAACAATAAGGTCATTATCTTGATAAACTGTATTTAAACTGGTTTTTGGAGGTGAGTATATAAAATTATCGTACACTTTTTTAATTAATATCATTAACAATGATGTGCATAGTATCTAAATAGATGTCTGTTTGCAAAATTAATTTTTTATTTTCCTGAAACTCTTTATCTAATGACAGTAATTCTCCTTCAGATATATTAGGGTTGATGCTCATTAAATATAATAGACGATTTCTTTTTATCTCATGAATATTATGCATTCTATTAATGGAAATATTTTTTTCTTTTTGATGGATTTTATCGGCAGTTTTTTGAGCAAAATCTTCCATTTTAGAAAGG
This sequence comes from Paraphotobacterium marinum, assembly GCF_002216855.1. Taxonomy (NCBI): domain Bacteria; kingdom Pseudomonadati; phylum Pseudomonadota; class Gammaproteobacteria; order Vibrionales; family Vibrionaceae; genus Paraphotobacterium; species Paraphotobacterium marinum. Next base: position 804,421 of record NZ_CP022355.1, read on the forward strand.
TGTTTTGATATAAATTGAAAAATTTTCAAACTTAATTTTTTGTCTAGAAGTTTGCTATTTTCTGAAATATCTTTAGCAGACAAATTATTTGAAATGTCATGCATGTCTTCATTTATTAATACTCTAATTGGCATAGTTGGAAAATACGAATTAATATTTGATTTTTTTGAAACTTGAGGATTAGATATGAATAAAAACTCAATAAAAAAGTTACCGTGCTTATAGTTACTGTTTTTTGTAGATAAAACTGAAATATTATAAGAATTTGCTGAGAGATATGTAAATATCGCATTTTGAATTATATTGGAAGACCAAGTTAAGAATGTTAAATATTCGTTTTCGATAGCTGTTTTTCTGTTAAAAGTTACAAACTTTCCTTTATCTGGTATTCCCGGAAAGCTCTCAAATAATCTACTTTCAGAAAGGGATACCTTATAAATAGTTTCATCTATTTCTTCTAGTAAAATACCAATCTTATCAAAAACTTGCTCAGCATAATATTTAATTAAGTTATGTTTTTCTTCTTCAATAATACTCTCTTTTAACTCGATACCGTAGCCTTGCCCCGAAGAATTAATTTCTATCAAATAATCTCTACTTTTTTCAATCTCTTTTATCAACCTTTCTCTGTAGACTTTAGTTTTTTTTATGAGAATATTAGATAACTCTACCTCTTTATAATTAACTAGAGAAAAAAACAAATCTTTTTCGAAATGTTTAAATACTTTAAAGCTTGAAGATACATAGTCATTAAATGCATTTAAGGCTTTAACATACCAGTTCAGTAGTCTTTCTTGTGGGGAGCAAGTGAAGTAGGGAATGAAAATATTAAGTTGGTTGCTTTTTTGACCTATTCTATCAAGTCTACCAATCCGTTGCTCCAAAAGGTCTGGATTAACTGGTAAGTCGAATAAAATAAGGTTGTTAGTAAACTGAAAGTTTCTGCCTTCTGAACCAATTTCGGAGCATATTAATAACTGTGAACCATTAGGTTCAGCAAAATAAGCTGCAGCTCTATCCCTCTCAATGATAGATAATGATTCAACAAATAATGAAATTTTCAAAGATGTTTCTCTTTTAAGATGTAACCCAATATTTTGTGCAGTTAAAGCATTAGAACAAATGAGTAGAAATTTGCGCCTTTTATCTTGGGAAAGTAGCTCCTCTATCCAAGTAATTCTAGGATCAACTTTACACCACCCATTTTGGGAACTAATAAGTAGTTCCGGAGAAATAATAGACTCATATTTAAAACTAGGTATATTTTTAATATTATCGTATACATCTTTATATGTTTTAGGTAGTTTTAATTTTTTAAAATATGTTTTTCTAGTAGGGAAACCTTTAATTAAGCTACGAGTATTTCTGAAAATTAACCTGCTTGTTCCATGTCTATCAATCAAGTTATTTATTAATGTGCGTTTGATATTATTATATTTCTGGGAGTTGTTGTCAGTGTTAGATAAAGATGTCAGTAATTTGAGTTGTTCTCCATCACAAAAGTTTATGGAAAATGAATTAAGATCTTTTTCCGATATCTTTTGATTAAGATGTATTTTTTGATTATAGGGATGATTTTTTTATAATTAGACTCTTCTGTTTGAAATTTTTCATAGCTATTAAATTTTTTAGGATCTAAAAGAGATAATCTACCAAAGTGACTTTCAGAACCAAACTGATATGGTGTAGCAGTAATTAGTATTTTGTTTTTTATTTTTTCACATAACCTTTTTATAAATGCAAAATCTGGTGTAATTTTGTTCTGCTCAAAAGTAATATGATGAGCCTCATCAATAATGATCATATCAAAATTGGCTTGTTCAATATCAATTTGATAATTACTATTTGATTTTAGAAGTTCTATGGATGATATTATTAGTTGACTTCCATCAAATGGATTTTTATTATTTTTTAGCTCCTCAATATATCTTTCTTTATCAAAGAGTGAGAATTGTAAATCAAATTTTCTAAGTAACTCTATTATCCATTGAAATTGAAGAGATTCTGGAACAATAATTAGTACTCTATCAATTAAGTTATCTGTAAGTTTTTTTTAAGAATTAACCCTGCTTCGATGGTTTTGCCTAAACCGACTTCATCAGATAATAAAATATTTACTGATTCTCTGGAGCAGACCTCATTTGTAATAAATAGTTGATGTGGAATTAATGCTGTTCTGGAACCTGTAAGGCCCATCAAAGGGTTGCATCTTTGTTTGCGGACTTCATTTAAAATTATTAATTTGAGATATAAATTATTTTTTTGTTCAATAATTGATAATTTTTTTTTGCTCTGCAAATTGTTGAAAAAAATAATAGGATTAATTTCCGTTTCAACAATCTTCTCAACAATTCCATGGCTATTTGAACCTAAATAGGTTAAAACTGAAGACTCGTTACCATGAATTTTTTCAATTTTTATTTTTTTATTGCTGGTACTTTTAATAGTATCCCCAATACTAAAAGCGAATCTGGAGATAGTCGAATTAACTTTTGAATATTGACGAGATGAATCTGTTGCAGGAAAGTAGACTCGAACTATTTTCATTGTTATTTTATCAATTATACCTAAACCAAGCTCTGGTTCATGATCACTAACCCAACGTTGACCTATTTCCATTATTTTAATAGCCCTTGTGTAATTTTTTTATCTTTTACAAGACAATACAACATGTATCACAATAAAAGTTTAATAAATATGAGTATATAATAAAAGTATAAGTTTTCTATTAGATAACAAAAGAGGTGAGTATATATGGGTGATGTAAAAAATAAAGTTTTTATTTTAGATACCAATATATTATTGCATGAACCACATTCAATTTTTTCTTTTAAAGAACATGATGTAATCATACCTATGACTGTTTTAGAAGAGCTTGATAGAATCAAAGATAGCAAACGGGATGTTTCAAGAGATGCTAGAGTTGCCATTAGAACATTGGAGGATATTTTTAAAGATGTGACCCCAGAACAAATTTCTAAAGGCATTACTATTGCTGATGATGGACAAAATTTGGGTAAAATATCTATTTTTGTTGATTTTGATATAAACGAAAAAATTCATGCCTTTACCGATAAACCTGGGGATAATCGAATATTAAATGCATGTTTATATCTTCAGCATAAAATGAGTGATGAAAAAAGTGTAGTGCTAGTTACAAAAGATATAAATATGAGGTTGAGAGCTAAAAGTTCTGGTATTCGTTATGTTGAAGATTACCGAACAGATCAATTAATTGATGATATAGGCCTTCTATCCAAGGGGTTTGTTAAATATGAAGGTAAGTTCTGGGATCGAGTTTTAGATTGTTTTTCTGAAAATAAAGGACGTAAAACGATACATCAAATTTCCAAAAATACTTTAGATAAACCATACGTTAATCAATATATCCTTGATGATACAGAAGACTTTGCAGCAAAAATTACAGAAATTGGTGAAGATGAGGTGAAATTAAAAGACATATCTGTTGATAGGCTAATGTCTCTAGAAGCATGGGGTATAAAACCTAAAAACTTATATCAAGGAATGGCAATGGACGCACTTTTAGATCCAGAGATAGACTTGGTTATTTTAACTGGCCCAGCTGGCTGTGGGAAAACTATTCTAGCAATGGCATCAGCTCTTGAGCAAGTTATTGAAAAGGGTATGTATGATAAGATTATAGTTACTAGAAATACTCCTGAAATTGCAGAATCAATTGGTTTTTTGCCTGGAACAGAAGAAGAAAAAATGTTGCCGTGGTTGGCGGCCGTCACTGATACTATGGAGGCTCTTCACAAACATGATGTATCCAGTGAAGGTTCAATGAAATATATTTATGATAAAGCCAATCTTCAGTTCAAATCAGTTAATTTTATGAGAGGTCGTTCAATACAAAATGCTTTTGTCCTTCTGGACGAGTGCCAAAACTTAACAGCATCCCAAATTAAAACAATCATAACTCGATGTGGAGAGGGTACCAAAATAATCTGTTCAGGAAACTTATCTCAAATAGACTCTAATTATTTAACACCTGTAACATCAGGTTTAACCTATATTGTTGAACGTTTTAAAAACTTTGAAAGAAGTGCGAATATATATATTAATGGGGTAGTGAGAAGTAAGTTGGCTGAGTTTGCTGAAGAGAACTTATAAAAGTTATTTATAATTGTCGAGGTAGTTTGCCAAATGTTGGTTTGTTGTATTATTTAATATTTTTGATGTTCGACCGTTTAATAAAATTTCACGGTCATGAATAAAAAGAATAGTATCTGATATTTTTTCTGCATCTTGTGGAAAATGCGAAACCATAAAAACAATCCAATTTCGCTCTTTGGCCAAAAATTTTATTAAATTAAGTAAATTGCCTCTGAGCGATGGCTCTAGTGATGCAAAAGGTTCATCAAGTAAAAGAATTTTAGTCTCGCGTAAAAGACACCTTGCGATTGCAACTCTTTGCTGTTGGCCTCCAGATAATTGCCCCGGTTTTTTATTCAAAAGCTTTTCAATTCCTAATCTTTGAGCCATCATATGTAGCTCTTTATGTTGGTTATTACTTAGTTTTAACTTACTAGATATCCCAAGTGCAATATTTTTATAATTACTTAAATGATTGAAAAGATTATCTTGTTGAAACAAAGTAGATACAGGACGTTCATGAGGACGCAACATCGTGATATTTTGGCCATCAAAAATAATTTCACCCTCCATGGGTTCTAAAAGACCATTAATCAAATTTAATAGTGTACTTTTCCCAGCCCCACTTTTACCTAAAATACTTAAGATTTCGCCATGATTTGCTGTCAATGAATATTGAAAGATTTCATTGTTAAATTTAAACTTTAAGTTTTTGATTTGAAGCATAATTTTCCACTAAAAATAAATTTTATAAAAATGTAAATGAGGACACATGAGCTTAGGTAAAATAATGAAATGTTACCAGCACTTCTTATATCATAACTTCCTAGTAATTCATATAGATATAAAGGCAAAGTTTTAAAGTCTTGGCTTCCAAAAAATATGATTACAGATAGATCTCCAAATGAGAAAATGATACAAAAGCTGATTACTTTACTGATTACTTCTCTGAGGCTTAACCAATCTATGAGCAATAGTTTTCTCCACCCACTAATACCCAGAGTTTGACATAGTTTTGTGACTTCAAGCTGTGTTAAATAAATAGGCTCTGATAAAAAGTTTATTATAAAAGGTGTCATGATAATTGCATTTACAATGATTACTAAAAACATAGTGAGGAATATATTTGTGTATTGGTAAAGATTAATGAATAGACAAGCAGCAATAATTATACTGGGTATAGCCATTATTAGAGTGGGAAAAGTATTAAGTAGTAAGTATCCCATCTTGTATTTATTATGATACTTAAAGTTTGCTAAGCTGAAAATAATCGGTATAGATATAGAAAAGCTCAAAATTGTAGATGAAATACCAATAATGAGTGAATTCATCAAAGAAAGCCATAAACCACTTTGTGATAAGCTTTTAAAAAAATTAGCATTACAGCCATCAATTATAACTGCTAGGATAGGAAGAAAAATAAATAAACCAAAAATAAACAAAATACAATAAATTAAAAATGATTTTATAAAAGATAATTTTTGTTTTGTTTTATAAATCCGTTTTGTTGAATATTCTTTAACAATAGTTTTCTTCCTATTAAGTATATATATAGCTAGGGAACAAACTATAACTTGGATTATCCCAAGGATTGTCGCACTTCCAAAATCAAAATTAAACATAAGAAACTGATAGATAGCAACGCCAATCGTAGTAGCTTTCGGCCCCCCACCCAAAGTTAATATGATAGCAAAACTTGTAAAGCACATTACGAATATTAGTATTGCAGCTTTTGGCAACTCAGAGACAATAAAAGGCCAATAAATTAATTTAAAATTATCCAGAAATCTAAGGCCTAAGACTTGTGATTGGCTAATGTAATTATTGGGAATATTAGACAAACCTTGGTATACAAAACGCGTTGCTAATGGTAAATTGAAATAGATATGTGCAATTAAAATGCCAGATAAACCATACAATTGGAAAGAATATTGCTCTAAGCCAATCAACTCAAGCACACTGTTGATCATCCCATTATTTCCAAAAACAGCAATAATTCCAAACACAATGACTAATGCAGGTATTACTTGTAGAATATAAGAAAAATCAATTAAAAATAAAGAAAATTTATTCTTTTTTTCAAATATGGCAATTCCAACAGGAATAGCAATAATTATAGAAAAAAAAGTTGATAGAATTGATTGCCATAAAGTAAATAATATAACGTGTAAAACGTACTGATTACTCAGGATTTTATAAATATTTATAACAACAGACTGAGTAATCAAAGTATGTAATAATAATATAAAAAAATAAAAATTACAAATATTATAGAGAACGCTAGTTTATTAACAAAATTCATAAGTATTTTTTAATTAGAAACTGAATTTTCCCATTCACTTTGCCATTTTTCTTTATTTTGAAAAACCTCAACTGGCGAAAATAATAATGATTTTTTGGGTCTTATTAGGCTATCAAACTCTTTAGGCAATTTAGTCTTAATTACTGGATACATCCAACTGCCAGTAGGCATTTCGTTTTGAAAGCCTTTAGAGAGAATGAAACTCATAAAATTCTGAGTTAATTTGGAATTATTTTCTTTTATATATCCGGCAACTTGAATTTGCATATAATGACCTTCAGAGAAAGAAGCTGCTGAAAAAGAGTTGTTTTGTTCTTCGATTAAACTATATGCTGGATCAGTAGTATAGGATAAGACCATATCAGCTTCTCCTTTTCTAAATAGGTTAAAGGCTTGAGTCCAATTATTTGTAACAGTTAAGGTATGCGTAGATAATTTTTTCCACATTTTAGATGCATCCTTTCCATACACGGCTTTCATCCATAACATGAAACCTGTACCAGCAGTATCCATTCTAGGATCTTCATATACTACCGAAATATTTTTATCATTTATGAGTTGAGAAAGGCTCTGAGGTGGGTTTTTCAGTTTTTTATTGTTATAAATGAAAGCAAAGTAACCATAATCATATGGAATAAAATATGTATCCTTCCATTGGACTGGTAAATTTAAATCAGATAGTTTGATTTTATTTTTTCCAAAAAGGTTAGTTTGTTCAGCTTCGTGAATTAAAGTTTGATCTATACCAAGAATAATATTTGCTTTTGTGTTTGACTTTTCTAATTTTAATCTGTTGATAATAGATATAGAGTTTGGAAAAATTTGGTAATTAATTTTACATTTGTATTTTTTTTCAAAGATATTTTTTATTTTTGTTCCTGGCCCCCACTGAGAAGCAAAGGTTTCGGTTGTATAAATAGTTAATGTTTTTTCTTGTGCAAAAATGAAAAAACTAAGGAAATATAGTAAAAAACCAATCAAAAATTTCATAATAATAAAGTGTCATTTTAAAAATAATGCATAAATTATAATGCTTATTCAATAATTAAGGAATTATTTCTAGTAAAATTTTAACTTAAAAAAAGCTATGTTTTCGATTAAAAATTGTTTTTTTTTTAAAAAAAGCAAAATTAGTTTGACTAAAAGGTGTTGTCTTTGCTATTCATAATTATTATACGTTTTTTAACTATTTCAACTATGAGCCTTTTATTAATTGTAAATTTAAAATCTAATATTTTGCTGCTTTTAAGTTCTTTTTAAGCGCAGGTGTTTTTTTTTTAATAACCTGCATTAAGCAGGTTTTTTTATGGAGAAATTATAATTATGAGTGAGAAAATTATTATTTTTGATACTACCCTGAGGGATGGGGATCAATCATTAGATGCAAGCTTGAATATCAAGGATAAACTGACAATAGCTCTCGCTCTTGAAAAGCTAAAAGTTGATATTATTGAAGCAGGTTTTCCTATTTCTTCACCGGGGGATTTTGAAGCGGTACAATTAATTTCTAATCGTATAAAAAACAGCAAGGTATGTGCTTTAGCTCGAGCGGTTCCTAAGGATATTGAAGTAGCAGCAAAAGCTCTCTATTCAGCGGAAAACAAACGAATTCATACTTTTATATCTACTTCAGACATTCATATTAAAGAAAAGCTTAAAAGTTCATTTGAAAAGATTGAAGAAACTGCTGTCAGAGCAATCAAACTGGCAAGAAATTTTACAGATGATGTCGAATTTTCATGTGAAGATGCAGGGAGAACTTCATTAGATAATTTATGTAGAATTGTAGAAAAAGCGATACATGCTGGGGCATCGACCATAAATATTGCGGATACTGTTGGTTATACTTTGCCAAATGAATTTCAAAACATCATTTCTTCATTGTTCTTAAAAGTACCTAACATTCATAAGGCAATAATTTCGGTGCATTGCCATGATGACTTAGGTCTATCTGTAGCTAACTCAATTTCAGCTGTTCAAGCTGGAGCGAGGCAAGTTGAGTGTACAATTAATGGCATAGGTGAAAGGGCAGGAAATTGTGCTTTAGAAGAGGTTGTAATGGCAATTAAGGCTAGAGCAAAAGATTTGAAAGTTCATACTGATTTGAACTTCAAAGAAATTACTAAAACAAGCCAACTTGTCAGTCAGTTATGTAATATGCCCATACAGCCTAACAAAGCAATTGTTGGTGAAAATGCATTTAGTCACTCATCTGGAATCCACCAAGATGGAATTTTAAAAAATAAAAAAACATATGAAATCATCACACCAGAATCTATTGGACTGTTGGATAAGTCGTTAAATTTAACGAGTCGATCAGGAAGAGCAGCTATTAAAGAAAGAATTGCCTCTATGGGGTACGAAGACTCTGATTATAACTTAGATAATTTATATGAATCTTTCTTGAAGCTGGCTGACAAGAAAGGTAAAGTATATGATTATGATTTAGAAGCGTTAATATATTTCACAAATACTAAAGATAACGATGACTTTTATAATTTAGAATACATTAATGTCCAATCTGGTAACAAAATGGCAACTGCTAGTATAACGTTAAAATGCGGCAGTGAAATAAAATCAGATGCAGCTGTTGGAAATGGTCCCGTTGATGCTTTATATCATTGTTTCTATAAGGTGACTGGCTATGATATTCAATTAGATAAATTTCATTTAAAATCAACAGGTGAGGGTGAGAATAGTCTTGGCAAAATAGATATTATTGCTAATTTTAAAGGAAGGAGCTTTCATGGGACTGGTTTGGCTACGGATATTGTAGAAGCTGCAGGTCAAGCATTACTCCATGTTATAAATACTATTTACAGAGCCGAAAAAATAGATTACATAAAAAGAAGCGTTGGTTGAGAATAAAATAAAAAGTCAAGGGGTTGTCATGAAGCAAATGTCAGGTTCAGAATTAATTCTAGAATCTTTGTTAAAAGAAGGTGTTGAATATATATTTGGTTACCCAGGGGGCTCAGTTTTAGATCTTTATGACTCCATTCATCAGCAAGAAAAAATTGAGCATATTTTGGTTCGACATGAACAAGCAGCAACTCATATGGCAGATGGGTATACTCGAGCAACAGGTAAGATAGGTGTTGTGCTAGTAACTTCGGGACCAGGAGCTACAAATGCGATTACAGGCATTGCAACTGCTTATATGGATTCAGTCCCAATGATAGTTTTGTCTGGTCAAGTCAGGTCGAGTTTGATAGGTTATGATGCTTTTCAGGAGTGTGATATGATTGGAATTTCAAGACCAATTGTAAAGCATAGTTTTCTTGTAAAAAAAGCTGAAGAAATACCTACGATTATAAAAAAAGCATTTTATATTGCATCGACAGGAAGACCTGGCCCAGTAGTTATTGATCTTCCCAAAGATATGCTTGATAACACAAAAAATGTTAAATATATTGAGCCAGGCAATATCAACATGCGTTCTTATAACCCAACTATTAAAGGTCATGTTAAGCAAATTAAAAAAGCAACTGAGCAATTATTAGTTGCTCAGAGGCCAGTCTTATATCTTGGTGGAGGGGCAATTACAGCTGATTGTTCCCAAGAAATTCTTGATTTAGTTGAACGCTTAAATTTACCTGTCGTAAATACGCTTATGGGATTAGGTGCTTTCCCAGGAACGCATAAAAACTGCTTAGGTATGCTAGGAATGCATGGAACAGTTGAAGCAAATAGAGCCATGCATAATTCTGACTTAATATTTGCAGTTGGGGTTCGTTTTGATGATAGGACGACAAATAATATTGCAAAATATTGTCCAGACGCGACTGTTATTCATATTGATATTGATCCATCTTCAATTTCAAAGATAATTAAAGCGGATATACCTATTGTCGGCTCAGCAGATTATGTTTTGAAAAGTATGTTACAAATAATTAAAACTCCTAATAAAAATCATTTAGAATCTTGGTGGGATTTAATTGAATCCTGGCGAAAGGAAGATTGTTTGTCTTATGTAAAAGATAAAAATAGTATAAAGCCTCAACAAGCTATAGAAGCATTATATAAACTAACCAATGGAGATGCCTATGTAACATCAGACGTAGGACAACACCAAATGTTTGCCGCTTTGTATTACCCGTTCGATAAACCAAGACGATGGATTAATTCGGGTGGACTAGGTACGATGGGTTTCGGTTTACCAGCAGCTCTAGGGATAAAAGTAGCCTTACCTGATGAAGAAGTTGTCTGTGTGACGGGTGACGGCAGTATTCAAATGAATATCCAAGAATTATCTACTGCAATGCAATATAACTTGCCCATAAAAATTATTAATTTAAACAACAGATATTTAGGCATGGTTAAACAATGGCAAGACATGATCTATCAATCTAGACACTCACATTCTTATATGGAATCAGTACCAAACTTTGTTGAAATATCTGAGGCATATGGTCACAAAGGAATAATTATTAATAACCCTGAAACTCTAGAAGAAGATTTAAAGAAAGCATTAGCCATCAAAGATAAATTAGTTTTCATTGATATTATGGTTGATAAAGAGGAACATGTTTATCCAATGTTGGTAGCTGGAGAGTCCATGAATGATATGTGGTTGAAAAAAAACAATAGGACAAATTAAATTATGCGAAAAATTATTTCTGTACTCATGGAAAATCAACCAGGGGCTTTGTCAAGAGTGGTTGGCTTATTTTCTCAGAGAGGCTTCAATATAGAGTCGCTTACCGCATCACCTATAGATGATACTGGAAGTCTTACTAGGCTGAATTTAACAACTGACGTTTCCGATGATGCAGTTAGAGAGCAAATTGAAAAACAACTCCATAAATTGATTGATGTAATCAAAGTAGCACACATTTCTGAAACCGACCATTTAGAAAAAGAAGTATTATTACTGAAATTAAAAGTTACCAAATCGACTAGACTTGATTTAAAACAAATAATTGATATTTTCAATGGTAAGGTTTTAGATATATCTCAATCGCAGTATGTTGTGGAATTGACGGGTAACTCAAAAAAAATTGATGAATTTATTACAGTTATAAAAGAAATTACAGAAGTTTATGAAACAGCAAGAAGTGGTGTGATTGGTATGACGAAAGGAGATAAAGCTTTTCGAGTATAAAAAAAGGCAATATTAAAAATATTGCCATTTATATATTGGTTTTACATTTTATAATACATGTACGGAGGCGGTATTCGTAGTTCCAGATGGGACTAGTGCACCAGAAACCATTACAACTACGTCACCCTTTTTACCCATTTCATGGGTAAGAGCAAGCTCTTTACCTTTCATATAAAAATTGTCAGTATTCGCAATTTCACCTGTTATTACAGGAGTTACACCCTTACATAAACATAATTGAGCTGCTGTTTTTGGGTTTGTTGTTACTGCTAAAATATTTGCAGTTGGGAAGTATTTTCGGACAGATCTTGCTGATTTTCCTGCTTCTGTTGCTACAATGATTAGAGGAGCATTCAGTTTTTCAGATGTGTCAACAGCTCCCTTACAAACAGCTTCAGTAATTCTTAATCTATCACTATCAAGTCTACCATTTAATTGAGCATGCATTGATGAGTCAGTGCGTTCGCATATTTGAGCCATAATTTTTACTGCTTCAGCAGGGTATTTTCCTTTTGCAGACTCCCCAGAAAGCATTACAGCATCCGTACCATCCATAATTGCATTTGCAACATCACCAGCTTCTGCTCTGGTTGGTCTGGGGTTTTTAATCATTGAATCTAGCATCTGTGTTGCTGTGATAACCATTTTACGTGCTTTGTTACATTTCTCAATCATCATTTTTTGAGCGAAGATAACTTCTTCAACAGGGATTTCCACACCCAAATCACCACGAGCAACCATTATCCCATCAGAGGCTTCCAAAATTTCATCAAAGTTATCAACACCTTCTTGGTTTTCAATCTTTGAGATAATTTGTATTTTGTCCCCACCATTAGCCTTCAATAGTTGTCTAATTTCATGAACATCTGAAGCTTTTCTTATGAAAGATGCGGCTACAAAATCAACTTTTTGTTCGCAACCAAAAACTAAATCAGCCTTATCTTTTTCAGCAAGAGCCGGAAGTTTAACTGATACGCCAGGTAAGTTAACCCCTTTATTTTCACCAAGGTCACCATTGTTTAAAACTTGACATTTTACCACACCGTTTTCAGTTGAAATCACTTGCATTTCGATTAATCCATCATCAACTAAAATAGTATCATTAGCTTTTAGATCATCAGCAAATCCAGGGTAAGTAACAGCAACACCATCTTTATTGCCAACTTTGGATGGGTCTGTGTAAAAATTAAATTCTTGACCAGCTACCAAGCTAACATCTTCACCATTTTCTAACTTAATTGTTCTGATTTCAGGACCTTTAGTATCTAGTAAAATAGCAAGAGGCTTTCCAGTTTCCTCCATAATTTCTCTTAGATTTTTAATACGCTGACCATGCTCATTAAAGTCTCCATGAGAGAAATTTAATCGCATAACGTTCATGCCAGCCATTGCTAATTCTTTTAATTTTTCTTTAGCCTCTGATTTAGGACCAATTGTACAAACAATTTTAGTTTTTTTCATCTGAGTTGTCTCCAGACATCTTGATTAATTTGAATATAAATGTAATTGGCATCCGATTGCCAATTTTGTTTAACACAATTATTTTACCAGATATCTATAATCTAATCACGAAACTATTTTAAATTTATTAAAATTTTATAGATAAGGAAATTTCATTTTTTTAAAAAACTAATGTAGGAATTAATTAAAAAGGAAATGGTATTCAAATGTAGAAGTGGTGGCCCCTCCCTGACTTGAACAGGGGACCAATCGATTATGAGTCGACTGCTCTGACCACTGAGCTAAGGGGCCTTCTTGTTTGTGTTGAGGATTATATGGTATATATAAAATCTTGTCTATTAATAAATTCAAAAAAATGATTAAAATTGAATCAATTAGAACTATATCTGTAAAAAACGACTCAAAGAGTCATTTTTTACGAAAAATAGATGGTGTTTATTCGTCAAGGAAACTTCTCAATACATCCGATCTAGTAGGGTGTCGAAGCTTACGTAAAGCTTTAGCTTCAATTTGTCTAATTCTTTCTCTGGTTACATCGAACTGTTTACCTACTTCTTCAAGAGTATGATCAGTGTTCATATTGATGCCAAATCTCATTCTTAAAACTTTTGCTTCCCTAGGTGTCAGACCTGCTAAAATTTCATTTGTAGCACCTTTCAAGTTTGTGGCTGTGGCAGCATCCATTGGGAGCTCTAAGGTACTATCTTCGATAAAATCACCTAAATGTGAATCTTCATCATCACCAATAGGAGTTTCCATTGAAATAGGTTCCTTAGCAATTTTAAGAACTTTTCTGATTTTATCTTCTGGCATTTGCATTTTTTCTGCTAGCTCTTCAGGTAGTGGTTCTCTCCCCATTTCCTGAAGCATTTGTCTTGAAACTCTGTTTAATTTATTAATAGTTTCAATCATATGAACAGGTATTCTTATTGTCCTTGCTTGATCGGCAATTGAACGAGTGATAGCCTGTCGAATCCACCAAGTAGCATACGTTGAGAATTTATAACCCCTACGGTATTCAAACTTATCGACAGCTTTCATCAAACCGATATTACCTTCTTGTATTAAATCTAAAAACTGTAATCCTCGATTTGTATATTTTTTTGCTATAGAAATAACTAATCTAAGATTGGCTTCAACCATTTCTTTTTTTGCTCTTTTAGCTTTAGCCTCACCAATTGACATTCTTCGGCTTATGTCTTTGATTTTATGAATAGATAGACCTGTTTCCTGTTCAATTTGTTTAAGTTTGTTAATATTTCTTCTCAAGTCTTCTTCATATGAAGAAAGTCTTTTTGAGAAATCTTCATTACTTTTTAAGGCTTCATCAACCCATAACTCACTAGCTTCATTTTTTGTAAAATAATTAATAAAGCTTTTTTTAGGCATCTTACTTTGATCAACACAAATACGCATAATAAGTCTTTCACTAGTTCTAACTTTATCCATTGTATTTCTAAGTTCGTTCACGACTTTGTCGAATTGTTTAGGAATAAGTCTAAATAGCTTAAATACTTCCGATAGTTTTTCGATAGATTCTGCTGTTATAGGATTATCTCTTCCATGTGATTTTATATTGTTATCTAATTCAGTGTATGCAGCTCTTAATTCAGAAAATTTGCTTTTAGCTAGTTCAGGGTCGATTGAAACATCTTCTTCCGAATCTTCTGAACTTTCGGAGTCTTCATCTTCTTCAAGGTCCTGATCTTCGTCCATTAAATCTACTTCTGTTAACTCAGAACCAATGTGAGTAGCAGTTGGTGATAGTTCATCTTCAGCATCGGGATCTACGAAGCCATTAATAATATCTGAAAGTCTAAGTTCTTCATTTTCATATTTATCATATTGCTCTAATATGTGCAAAATAGATTCAGGGTACTCAGCTACTGAGGATTGAACTTGATTGATTCCTTCCTCAATACGTTTTGCTATATCTATTTCACCCTCTCTAGTCAAAAGTTCTACTGTCCCCATTTCTCTCATATACATTCGCACAGGATCAGTTGTTCTTCCAATTTCGCCTTCAACAGATGATAGGGCTTGGGCAGCAGCTTCAGCAGCATCTTCATCTGCTGTATCTTCTGTCATCATTAAATCATCGGCATCTGGTGCAGATTCAACTACTTTGATACCCATATCATTTATCATTTGAATAATGTCTTCAACTTGATCAGAATCTACTATGTCTTCCGGCAAGTGATCATTCACTTCAGCATAGGTTAAATAACCTTGTTCTTTTCCTTTGGCTACAAGCAGCTTTAATTGTGATTGAGGATTTTGAGTCATAAGGGAGCATCCAATGTAGTTTTAGAGTAAAATTATAAAGTTTTAATTATAAACATTTCATTATAGCAAAATAACTAAATTATATCCAACTAGTCTTTGCTTGATAATATTAATCGCGTTAGCTCTTTCTTTTCCAAATCAGTTAATCCAACTTTATTAGACTTGATTTGTAAATTTTCTATTTGTTTGTCAATACATAGCGCATAAACACTATCCAGTGAATCTAGGAAGTAATCAAAATAATTATCACTCGATTCATCTTGCATAGGTATTTCCCATGTAGATAGTAATTTTAAGTATGAATATTCGTCTCTATCTCGCCAATTTTCGATTAATTGTCCTGTCTTTATATATGGGTTCGTGACACAAATTTCAAGTAGCTCTATTAAAATTGGTAGACCGGGTATTTTTAATTCTGCGACCTCTTGTAAAGATGACGGGACTACTTCGTTGAGAATAAACTGAGGGTTTTGTAATAATAGACTTATAGTAACTCTTAGAGGGGTTTTTTTTATGTGTTTATATTTTTTAATTTTTTTAACTTTTTGTTGGGAATTTAATTTTATTAATTGTTCTTCATTAATGAATAGATTTTTGGATAGCTCTTTAGTAAGTATTAATTTGTTTGCATTTCCGGGTATAAGTTCAATAAACTCTAAAATATTCTTTGTTAAAGTTGATTTATTTAAATATTGATCATTTTTTTGGTAGTACTCAAAAGTAAAACTGGCTAAACTTTCAGCATTTATTATTTTGTCTGTAAATGCTTCTTTGCCATTATTTTTTATAAATGAATCAGGGTCTTCATCTTTATTTAAGGATATAAATTTTATTTCCTTACCATCTTCTAAAAATTTCAAAGCATTTGTTAAGGTTTTCCATGCTGCATTTTGTCCTGCAGCATCACCATCATAACAACAAATAACTTCATTTGTGTATCTAAACAAAGTACGAAGATGATGATCCGAAGTTGCAGTGCCAAGACATGCGACTGTATTTTGGAAACCAGCTTGATGAAGAGAAATAACATCCATGTATCCTTCAACAATTAAGATTGATTTTGGATTTCTGTTGACTTTTAGTAATTCATATAAACCATATAATTCTTTTTGTTTATGAAACAAAATTGTTTCTGGTGAATTAAGATATTTAGGTTTTTCATTATCTAAAACTCTACCACCAAAACCAACAACTTTTCCTGATGTATTTCTAATTGGAAACATTATCCGGTTTCTGAACCTATCGTAATAAGTATGATGTTTTTGGCTTTTAATTGATATACCTAAGTTTTCCAGAGAAACCAAATGATTTTTAAAATATTGATGGTTTGATATTGTACCCCAGGCATTTTCAGAGAACCCTAATTCGAAACGATCAATTATCTCAGTTGTTAACCCTCTTTTAATAAGATAATCCATTGCATCACGGTTTTTGTAATCTTTAAGTTTAGTATTGAAGTGTTCGGTAATTTGAAACATTATTTGATATGCATCAGATGAGGTCTTTAATGATAAAAGCTCTTGAGAGTTCAGGTTTTCTCTGGGGATCTCTAGGTTAAGCCTTTGGGCAAGAGTCTCTATTGCTTCAATAAAAGATATATTATCAAACTCCATAACAAAATCTATGGAATTGCCGTGTGCTCCGCAACCAAAGCAATGATAAGTCTGTCTTCGATCATTTACTATAAATGATGGGGTTTTTTCATTATGGAATGGACAGCAAGCTGTGAAATTTTGGCCTTGTTTTTTTAACTGGATGCGTTCATTAACAATATCAATTACGTTTGTTTGATTGATTAAGTTATCAATAAATGAGCGTGGAATTCTTCCTTTCATTCTATCTCCTATTACCAAAGATAAAAGATATGATTAAAATTGATGAATGAAACTACTATAAATTATAAGTTTAAAATTATTTTATAAGTTGAGAATGAAAACTCTCAACTTATAAAAATATTGTTGTTTATACAGATATTAGTATAGACGAACTCTTTTTGAATTTTCTCTAGCAAGTTTTTTTAAGTGACGCTTAACTGCAGAAGCTTTAGCTCTTTTTCTTACAGTTGTAGGCTTTTCAAAGTGCTCTCTTTTTCTCACTTCAGATAAAATTCCTGCTTTTTCGCATGATCTTTTAAATCTGCGTAAAGCAACGTCAAATGGTTCGTTCTCACGTACTTTTATTACTGGCATAATTAATACTCACCTCAGAGTTTACAATTTATGAATTTAATCATAATAAATTTATTACTAAATGGTGCGGAATTTTAATATTTTTTGTACAAATTGTAAAGAGAAAAATCAAAATTACTAGTTAATTTGTTTTTAAAACAGTACAATGAATAAAAATTTTTAAGGTTTTAAATGATTATGCGCATATTAGGTATTGAGACATCTTGTGATGAAACTGGTATAGCTATTTATGATAGTGACTTAGGTATCCTATCTAATGAGTTATATTCCCAAATTGATTTGCACTCGAAATATGGAGGTGTTGTTCCTGAGTTGGCATCAAGAGATCATTTATCTAAAATCATACCCTTGATCGAAGATGCTCTGACAAAAAGTCAATTAAAAAAAACTGACATAGATGCCATAGCTTACACCGCAGGACCAGGTTTAGTAGGTGCTTTAATGGTTGGTGCTACTGTAGCATCAGGATTAGCTTTTTCTTGGGGGATTCCTGCTATACCTATACATCATATGGAAGGTCACTTGTTGGCGCCTATGCTAGAAGATAATAAACCATCATATCCATTTGTTTGCCTGCTCGTTTCTGGTGGACATACTATGTTAGTGGAAGTTCTTGATTTTGGTACATATAATATTCTGGGAGAGTCTGTTGATGATGCTGCTGGTGAGGCTTTTGATAAAACAGCTAAAATTATGGGGCTAGGTTACCCTGGAGGACCTCAAATTTCAAAATTAGCAGAACTTAGTCTCATAGAAGATGATTCTTATCCAAGACCTATGACAAATAAGTCAGGTTTAGACTTTAGCTTTTCAGGATTAAAAACACATACTGCAAATATTGTAAATAAAAGCTCTAAAGATCAACTTGCTTTAGCAAATATTGCGAATGCATTTCAAAGAGCGGTTGTTGACACACTAATGATTAAAAGTAAAAGGGCTTTGAAGTTAACTGGTCATAGCAGACTTGTAATTGCCGGTGGTGTTAGTGCGAACAAATATTTAAGAACTGCTGCTCAGAAGATGATGAGTGAAATTAATGGGGAAGTATTTTATCCGAGACATGAATACTGTACGGATAATGGTGCTATGATAGCCTACGTTGGTTTTGAAAGGTTTAAACGAAAAATTTATAATGAAAATGATTTGTCAGTCAGAGTTTATCCAAGGTATCCCTTAGATAAATTAAGTCAGTTCAGTTAAAAGAAGGAGAATAAATAATATGCAGTCTTTCGATGAAAATGATATTGTTTTTATTAAATCACTAGAAGTTCATACGATAATTGGTATCTATGATTGGGAGCAAGAAACCAAGCAAAAACTTCTTATAGATATAGAAGCCTCACATGATAATACTGTGCCGGCTAAAACTGATAACATTGAAGATGCTGTTGATTATGAGTTTATTTCAACTTCTATTGTAAAGCTATTTCAGAATACTAAGTACCAGTTAATTGAAACTGTTGCAGAAGTATGTGCAAACTGGATTCTGACTCATACAAAATCTAAAACAGTGAAAATTACCGTATCTAAGCCAGATGCAATTAGCGCTGCGATGAATGTGGGCGTTCAAATTGCACGAAGTAAAATAAATAAAAATTAGTGTAATTTACTTTGTATTTCTATTATTTTTTTCTCCCTAACATAATTTTTTATTTGGTTTGGATGGATATGGCTTGGAATATCTAATTTAAACTCCGAAAGAATTTTGAATACATTTTGGTAATATATTTGGGTTTCTTCACACTGATCCTTATTTTCAATATTATAAATTTTAAAGAATATGTCCAAGTTATTAGGTTGGCGAAAAACATTTAGTTTTTCTAAAAATGATAAAGAAAATTCAGGCGTCTCTTTCAAGCTGCACTTGAAATAAAAATGACACTTTTGGAAGGTTAAAATCAATTTTTTGAGTTCTTTAGGTATTTTTATTCGATTAATAAAGGAGTTCAGTTGTTCTTCATAATTTGAATGGAGTAAATAAAATATCGTGGCAATAAATATAGTTTGATACGTTCCAGAAATATTTCTAACCTTTTTTATTAAACGTTCTGTTTGAGAACCAAGATTAGTATTATTAATTTTGATACTATACAGTTGATTAATTTCTGGGCATATGACTGATAATGCTGATGAATGCCTAAGGGTGTTTATAAAAACTTCTGGAACACCAGAAAGGAGTGATTTATGCCACTCATTCCAAATTCTTTCTTGGGAAATAGTTTCTAGCTCCCCGCTAATAGAAATCCTCTGCATAAGACTCATGGTTTCCGGAGCAATTTCAAATTTAAATTTATGAAGCTGAGCCTTAAATCTTGCAACTCTTAACACTCTTAATGGGTCTTCAATGAAGGCATTTGAAATATGACGAAGTTGCCTATTTTTAAGATCGCTTAACCCTCCAAAAGGATCAATTTTAGTTCCTAATTCATCTTCAGCTATAGCATTTATAGTTAGGTCTCTTCTCAGTAGATCTTCTTCAAGAGAGATATCCTTCGAAAAGATAACTCTGAAACCTTGATGACCTTTACCTTTTTTAATTTCTTTTCTAGCTAAGGCATACTCATTTCCTGTTTGAGGGTTAATGAAGACTGGAAAAAACTTCCCAACTTTTTTAAACCCTTTTTTTAACATTTCATTAGGACTTGAACCGACAACTACATAATCATTATCTTTAGGAATGAGACCTAACAGTTGATCTCTAACTGCGCCACCTACTAAATAAATTTTCATAATAATCTCAAAGAAATAATATATTCCCATTATACATAAATTTAGATAACATAAATAAAAATTACTTGAGATGTTGTTATGGATAATACTGAAATTGAATTAAAATTTAGAGCGCATAAGTTTAATAAAAAAAAATTTTTATCTTTCTTAAATGAATTTCCTATTTTATCTGACTCAATTGAAAATATTCAAAACACCTACTTTGATACAGACGAATTCTTACTTGGAAGACAAAAAGCTGGACTTAGGATTAGAAAAGTAAATGACGAATATATACAAACATTAAAATTTATTTTACCAAGTGATAGAGAATTAATCGAAAGAAAAGAGTTTAATTGTAAGATTGATAATCTAAAGCTAGATTTAAATTTGTTTCCTAGTGGTGTTAGAAAAAATATACTTAATGGAATAAGTGGTG
Source organism: Paraphotobacterium marinum (assembly GCF_002216855.1). Classification (NCBI taxonomy): domain Bacteria; kingdom Pseudomonadati; phylum Pseudomonadota; class Gammaproteobacteria; order Vibrionales; family Vibrionaceae; genus Paraphotobacterium; species Paraphotobacterium marinum. The sequence continues at coordinate 825,027 of NZ_CP022355.1, forward strand.
TAACTTGTCATCCGATATTTACAACAAACTTCAAAAGAGAGTATTGGCTGATTTTATTAAATAATAAATCAAAAATTGAAGTTGCTTTTGATAGTGGTATGGTTAAAACTGATAAGAACCAATGCCCAATATCTGAAGTAGAAATTGAGTTAATTGATGGTGATATGGAAGATTTGTTTTTTTTAGCAAGCAAATTAGCTTTGCTCGATGGTTTGAGAATTGATTTTTCAAGTAAGGCTAGTATTGGCTACCAATTATCTAAACACATTATTAAAAAAAATAATGATGATGATCCTAACAAATTACCAATTATTGACTACGATAGTAAATATCGTGTATTTAAAAATTACTTTATTGAGATGAAAAGGCATGAGCAAACTTTCTTAGATTTTGGAAATAAAAAATCTTTAGACGCTTTTATAAAAACAAGCCAAGGCTTAAAAAAAATATTAGAGTCAATTGATCTAGATGATCTCTTCGAAGAAAAGCCTTGCATGAAAAACTTCTTATCTTTAATTGATAACTTGAATAAATTATATGAAAAAACAATGTTTAATTTTGATAATGAAGAAAAACTGAATGAATTTGATTTAATTCAATTTAGAGATTTGTTTCATACATCAGATTATTTGTTATTTTGTTTAGCAATGTTAGAAGTAAATGTAATCAAAGATTAATTTTAAATTGGAGTAATGATTTGTCTAATACTTGTTGTAGTTTATCAAAAGACTACATAAAAAAATATCTAAACAGTGAGTTCTGTCAAAATAAAAAAACGCATGAATCAGTTGTTAATTATATTTATTATTCAGCAAATAAGAGTAAATTTATACATGATAGTTTAAAACAAAAACCAAGTTTAATAAGAGACTTATTCTTAAAACTCAAAAATCGTGATCATTTGAATAATTATAAAAAATTAAATATAAAAAATCACATTAACAATAGTATTAATGATGAAAAAAGATATTTTCAGGAATTAAGATATTTCCACAAACTTGAGACACTCACAATTGCCGTATTAGATCTCAACGATCTTGAAACTATCCAACAAATTGTTAAGAGACAAAGTAAACTTGCTGAACAACTTGTTTTAGTAGCGTATGCATGGTGTTACAGCACTTTAAAAAAAAGTCTTGGTACTCCACTCGATAAGTTAAATCAAGAATTACACATGAAAATTCTTGCAATGGGAAAGTTAGGTGGTGACGAACTAAATTTCTCTTCAGATATTGATTTGATATTTTGTTTTCCTTTCGAAGGAATTACTGTTGGTGGGAAGAAATCAATTTCTCATTCTGAATTTTTTACACGAGTAGGGCAGAAATTAATTTCTTGTTTAAATCAATCAACGTCAGATGGCTATTGTTACAGGGTGGATATGAGGCTTAGACCATACGGTGATAGTGGGGCATTAGTTTATTCTTTTAGTGCATTAGAAGAGTATTATCAATCCCAAGGAAGGGAATGGGAACGCTACGCTTTAGTTAAAGCAAAAATTTTGGGGGAAAATGATAGTTTTAGTCAAAAATTAAGGTTAAAGTTGTTACCGTTTGTTTTTAGAAAGTATATTGATTTTAGTATCATTGACTCTTTAAAATTGATGAAAAAAAAAATCAACATCGAATCTAAACACGTTAATAATAATATATTGAATATCAAATTAGGTTGTGGGGGTATTAGAGAGGCAGAGTTTATCGTCCAGTCTTTCCAACTTGTGAGAGGAGGAAGAGAAGAAGGATTGAGATCCAGAAACTTCAATGAGGCTCTTATAGCGATAAATAAATTAAAATTATTATCTGATAAGGAAACTCAGAACTTAAAAAAAAGTTATTGGTTCTTGAGGCAATTAGAAAATTATTTACAAATATTAGATAATAAACAGGTACACCATCTTCCAAATAATGAAAAAGAACAACGCATTATACAAAAACTTTTTAAATTTGATTTTTGGGAAAACTTTTTAGAAACATTGGCATTCCATACACATAACATTCATAAAATATTCCAACATATTTTTGGAAATGAAGAAGATACTAATGATTCTAATAACGTTTTTCAAAACATCTGGCTCCTTTCGGACAAAAAAGATGTGCTCAATAAATTGCTCTTAGATCTAAATCAAAATGAACCAAATCAAATCACATCTATTATTTCAAACTTTAAAAAAAGCCTCAGAAAAAAAAATATTGGTAAGTTTGGTAAAATAAACCTTGATTTACTTATACCGAAGAGTCTACAAATCATTTTAAACTTGCAAATAAGTAATAAAAGTGATGTTTTGAAGAGGATGTTTGATATTCTCTTTAATATTGTAACCAGAACAACTTATTTAGAGTTGTTGAATAAATACAACTTTGTTTTAGAAGAATTAATAAATCTTGTTTCAAAAAGCACTTTTGTTACTCAGCAAATTACTAAATATCCAATTCTTTTAGACGAAATTCTAACAACAGATGGAAAGCTAACCTTATTAAACTTAGAAGACTACAAAGGTGAATTGGAAAATTTGTCATTAAGCTTTCATCAAGATGATTTCGAACAACAAATGGAATTGCTTAGACAGTTTAAACAATCTCAAATATTTAAAATTGTAGTTTCTGATTTGAGAAATAAAATACCCTTAATGAAAGTAAGTGATCACTTAACTGCTTTAGCAGAATCAATTATACATAAAGTAACTGAGTTAGCATGGCATCAAATCACTAATCAATATGGTATTCCCTCATATCTTGAAGGGTCTTCATTTAAAGATTTTACAATAATTGGCTTTGGGAAATTAGGTGGTTATGAATTAAGTTACAATTCAGATTTAGATCTTGTTTTTTGTCAAATTTTCCAAAAACATCTATGACAAATGGAACAAAAAAGATTTCAAGTTATCAGTTTTATTCAAAATTAATTCAAAGAATTATTCATATATTATCTATCAAAACCTCAATGGGTCAATTATATGATGTAGATATTAGATTGAGACCTTCAGGAAAGTCCGGATTATTAGTTTGTAGCGACTCAGTATTCTTGAATTATCAAATAAATGATGCTTGGTTATGGGAGCATCAAGCACTTATTCGTGCTAGAAGTGTTTATTCATCTGCACAAACACATTCTTTTGATTCATTAAGAGTAAAAGTTTTGTGCACCAAAACACATCCAAAAGATTTTTTAAAAAAAGAAATAGTTGAGATGAGAAAAAAAGTTATTTCTCAAAAAGATTTAAGTACAAAAAACATATTTGACATAAAAAATGGAGCTTATGGCTTAATTGATATTGAGTTTTTTGTCCAATATATGGTGCTTTTATTTGGAAGAGAGGAGAAAAACTTATTTAAATATACTGATAATATAAGGATATTAGAACAATTAGGACAGTATAATTTTATAAGTTCAGATGAGCAAAACAATCTAATTAACATATATTGCACATTTAGAACAAAGATTCATCATATGTCGCTTAGAAACGAAGTTCCAAGCATGTTAAAAAATGAGGCAAAAATATATCGAAAGTTTTTGAAGGAAACTTGGTCTAAATATCTTGGTAAAGAGAGTCTTCTCCCAGTGGACGAGTTTTAAATCTTTTATGCATCCATAAATATTGTTCAGGTGCCTCTAATATTGACTCCTCAATAATGTTATTGATAAATAAACAACCTTGTTCGACATTTTTGTATGGGAAATCTGAATCTACTGAACGATACTTAAAAGTATATCGACTTGTATTCGAGTTATGAGATAACGTGAAAGGAAGTAAAGAGCATTTCGTAGCATTGATTAGTACATTACCTCCAGTCATTGTAGCAGCTTTTTTTACACCTAAAAAAGGTAAGAATATGGAACGATGTCTTCCATAATCATGGTCATTAGCATACCAAACAGAATCACCGCTTTTTAGAGCCCTCAACATGCCTTTTACATCTTTTCTATCAAGCATATACTTATTTGAACGCTTTCTCCCTTTGAACTGAATATAATCAAATACAATATTTTTGTTTGGTCTGTAGACACCAACACCTGGGCAGTTGATGCCATAGATTCTAGCTCCCAACTCAAGATTTGTGGAGTGAATAGCAACTAAAAGAATACCTTTATCGCTTTTTTTTAATTTATTTAATACTTCTATACCCTCAATGTCGACAATTTTTTTAATTCTCTTATCTGACCAAAACCATGCCATAATCATTTCTATAACATACATCCCTGAATAAAACTGATTTTTATTAACAAGCTTTTCAATATCATTTGTTTTCATTTTAGGGAATGAAAGCTCCAGATTTCTTTTTATAATTGCTTTTCTTTTAGGAATAATTTTGAAAATTAACCATCCTAAAAATTTACCAATTAGTTGAAGCAATGCATATGGAAGTAGACTGATGATGAACATTAAAAGGACACCTATCCATGTAATGTAATATTTTGGATGTAGCATTTTAACTGTGAACTTTGGTTCTTTAGTCTTTGACATTTATAATTATTAATCCACTTTTATATTTATCAAAATAATAATATTGTTCTAGTATAAGAGAAAACTATTATATGTTAAAGTGAAACAAATTAATTTAGGGATATGTAAAAATGAAATTGTCTTTTCCTAACTTCAGAAAAGCCAAAATTTTGGTCGTTGGTGACTTAATGCTTGATAGTTATTGGTTTGGTTCTGTTAATAGAATATCACCAGAAGCCCCGGTTCCGGTAGTAAAACAAAAGAGTATTGAGGATAAACCAGGTGCTGCAGCAAATGTTGCTATGAATCTTGCTGCATTAGGTGTAGATGTTACTTTAGTGGGTATTACTGGACTTGATAAAGATGCTGACATTTTAAAAAATGAATTATCTTCAGTTGGAATAAATTCAAACTTTATAGTTGATGATACTAATCCTACGATAAAGAAGCTAAGAATATTGTCACAAAATCAACAACTAATTAGAATAGACTTTGAAGAAAAATTTTCATATAAATGTATTAAAAAAGTGCCTCAATTGATAAGTAATATAATTTCTGATTTTGATGTATTGATCTTATCAGACTATGCAAAAAGCACTTTAGATGATTGTGAAAATATTATAAATGAAGCTAGAAAACTTAATATTCCAGTTATTGTTGACCCAAAAGGAAATGATTTTAGCAAATATACATATGCATCAATATTAACCCCTAACATTCATGAATTTGAACAAATTGTAGGGCCTGTGAATGATGACCAAGTACTCATTCAAAAATCTTTGGAATTAATTCAAAAACTAAGTCTTGAAGCATTATTAGTCACAAGAGGTGCAAATGGCATGACTTTAGTGCTCAAAAATGGTACAGAATATCATATTCCTTCAAATGCTAAAGAGGTTTACGACGTTACAGGTGCGGGAGATACTGTTATTTCTGTTTTATCTGCCTCAATAGCTGTGGGAAGCTCTTTTTATGAATCAAGTTTATTGGCGAATCTTGCAGCAGGTATTGTAGTTTCCAAAATTGGTACTTCTACAGTCAATAATATTGAACTAGCAGAAAAAGCTCAATCTGAAGAATTTAAAAATAAAAAGATTTTAACTCTAGAAGAATTAGTAGATATAGTCACAGTCCACAAGCAAAATAATACTTCAATTGTCTTGACAAATGGATGTTTTGATTTATTGCATGCTGGCCACGTTTCTTATTTAAATGAAGCTGGACAATTAGGAGATAAACTAATTGTTGCAGTTAATTCTGACAACTCAGTTAGAAGGCTTAAAGGAGCAGGCAGACCTATAAATACTTGTGATAGACGAATGCAAGTTTTAGGTGGACTTGGTTCTGTTGATTATGTTGTCCAGTTTGATGAAGATACACCTCAAAGATTAATCGCTCAAATCTTACCTGATTTGTTGGTTAAAGGGGGTGATTATAAAATAAATGAAATTGCAGGAGCCGAAGATGTAATTGAAAATGGTGGAGAAGTGCGAATTCTATCTTTTAAAGATGGACTTTCAACCACAAATATAATCAACATTATAAATAATGAAACAAATTAACCATTATAAAGGTAGTCTTTGTTAAAAAAAGAGACTACCCCTAAGATAATTTATCTAATATTAAATAAATTATTTAATCTATTTACGTCATTGTCACTCAGAGTCCCCGCATTTTGTTTTAATGCAGTATTATCATTTATATAATCATATTTAGCTTTAGATAACTCTTTTTGACTATCTGCTAATGTTTGCACATTGTCAAGAACATCTGTAATGGTTCCTGTTCCAACCTTATATTCAGCCAAAGAAGCCTCATATGCCGACTGTGCTGATACAACAGCAGCAGTTTGTGCTTTAATTGTCTCTATATCAGCAAGAATATTTGTATAAGATGTAGACGTATCTGACATTAGTGTTCTATATTGAAGAATATAATCTTGTCTTGTCTTCTCAGCAGAGAACTTACTTGCGTGAACATTTGAAATATCACTTCCACCACTAAATAAATTCATGTTTATTTCAGCACCATACTGGGATGTTCTTGTAGTACCGCTATCACTGCCAGATGGATAGTTCTTAGCAGGTTCGTAACTTCCATTAACGCTCAATGTTGGTAAAAAATTAGCCCAAGCAATTGAAATCCCTTTTTTGGAAGCATCGAGTGTATATTTTTGGGTTAGCAGATTTAAATTATATTTTTTTGCAGAATTAAGATAATGGGATTTATTCAAGGTTAAAGGTTTTGCATTGAAAGTTTTGTTATTGAGTTTATTGATAGCAAAGTACTCTTTACCTGTTAAAGTTCCTAAATCAGCTAAACTATTTGAAACATCATTTTGAGCTGAAACAACATTAGCTTTATCTTGAGAGTTAGTTGCTTTAGCTTCATAAACATCTGTTATTGGAGATAACCCAACGTTGAATTTTTGCTGAGCAACTTTTAGGGCTTGTGCTGATGCCTCCTCTTGTGCTTTGCTGAATTTAAGAATATCTTCATTTAATAAAACTTGTGTATACTTTGTAATTAAATCAACTATTAGTTGCTGTTTTGCGCTCTCGTAAGCTGCATTGGAGGCATTTGCAGTAAACTCAGATTGTTTCCAAGTTCGCCAATTAACTGGATCATAAACACTTTGAGTTACCCCAATCGTGGCACTTAAGGTATCAGTATGTGGCGTACCGGTTTTAGATTTAGCCAGCGCATCTGCTGTCAAACCAACTTGAGGCAGAAGTGTGCCAAAGCTAGCTCCTGTTAATGCTTGGTTTTGATCTCGTTCGGCTTTCGCACCCAGTAAGGTGGGATCCTTTAGTTGTGCATCTTTGTATATTTCTATTAAACTTGAAGCAAAGGCTAGTTTGATAGAGCTTGTAATTGCTAAAGTTATTATTAATTTCTTTGTAATATTCATTATAATTCCTATTTTGGTCGTATTGACTTTTATTCAAATAACTTACTTACTTGAATTAAATCACGATCACTTAGAGTTCCTTGACTTTTTTTCAGCTTTAATGATTCTAATAAATAATCAAGCCGTTTTTCTTGCAGAATTCTTTTAGAGTCATAAAGATCAGAAATACTTTGAAGCACATTATTCATGGTCTCAGTTCCAACTTTATATTTCGCTAATTTTTCTTTGTAAACAGATTCATTTGCTTTGTAGGTATCGGCATAAGCTTGAACGTTGTAGATTGCATCATTTATGTTATTGTAGTTCTGTTTTGTTTCTGTGATGACTTGCCTATAAGTTTTAATAAAGTCTTGACTAAATTTAACATAATTAAACTTAGATGCTTCAACAGCTGAACTTATCTGCCCTCCTTGATAAATTGGAACATTAGTTTCAATTTGAATACTATTTTCCCTTCCATTATATGAGTATTGGTTGTTAATATCAGTGTACGGTTGAGCATCATTATTCGATTTATTATGGTTTAAAGAATAATTTGCAGTTAAATTTACAGAGGGTAAGGCGCCAGCAGATTTGACTGAAATTTCTTTTTTAGCCTCCTGAACCTTAATACGATCTGCTAAGATTGATAAATTATACTTCTTTGCATCACTTATGTAAAAATCAAGTTTTTTGGAATTGGGTAAGTTTTGAATTTTTTTAAATTTAATGGAGACAGCTGACGATCTCTATAGCCAGTTAAGATACCAAGCTCCTCTAATGACTTTTGTAGCTCACTTTCAGCTTGAGCTTTTTTACCAAGAGCATCAAGGTATTTAGCTTTACTTTGACTAACGTTTGTAATTGGGACTAAACCAACTTTAAATTGTTGCTCTGCTAAATCAAAGGATGATTTGAAAGCGTCTATTTCGGCAAGCCTTTGTTCTAAAATATATGTATTATTTAATACTTTGAAATAGGCTCTAGTTACTCTAATAATTAAATTTTGCTTTCTGACCAAATAAGTCGCATTTTTAGCTTGATATTTTAATTGAGCTAACTTCCAGTCTCTCCATGTTGACGGTTGATACAATGCCTGGGTTAGCTCTAACTCTGCATTACTTACAGATTGTCTATCAGGAGGCGAACATAATACATCAGAAGCAGAACTGTCATCACTACAACTAATATGATTATATGTAGCATCAAAATCTAATTGAGGTAAAAGTAAACCTTTACTTACACCTATTTTTGACTCGAACTCCTGTTTTTCAGCTTGAGATTTTAGTAGAGTAGGATCATTTTTTTTGCAAGTTCATATGTTGATAAAAGATCTTTCGCTGAAATTTGAGTTCCTGCAAACAATAAGGCAAACCCTAAAAAAAAGGGAGTTTTGTTTTTCATGGATTTGTTCCCTGAATTAAAAATTCTTTTTATTAATTTAACTTTTGATTTAAATTATTATCTTATAGTTAATATTGTTATTCTCAATATTTTAATTGATATCTTAAAAATGAAGAATATAAGAATTCAATATTATGAGCTATTTCAACTTAATAGAAGCTTAATCTGAAATAGCTAATTTATATTCTATAAATATATATGTAGTTTGTCTATGAAATATTAAATTTGAAATCCTATTGATAAATAGCGAGATTAAAAATGAATTATACTAATTTAAATCAAAAAAAAGATGTTATAAAAATTGTAAAAAAAACAAAATTAATAGAACATTTTTTTACTCTTAACTTATATGAAGTACAACATGCTTTATTTGAAGGAGGATTTTCTGATAAGTTAAATCGTGTAATACTTGAACGAGGTCATGCTGTAGGGTTATTACCTTATGACCCAGAACAAGATAGCGTTCTTTTGATTGAACAATTTAGGTTAGGGGCACATGTTGCAAATTTACCACCTTGGCAACTAGAAATTATTGCGGGCATGATTGATGATAATGAAATTCCTGAGGATGCTATTAAGAGAGAATCACTGGAGGAATCTAATTTGGAGGTGAGCCAACTTAGAGAGATAACTAAATATCTTTCTACTTCTGGTGGAAGTAGTGAAACCATGCAGTTGTATTGTTCCAAATTTTTATCATCTGATATTTTAACAAAATTTTCAGGCTTAAAAACAGAACATGAAGATATAAAAATACACATTGTTCCTAGAGAAGAGGCTTTTAAGATGGTAGAAGAAGGAATAATACAAAATGCTGCCGCTATAATAGCTTTACAGTGGTTAGAGCTAAACTATCAAGAATTAAAAAAAGAATGGTATATATTAAATGCGGAATAAACCAACCGATTACAATCTTTTTGAGATTTATGAACAAAATTATATAAGCCTAAAAAAATTGACAGTTAGTTTAACAGCTTTAAACATGAAATGTGTGTATATTATCGACCACGCAAAAGTCTCTTTTAAAGTCGTTGAATTTACCAAATATACAGCTGTTATTGAGATTCAATTCCCAAACTGGTACGATAGTGTCTATACAAACATAATGATATCTTCAATAAAAGTACGATTATATCATGATGCTAAAATGGCTTCGGTTGAGTTGGATTTCAGAACTTATCCGCCTCAAAAGCAGTTCACTGAAAAATTAAATTTGAATCTTTTTCTAAGAGAGTACTTAATTTTATGCTCTCATAAGGGGAAGCTTTCATTTACATGTTGACTTAAAAGGATTAAGTTTTATTTTGAATTTGTTAAAACTCAGAAGTAAAAATAGAATTATAAAAATATTACAGATTACTGATACTCATCTTTTTAAAAGCAGTAGAGAAAAGTTACTCGGAATTTCTACTAATGATAGTTTTCTTGAGGTCGTTTCTAATATAAACAAAAGTCAATCAGAATATGATTTAGTCTTAATTACAGGTGATATTTCTCAGGATCATACCTATGAGTCTTATGAGTTTTTTTTTCATCAGATTCGTTCTTTAAAATTACCTTTTGTTTTTATTCCTGGTAATCATGATGAAGGTATACAATTAAACAATGTAATTAAACAATTAAAAATAGAGCAATATGAACAGGTTTTAATAAATGATTCCTGGCAAATTATTTTATTGGATAGTCAAGTCAAAAACGAGGTAAACGGTGGTTTAAGCGATAGACAGTTGTTTTCATTAGAACAAAATCTTGAATCAAATAGCTTGTTTTCATTAATTGCTCTTCATCATCCACCATTAGAGTGTGACTGCAAATGGTTAGATGAACATAAGTTTGATAATCAACATAAATTTTGGTCTACAATAGTCAATTACTCGTCAAAATTAAAGGGTATAATTTGTGGCCACATTCATCAAAATTATGAAAAAAATCATCATGATATTAAATTACTAGCTACACCATCTACATGTATACAATTTAAACCCCTTAGCCATGAGTTTTGTTTAGATGATAAAAACCCAGGTTGGAGAGTTTTAGAATTAAGCCCGGATGGAAAGTTAACGTCAGAAGTATTCCGTATAAGTAATAATAATTTTTTACCTGATTTTGAATCAAAAGGGTACTAAAAAATTAAATATAGTAGATTTTAGGAAATGACAAATGAGTTCTAACAACTATTCAAGTGAATCAATTGAAGTATTGAAAGGTCTCGAACCTGTAAAAAAAAGACCTGGGATGTATACAGACACATCTCGCCCCAATCACCTTGCTCAAGAAGTTATTGATAATAGTATTGATGAAGCATTAGCTGGTTACGCAAAAGAAATTAATGTTATCTTGCATTCAGACATGTCTCTAGAAGTAATAGATGATGGAAGAGGGATGCCCATAGACATTCACCCAGAAGAAAAAATTTCTGGAGTAGAGTTAATTTTATCTAAGTTACACGCCGGAGGTAAGTTCTCAAAAAAAAATTATCAATTTTCTGGCGGTTTACATGGTGTAGGAATATCTGTCGTTAACGCACTATCCAAGAGAGTTGAAGTTCGAATAAAAAGGGGAGGTATTATTTATGAAATCATATTTGAAAATGGCTATAAAGTATCAGAACTTAAAGAAATAGGTAAATGTCCTAAGAAAAAAACCGGTACAGCTGTTAGATTTTGGCCTAATACAAATTATTTCGACTCACCAACGATTTCTGAAAATAAAATATGTCGAGATTTAAAGGCTAAAGCTGTTTTGTGTCCAAGCTTAAAAATCTTATATGAAAATAAAGGTTCTGGTTTAAAACATGAATGGTGTTTTAGTAATGGAATGGTTGATTATCTCAAAGCACAAGTTACAAATATTGATGTCATTCCAATTGAGTTATTTTCCGGTGAATTTGTGGGTAATGAGGAAGTAGTAAGCTGGGCTTTAACATGGTCAAAAGGCGAGTCTGCAAACGTAAAGGAAAGTTATGTGAATCTTATCCCCACACCTTTAGGAGGCACTCATGTTAACGGTCTGCGACAAGGGTTACTTGATGCTGTGAAAGAGTTTTGTGATTACCGAAACCTTTTGCCAAGAGGTGTTAAATTAACAGCTGACGACATATGGGAAAATTGTGAATATATTTTATCAGTGAAATTATTGGAACCACAATTTTCAGGACAAACCAAGGAAAGACTATCCTCCAGACAGTGTGTTCCATTTATATCAGGAGCTATTAAAGACACTTTAAGTTTATGGTTAAATGAAAGACCACAATTATCTGAGCAATTGGTAGAAATATTTATTAATAATGCCAGTAATAGACTCAGGGCGGCAAAAAAAGTAGTTAGAAAGAAAATAACACAAGGTCCTGCATTGCCTGGGAAATTAACTGACTGTACTATTCAAGATTTTTCCAAAACAGAATTATTTTTAGTTGAAGGGGATTCAGCTGGTGGCTCTGCAAAGCAAGCACGAAATCGAGAAATACAGGCAGTTATGCCTTTGAGGGGAAAGATCTTGAATACTTGGGAAGTTTCTTCTGAACAAGTTTTGAGTTCACAGGAAGTTCATGATATTTCAGTTGCGCTTGGCATTGATCCTGGTACATCTAATTTAGATGGCTTGAGGTATGGTAAGGTTTGTATTCTTGCGGATGCCGACTCTGATGGCTCTCACATTGCCACTCTCTTATGTGCACTATTTTTTAAACACTTCAAAAGATTAGTTGAAGCTGGACATGTTTATGTCGCTATGCCCCCTTTATACCGAATTGATTGTGGCAAGGAAGTGTTTTATGCTCTAGATGATGAGGAAAAACAAGGAGTTTTAGATAGATTAAGTCATCGAAAATCAAAAATAAATGTTCAGAGGTTTAAGGGACTTGGTGAAATGAATCCGCTCCAACTTCGAGAAACAACGATGGATCCAAATACAAGAAGATTGGTTCAGCTATCTGTTAATGAAGATGATGATGCACTAGAAGTAATGAATATGCTTCTTGGAAAAAAAGAGCAGAAGATAGAAAAAAGTGGCTTGAAGAAAAAGGCAATCTTTCCAGTAATTAAAAAGTTGGTAAACAAGATATGAATATAGAACAACATGACTTTTCAGAAGTATTACCCTTAAAAGATTTTGCTGAAAAATCTTATCTCGATTATTCGATGTATGTGATTAAGGATAGAGCTTTACCTTTTGTTGGCGATGGCTTAAAACCAGTTCAAAGACGTATTGTATTTGCGATGTCTGAGTTAGGCTTGAATGCACAGGCAAAGTATAAAAAGTCTGCAAGAACTGTTGGAGATGTTCTTGGTAAATATCATCCACATGGAGATACCGCATGCTATGAAGCAATGGTAATTATGGCTCAGCCTTTCACATATCGGTATCCTTTAGTCGATGGCCAAGGAAACTGGGGAGCTCCTGATGATCCAAAGTCATTTGCAGCAATGAGATATACAGAATCTCGACTTTCTAAATTTTCTGATATTCTCTTACAAGAAGTAAACAAAGGCACTGTTGATTGGAATTTGAATTTTGATGGTACTCTTAATGAACCAAAATCATTGCCTGCAAGACTGCCTCACATATTACTTAATGGGATTACCGGTATTGCAGTTGGAATGGCTACTGATATTCCTCCACACAATTTAAGTGAAATTTGTGATGCATTAGTGGCTATAATTGAAGAGCCTAATATATCAATTGATAATTTGATGAACATAATACCTGGACCAGATTATCCAACAAAAGCTGAAATAATTTCATCACAAGATGAAATCAAAAATATCTATATCAAGGGTAAGGGCTCTATAAAAATGAGAGCTCTTTGGCGAGATGAAGATAATGATATTTTAATTCATGCTCTTCCTCATCAAGTTTCTGGTGCAAAAATTATTCAGCAAATAGCTGAACAAATAAAAAATAAAAAACTACCAATGATCACTGATATTAGAGATGAAAGTGATCATGAAAATCCTACTCGAATAATTTTGGTGCCAAAAAATAAAAGGGTGGAAAAAGAGCAGGTTATGAGCCACTTGTTTGCATCGACAGATTTAGAAAAAAGCTTCCGTGTAAACTTAAATATGATTGGTTTAAATGAAAAGCCACAAGTTAAAAACTTATTACAAATCTTAAATGAATGGCTAGAATACAGGCGCATAACCGTTTTAAAAAGAATTCAAACTAGACTCAACCTGATTAAAAAAAGACTTCATATATTAGAAGGCCTTTTGATTGCATATTTAAATATTGATAGAATTATAGAAATAATCCGCACGGAAGATGAGCCTAAAGAAATTCTAATGAGTGAGTTTGACTTAACAGATATTCAAGCACATTCAATTTTAGAAATTAAACTTAGAAATTTAGCAAAATTAGAAGAAATAAAAATTAAAAAAGAATTAGAAGAACTTTCTAAAGAAAGGGATACTTTAGAGAAAATCTCTAATTCATCAAGACGCTTAAATACATTGATTAAAAAAGAGATTATCGCTGATAAAAAACTATTTGGAGACGAAAGGTTATCCCAAATTGTGCAAAGGAGCGAGTCTAAATTGATGGATCAAAAACAAATAATTGGTAGAGATCCTGTTACGGTTATATTATCTCAAAAAGGTTGGATAAGAAGCTCTAAGGGACATGACTTAGATTTAAGTAAATTAATTTTTAAATCTGGAGATAAGTTATTAATGTCATCTCAAGGAAAAATGAATGACATAGTTACTTTTTTAATGTCAGATGGAAAAAGCTTTTCACTGGATGTTCATTCACTATCCTCTTCGCGAGGCTCAGGTGAACCTTTAAGTAGTAAATTAAACTTTATGCCAACTACTGAAGTTCAACAAATGTTTTTTCCTGATCCAGTATTTCATTACATGATAAGTAGCTCATTTGGATATGGTTTTATTATCGAAGGAAATAAATTAATATCCAAAAATAAATCAGGAAAGCTCTTAATAAATATTAGCAGTGGAGTAAATCTTCTCGAGCCAAAAAAAATTATAGATATAGAAAGTGAATACATTATCAACATTACTAATAAAGGACGTTTATTGTTATTTCCTTTAAAACAATTACCAGTATTAAGTAAGGGTAAAGGTAATAAAATGATCAATATACCTAATAACTTCCTATTAAATAATGAAGAGTTTTTACTGTTTGCAGATATAATTTCAACATCTAGTTCTTTAATTATTTTCTCTGGTAAAAGAAAGTTGACGTTATCAAATGAAGACTTACAAGAATTTATCTCAGAAAGAGGCAGAAGAGGAATGTTATTACCTAGAGGTTTCCAAAAAGTAAATAAAATTTCTATCATTAAAAAATAGACTTTAATGAATAATAGATATCGCAAAAGGATATCTATTATTTTCGTTACTTAGATGATAAAACAGCATCAATTTCAATTTTTACATTTTTAGGCAGTCTCGATACTTCAACGCAAGTTCTCGCAGGATAATTTGAGCTTAGATTATCAAAAAATGATTTATAACTATCATTAAAAGTATCATAGTCGTTCATGTCTGTAAGATAAATAGTCATTTTAATAACTTGAGACATGTTACAACCAGCTTCTTCGACAACCCCTTTGATATTTTGTAATGCTTGATGTGTTTGATGCTCAATTTTTTCTGGTATATTTCCAGTCTTAGGATCTACTGGAATTTGTCCTGAAGTAAAAATTAAGTTCCCTGATTTTATGCCTTGAACATATGGACCAAAAGCAGCTGGTGCTTTGTTAGTTTTTATTACAGTATTCATTTTGTATCCTTATAATTAATTTGGGTTATTATTTTTTTTTGGTATGACTTTTCACAGTAGTGGCATTTTAATAGAGTATTATCGTTATGATGAGTAACTTTGAAATAACTTCTAACCTTTTCATGGTTAGTTATACAGTTTGGATTTGGACATGAAAAAATACCAAGAACCTCTCTTGGTAAAATAATCTTATATTTTTTTATAACGGTAAAATCTTTAATTTGATTGATTGTTATATTTTGACTGAATAAAGCTAACTGATTAGCTTTATTTTCAGGTAAAAAAACATTTTCAATTTTAATAATATCCTTTGTTTTCATATTTGAAGATGGTAGATTGATGCCTACAGTCATTCTCTCATTAGAGTTCTCTAGTTTTAAAAATCTCAGTATGTCAAAACCTAGAGGTGAAGGAATGTGGTCAATTACAGTCCCATTTTTTATAGCTTCTACTTGTAACTTATCTTGCAATGACATCATAACTCCTTATTCAAAATCATGTAAACTAGTGCTTGTCTGGCATATAATCCATTTTTAGCTTGCTGGAAATAGTATGCATAAGGTGTTTCATCAACATTTACATCTAATTCATCTACCCGTGGGAGTGGGTGAAGTATTTTTAAATTTTCTTTTGCTTTATCCAAAGAAGACTTTTCTAAAATAAAAGTAGATTTTAAGTGCGTATATTCACTTTGTTCAAATCTTTCTTTTTGTATTCTTGTCATGTAAATGATGTCAGTGCTTGGTATTATATCGTCAAAACTATCTACTAAAGAAAATGTGTTGTTTGTTAGTTCTATTAGCTCTATAAGATAATTTGGAAGTTCTAGTTCTTTTGGCGATAAAAGATAAAAGTGATTATTAGAAAATTTAGATAATGCTATTATTAAAGAGTGAACGGTTCGACCATATTTTAAATCACCCACAAATGCTATTTTGAGATTATTAAGTGAAAGTTGTGTTTCATAAATACTGTACAAATCTAGTAATGTTTGTGTAGGGTGTTGATTAGCTCCATCACCAGCATTGATTACTGGTATA
Organism: Paraphotobacterium marinum; assembly: GCF_002216855.1. Lineage (NCBI taxonomy): Bacteria > Pseudomonadati > Pseudomonadota > Gammaproteobacteria > Vibrionales > Vibrionaceae > Paraphotobacterium > Paraphotobacterium marinum. The sequence goes on from NZ_CP022355.1 coordinate 841,543, forward strand.
CCAGAAATTTCAGATGCTAATCGAGCGGTCCCTTCAATGGGGTGCCTGATAATAATTGCATCGGAATAAGAGGCAATTATTTTCATAGAATCAATGAAAGATTCCCCTTTATTTGCTGATGAAGTGTTCCCATCATTATCAAAGCCAATTATTTTACCACCTAACTTTTGTATAGCAGTTTCAAATGAAAGTCTAGTTCTAGTGGATGCTTCAAAAAAACAACTGGCTATTATTTTAGAATCAATATTAGGGTTAATTGTACCTTTTTTAATTTTATCTGTTATTAATAAAATATTTTCTAATTGCTCTTTAGAGATGTCAGATAGGGAAATAATACTTTTATTAAATATATGGTTTTTCATATCATGCTGAACTCAACTAGTTTAATTTAATATAATATATTTTAAATTAAATTAGAAACTAAGTGAATAATTTTACAATCTCAAAATATAAATATAATTTATGTGTTATTCTAGAATAAATTTATAAATCAACTTTAGGAATATTAGGAAAAATGGAGAACTTAAAATTTTTTCAAGATGAAACAAAATTAATTATTCAAAATTTATTAGAAGATGGAAGTAATCCGAGTGCTATATACACCATTGAATATCATTTTTCATCACAAAACTTCAATGATTTGGTTGCGATAGCAGAAAATCTATTTAAAGAAGGTTATGAGGTTTTGGAAATAGAAGAATTAAATGATGAATCAAGTCATCAAAAAATATTTGCTTTTGACCTCATAATTGAATCAGAACTCAAGGAGTCGATAATAAATAAACATGTAGTTTATTTTCATGAAATGTGTAAAGCTAAAAATATTGAATTTGATGGATGGGGCACATACTTTGAAGATATTCAAGAGGATGAAGAATACTAGCTTACTGTATGGACTTCTGTGATGGTAAATAAAAGAGCATTTAAATGTGATATTTCATAACAAAACACATGTAATCTATGCTAAGTGGCTTGATATGCTTATAGATTACATATGAGAGTAAACATACATGTTAAATACAAAAATGAAATTTGTGAATTTTATGCACTTGAAGCAAGTAATATTGGGTGCTCAGCGTCTAAATCAATCATTACAAAATTTGTAGCAGCCATAGTATGGATTTTACCTATAAAAAAACCCTCAAAATGAGGGCTTCAAAAAATTGATTTATAAGATAAATTAAATTTACTTTTATAAATTTATTTTATACATGTATAAAATAAAGAGTGAGTTATATAACTATATGAAATTTATTAATAAATCACTCAATCGCTTCACTCTTATATAGTTTTAACTAGAAAGAGACAAAGTAGCTAGTATTTTTTGATAGTTTTATAATTTTTCAAGAATTAACTTTTTCTCTCGTAATTTGTTTAATTGACTTGTAAATTCTTTTTTCTTTTTTTCCTCTTTATTAATAACATGTTCAGGAGCTTTATCCACGAAAGCTTTATTAGATAATTTTTTGTCGACTCTTGATATTTCCTCTAATAATTTTGATATTTCTTTTGTCAATCGTGATATCTCTTCGTCTTTATTTATCAAACTAGAAGCATCAATAGTTAACTCAGAAGTATTAATTAAATATGTTGAGCTAAGTTTTACTGAAGAGTTAGACTTATTTTCTTGAATTGTAACCATGTCCAAATTTGATATTGTCTTTAATAATAATTCATTTTTGATAAATACGTTTTTTTCAGAATTATCATCAAAATATAAAAAAACATTAAGTTTTGTATTTGGCGATATTTTATATTCATTTCTAATATTTCTTGTAACTTGGACGAAAGATTTAACCCATTCCATTTCTTTTGTCGCTGAAACATCATTTAGACTAGGGTCAAATTTAGGATACTTTGATAACATTATTGTACTAGTTTGGCTGTTGGGTAGGAATTTTTTTATGTTACTCCAGATTTCTTCAGTTATAAAAGGAATAAAAGGATGAGATAATCTTAAAATTCCATCTAACGTTTGTAATAAAGTACAAAGTGTAGCATTTTTTTTGTTTTCATTATTCGAATTTAAAGTTGGTTTGGATAACTCCAAATACCAATCACAAAATTGATTCCAAGTAAATTCATAAATGCATTGAGCCGCGAGATCAAATCTATAGTTATCTATGTGGTTATTTACTTCTTTAACGGTAGAATTAAACAAACTTTTAATCCACCTATCAGGAAGGGACAAATCTACCAACTCAACTGTTTCATAATTAGGATTTTTGTTTATATTTAATATTAAAAAACGGCTAGCATTCCATAGTTTGTTGCAAAAATTTCTGTAACCTTCAAGCCTATTCATATCCCAAATTATATCGCGTCCAGTGCTGGCTAAAGAAGCAAGTGTGAACCTTAATGCGTCTGTACCATATGAAGCGATACCATCAGGGAAAGCTTTTAAGGTGTTTTTTTCTATTTTTTTTGCCAATGAAGGTTGCATCATATTGCTTGTTCTTTTATCAACTAGATCGTCAAGCTCTATGCCATCTATCATATCTATAGGATCTAATACATTTCCCTTTGACTTAGACATTTTTTGTCCATTTTCATCACGAATTAGACCATGAACGTAAACAGTTTTGAAGGGAATTTGAGGTTTATTATTTTCATCTTTTACTAGATACATCGTCATCATTATCATTCTAGCAACCCAGAAAAAAATGATATCGTAACCAGTAACTAAAACATTTGTAGGGTGATAGAGATCTAAATTTTTTGTTTTTTCAGGCCAACCTTGAGAAGCAAATGTCCATAATGCAGATGAAAACCATGTATCTAAAACATCGTGATCTTGAGAAAGCTCTACGTTATTGTCTAATTCATATTTTTTTCTTACGAATAGTTCATCCTTACCAACGTAAATATTACCGGTTGAATCGTACCATGCAGGAATTCTATGTCCCCACCAAAGTTGGCGAGAAATACACCAGTCTTCAATTTCATTCATCCAAGAGAAGTACATGTTTTCGTATTGTTTAGGAACAAAATTAATTTCATTGTTTTTCACAGCATCAATGGCAGTCTTGGCTAAAGGCTTTGTTTTTACATACCATTGATTGGTCAAAAGAGGCTCTATGATTTCACCGCTTCTATCACCGTATGGGATTGTAAGAATATGATCTTTTTGATTAACTAAAAGGTTTAGATCTTTTAACTCGGATAGAATTTCTTTTCTAGCATCAAATCTATCAAGCCCCTGATATCTTGAGGGAATGTCAATACTTAAATCATTATAAATCTTACCATTAAAGTGAAAAATTTCAGGCTTATTTCTAATTTTGGCGGAGAAAGTCATCACATTAATTAATGGTAGTTGATGTTTTTGACCAACACTATAGTCGTTAAAGTCATGAGCTGGAGTAATCTTAACACATCCAGTACCTTTCTCTAAGTCGGCATGTTCATCAGCAATTATAGGGATTTCACGATTAATTATTGGCAACATGACATGTTTGCCGATAATACTTTTATAGCGCTCATCATTAGGGTTTACAGCGACAGCCACATCACCTAATAGAGTTTCAGGTCTTGTGGTTGAAACAATAATATAATCGAGACCCTCAATAGTTTTTGTGTTACCAGTCAGTTTATACTTAATATCCCACATGTAACCTTGGGACTCTCTATTTTCTACTTCCAAATCAGAAATTGCAGTGTTGAGTTTTGGATCCCAATTGACAAGTCTTTTTCCTCTATAAATAAGTTTATCATCATAGAGTTTTTCAAATGCTGCCGTTACAGCAAGAGATAAATCTTCATCCATAGTAAACTTTTCTCTACTCCAATCGGCTGATAACCCCAATCGTTTCATTTGATTTAAAATTAAATTACCAGATTCGTTTTTCCATTCCCAAATTTTTTCAATGAACTTATCACGGCCAAAATCATGTTTATTTTTCCCTTCTTCTTTTGCAACTTTTCTTTCAACAAGCATTTGTGTAGCAATACCAGCATGATCAGTTCCAACCTGCCAAAGTGTATTATTACCCCGCATTCTTGATGTTCTTATAAGTATATCCATGATTGTTTGTTGAAAGGCATGCCCCATATGAAGGCTCCCTGTAACATTTGGCGGAGGAAGAACAATAGTGTAGGAATTATTTAATTCAGGGTTTTGTGGAGCAAAACAATTTTTTGACTCCCATGACTTATAAGTTTTTTTTTCGATTTGACTTGGGTTATATGTTTTTTCCATGTTGATTTTTTTTACCTGATTAATTTAAAATATCTAACTCATAAACTGAGTTAATGGAATGGGTTTTTATGTTAAAACCTAACTTTTTATACTGCATATATCGCATTCTGGCCGATTTTTTTAACTCTTCTTTATTAGGAACAAAGTCAATTATTGTCGCAGAACTGATGTTATTTATCACTAAACTTTCTGATAAATTAATGAAGATTCTATTAGAGCTATAGTTAGAGAAATTGTGACTAATAACAATAGGTGAGCCATTGAAAGAGACCTCACTTGAAATACAATGAGCTAAAAATTTTTCAGCTGGCAGATTCCATAAAAACTCATCCAATTTTTGTTCAGACAATTCATTATTTACTAGAATAAATATTTGTTTTTTTATATTGTAAAAAGGCTCAATAATTCCAACCAAAAAATTCAAGTTTCTTTGTTCTAAAACTTCATCATTTTCAATTTGAAAAAAAATTGCCTTTTTCATTTATTTTCTCTAACCTATTTGTTTGATTCGTGATTATTAATTGAATCAGACTTGTTTAATAAATATTGAACTAAAAGAGGAACAGGTCTACCAGTCGCCCCTTTATGAGCCCCTTGTTTCCAAGCTGTTCCAGCGATATCTAAGTGTGCCCAGTTGTACTTTTTTGTGAATTTGGATAAAAAACATGCAGCCACAGTAGTTCCAGCTCCAGGAGTCCCGATGTTAGCCATGTCGGCAAATGGACTTTTAAGTTTATCCATATACACCTCATCCATTGGAAGTCTCCATACTTTATCTCCCGATTGTTCAGAAGCGTTTGATAATTCATGAGCGAGGGGGTTATGAGTTGACATAAGACCACTTACATGATTTCCTAAGGCAACAATACACGCACCAGTTAGAGTCGCTATGTCGATTACACAATCTGGCTCAAACCGTTCTGCATAAGTAAGCACGTCACATAATACAAGTCTACCTTCTGCATCTGTATTTAAAACTTCAATAGTTTGACCTGACATGGAGGTTAAAATGTCACCAGGCCTAAAAGAGTTTCCTCCTGGCATGTTTTCACAGCCAGCAGCCATACCAACAACATTTATAGGTAGATTAAGTTCCGCAATAGCTTTCATTGTTCCAATGACGGAAGCAGCTCCACACATATCATACTTCATCTCATCCATATTTGCGGGCGGCTTTAATGATATACCACCAGCGTCAAAGGTTAGTCCTTTACCAATTAGAACAATTGGTTTTGCATTGGTATCCTTTGCTCCTTCATAGTTTATTATTGAGAGAAATGATTCATTTTTTGAACCACGTCCGACAGCTAGATAAGAGTTCATTTGGAGCTCTTGCATTGATTCTTCATCTAAGATTTGTGTTTTTATTGATGGATATTCTTTTTCTAATAATTTAGATTGTTTCGCCAAATATTCCGGGTTTGCAATGTTAGGAGGCATATTTGCCAAATCTTTAGCTAGCGATACTCCTTTTGCTATTGAAGTTCCATGTGTAATAGCCATTTCACCTGCAGTAAGTTCTCTTCGAGTGGACACGTTGAAAACCATTTTTCGTAAAGGTCTTCTTGTTTCTTGTTTATTCGATTTGAATTTATCAAAAACATATAAATTGTCTTGAGCAGTTTCGACTGCATCTCTTATTTTCCAATAAGTATCTCTTCCTTTAACGTGAAGCTCACTCAAAAATTAATAGCTTCCATTGAACCAGTTTCATTTAAGGTATGGATTGTTTTTTGAATAATTTGTTTATACTGAGTTGCTGATAACTCTCTTTCTTTTCCACACCCGACTAATAAAACTCTTTCAGAAAGAATATTTGGAACATGATGAAGAAGTAACACTTGACCAACTTTTCCTTCAATATCACCTCGTCTCAATAAAGCACTGATATAACCATTACTAATGGTATCAATTTGTTCTGCGGTAGGAGTTAGTCTTCTTGGTTCAAACACACCAACAACTACACAAGCACTTCTCTGCTTTTCAGGACTACCACTTTTAACATTAAACTCCATGCTATCTCCTAATTTTTTTGAAAATTATACTAAAGATTTAATTAATAATGTATCTTTTTTAATATTATTAAACTAAAAAATGATACAAAATATAAAAAAATAATTATAATAAAAAGAATTTCGATGGATAGGATATAACAGTTAGTGATAATTACAAAATATTTAGCTAAAGAAATGTTTAAAACTCAGATTGCTACACTGGGTGTTTTTACGCTCATACTTTATGCTTGGAGAATTTCTTTTGCACTAAGAGATGTCGTTGCTGGTAATTTGGAAGTAAGCAATTTATTCATTATCGTAAGCACATACATTCCTAATTTACTCGAAATTATTTTACCACTTTCTCTTTTTCTTGGTACCTTAATATCATTAAGTAGACTCTACAGTGAGCATGAAATAGATATAATACTAGCTACAGGAATGAGTAAAATGCATATATACAAAGCTGTATTCATATTAGTAGCCGTATCATTTTTATTATCAGCATTTAATTCATTATATTTAACTCCTAGTGCAAATAGTGTAGCTAAAAAAATCATGAATCAAGCATCTTCATCAGCTGGGATTTCTCTTTTAAAAGAAGGACAATTTAATCCACTAGGTGATTATACGGATCATTCGATTAATGTTTATGTTGGTGATAAAGATGGTGATGTTTTGCAAAATATCTTCATTGCTCAATTAAGCAAAGTTGGTGGTTTGAAACCAAGTATTACATTTTCTAAATCAGGTATATTACAAAAAAATGCCAATGGTACTAAAAGCTTAGTTCTTTGGGATGGACATCGCTATTCAAATGATGATGGTAGTCTTGCATATAGAGATCTGAAATTTAAAAAGATGACATATCAATTTGCTCAAAGCGTCCAATCCAATCAAATCGATTATGATGATATTAGTACTATTCAACTTTTTCATAATAAGGATAGTCAAAGTAGAAATGTGTTAATTTACCGATTTACTATTCCATTAACAATTTTTGTGTTGGGTTTATATAGTTTACCACTTGCATACGTTAGGCCTAGAGGCTCACGTTTCCAAAAATTACCCATTGCTCTGATTGTCTTTATGTCTTATTTCATAATTGTTCAAACTTTACATAATAGCGTATCTGATGGGAAGATTTCCGCTTTGTCATATTTGATTTGTCATCTTGTTTTTGGTCTTGTTGGTGTTTTATTAAACTTAGATTTTAAGCGTATCTTTAATGGATTCAAAAAAATGTTTAATTTATTAGAAAAGTATATAGCAAAAAATATTATCATAATGTTCTTCTTTATACTACTGACTTTTACTGGTCTATTTTGTTTATTTACTCTCTTACCTAAACTTAGTGACGTTGGGCGCGGGTCCTTTGGTTATACCGATGCTTTTTTAACTGTATTGTATCAATTGCCAACTTTTATCTATGAAATGTTTCCCTATATTGTATTGTTAAGTTGTATCTTAGGCTTAGGACTTTTAGCATCTTCTTCTGAATTAACAATTATTCGAGTTGCTGGTTATTCTAAATTAAGAATTGCGATTATTGTTATTAAGACATTTATTCCTCTAATTATATTAATTATGGCGATTAATGAATTTATAGCCCCTAATCTTCAACAAAAAGAAGATATATTAAAAGCTAAAAAATCTCGTTCAGAAATAGTTTATGTCAACAGTTTACCTATTTGGAGTAAGTTCGGAGATGAATATATTTATATGATGTTTGATCCGAGTACAAAGAAAATTAAGAGTATTAAAATTTGGAAATTTAATAACCATAAAACGAATAAATTAGAATCTATTACTCAATCTAATGATATAACTTACGAAAGTGATCGAAGTTGGCTGTTAAAAAATGTAAAAATAATCAAGGGATTTGATAGTTCAAAATTGGTTAAGGAGCAAGTTGATAGTTTTTCTTGGAAATCCTCTTTTACTCCATTAGTTTTAACTGTTGCAAGTTTTTCAAAACATGATGGTTTATCTATGAGGGACTTGTATAAATATATTTTATACTTAGAATCTACCAACCAAAGCTCCTTGAATGAGAGATTGACGTTTGATAAGAAACTTTTTTATCCTGCAAACGTATTTATAATGATCTTATTAGGAATGGCTTTTTTATTTGGTTCATTTAGAAGTGGTAATCTAGGCGTAAAATTACTTATGGGCTTCTCATTAGGAGCTTGTTTTTACTTAGCTAATCAAATTATTGCTCCATTATTGCTTCAGTATGGTGTTTTGCCTATTTTCGGAGTGCTAATTCCGATAAGTTTATTTACTATGTTTGGTGTTTATTTAATGTTAAGAAAACATTAATAATAAAAGTTGAACTTTTATGTAATTTCATTTTCGATGATTTTTGTATTTGAGAGCTTATCTTGTAAAGATAAATTCTTTTTTGTAAATAAAATTAATAAAACACCACAATTAAATATTGAAAATATAAGTCTTGTCATCAAATGAATAATTGTTATTTTTCGATCATTTTTTTGATGTTTGAGATATAAATTAAAAGCGCGCATTCCGATTGTTTGCCTTCTTTTTATCATGAAAATCAGATAATAAGTTACGGGTGTAATAATTATTATTGAATATAAGATAAAATTTAAAAACAGATTGTTTTTTATAACATTACTTATTTCAATATTTTGGGATATGTTAATAAAATTATTTAATATTATTAAATAAACAAAAGTGAAAAAACAAATAAGCGATGTAATTAATATTAAGTCATATACAAATGCGATGATTAATTTATAAAATAAAGTGATTTTGTTTTTCATTTGTTTAAAAAAATAGCAGTTGATTTAATTTCTAATATAATTTATTGCAGTTAACTATGTCATAGGTATAATCTAAAAGTGTAACGTAATTCAAATAATGCCACTGTGATGGAATTGGTAGACATGACGGATTCAAAATCCGTTGCCTTCGGGCGTGGCGGTTCAAGTCCGCCCAGTGGTACCACTGTATTCATTAAACCAAATACTATATAATGCTAGATGCTCAAATATCAGTTTTTATCTAAAATTCGTAGAACATTTTTCTTGCTCTGTTTTGCTTCTAATTAGTTGTTTGATTGATTTAACTCAAAGGTGTTTGTTATTGAAGATATAGAATGGATTGTCATTTTTGTATCATAGAGGTTTATCCTATTTTGTGTTTTCGTATCTTGTTAAAGAAATATTTACAGGGTTTTCAATCTAAGTTTTAATATGTTCTATCAGGCATCATATTTATAAAAAACCACGGTTTTGTTTAATTAATATTCAAGTAAAAAAAAAGTAAAATAAGTGCTTGCTATAATTCTATTAGTCTCTATAATGCTTTTCCACTAAGAGATAATAAAGAAAATTTTTTAGTATGTTCTTTAAAAATATAACTAGATAATCTGTGTGGGCACTCGTGAATGATAGTCATTAAAAAAGAATTATCAATGAGCTGAGTGACCGAAATGAATAGAGATATTCATCACAGTCAATTTATTAATCAGAATTCATTGAGCCAAAACTTTAATTGAAGAGTTTGATCATGGCTCAGATTGAACGCTGGCGGCAGGCCTAACACATGCAAGTCGAGCGGTAACAGGGGAGAGCTTGCTCTCCTGCTGACGAGCGGCGGACGGGTGAGTAATGCCTGGGAATATGCCCTAATGTGGGGGATAACCATTGGAAACGATGGCTAATACCGCATAATCTCTACGGAGCAAAGGGGGGGACCTTCGGGCCTCTCGCATTAGGATTAGCCCAGGTGGGATTAGCTAGTTGGTGAGGTAAGGGCTCACCAAGGCGACGATCCCTAGCTGGTTTGAGAGGATGATCAGCCACACTGGAACTGAGACACGGTCCAGACTCCTACGGGAGGCAGCAGTGGGGAATATTGCACAATGGGGGAAACCCTGATGCAGCCATGCCGCGTGTATGAAGAAGGCCTTCGGGTTGTAAAGTACTTTCAGTTGTGAGGAAGGTGGTAGCGTTAATAGCGTTATCATTTGACGTTAGCAACAGAAGAAGCACCGGCTAACTCCGTGCCAGCAGCCGCGGTAATACGGAGGGTGCGAGCGTTAATCGGAATTACTGGGCGTAAAGCGCATGCAGGCGGTTTATTAAGCCAGATGTGAAAGCCCCGGGCTTAACCTGGGAATTGCATTTGGAACTGGTAAACTAGAGTCTTGTAGAGGGGGGTAGAATTTCAGGTGTAGCGGTGAAATGCGTAGAGATCTGAAGGAATACCGGTGGCGAAGGCGGCCCCCTGGACAAAGACTGACGCTCAGATGCGAAAGCGTGGGGAGCAAACAGGATTAGATACCCTGGTAGTCCACGCCGTAAACGATGTCTACTTGAAGGTTGTGATCTTGAATCGTGGCTTTCGGAGCTAACGCGTTAAGTAGACCGCCTGGGGAGTACGGTCGCAAGATTAAAACTCAAATGAATTGACGGGGGCCCGCACAAGCGGTGGAGCATGTGGTTTAATTCGATGCAACGCGAAGAACCTTACCTACTCTTGACATCCAGAGAACCTTTTAGAGATAGAAGGGTGCCTTCGGGAACTCTGAGACAGGTGCTGCATGGCTGTCGTCAGCTCGTGTTGTGAAATGTTGGGTTAAGTCCCGCAACGAGCGCAACCCTTATCCTTGTTTGCCAGCACTTCGGGTGGGAACTCCAGGGAGACTGCCGGTGATAAACCGGAGGAAGGTGGGGACGACGTCAAGTCATCATGGCCCTTACGAGTAGGGCTACACACGTGCTACAATGGCATATACAGAGGGCTGCCAACTCGCGAGAGTGAGCGAATCCCATAAAGTATGTCGTAGTCCGGATTGGAGTCTGCAACTCGACTCCATGAAGTCGGAATCGCTAGTAATCGTGGATCAGAATGCCACGGTGAATACGTTCCCGGGCCTTGTACACACCGCCCGTCACACCATGGGAGTGGGCTGCACCAGAAGTAGATAGCTTAACCTTCGGGAGGGCGTTTACCACGGTGTGGTTCATGACTGGGGTGAAGTCGTAACAAGGTAGCCCTAGGGGAACCTGGGGCTGGATCACCTCCTTACCTTAAAGACTATATTGATGCAGTGTCCACACAGATTATTTAGTAATGAAGAACAAAGATATGGGTCTGTAGCTCAGCTGGTTAGAGCGCACCCCTGATAAGGGTGAGGTCGGTGGTTCAAGTCCACTCAGACCCACCAATATTTTATTGGTATCATATCTTAACCATGGTTTCATGGGGCTATAGCTCAGCTGGGAGAGCGCCTGCCTTGCACGCAGGAGGTCAGCAGTTCGATCCTGCTTAGCTCCACCAATTCCTAAGATGTTTGATAGAGACATTTTAGGAATTGGTTTTTTTGAAAACCATAGCTCTTTAACAATTTGGAAAGCTGACTAGTAAAATAATTCTAACGAAAGTTAGAAGAGTTCTCAAAAAGCAAAACACATCAAGTGTCTTGTATTTTTAAGATCCGGCGAAACAAAGAACCTTGGTTGTTTAGACATACGTGAGACCCTTTGGGGTTGTATGGTTAAGTGACTAAGCGTACACGGTGGATGCCTTGGCAGTCAGAGGCGATGAAGGACGTACTAACTTGCGATAAGCGTAGATAAGGCAGTAAGAGCCACTTGAGTCTACGATTTCCGAATGGGGAAACCCAACTGCATAAGCAGTTATCCTAAACTGAATACATAGGTTTAGGAGGCGAACCGGGGGAACTGAAACATCTAAGTACCCCGAGGAAAAGAAATCAACCGAGATTCCGGTAGTAGCGGCGAGCGAAACCGGACCAGCCCTTAAGTTTTCATTGTGCTAGGCGAAAGTTTTGGAAAATTCTGCGGTACAGGGTGATAGCCCCGTAGCTGAAGGCGCAATGATAATGAAATCGAGTAGGACGGGACACGTGACATCTTGTCTGAATATGGGGGGACCATCCTCCAAGGCTAAATACTCCTGACTGACCGATAGTGAACCAGTACCGTGAGGGAAAGGCGAAAAGAACCCCTGTGAGGGGAGTGAAATAGAACCTGAAACCGTGTACGTACAAGCAGTGGGAGCCCCTTCGTGGGGTGACTGCGTACCTTTTGTATAATGGGTCAACGACTTAATTTTAGTAGCAAGGTTAACCGAATAGGGGAGCCGTAGGGAAACCGAGTCTTAACTGGGCGAATAGTTGCTAGGATTAGACCCGAAACCAGGTGATCTAGCCATGGGCAGGTTGAAGGTGAGGTAACACTTACTGGAGGACCGAACCGACTAATGTTGAAAAATTAGCGGATGACTTGTGGCTAGGGGTGAAAGGCCAATCAAACCTGGAGATAGCTGGTTCTCCCCGAAAGCTATTTAGGTAGCGCCTCGGACGAATACTACTGGGGGTAGAGCACTGTTAAGGCTAGGGGGTCATCCCGACTTACCAACCCTTTGCAAACTCCGAATACCAGTAAGTACTATCCGGGAGACACACGGCGGGTGCTAACGTCCGTCGTGGAGAGGGAAACAACCCAGACCGCCAGCTAAGGTCCCAAAGTTATAGCTAAGTGGGAAACGATGTGGGAAGGCTTAGACAGCCAGGATGTTGGCTTAGAAGCAGCCATCATTTAAAGAAAGCGTAATAGCTCACTGGTCGAGTCGGCCTGCGCGGAAGATTTAACGGGGCTAAGCTATACACCGAAGCTGCGGCAGCGTGCATTAGCATTGCTGGGTAGGGGAGCGTTCTGTAAGCCGTTGAAGGTGGATTGTAAAGTCTGCTGGAGGTATCAGAAGTGCGAATGTTGACATGAGTAACGATAAAGGGAGTGAAAAACTTCCTCGCCGGAAGACCAAGGGTTCCTGTCCAACGTTAATCGGGGCAGGGTAAGTCGACCCCTAAGGCGAGGCCGAAAGGCGTAGTCGATGGGAAACGGGTTAATATTCCCGTACTTTTTATAATTGCGATGGGGGGACGGAGAAGGCTAGGTAGGCCTGGCGACGGTTGTCCAGGTTCAAGAGTGTAGGCTAATGACTTAGGTAAATCCGGGTCATTGTTAGGCTGAGACTTGATGTCGAGCTGCTACGGCAGTGAAGTTATTGATGCCATACTTCCAGGAAAAGCCTCTAAGCTTCAGATTATAAGAAATCGTACCCCAAACCGACACAGGTGGTCGGGTAGAGAATACCAAGGCGCTTGAGAGAACTCGGGTGAAGGAACTAGGCAAAATGGTACCGTAACTTCGGGAGAAGGTACGCTCTTGACGGTGAAGAGACTTGCTCTTGGAGCTGTTGAGAGTCGCAGATACCAGGTGGCTGCAACTGTTTATTAAAAACACAGCACTGTGCAAAATCGAAAGATGACGTATACGGTGTGACGCCTGCCCGGTGCCGGAAGGTTAATTGATGGGGTTAGTTTTCGGACGAAGCTCTTGATCGAAGCCCCGGTAAACGGCGGCCGTAACTATAACGGTCCTAAGGTAGCGAAATTCCTTGTCGGGTAAGTTCCGACCTGCACGAATGGCGTAATGATGGCCACGCTGTCTCCACCCGAGACTCAGTGAAATTGAAATCGCAGTGAAGATGCTGTGTACCCGCGGCTAGACGGAAAGACCCCGTGAACCTTTACTACAGCTTGGCACTGAACATTGAGCCTACATGTGTAGGATAGGTGGGAGGCTTTGAAACGGTGACGCCAGTTATCGTGGAGCCAACCTTGAAATACCACCCTTGTATGTTTGATGTTCTAACTTAGCCCCATAATCTGGGGTGAGGACAGTGCCTGGTGGGTAGTTTGACTGGGGCGGTCTCCTCCCAAAGAGTAACGGAGGAGTACGAAGGTGGGCTAATCACGGTCGGACATCGTGAGGTTAGTGCAATGGCATAAGCCCGCTTGACTGCGAGAATGACGGTTCGAGCAGGTGCGAAAGCAGGTCATAGTGATCCGGTGGTTCTGAATGGAAGGGCCATCGCTCAACGGATAAAAGGTACTCCGGGGATAACAGGCTGATACCGCCCAAGAGTTCATATCGACGGCGGTGTTTGGCACCTCGATGTCGGCTCATCACATCCTGGGGCTGAAGTCGGTCCCAAGGGTATGGCTGTTCGCCATTTAAAGTGGTACGCGAGCTGGGTTTAGAACGTCGTGAGACAGTTCGGTCCCTATCTGCCGTGGGCGTTGGATGATTGAAGGGGGCTGCTCCTAGTACGAGAGGACCGGAGTGGACGAACCTCTGGTGTTCGGGTTGTTACGCCAGTAGCATTGCCCGGTAGCTAAGTTCGGAATCGATAACCGCTGAAAGCATCTAAGCGGGAAGCGAGCCCTGAGATGAGTCATCCCTGATACTATAAGTATCCTAAAGGGTTGTTGGAGACTACGACGTAGATAGGCAAGGTGTGTAAGCGTTGTGAGGCGTTGAGCTAACTTGTACTAATTGCCCGTGAGACTTAACCATACAACACCCAAGGGGTTTTGCAGGATTTTAAAGATATAAAGATCTTGATGTGTATTGCAGAGTCAGCTTTTCGAATTGTAAACAAATTTTGCTTGGCGACCATAGCATTATGGCACCACCTGATCCCATGCCGAACTCAGAAGTGAAACGTAATTGCGCCAATGGTAGTGTGGGGATTCCCCATGTGAGAGTAGGTCATCGCCAAGCTTCCCTTTTTTACGGAGCGGTAGTTCAGTTGGTTAGAATACCGGCCTGTCACGCCGGGGGTCGCGGGTTCGAGTCCCGTCCGCTCCGCCACTATTTCTTAAAAGATTTCAAAAAACATTTAATTACTTTAAGAATGTCAGTATGAATCCCCTGCATTAAAGTAGTAATTAAAAATGTTCTAATAAGCTTTGAATATTGAAAACCCTTTTTCTTCAACGACTTTAGCATTGTTTTTAAAATAGTTATTTAATAGTTCTAAATATGGAAGAAAACTATTAGCGACTATTAGCAACTGAGCATTGCCTTGAAGTTTTTCTTTTGCTTCAATAATTAGGCTTTCTGCAGATTCATAAAAAGTATTTAATCCATTGTGGAAGGGAGGGTTACTTACAATCAAATCATATTGGTTTTCAAAAACTTCGGAATATACATCACTAGGAAAAAACTCTCCAGTGAAATTATTTATCCTAAAGCTTTCTTCTGTTGATTTTAACGCTAAAGCACTTATATCAACTGCTGTTATCTTTGCATTAGGGTAAAGGCTTTTTAAAAATAAACTAATTATGCCGCAACCACAGCCAACATCTAAAATATTTGTTGCCGTCAAAAGATCAGTACTTAAATACTTTAATAAAATATTTGTTCCAATATCAATTTTACCATGTGAAAAAACTCCAGGTAAAGACTTTAGTTTAAGTTTGGTATTCTGCTTTTCAAAAGAAAAGCTCTCAAACCAATTATTTATATTAAATTGTCTATATTTTAGAGTAGAAACTGATATCGAATAATATAGTGAGCAGCGATTAGCATTATCAATTTTTTTTATATTTGATAAATAGTCTCTCCCTTTTTTAAGGCTGTTTATACCACTATTATTTTCACCGATAAAAAATATTTCCACATCTTTACTGAACTCATTTAAAATAGTTGCCATTAAATATTCAGCTTCTTTTTTTGATTTAGGCCAATAAAAAATTATCAAATCTATTTTGTTAGAAGAAGCTTTTTTGTATACATGATCAAATGTCGCTTTAATGTTTTGACCACTTAATTGTTTATATATACAAAAATTAGTTGTAAAAACTTCCAAGGCATTGATAGATTTGTTGATTTCTAGAAAGCTCAAATCTGGAATAGCGCCTACCACCAAAACATTTTTGTCTTTAAAAAGAGATAAGTTTCTTGAAATTAATTTTTGAGTTGTAGATACTTTTTGTGTTTGTTGTTTTATAACCATAATTAACAAGTCAATTTTTATCTTGATGATCTAAAAATGTTTTAAACTCAATCTTATATAGTTTAAATAACACTATCGTAATAGAAAATATAATAGGACCATATAATATGCCAATTAAGCCTAAAAGTTGGATACCTCCCATTATAGAAAAAAATATTAGAATAGTATTCATTCCTGCGTTACCACCTTTCATTAAGATAGGTCTCAAAAAATTATCAATAGATCCTACAATTAAAATTGACCAAATAGCTAAGAATAATGACCATTGCCAATCACCTAAAAATAAAAGATAGAGACTTGCTGGTATCCATACAAGTGCTGTTCCAATAAGGGGAATGAAAGATGTGAAAGCCATAACAGTTCCCCAGAAAAAACCAGGAAAACCAACAATATACATAGCGACCCCACCAAAAAAACCTTGCGCTAGAGCTGTTAGAAAAGAACCTAATATTGCTGACTTTGATACTTTAGTAATTTCATTTAATAACTCATCCTCTTGACTTCTTGTAAGGGGTATTAAGTGACGAAGAGTATCAATAACTTTATTGTTATCTCTCAACATAAAAAATAAAACAAATAACATTAAGAAAAAATTAATAAAAAAACTGGTTGCATCACTTAATATTTTTGCACTGAAGTTTAGTAGCATACTTCCTAGCTGAGATGCAACTTCAGTAATTTTATGAATTATAGTTTGTATGTTAATGTTCAAAAAGGGTACACTGTGATTGATGTAATCAATTATTTTTTGTGCATAAGGATGATTTAACAAGCTTTTAGGACCGCCACTTGAAAGCCATTTATAAGAGCTATCTGTGAAAGCACTGCCTTGATTAACTACAGCCATGAAAATAAATAAAAAAGGTATTACTAAAATAAATGTTATTATTGAACAGGTAATTACTGCACTAATATTAGGCTTATTTTTAAACAGCTTGTTTATTTTTTGATGAAGAGGAAAACATAATAACGATAAAATAAAAGCAAAAATAATTGCATTTATATAAGGTAAGACCAAATAATAGCAAGCGGTTATACTTATCAATAAAAGTATGATTAAAACCCAGTGTTTTGTTTCCATTTGGAATTTTTTTTGTTTATTCATTTATATAACTTTAGCTATTTCTTTAAAAGCAGTTTCTGATGCATTAATAGTTTGTTCAATTAAATCTTGAGTATGAGCTAATGAAATAAAACCAGCCTCAAAGGAAGAAGGCGCAAGATAGATACCTTGATCTAACATCTCATTAAAAAACTTCAAAAAATGTTCTTGATTACATTGATTAACATCTTTAAATGTAGAAATAGATTCTTGATTTGTAAAAAATAAACCAAACATACCACCGATTTGAGATGTTTTAAAAGGCACCTTATAATCATTTGCTACTGTTAGTAATCCTGATGTCAAAGATTTTGATTTATGATCTAAGTCCTTAAAATTTTTTTCATTCATTAATGTTTGTAAGCAAGCTGTTCCCGCAGCCATTGCTATAGGATTACCAGACAAAGTTCCCGCTTGATAAACAGGACCATTAGGGGCTAACATATCCATGATTTCACTTTTGCCACCAAAAGCTGCGGCAGGTAAACCACCTCCGATAATTTTTCCTAAACAAGTTAAGTCTGGTTGAACATCATAATATCCTTGTGCACTTTTATAATTAACTCTAAACCCAGTCATTACTTCATCAAAAATCAAGATAATCTTATTAAGATTACATAATTCTCTGATTTTCTTGAGGAAATTATCTTTTGGTAAAATACAGTTCATATTTCCAGCAACTGGCTCAATAATTAGGGCAGCAATTTCATTCTCATTATTTTTTATAGCTTGTTCTACAGATTTAATGTCATTAAATTGACACACTAACGTATCTTTAGTTGTATCATCTGGGATGCCGGCAGAGCTTGGTTTTCCAAAAGTTAAAGCACCCGAACCAGCCTTAACCAAAAGACTATCTACATGGCCATGATAACAGCCTTCAAATTTAATAATTTTGCTCTTGCCTGTATATCCTCGAGCTAAACGAATAGCGCTCATAGTGGCTTCAGTACCTGAGTTAACCATTCGAACCTTATCAATCGAAGATATATGTTTTTTGATTAATTCAGCCATTGTTATTTCTGGCTTAGTGGGGGCACCAAAACTTAAACCCTTATTTGTTGCGTTGATAACTGCCTCTTGTATTTTGGGATGGTTATGACCCAAAATCATAGGTCCCCAGGAACCAACATAATCTATATACTCATTGCCATCGATGTCGAATACATAAGCACCTTTAGCGGAATCAATGAAAAGTGGATTTCTTTTTACGCTACTAAATGAACGAACAGGTGAATTTACACCACCAGGTATGGATAATTTTGCTTGTTGAAAGCACTTTTCTGAATTGTTCATGTTGTTAAAATTCCTATAATAAAATTGAAAATTAAACTATGAAGATCTGCATCTTTTTGTTAAGATCATGCTAATTATTTTAGCTTGCAACTTCCAAAGTTGTATGTATCTCGATTAGGTTTATATGCCACAATGATAACAGATGAATCAAATGAATTAAATAACAATAATAGAAATCAACCTAGTAGACTTGTAAGGAGGTTTTTTTCGGTTAGGAAAATTCCATTGTCTACACTTTTGTTATCATGTTTAACAGGTCTGCTTACTGGATTTGCAGCAACTGCATTTCAGTTAATAATAGGTTGGTTAACTCAATATAGAGTAAATTCATTTGATGTGAGCGTCCAAAACTTTTTTCTTATCAGTGTATTATCCTTTTTGATAAGCTTTGTTTTGGCTTATTTTAGCTATTGGTTAGTTTTCAAGTTCGCACCTGAAGCATCAGGATCAGGTATCCCTGAAATAGAAGGAGCTCTTGATGATATAAGGCCTGTGAGGTGGTGGCGTGTATTGCCAGTTAAATTTTTAGGTGGTATAGCTGCATTGGGTTCTGGGATGGTCTTAGGTAGAGAAGGTCCCACAGTTCAAATTGGTGGAAATATTGGTTGTATGCTCTTTGACTTATTTCGATTAAAAGATAAAGATGTAAGACATGCCTTAATAGCATCAGGCTCAGCTGGCGGACTAGCTGCTGCTTTTAATGCGCCCCTAGCAGGTATTATGTTTGTAATTGAAGAAATGAGGCCTCAATTCAGATATAGTTTTATTTCTATTAAAGGAGTAACAATATCTGTAGTCGTTGCGGTTATAGTTTTAAATTATTTTAGAGGACCTTCTGCGGAAATTATCATTCCTGATAATATAACACCACCCGTTCAGTCTTTGTGGCTTTTTTTATTGTTAGGTTGTTTGTTTGGTGTTTTTGGCGTTTTTTTTAATAAACTTGTAACATTATTTCAAAATGTTTTTTCAAGTATTCAAAATAAATATCCTAAATATTATATGTACATTGTATCTACAATGGGGGGATGTTTTGGAATTTTTCTTTTTTATTTTCCTGAAATAACAAGAGGGGGTATTGAAATTATCCCAAGTTTAACTTCTGGAATTCATGGAATAGCATTTTTGTTTATTTTATTCGCCTTGAGACTTATTGTAACTCTTTTATGCTTCGGCTCAGGAGCACCTGGAGGCATTTTTGCACCAATGTTAGCTTTAGGAACTTTATTTGGCATGTGTTTTGGTATTGTTGCCGTTTATTTATTTCCCACATTCAATTTGTCTCCTAGTGTTTTTGCAATAGCTGGGATGGGAGCTCTTTTTGCCGCAACAGTTAGAGCGCCAATGACGGGAGTTCTTCTAGTCATTGAGCTCACGCACCATTACAATATAATTCTACCTCTCATCATCACTACTTTGGGTGCGACAATGTTAGCACAAGCGTTGGGTGGTAAACCTATTTACTCGATGTTACTCAAAAGAAAAATTGAGCAAGAAAAAGAGAGACAATCAAGTACTTAAGCTTAAGGCTTGAATATCACCTTAGATTATTGGATAATTACATAATTAATTCTTTTATTAATGTGAGGTAGCTATGTCTTCAAGTGAATTACCTATTAACTTTTCTGACAAAGCCGCTAGTAGAGTAAAAGTACTCATCGAAGAAGAAGAAAATAACAATCTAATGTTG
Source organism: Paraphotobacterium marinum (assembly GCF_002216855.1). Taxonomy (NCBI): domain Bacteria; kingdom Pseudomonadati; phylum Pseudomonadota; class Gammaproteobacteria; order Vibrionales; family Vibrionaceae; genus Paraphotobacterium; species Paraphotobacterium marinum. The sequence continues at coordinate 861,690 of NZ_CP022355.1, forward strand.
AGAGTTTTTATAACTGGTGGTGGCTGTAGTGGGTTTCAATATGGCTTTACTTTTGATGAATCCGAAAATGAGGGTGATATTAAAATACTGAACAATGGAGTAACTCTTATTATTGACCCGATGAGTTTACAATATTTAGTGGGTGGAACAGTAGATTATACTGAGGGTCTTGAAGGCTCTAGATTTTTTGTTGATAATCCCAACGCAACAACAACATGTGGCTGTGGTGCTTCTTTTAGTATTTAAAATTGGTAAACTTGATGAATGATAATGATATAAGTGTAAAGTTAAAAGAAATTAAAAAAGGCATTGAAGAACTTTTGCCTGAAGTTGAATTAATTAACAAGTTAAAGCAGAAAAAAAAATTAGTCGTAAAACTAGGTGCAGATCCAACGGCACCTGATCTTCATTTGGGTCATACAGTTGTCTTGAATAAATTGAAGTTATTACAGGATTTTGGATATACTGTTAAATTTTTAATTGGTGATTTCACTGCAATGGTTGGAGATCCAACTGGAAAAAATGTTACAAGACCACCGTTAACCAGAGAACAAGTGTTGGAAAATGCCAAGACTTATGAAAAGCAAATTTTTAAAATTCTTGATCCTTCAAAAACAGATGTAGTATTTAACTCTGAGTGGCTTACAGCTTTAGGTGCAGAGGGAATGTTAAGATTATCCTCAAGTCAAACTGTAGCTCGCATGTTAGAGCGTGATGACTTTAAAAAGAGATACCAAGAAGGAACGGCAATAAGTATTCATGAATTTTTATATCCATTACTTCAAGGTTATGACTCTGTAGCACTTGAAGCAGATATTGAAATTGGTGGAACTGATCAAAAATTTAATTTACTAATGGGGCGTGAGCTCCAAAAGCACAACTCTAAGGAACCTCAAGTTATTCTGACCATGCCATTATTGATTGGTTTAGATGGCGTTAAAAAAATGTCTAAATCTGCCAATAACTATATTGGAATTGACGAATCACCTAACGATATGTTTGGTAAGTTGATGTCTATATCAGATGAGTTAATGTGGCAATATTTTGATCTTTTATCATTTAAATCTACAGAAGAAATTTCTAAGTTACGTAGTGCCGTTATAGCAGGGAAAAATCCAAAAGATGTCAAAGTTCTTTTAGCTAAGGAGATTATAGCTAGATTTCACTCAGAAGAGGAAGCTGATAAAGCTGAACTTAACTTTATTGATCAATTTAAAAAAGGAAAAATTCCTGATGACATTCAAGAGTTTAAATTAAATTTGAACTTAACTATGCCGCAAATTTTAAAGTTATCAAATTTGTGTCAGTCTACATCAGAAGCAATGCGAATGATTAAGCAGGGAGCTCTGAAAATTGATGGAGAAAAGATTGCCTCAACAACAGCTTCATTAGAGAAAGGAGAGTATGTTATACAAGTTGGTAAACGAAAATTTGCAAAAGTTTTCTTAAGCTAAACTAGATTCTTGTACTTTTTTACAGATATATTTTATTTGGGTTAATATTCTAAATGTTGGCCTAGATAAAATATTACTGTTAACTTTAATTATATTTTTATTTTTTATTGCAGGTATATCTTTCCAATTACTCCAATAGGACAAGATATCTTCTTTGGATTGCACAGAAAAAATAATATTTGGCTTTTTTTGAATAACCAACTCTTTATTGACCACAGGATAACTATCTTTTACTTCATTAATAATATTTGTGCCACCACAAAAAGAAAATATAGCATTTGGCCAGCTTTTTCCACTAGATGTTATCAAGTTTGTTGAAGACATTTGATAAAAGTATCTAAAATGATGTAGGGTAGGATATTTACTCCTAATTTTCTGTAGCTTTTCTTGGAACGATTCTATATTTTTATAAGCAACTCTTTTGTTTTTGACGTAATGACTGAGTTCTTTTACAGTATCAATTATATCATTAATATTCTTAGGATCTGAATATAAAATTTTTATACCAAATTTTTTAAGTTGCTCAATTTGTTTAGGGGAATTACCTCCACTCCAAGCAAGAATTAAGTCAGGTTTTAGTCTTAAGACTTTCTCGATATTTATTCCATTGTAGTTTGCTACAACAGGAATGAAGCTGGCTTGTTTTGGATAATCACTATAGCTACTAACACCAACTAAGTTTTGTCCCATTCCAGCAGAGTAAGCTAGCTCAGTTAAATGTGGTGATAAACTAATAACACGCTTTGCGACAAAGAAACTTTCTCCATAACAATTTAAACAAATTATTATAGAGAAAGAAATAATAATACGTATCATAAGTTTTCAAGAAGCATTAATATGATTTTAGATGAATTTTTTGATGCTATTGGAAGAAATTCTTCAAATGTCATTGACGAGTCATTATTTGCACCATCAGATATTGCCCTTAAGACCACAAATGGAACATCAAACATAAAACAAGTTTGAGCAATTGCAGCAGCCTCCATATCAACTGCTATAGCCTCTGGAAAATCTTTCTTAATTTTTAAAGTTGCATGTTCAGATGCTACAAAGGAGTCACCACTGCAAAGCAAGCCAAAGTGGTAATTTTGATTTTCTTGCGCCAAAACAGATTTTAGTTGATCGATTAAGTTTTTATCTGCGCTATAGTGAATGGGTAATTGAGCACATTGCCCTTTAGCATACCCAAACGCTGTTAAATCAACATCGTGATGGGTTACATTTGTTGAAACAACAACATCGCCAATACAGAAATGATCTTTTAAGCTTCCAGCTGAGCCTGTATTGATAATAAAATCAGGCTTAAAATTTTCAATAAGAATAGTAGTACCAATTGTTGCTGCAACTTTGCCTATTCCCGATTGAGTTAATGTAACTTTATGACTTAAGATAGTCCCGGTGAAAAACTTACACCCACCAATTTTGGTTTCTTTGAGGTTCTTGATATTATTTTTAATAATCTCTACTTCTTGAGGCATTGCGCCAATTATTCCAATATTTTCATTGATATCTCTTTTTAATTACTTTTGAGGTATTTAATAATATTCTTGCCAGAAAGTCTACCATCGCTTATTGCCGTTACAACTAAATCAGAACCTCTTACCATATCTCCTCCAGCAAATACTTTACTATTTGTAGTTTGAGATTCTCTGAGATGTTGTTTTGAAACTTTTATAGTACCGTTATTTTCTAGTTCAATGTTATGGTTTATTAACCACTCTAAATTATGAGGTCTAAAACCAAAAGCGACAATTATAACATCAGCATGAAGTTCAATTATCTCGTCTGTTTTAGTGATAAATTCTTTTTTGATTTCATCATAATAAGTTTTGTGAAATTGAACGCCATGAGCAGTTTCACCATCACTTAAAAACTCTATAGGTTGTAAGTTAAATTTAAAATCAACACCTTCCTCAATAGCATTTTGAACTTCTTGTTTCGATCCTGGCATTGTCTCCCTGTCTTTTCTGTAGATGCACTTTACTGAGTTTGCACCTAAACGAATAGAGGTTCTTACACAATCCATAGCTGTATCGCCACCACCTAAAACAATAACATTTTTGTTTTTAATTTGGCTCAAGTCGTAATCTTGCTTTTCTAAACCAATATTTTTATAACCTTGAGTTACTAAAAAAGGTAGGGCATTAGTGACATTTTGTAATTTAGGATCATGAAATTGAGGTATTAAGCTTTTATATGTCCCTACCGATAAAAAAATAGCATCATATTCATCTAATAGTTGCGAAAATTGTAAGTCTTTACCTATTTCAGTATTAAGATGAAAATTAACTCCCATTTCCTCAAAAATAGTTCTTCTATTTTTAATAATGTTTTTATCCAGTTTAAATGCTGGTATTCCGAATGTTAATAAGCCGCCTATTTCAGGATATCGATCAAAGACATGGACATCCACCCCATTTCTAGAAAGGATATCGGCACATGAAAGTCCTGCAGGACCAGCGCCAACAACAGCTACTTTTTTACCCATCTTATTTACTTTTGATAAGTCAGGTTTCCAGCCAAGTTTAAATGCAGTGTCAACGATATATTTTTCAATTGTTCCGATTGTTACTGCACCGAAATCATCATTTAATGTACAAACACTTTCACATAGCCTATCCTGCGGGCAAACTCGACCACAAACTTCAGGCAAAGAATTTGTTTGATGAGCAAGCTCAGCAGCTTCTATAATCCTTCCTTCATTAGCTAATTTTAACCATTGCGGAATATAGTTATGAACAGGACATTTCCATTGACAATATGGATTACCACAGTCTAGACATCTGTCTGCTTGTGATTTCGCTTGTTTGTCAGAAACATCCTCATAAATTTCAACAAATTGTTTTTTTCGCTTATTTATATTTTTTTTAGTTGGTTCTATTCTTTTAACATCAATAAACTGATAAATATTCTGATCCATAATTTTTTCTCCTCTAGATTATTGTGCTTGAAAGTGAATTTCGTTTTTGGAACGACTTTCATGACCTAAAAGTGTATTTATATCTGCAAGTTTAGGTTTTACAAGGAGCATATCAGATACAAATTTATCAAAATTATTCAAAATATCATTAGCAAATGTGGATTGAGTTTTTTCTACATGTGTAAAAATCAAGCCTCTAAGATGCTCTCTATGGATATTTAACCCGTCTAATTCGATTAACTCTATAAATTCATCATTTACTATATTAAGCCCATGTTTAATTTTTGGAATATACGCAAACCCCCCAGTCATTCCAGCACCAAAGTTTATCCCTACTTTTCCAAGGATAACAACAATGCCTCCAGTCATATATTCACAAGCATTATCCCCCACGCCCTCTATAACAGCTAGCGCACCAGAATTACGAACAGCAAAACGTTCTCCTGCCATGCCTGATGCAAATAATTGTCCACCGGTTGCTCCATATAAGCAAGTATTACCCATTATTGGTGTTTCATTAGTTTTAAAACTCGACCCCATAGGAGGTTTAATTATAATTGTTCCACCATTCATTCCCTTCCCAACATAATCATTAGCATCGCCAGTTAAATTCATATTCATACCATTTGAGTTCCAACAGGCAAATGATTGTCCAGCAGTTCCAGTAAAGTTAATGTTTACATGCTTTTTTATTAATCCTTCGGCACCAAATTTTTTTGAAATAAAACCAGATAAAGATGCACCAACTGAACGATCTGTATTTCTAATATTAAAATTAAATTGACTTGAAAATGAATTATCTAAATTATTAATAAAAGCATCCAAGATTTTTTTATTTAAAATACCTTCATCTATTGGGTTATTTTTAGTTGTTTGATAAAGTAGATTACTCTTCTCTCTATAAAGAATAGAATTTAGATTTAAATTATTATGTTTTTGGTTTAATCCTTCAATTACCTTGAGATATTCTGTTTTACCAATAATTTCATTTAATTGAGTAACGCCTAAATTTGCTAATATTTGACGAACTTCTTCAGATATATGAGTGAAAAAATTTATCACTTGATTTGGGAGACCTTTAAAAAAATTATCTCTTAATACTTTATCTTGAGTTGCGACACCTGTAGCACAATTGTTTAAGTGACATATACGAAGATATTTACAACCTAGGGCTACCATAGGAGCAGTCCCAAAACCAAAACTTTCAGCACCTAGAATGGCAGCTTTGATGACATCTAGACCAGTTTTTAGTCCACCATCAACTTGTAATCTAATTTTATGTCTAAGTTTATTTTTAACAAGAACTTGTTGTGTTTCAGCCAAACCAAGCTCCCATGGGCTTCCAGCATGTTTAACAGATGATAGCGGGCTCGCACCAGTACCTCCATCATAACCCGATATCGTTATCATATCTGCATTAGCTTTAACTACACCTGCAGCAATTGTTCCTACACCAGGTTCAGAAACAAGTTTAACTGAAATTAATGCAGATGGATTTAATTGCTTTAAATCAAAAATTAATTGAGCAAGGTCCTCTATAGAGTAGATATCATGATGTGGCGGAGGAGATATTAAAGTGACACCAACAGTAGAAAATCTGAGCTTTGCAATTTCAGGAGTTACTTTGTGTCCTGGTAATTGACCTCCTTCTCCTGGCTTTGCACCTTGCGCAACTTTGATTTGGATCACCTCAGCATTCATTAAGTAATGAGGAGTGACACCAAATCTACCTGATGCAACTTGTTTTATTTTTGAATTTTTGATTGTATTAAATCGTTTGGAGTCTTCTCCACCTTCGCCTGAATTTGAATTTCCGCCAATTGTATTCATTGCTATTGCCAGGGCTTCATGAGCCTCGGGACTCAGTGCTCCAATTGACATGGCTGCAGTATCAAAACGTTCTAATATATTTTGTTTTGGTTCAACCTTAGTCAACTCAATGGGTTGCCTCTTTGTTGAAAGTTCAAGTAAGTTGCGAAGACTTGAGATATTATTTTCATTTATTTGCTTTGCATATTGAATATAATCTTTATCCTGATTGGATTTAGTATATTTGTGAAGAAGTGAAATAACATCGGGATTATATGCGTGAAACTCACCGTCAAAAGTATATTTTAATTGCCCACCACGACTGACAGGCTCTAGTTCATCCCAAGCACTCTGACTTAAAACTGAGAGATCTTCATTAAACTCACTGAAATTGGCACCTGAAATTCTGCTATCTACTCCCTCAAAACACAAAGAGATTACATCATCATGAATACCAATTGCTTCAAAAAGTTGTGAGCATCTGTATGATGAAATTGTTGAAATACCCATTTTGGACATTATTTTAAGTAAACCCTTGTTGATAGCATTTCTATAATTTATCATCACATCTTTATAACCAAGTTTGATGACCTCTGAATCGATGAGTTCAGCAAGTATTTCATATGAAAGATATGGGTAAATCGCTGTAGCACCAAAACCTAGCAGAACAGAAAATTGATGAGGGTCTCTAGCTGAGGCAGTTTCAACGATGATATTTGTATCACATCTTAAGTTTTCCTTAACAAGTGTTTTATGAACTGCACCCACAGCCATTGCTGCAGGAATTGTGTTAAAATTTTTATGTAAATTTTTATCTGAAATTATAATTAAAACTGCATTGTTCTTCACTTGTTCTATTACTTTCTCAGTTAGTTCACAGATTGCCATCTTAAGACTTTGTTGAGCTGGGTTGTATTGGAGACTGACTTTAGAGCTTTTATAGTGTAATTGATCAAGACCCAATAGCTGTCTCATATCAGAATATAACAAAACTGGCGTTTTAAAAGAGACTCTAAAGGCATGCCCATCTGTTTCAGAAAAAACATTCATCTCTTTGCCAATATTAGTGGAGAGACTCATGACATGTTTTTCTCTGAGTGGGTCAATAGGTGGGTTTGTAACTTGTGCAAATTTTTGTCTGAAGTAATCGGTAATTGGTCTTATTTTTGAAGAAAGAACCGCCATTGGAGTATCATCACCCATGGATGATGTCACTTCTTGCCCATTTTCCCCCATGATTCTAATTACATTTTCAATTTCTTCTAGTGAAACATTAAAATTTTTCTTGTATACAAGAAGATCATCCGATGTTTTCTCTCTCCGACCACTCAAGTTATGATCGAGTTCCTCAAATGGAATAAGTTTATGAACACATTGATCCATCCACTCTTTATATGGGTGTCTTTTTTTTAACTCTTCATCAATTTCATTTGACAACCAAATCTTTTTTTTATGGGTATCAATGACCAAAAGTTCGCCAGGTCCGATTCTGCCTTTTTTCAAAACCTCATCTGGTTCATAGTCCCAAATCCCAACTTCAGATGCAATGGTAACCAAATTATCTTTTGTTATGACATAACGGGCTGGTCTAAGTCCATTTCTGTCTAGATTACAAGCCGCATACCTTCCATCTGACATGACTATACCAGCAGGACCATCCCAAGGCTCCATATGCATTGAGTTAAAATCATAAAATGCTCTTAAATTTTCATCCATAAGGTTATTGTTTTGCCAAGCTGGTGGAATTAGCATACGCATTGCTCTAAATAAATCCATACCACCAGATAAGAAAACCTCTAACATATTATCTAGTGCTGAAGAGTCTGAACCTTCTTGGTTGACGAATGGCTTAGCTGATTGGAGGTCTGGTAAGATTGGAGAGTGAAGCTTGTAAGCTCTGGCTTTTTCCCAGTTTCTGTTACCAGTAATTGTATTTATTTCGCCATTGTGAGCTAAATATCGAAATGGTTGCGCTAATGGCCACTTAGGTTGAGTATTAGTTGAAAACCTCTGATGAAAAAGACAAATAGATGTTTCAAGTCTTATATCTGATAAGTCAGCATAAAATCTAGGTAAGTCTTCAGGCAAGCAAAGACCTTTATAAACAACTATATTAGATGAAAGGCTACAAATATAAAATAATTTGTCATGAGATAGTCTATTTTCGATTCTTTTACGAGCAATAAATAATCTTCTATTTAAGTCATCATTAGACCAACCAGCCGGTGCATTTATAAAGGCTTGCTCTATTGTTGGAAGTTCTGCTAGAGCTATTTCGCCTAGAACTTTTTCATTCGTGGGTACTGTTCGCCAACCTTGAATAAATAGAGTCTCTTTTTCAAGTTCTTCTGCGATGCAAAGTTTTGCTTCTTTTGTTAATTTCACATCGGTATTAAAAAAGAACATACCAATTGCATATTCTTTTGAAAGAATCCAATTGTTTTCTTGAGCAACCTCATCAAAGAATCTTTTAGGTTTTTGAATTAATAAACCACAGCCATCTCCAGTTTTGTTATCTGATGCAATACCACCTCTATGTGTCATCCTATCTAAGGCCTGTATTGCAGTCCTAATAATTTTATGACTTTGAATACCATCTACTTGAGCCATTAAACCAAAACCACAGTTATCTTTTTCATGTTTATTATTATAAAGAGTCATTTCTTCTGCCTGTTGTGTTCTTGAATTAATCTCAAAATTTTATCCATTTATTTTTTGATATTAATTGTTTTATGTTATTTTCTTATGAATTGAACAAAAAATTAAATTCATCTAACCATATTATATTTAAATGATATTTTAATCAAATATATATAAATTTATAAATTAACATATTAATTTATATTGTTTTTTAAATTAAAACTTCCTTGAAGCGACTATAAATGCAATGTAAATGAATTTTTACTCATTATTTTGATGGGTTTTAAGAAAGGGACTAAAATGAAAAAAAAATTGATATGATAAACTTTGTCATTAATAAAATATATAAATCAAACATCTTAATTTCTAGTCTAATTATATGCTTTTTGATTGTTTTCATATCAAATGTGGTAAAGTTAGGTATCTATATTTTATTTAACGAAAAAATTGAATATATACTTTTTTTGTACTCCTTTATTTTGAGTGTGGTTTTAACATTTATACTCGTTCTAATATTTAATTCCATAATAAAAAAATTAAATTATGCTGTTCAAAAAACTAAACGGATTCAAAAAAAACTTGAATTTAAGAATTTTTTATTAAGAACAATTCTAAATACTTCACCTGATTTGATTTATTTTAGAGATGAACAAAGTAAATTTTTAGGTTGTAACTATGAGATGGAGCTTTTAACTGGAAAAAAAGAAAAGGATTTGAAAGGGTTAAGTCCAATTGATGTTTATGATAAGGATATAGCCGATGAAGTCTTAAAAACTGATCGTGAGGTTTTAATTACAAATAGAGAACTTATATATGAACAATGGCTTACTTATGCTGATGGGCATAAAGAGTGTGTTGAGTTTAGAAAGCTTCCTTTGTTTAATAGGAATGGTTTAAGAGTAGGTTTAGTTGGGTATGGTAGAAAAATTACGGAAAGAAAAAATTATTTATTACAGAAGAAAAGGTTCATCTCATCAATCAGTCATGAAATAAAAACACCGTTGAATGGTATTTTAGGCTGTGTTCAAATGTTAAAAAAATTAACTTTAGATAAGGAGCAATCTAGACTTTTAAAAGTTATTGATGGAAGTGCATCTAGTATCGATTGTTTGTTTCAAGATTTAATTAATATTGAATACTCGAATAGTTTAGAGGTTAAATTAAAACCCATACCAACAAACATTCATGAATTAATAATTGAATCTGTTGATTTAATCAAAGAATTTAACCACAATAAACAAACAAATATTACATTATCTGGCATGGATAAAATTCCAAGTAAAGTTGTTGTTGATGAGGTTAGATTTAAACAGATAATATTAAATTTATTGGAAAATGCAGTCAAATATTCAGATAATGGTAAAGTTAACATTTTCATAAGTTTACGAAAAACTTATAAAAAAGAAATTAACATCCAATTTGAAATTAGGGATGAGGGATTTGGTATTTCAGAAAAAGATATCTCTAAAATATTTGATATGTATTACCGGTCTAAAAACCATCTCACTAATAGTAAAGAAGGAAAAGGTATTGGATTATCAGTTTGCAAAGAAATAATTGAACTAATGGGTGGTAATATTAGTGTTAGTAGTGAGGAGGGAAGGGGAAGTATTTTTAAGTTTAATATTATTGTTGATAAAGTTGATGATTCATCTTTTGAGGGACTTGCATCATTTCATAAAGTATTATTAGTTGAAGATGTTGAGTTGAATGTCGAGGTAATGGCTAATGCAATGATGGAAAAGGGACATAAAGTCTTCATTTGTACTAATAAAAAAGAGTTTGATGAAATCACAAATATTGATAGTTTTGATTTTTTCTTAATAGATAACCAATTACCAGATATTTTGGGTGAAGATCTGGCAATTTTAATTGAAGAAAAATTATGTAAGACTGTACCCTTAATCTGCCTGACTGCAGATGTGGGATTAAATAAATTAAATTCGAAAAAATTAATATTCCATGAAGTTCTATATAAACCTTTAAATCCAAGGCTATTAGATCAAACTTTTTCTTTTTTTTCGAAACTAGAAAAGAATATTCATAATAGACAAAAGGGTTTGCTAAATTATGAATTAATAGAATCATATGTATCTATTGTTCCTAAAGAAAAGTTTGTGCAGAGTATTAACTTATTTAAGACAACCATAATAAGATATATTGATACACTGAATCATGAATTTGAGAAAAGTAATACAGATGCCATTATTTCAATAGGACATAAGATGAAAAGTGCCTGTGGTTCAATAGGATTAAGTCAGTTAGAAAACTATGCTAGAAAAATTGAATTAGAACAAAAAGAAGATGACTTTTTAAAACTCAAAGAGCTCTTAACATATAATCTTTTTGCACTTTCTATATTTTTAGATAGGTTATAATTGTTAAAATAATTTATTGGGGTTCAACTTTACAACAAAACCTATACCCCTCGCCATGCACAGTTGAAATAACATCTCCCATGTTAGTGTCGATTTCAAAGTATTTTCTTATACGTCTAATTGTTACATCGACTGTCCTATCGTTTGGTTTCAAGAATCGCCCATTCATATACTTTAGTATAGTTGCTCTTGATTGAATTTTTCCTGGATTTTGACAGAAAAGTTTCAGAGTTCTGAATTCAGACTTAGGAAGATTAAAAGACTCTTTCGTTGGAGAAATTAAAGAGTGACTATTTAAGTCAAGTAACCAGTTACAAAATGAAAAAGCATTATGTTCCTTAAGGGAGCTTACGATTATGTCCTTATGAGATACTCGATTTAATAAGTTACGTGAACGAATTGTTAATTCTCTGGGATTGTACGGTTTGATAATATAATCATCAGCGCCAATTTCAAGTCCAAGAATTTTATCTATATCATTATCCCTACCCGTGAGAAATATTAAAGGTGTATTACAATATTTTTTTAATTCTCTAGCTAATAATAACCCATTTCTTCCAGGCATATTGATGTCTAACAGAATTAAATTAAAAATATTTTTGTGGATCTGCTCGAACATTGAGTCGCCATCAAAGGCTTCGAATACATCATAGCCTTCAGCTTCATAAAGAAGTTTTAAAGCTTGACGAGTAATCTCTTCATCATCCACGATTAATATTTTAGAAATTTCCATAGTCAAAAAAATTATTTGCAAATAAAACAATTGTAGTATTTCTATAACTTTATTTATCAAATAAATGTAAATTTTCATCATATGAATTTATTTTTTTATTTTAAGCCATAAATAAAAAACTAATTTTGATTAAATCTAACTCTTTCGTCATAGGGAAATACATCTTCAAAGTTTCCCAATAAAATATTTTTTTGCAGTTGTTTCCAATAAGTTGTAGTTAAGAGCTCAGGGTGATGTTTTACAAAAATTTTTTTTACTTCGTTATTTCTTAACAAAAAGGTAGCAAATTCTTCTGGAAACACATCATTATCACTCACACTAAACCATGGCTCAGATTGCAACTCATCTTCATATGTTCTAGTTTTGGGAATTTCCCTAAAATTTACTTCTGTCATATAACTGATTTCATCATAATCGTAGAATATAACTCTATTATGTCTAGTCAGACCAAAATTTTTAAAAAGCATATCACCCGGAAAAATATTTGCTGCGGCGAGTTGTTTAATCGCTAATCCATAATCATAGATAACTTTTTCTATATTTTTGCCTGACTCTTCAGATAGATAAAGATTCAGAGGTGTCATTCTTCTTTCCATATAAAGGTGTTTTATTAAAAGATTATCACCAACTTCTTTTACGATATTGGATGTATCATGAAGCAGTTGCTCAAGAAGCTCTTTGTTGAATTTGTTTTTTGGAATAAGAAAGTTACTATATTCTTGCGTATCAGCCATTCTACCGACTCTATCATGCTCTTTAACTAATTTATATTTTTCTTTAACAGTAGTTTTTGTAATTTGTTTTTGATGGGCAAATTTATCTCTAATTAATTTAAAAACAAAATCATATGAAGGTAAAGTAAAAACAAGCATCACCATACCTTTTGTCCCAGGGGCGACAATAAACTTATCATCATGAGAATTTATGTGATTATAAAATTCTCTATAAAGTTCAGTTTTACCATGTTTTTGGCAACCAATTGATGTGTAAAGTTCCGCTTTTGTTTTTTGTGGCATTAAGGTACTTAAAAAACCAACGATTAAATGAGGAATAGGGGCGTAAACCATAAAATATGATCGTGCAAAACCAAATATAATACTAATATCTGAACTTTTGGTAATAATGGTATCAACAAATAACTTTTTCTTATTATTTATCAGTATTGGGATAACTAAAGGTATGGTTTTTTTGTTATGGGATATTTTTCCAACCAAATACGCAGCTTTATTTCTGTAAAAAGGTTCTGTTATCATTTCAATATAGCTATCTTCATATGAGCTTTCAATTGAAAGCCTTGTTACGATATCGCTGATGTTTTTTTCTTTATTTTCCCATTTTAAAGTAAAGGCGTAGTCGCTTATTATATTAGTAAAAATATTATGGTAGTTACCACTAGAAAAATAATATTTTTTCGTAACTTGAGGGTATGATTTTATTTCCAACTTTGTTTGACTTTTTATAAAAAAGCGATGTTCTTTTATTTTTTGATATGAAAAGATTAAGCAATATACTGAATTGAAAAAACTTTCTGCAATATCAAAACGACAAAATCCAAGTAACTCTGATTCATATGCTTTTTTTACATTGATTAATAATGAATTGTTAATCTTTGTATTTTTTAATAAAAGTTTTAATTGATATGTAACAAACTTAACATGCTGGTCATAGATTTTAATTCGTTTTTTTAGAGCATTTTGTACTTCAGGCCAGTCTTCTTTTTCAAAACGATCTTGTGCCCCTGAAGTTATGTCAAGAAAGCTCCCATACATTGCATTTGCACCTTGCAAAATAGTTTTGGCTATTACTTTTTCTATCTCTAATAATTCGATGTCTTCAATCATATTACTATTGGATTTTCTCATCATAGTATTTACTTTATAAGGTATGTAACTAGTTTATTGTTAATATTCCTTTTTTTTAAGGGTCTGTAAACATTTTATAATTAAATTTATGATAAACATATAAAAATTACTATAGACTTCTTTACTTCTACATGACTATAATGGAATTCGTTCATTATATAAGCAAGCATGAGGGAAGTAATGAAAATATTAAAGTTTGGAGGAAGCTCACTAGGATGTAAAAAATCTTTTTTAAATGTTTTTAAAATAATTGAAAGTGCCGCAGAATTATCTCAAGTTTCAATTGTATTTTCAGCACCGAAGGACACAACCAATAAATTAGTCTGTTTAACAAAAAACTTTAAAAACAAGTCTAGCGTGAAGCAAACCATAAATGAAATACATAACTTTCTACATTCCTTGATAAAAGATTTCTCTTGCTCTCTCAGCCTTTCACAAATGCAAGAGGTTCTAGATAAGCTTGATGAAGAAATTAATCAATTAACAAAAAAAGTTGAGGGTTGTTACTTAGTTAATGAATGTTCAACAAATTCATACATTAATATTTTATCATATGGAGAAAAGTTTACTGAAATAATTCTTAGTTATATGCTTATGAAAATGGATCTAAATTTTGAAGTGTTAAATCCCGAAAAAATTATGAGAGGGCAAAACTCTAAATTAGATGCTGATGTTGATGTTGAGCTTTCAAAAAAGCTTTTTTTTTCTCATTACTCCCAAGATAAAAATATAAATAATAAAAATTTTTTAATGAGGGGTTTTGTTGCCCAAGATGAGTCAGGTGAAACAGTACTATTAGGTAGAAATGGATCGGATTATTCTGCTGCAATTTTAGCTGTAATGTTATCAGCTAAATCTTTAGAGATCTGGACCGATGTTGATGGCATTTTTTCATCAGATCCAAGGCTAGTTGATGATGTGAAATATATACCTAACCTTAATTTCAAAGAAGCTATGGAGCTTGCTTATTTTGGAGCATCTGTGCTTCATCCAAAAACTATCCAACCAATAGCTACTTTAGGTATTCCTTGTTCTATTAGGAATACCTTTAATATTCATGGGAAAGGTACTATGATTGAAAATGAGTCATACCCTTCAATAAAAGGTATTACCCATTTAAATAATATTATTTTGATAAATATCTCTGGTCCGGTAATGAAAGGGAAAGTAGGTATGGCCTCCAAAATCTTCAATATTTTGGCTACAGAAAAAATTTCAATTATACTTATTTCTCAGGCTTCTTCTGAATATAGTATTAGCTTTTGTGTTCTTGAATCAGACTATAAAATTGCAAAGTTTTCTCTTGAAAAAAATCTTTCTTTGGAATTAAAAACAAAACTTTTAGATCCTGTTGAATACACAGATAATTTGTCTATTGTAACTGTTGTTGGTGATGGTATGTTAAGAAAAAAAGGGATTGCAGCAACTTTTCTAAGCTCCATTACTGAAACAAATACGAATATCATTGCTTTAGCTCAAGGGTCATCTGAAAGGGCTATTTCAGCTGTTATAAAATCAGAGAAAGTTGTTGAAGTTATTAGAGCATGCCATGAAAATTTATTTTTTTCCAAACACTTTATTGATGTTTTTATAATTGGCGTAGGTGGTGTTGGTTCAGCTTTTATAGAACAAGTTAAGCGACAGAGGGAGGCGCTTGAGAAAAATGGTATTGTTATAAGGGTAATTGGTATAGCAAATAGTAAATTTTGTTACTTTGATAGCAAGGGGGTTTTACTTCATGAGTGGCAAAAAAAACTTTCAAAATCTCCAAGAAAATTATGTTTTAATCATTTGTTTTCATCAGTGAGAAATGAGCATGTCATCAATCCTGTAATAGTTGATTGCACATCGAGCGAGTTTATCTCAAATAAATATGTTGATTTTTTTTCTGCTGGATTCCATGTTATAACACCAAATAAAAAAGCAAGTACATCAAATTACGATTTTTATAAGAAATTACACTTAATTAGCAAATTACATAATAGAAAATTCATGTACGAAACTACTGTAGGCGCGGGTCTTCCTGTCATTGAGAACTTACAGAACTTAATTTCAGCTGGGGATGAAATCGAAAAGTTTTCGGGTATTTTATCTGGTTCTCTATCTTTTATTTTTGGTCGGATTGATGAGGGTGTATCTTTTAGCCAAGCAACTATTGAAGCTATGGAGAAAGGCTATACAGAGCCAGACCCTAGAGATGATTTATCTGGAAAGGATGTTGCTAGAAAGCTCTTAATACTTGCTAGAGAAATGGGATATCAACTTGAGCTTGAAGATATTAAAGTCCAAAACATTTTACCAGAGACGATAGTAAGTAATCACTCACAATGTCTTGAGGACTTTTTAAAAGAACTTTATAAAGTAGATAAATACTTTGATGAGCTTATAGCAGAGGCTAAAAGTAATGATGAAGTCTTAAGATATGTAGCTGAAATTGAAAATGGAATTTGCGAAGTTAAAATTAAGCCTGTTTCAAGTTCAAACCCACTTTATACTGTAAAAAATGGAGAGAATGCATTAGCTTTTTTCAGTAAATATTATAAACCCTCACCATTTGTACTTAAAGGTTATGGCGCAGGAAACGAAGTTACTGCAGCAGGTATATTTTCTGATATGATGAGGTTAGTAAGATAATAGTGGAGTAATATATTATTATGTATATTAGAAAAGTTAGTAGTTATGCCCCAGCATCTATAGGGAACTTTGCAATAGGTTTTGACATTATGGGACTTTCAATTACCCCATATGATAACGAAAAATTAGGAGATGTTGTTGAAGTTCTTGAATACGATGAAAGTATGAAAGTTTCAAATTGTTTAGTGGTTTCTGGCAATTATGCTAAAAGTTTACCTGAATTACCAAATAAAAATATTGTATATCATTGCTTACAAGCATTTAATGAAATTTTAAAAAAAAAGAACATCGAACAAAAAAACATCCAGCTTCATTTGATTAAAAATTTACCAATCGGTTCAGGGTTAGGTTCAAGTGCCTCCTCGGTTGTTGCAAGCTTGTCAGCTTTAAATTATTTATATAATAAACTATTAAATCCAGATGAATTATTAATATTAATGGGTAAAATGGAAGAAAAAATATCTGGAACTTTCCATTTAGATAATGTTGCGCCATCCTTTCTAGGAGGCTTGCAATTAATTTTATCAAATGGCTTATCTAAAAGATTAGAAATATTTGATTCGTGGTTATATGTGATAGCATATTCAGGAGAAAAAATTAATACAATTGATGCAAGATCTGTATTGCCCCAAAACCTACCCTTGAGAGCTCACATTGAACATACAAAAAACTTAAGTAGCTTTTTAGTAGGCCTCCAAACTAAAAATGAAAACTTAGTATTAGATAATATTAAAGATGTCATTGTGGAGCCAAATAGAAGGGTACTCATGCCAAATTTGGTTTATGCTAGAGAAGAACTAAAAAAAATTGGTTGTTTGAATACAAACATCTCTGGTGCGGGCCCTACTATTTTTAATATCGTCAAGGATATTAAAACAGCAAATACAGTTAAAACATGGTTAGAACAAAATTATATAAATAAAAAAAATGGGTTCGTTAAAATTTGCAAGCTTAATAGTGGTGGGGCAGTTTATACCGATAGTAATTTTTAGTCTAAGGGAGATATTATAATATGTTGTTTTATAATACACAAAATAAGCTTGAAAAAGTAACTTTTAAAAGTGCTGTAACCAACGGGTTAGCCAAAGATGGGGGGCTTTTTTTTCCTGAAAACTTACCCTACTTTTCTTCTCAGGATTTGATGAAGTTAGCTGAATTAACAAGTCATGAGAGATTTTTTTCTATCTTATACCCCTTTGTCCAAGGTTGTATTTCCGAAAAAGATTTCTCAACTATTATAGAACAAACTTTTAATTTTGAGATTAAAGTGTGCTCAATTGATCAGAACATTAAAACTTTAGAGTTATTTCATGGACCGACATTAGCTTTTAAAGATTTTGGTGCAAAATTTTTAGCAAATGTTTTATCACATTTGAATAATAATGAATTAACCACAATTCTAACAGCGACTTCAGGAGATACTGGTGCCGCAGCTGCCCAAGCCTTTTTTAATTTGGAAGATTTTGAGGTTGTCGTTTTATATCCTAAAAATAAGGTAAGTTATATTCAACAAAAGTTTTTTACAACTCTTGGAAATAATGTTAGAACTTTTGCAATAGATGGTACCTTCGATGATTGTCAAGCACTTATAAAAAAAGCTGTAAATGATGAAGATGTTTTATTAAAAAGAAAACTAAATTCAGCTAATTCTATAAACATTTGTCGATTAATGGCTCAAATATGTTATTTTTTTGAGGCCTATTTTACCTTGAGACATGAGTTACGAGATAAAAAATTGATATTTTCGGTTCCGAGTGGAAACTTTGGAAATGTGACTGCTGCCATGATGGCTACAAAGATGGGATTGCCAGTTCAAAAAGTCATTGCTGCTACCAATTCTAATGACACTGTTTCTAGATACTTATCCACCAATAAGTGGCAGCCAAAAAAACAATAATGACATTGTCAAATGCTATGGATGTTAGTAACCCTAGTAACTGGATTAGAACAGATTTGTTAAGACAAGAAAATTTTTGTGAATTTATTTGTGAGTCGGTAAATGAAGAACAGACGAAAAAATCCTTAAAAATGCTTCGAAATAAAGGTTATATATCTGAGCCTCATGCAGCTATTGCTTACCAAAGCTTAGAAAACCACTTGGAAGATGATCATTTAGGTGTTTTTTTATCAACGGCGCATCCAATAAAGTTTAAGAGTGTCGTGGAAGAAATACTACATGAGAGTCTAATAGTACCAAAAATTGTCAAAGAATTAATGGTAAAACCATCTCAAGAAGAAACTTTAGGGACTGATTATGTCCCATTTAAAAAGAAGTTGCTGTCTTAATTGACATACAAATTACTAGAGTTTAGATAACAATTTAAAAAAAGAGAAGGTTCATCAAATGAATGTTTGTTTAAATCAATTGCCATATTCATGGCATGATTTTTTTGTAAAACAAATGAATGAAGATTATTTTAAGAAATTGCAGAATTATTTAATCTCTTGTGAAGAAAATAATGTTCCAATTTTTCCAAAATCTTCAAATATTTTTAATGCGTTTAAATTTACGCCTTTTAATAAAATAAAATGTTGTATTATTGGACAAGATCCATACTTTTTACCTAAAATGGCCAATGGACTTGCGTTTAGTGTAGATGATGGTATTGAAGCTCCAAGATCACTAAAAAATATTTTGAAAGAGTTATCCAGTAATGGATTTAAGGATGAAAATAATAATTTAACATCATGGTCCAAACAAGGAGTTTTTCTATTGAATTGTATTTTAACCGTTGAAGCAGGTAAACCCAAATCTCATAAAAATAGAGGCTGGGAAATTTTTACATCCGAAGCGTTAAAACTTATAAATAAGGAGCATGAAAATATTGTTTTTCTAGCATGGGGTAAAGATGCACATAAAATATGTTCGAATATACTTGACTCAAGTAAAAATTATCTGATTAAAACCTCCCATCCAAGCCCTTTAGGAGCAAGAAAAAAAGGAACTGATTTTTCTGCATTTCTTGGTTCAAACTGTTTTAACAATGTAAATGAGATTTTAATGAAAAACAATATTGAACCGATTAATTGGAATTTAGAATAATTTACTCAGAGAAACTCTAATTCTTTATCTAGTAAATCATTATTTAATTCATCTATGTCCATTAACTCTCTTTTTAAACGAGCTTTTTCTTTAAAAGCTTCAATTTCTCTCCACTTTCTCTTGGAACGTTTGCTCATTTGTTTAGTGTCTATTTCTTCTAAAATATTTTCATTAAATTCATCCATAACAACTCCAGTTCCATCTGATAAGTTATAAATCACACTTAAATTATGAATAATTTTAAAAAAATTAAAACATTTTGTTATAAAAAAATTGATCTAAGACAAATAATTAATTAATTTATACTTTAAAAGTTTAAATAAGGATAGATTGATGTTTATAGTCATATCACCGGCAAAATCATTAGATTTTGAAAATAAAAATTGTTTTAACCCATCGACACTTCCTTTCTTCCAGAAAGAAACGCAGGAATTGATAGAAATTTGTAAAAAGTTTGATGCTCCAGAAATTTCTAGGCTAATGAAAGTAAGTGATAGTATTGCATCATTAAATGTTGCACGATTTAATGACTTCTCTAAAAATTATGATAAAAAAAATTCTAAAGAAGCATTGTTTTTTTTTAAAGGAGATGTTTATCAGGGACTTAATGCTCAAAATTTGAATGAAATTGATTTGAAGTGGGCACAAGAGAATCTCTATATTCTTTCAGGATTATATGGGTTATTAAAAAGTTTTGATCTGATACAACCATACCGACTTGAAATGGGCACGAAATTAGAAAATGCTCATGGTAAGAACCTATATGAGTTTTGGGATACCAAAGTAACTGATTTATTAAACTCTTATATGAATGAAAAAGGAGTAAAACACTTAGTCAACTTAGCATCTAATGAATATTTCAAAGTTTTAAAAACCAAAAGAATCGATGCTCAAATTATCACCCCCACTTTCTTAGACTTCAAAAATGGAAAGTATAAAATTATTAGTTTTTATGCCAAAAAAGCAAGAGGTCTTTTTGCTCAATACATGATTAAAAATAAAATCACAAAATATGAAAACTTAAAACTTTTTGATTATGATGGATATAGCTATTGTGATGAAGAGTCAAGCATGGAAACACTTGTTTTTAAAAGAAAGTTAGCTTAAACATTCTAAATGTTTAAGCCCACTCACAATTATTATTTAAGGTGTATCATGCATTCATGTAATGTGTTTTTTATGAGTAATGGCTGACATCAATAACACAGCTGAAACAGCTAGTATTATGTTGGCTAAAGATAGGTCACTTGTGTTGATATTATGAATAAATCCTAAAATTAAATTTATAGTAAAACCAAACCCAAAAGTTAGAAAGTTCATTAACGAAACAGCCGATCCTGTCATTTTTTCATCGATTATATGAATGGCACCAGCTTGAGCGAGTGGTCTTATTATTCCAATCCCAAGGGATGTAATAAGCATTGAAATAACAATGACAAGATAATCATTTATAAAAAGTGTATTAAAAATAACGAGCGAAACTCCACCTAATAATAATAAATAAGTTGCAATTCTTACTGATCTGTCAATACCTAATTTTTTTGAGAAATAAGGTGCTAGAGCCCCAGTTAAAAATAAACTTAACCCATTGATACCGATCAAGTTACCGGATAATAAGGGAGATACATGGTATTGATTTGAATAAATTAAAGTTGCTGAGCCTAAAAATGAAAATAAAATAGCATAAGAGCAAGCAGTTGTTAAACTATATACCATAAACTGCTTATTTTTTAACAAAGTTGCATAGTTGTTTAAGAAAAGTAGCATGTCAAATTTGGTGGAGCTTTTTTGTTTCTCTTTAAACTTAGTCTTAATTAAAATAATATAAAAACAAGAAAGTAAAAAGAGAAAGAAGAATGTTCCTTTCCAATTAAAATAGAACTGAAGCCAAGCTCCGATTGATGGTGCTAAAATGGGGATTAGCGAAATACCTAACATGATGAAGGAAATGACGGTTACCAACTTTTGTTTATTGTCTTTAAAAGTGGCCTTAGCAATTGATATTATGCACGGTATGATCGCTGAAGCTCCTATTGCTTGCAAAAACCTTATTATAAGTAATATAAAGTAATTGTTTGTCATTGTTATACAAATACTAGCAATGGAAAAAATGAGTAGACTAATTAAAAGAATATTCTTTTTCCCAAATTGATCAATTAATCCACCCACTACCAATTGTGGGGTAGCAAGTCCTATTAAATAAACACTCATAAACCATTGAATGTGATTTGTGTTAAATAAACTCTTCATCTCAGGCATAGAAGATATAAACATGTCATTTCCCATGGGACCTAAGATACAGGTAGATAAAATTATTATAAAACTTATTTTTTTCATTAAAAATAACACCTAATTATTATTTAAAATTCTAAGTTAAAACTTATAGGTTTTTATTGCATAGGTAAAATATACATATGCATTAAATTGATGTCAATTTTTTTTTTTGTTACAATTTATAACGAATATAATTTTAAAATTTATGAGGTAATTAATGGCAAAGGAAAATAAGTCTATATATGCTATTCTGGGTTGCTTGGGGAAAAGAGAATGGATGACTGGCTATGACATAAAGCAAATTATGCAAAAAATGTCTGCAATGTATTGGGCCGAGAATAATGCACAAATTTATCCATTATTAAAAAAGCTATTGATTGAAAAAATGGTAGAGTTAAAAGAAGATTCTCAAGGACCAAGAAAAAAATTACTTTATAAAATAACTCCCAAGGGAATGAATCATCTAATGAAGTGGTTGGTTAAACCTCCCCAAGAATTAGCGAAGCATAAAGATGAATATCTTTTAAAATTTAGTCTTGGTCAATTTTTAGATCAAAATGAACTACAAAATCATATTGAAAACTTATTAGTAAAAGTGAAGGTTAAAAAAAATATCCTTATCGATGGTGAGCAAAGAATTAGAAAAGAGCATGAAGGCCGTAAAGATTGTTTGTATATTTCTTCAATATATGAATATGGAATTTTATTATCTGAAGCAAAAGTGAAGTGGTGCGAAAGTATATTAAAGAAAATCAAAAATGGAGACTTTCAAACAAACGAAAATCTTAAATAAAAAAAATGAGTTAAATACACACAAATATTTTAATCGTAAATATAATTTCTAATTTATTTATTTCATTTCTTTTTTTTCTTCTTCTTTTTAGTGATTTTTGGTTTTTTATGTGAGGGGCGAAGCCCTTCTACAAACCGTTCTTTGATTAACTCATCAGTATATCGGCTAAACTTTTCTATTAGTCTTTGGTCATGAGCTTCAACTAATGATATTGCATTTCCTTTTTTACCTGCTCGGGCTGTTCTTCCAATCCTGTGAACATAAGTGTCCCCAGTATAAGGTAAGTCAAAGTTTATGACGTGAGATATATCTTTAAAATCAATTCCTCTAGCAGATAAGTCAGTTGAAATTAAAATAGTAGATTTTTCGCAGTCAAACTCAGTAATTACCTTATTCCTGGATGATTGCTTTAAATCAGCATGAAGTATTAAAAAACTAGTATCATTTTCAGACAAATAACTTGATAATTTAGCAATTCCTTCCTTTTTTTTCACAAAGATTATACTTTTTTTGTATCATCATTATTTAAAATATTTAATAGCAATTTTAATTTATGCTCATAAGTATCAGCTCTGTAATACCATTGATTTATTTTTTTTCTTTCTTTTCTGGAAGGATTTCCTTCAATCATAATAGGATTATTAAGAATCAAATCTCCAAATTTAATAACCTCATCAGATTCTATCGTTGCTGAAAGTAGAAGTGTTTGTTTTCTTTGATCAAATTTTTTACAAATTGATAATACAATTTGTTTAAACCCCATATGTAGCATTCTATCTGCTTCATCAAGAACTAATAACTCGATAGAATAACAATCTATATAATTTGAATCGATGTATTCTTTCAACCTGCCTGGTGTTGCGACAATTATATCAATTTCTTCCTTTAAAGAGTTGGCATGGGTGTCATAGGTAACACCTCCAGTGATATTAATACTTTTTAAATTTAATTTAGATAAAAATATATTTAATATATCATGTACTTGATTAGCTAATTCACGAGTAGGGCATAAAATTAAAACTTTTGGTGCTTCTTTTCTTTTCCTAGGGAAATCAATTAAGTTTTGTAAAACAGGTAAAATATAAGCAAGTGTTTTTCCGGTTCCTGTAGGTGAGGATGCAAGGACATCCCTTCCATTTAAAGCTTCTGGAATAAACTTACTTTGAATGTCAGTTGGTAGGTTATAGTCTAATTGACTGGTTATAATACTGTCTAGACCTAGTTCTTCAAATTTATTGCTCATTATGATGTGACTTAATTAAAATTTAAGGTAGAAGTTTTTAGTTAGTTCTTTAAATTCATAAGTATACCCTTTATCATCTCTAATGCAAATCAATCTTTTTGTTAATTCCTTATATGAATTACTAAGTTTTAAAACCACTCGATTAGCACTTTTGTTATGTACACCGTGAATCATGATTTTTTCTATCAGATATAAGCTATGATAATCAATTAATTTCATTACTCGCTCTAAACAGTTAGTCGGAAGAATAAGATTTGCAATTCCAGATGGACTTAACAGTTCTTTTATTGAGTGTATGAGAGAGTTATATGATAATGCGTCAGTATGTTTTGCCAATACATTCTTTTTATTAGCAGGTTTCAGACTATTTTCATAGTAAGGAGGGTTTGAAATAATACAATCGAACTTTTTATTACTAATTTTAAGGTACTCTCTAACATCTTTTTGTATAACGGTGATATTTTTCGACCAATTATTTTTTTTGAAGTTTTTAGTTGCTTGAGCTATTGCATTGGGCTCTATGTCAATTGCCGTGATTTGATGTTGAATGTTTTTCATTCTTTGGGCAATCATTAATGAAAGAATTCCAGAGCCGGTACCAATATCTAAAACTTCATGAGATTTTAAACTTGAAATGCTTCCAAGAATAACAGCATCTGTCGATAACTTCATTCCACAGTTGGTAAAGTCCAATGAAAACTCTTTAAACTTGAAAAAATTTTTATTGTTCATGCAATCGATTTATTTCGGCTTTTAGTTGTTTACACCATAAATTTAGTCGATTATCCGATAGTTCATATTGATTATCTTCATCGAGAGCTAATCCTACAAACTTGTTTTCTCTCAGAGCAACAGAGCTCTCAAAGAAATAATTTTCATTTTTCCAAAACCCAATAAAGTTACTTTTGTTGTGGGCAACAATTTCATCATAAAGCCTACCCATGGCATCCAGAAACCATTCACTGTAACCTTCTTGATCACCTAAGCCATATAAGGCTATGGTTTTATCGTTAAGATTTAGAGTTTTGATAGTATCCCATTTATCTTCCCAGTCTTCTTGAAGTTCGCCAAAATGCCAAGTTGAAATGCCGTAAATCACAATATCATATTCCTCAGATTTTTTTAAACTGTCTTCTTTTATATTGTGTAATTGAACTTCAAATTCGGGTTTTAGTTTGTCTCTAATTTTTTCTGCAGTAATTTCTGTGTAACAGGTAGACGAACCATAAAAAAGGCCAATTTTCATTTATTTGATCTCTTTGATTATAAATTGATTCTATTTTCCAATTTTATTAGTAAAATGTAAAATAGTTTCAGAAAATAATTGAGGATAATAAATTGGCTGATTTTGAAACACAAAAAATTATAGATAATTTTTTGGATTCTTTATGGATGGAAAAAAACGCTTCTGAAAATACCTTATTTTCCTATCGCAATGACTTTAAAAAGTTATTATTTTGGTTGCAGACGAAAAAATTGCATTTATTATCAGTTACATCTGAAGATTTAAAAGATTATATGCATGATCTTTTCGAAAATAACTTGAAGGGAACAACTAGAGCTAGAAGTTTATCTTCATTAAAAAGTTTATTTCAATATCTCTATCGAGAAAAGTACAGGGAGGATGATCCGACTTCCATAATGCACTCTCCCAAATTACCTCAAAGACTACCAAAGAACATATCCGAAGAGGAGGTTGATTCAATATTAAAACAACCTAACATTCAAAGTCCAGTAGAATTAAGAGATAAAGCTATGATAGAGCTACTTTACGCTACAGGACTGAGAGTATCAGAGCTGATTAATTTGACTATTGAAAATTTGAGTCTCTCTCAAGGAGTTGTTCGAGTTATTGGTAAAGGTAATAAAGAAAGATTGGTTCCGTTAGGAGAGGAATCTATTGATTGGCTTGAAAAGTACCTCAAAACAGGAAGACCTTCGTTACAGAAGGATAATACTTCAGATATTGTTTTTCTTAGTAAGCGTTCATCTAAAATGACGCGACAAACTTTTTGGTATAGGATCAAGTATTATGCTTTAAAAGCAGGAATTAAAGAGGATAAAATATCACCTCATGTACTGAGACATGCATTTGCAACACACCTTTTAAATAATGGAGCTGATTTAAGAGTTGTCCAGATGCTATTGGGACATAGTGATTTATCTACAACACAAATTTATACTCACGTGGCAAATGAAAGATTGAAAAGTATTCATCTTGAACATCATCCAAGAAGTTTTTAATGTGAGTGTATTTTTTGTAGGGATTGTTAAAAATGATTAAAATAACAAAAAGAATTGTTAATACTAGCGAAAGTAAATTAACAAAAATAGATGAGCTGCTTGCAAGAATATATCTTGCGAGAGGAATAACCAATGAACAAGAACTTGAATTGGAGTTAAATAATTTACTTTCTTACCACGAGTTAAAAAATATTCAAAAGTCAACTGATCTAATTATTTTCGCTATAAAACAAAATGAAAAAATCGTAATTGTCGGAGACTTTGATGTTGATGGTGCAACCAGCACTGCTTTAGCTATAAAAGTATTAAGAAACTTGGGAGCAAATGTTGAGTATATTATTCCTCATCGGATTAGAGATGGATACGGGTTAAGTGAATCAGTTGTGGAAAGAGTTATTCAATTATCTGGAAAGTTGATAATAACTGTTGATAATGGAATTAGTTCTATTGAAGCAGTGAATTTAGCTAGAAAAAATAATATTAAAGTTTTGATTACTGACCATCACTTGCCAAGTGAAGCTTTACCTGAAGCTGATGCTATCCTAAACCCAAACTTATCTAATTGTAAATTCCAATCAAAAAACTTATGTGGTGTTGGGGTTGTCTTTTATTTAATGTTATCAGTTAGAGCTAAATTAAAAGAGCTGGGTTATTTTGATAATAAAATAAGATATCCTAATTTGGGTTCGTATCTTGACTTGCTTGCACTAGGGACTGTTGCAGATGTTGTTCCTCTTGATTATAACAATCGAATTTTAGTTCATAATGGTTTAAATAGAATTAGGGCAGGAAAAGGATCAATTGGAATTAATGCTTTAATAGAAGTTTCTGATAAGAGCTTTCAAGATATTACAGCATCAGACCTTGGTTATTTAATTGGCCCTAAATTAAATGCTGCTGGTCGATTGGAGGATATGTCTTTTGGCGTCGAACTTTTGATATGTCAAGACAAATTCAAGGCCTTTGAGTTAGCAAATAAGTTAAGTCAATTAAATCAAAGCAGAAAATCGATAGAAAAAAAAATGATAAGAGAAGCAATTGAAATATTGCAAACTTATGAAGAACAAAATAGGGTTAAAAAGTTTATTGTGCTTTTTAATAATAATTGGCACCAAGGTGTAAGTGGAATATTAGCTTCAAGAATTAAAGATAAATATCATAAACCGACCATTATTTTTGCGGAGGCTGAAGATGGTATTTTAAAGGGGTCTGGAAGATCTATTAAAGGTATCCACCTTAAAAATTTATTGGATACAATAAATCAAATGAATTCTGATATTATGGTATCTTATGGGGGACATGAAATGGCAGCAGGTCTTTCGATTAAAAAAGATTCTTATGATCAATTTTGTGATTTATTTGATAAAACTCTAAATAAACAATTATTTCCAGAATCAATTTTTAATAAAGAAATTTTTACTGATGGGAGTTTGAAAGAAAACCAAATAACGTTAAAAACGGCTAACTTACTAGCTTTGAGTGGCCCATGGGGACAATCCTTTGTTGAGCCTAGATTTAATGATCTATTTGAAATTAAAGATCTTAAAGTTTTAAAAGATACCCATTTAAAACTTGAACTATGTTTATTAGATAGTCATGCTACTATCCCAGCTATAGCTTTCAATGTTCCAGTTGAATACTTTGAGTTGAAAGTTGGTGCAATTATTCACATAGTTTACAAATTAAATGAAAACAAGTTTAGAGGAGATACTTCAGTTCAATTACTCATTGACTACATAACAGAACCGAATTAAATTCTTATTTATTAATGATGATATATTTTGTAAACTATCGATATCCTTTTGAAATTGAAATTATGTATGATTGAAATAAACTCAATAAAAAATAATCTTGAAGATATTGCCTCTAGAACGAAGGTTATTAGGGGGTATCTTTGACTATGAAAATAAAAAGAAAAACTTGAAGAAGTAGAGGCTGAGCTAGAACAACCTGACGTATGGACAGATCCCCTTAAAGCACAGAATCTTGGAAAAAATAGAACTCAACTTTTAGAAATAATTGAAACGATTGATTCACTGGAGTCTGGTGTTGACGATATCTTTGAATTATTAGCTTTGTTAGAAGATGGTGATGATGAGTTACAAAGTGAAATTTTTAAAGAAGTAGAAGTATTACTTAAAAAGTTAGAAAAATTAGAGTTTAAAAGAATGTTTTCTTCGGAACATGATCCATCAGATTGTTATTTAGATCTTCAATCTGGATCAGGAGGAACTGAAGCTCAAGATTGGACAGAAATGCTCATGAGAATGTACTTAAGATGGGCCGAAAAAAAAGGATTTAAAACCGAAATCATTGAAATTTCCGATGGAGATGTTGCTGGTTTAAAATCAGTGACAATTAAGGTTGTTGGTAGTTATGCTTATGGTTGGTTAAGAACTGAGACAGGCGTCCACAGATTAGTTAGAAAGTCACCATTCGACTCAGGTGGTAGAAGACATACCTCTTTTGCATCAGCATTCATTTACCCAGAAATTGATGATAATATTAACATTGATATAAATCCAGCTGATTTGAGAATTGATGTTTATAGGGCATCTGGAGCAGGAGGGCAGCATGTGAATACTACAGAATCTGCTGTTAGAATCACGCATACCCCCACCAATATTGTGGTACAATGTCAAAATGATCGTTCACAACACAAAAATAAAGAACAAGCGATGAAGCAATTAAAGGCAAAACTTTTTGAATTTGAATTGTTGAAAAAAAATGCTGAAAAACAAGCTAATGAAGATAATAAATCGGATATTGGATGGGGAAGCCAAATCAGGTCTTATGTTTTAGATGATTCTCGAATAAAAGATTTGAGAACTGGTGTCGAAAATAGGAATACGCAAAGTGTTTTAGATGGTGACCTAGATAAGTTTATTGAAGCAAGCTTAAAATCAGGTTTATAAAATTAATTATTGGTAAAAAAAATGAATACAAATATAGATGAAAACAAGTTAATAGTTGAAAGAAGAACTAAGTTAGATAAAATACGTTCTTTAGATGAAACGAATGGTCACCCGAATGCTTTTAAACCTTCTGATTTTTCAAAAGATTTGAAAGAAAAATATAATGAAGAAACGAAAGAAAGCTTAGAAGAAAAAAATATTCTGGCATCAATTTCTGGAAGAATCATGGCTAAAAGAGGGCCTTTTTTAGTAATTAAAGATCATAAAGGTTTAATTCAGGCATATGCCCCCAAACAAGTGCAAAAAGATCTTAAAGAAAAATATCTAGGCTTGGATATTGGCGATATTATTGGAGTTAGAGGTGTATTACATCTATCTGGTAAAGGAGACCTTTATGTTAATATGGATGAATATCATTTATTAACGAAATCATTGAGACCTCTTCCAGAAAAGTTTCATGGATTAAGTGATCAAGAATTAAAATATAGAAATAGATATGTTGATTTAATTGTTAACGAAGATTCTAAAAAAACTTTTGAAATAAGATCACAAATTTTAAACATTATAAGAAGTTTTCTTTCTGGTAAAGAATTCCTTGAAGTTGAAACCCCAATGTTACATACAATTCCTGGTGGTGCCTCAGCTAAACCTTTTAAAACATACCATAATACACTTGATATGGATATGTTTTTGAGAATAGCTCCAGAATTATTTCTGAAACGATTGATAGTTGGTGGTTTTAACAGAGTATTTGAAATTAATAGAAGTTTCAGAAATGAAGGTATTTCGACGCGACACAATCCAGAGTTTACTATGCTTGAGCTATATATGGCTTATTCTGATTATGAAGATGTTATGTCGTTGGTTGAGGAGTTATTTAAAGTTATTGCTCATAAATTATCTAATTCTTTAACTATTCATTATGGCGAACATCAAATAGATCTCAGTCATTTCGATAGAATTAGCATGTTAGATGCTGTGAAAAAATACAACGAAGATAATGAGTTGATTCAGACGTTATCTTATGAAATGATTGAAAAAACAACAATTTTGGAAGAAATAGCCACTAAGCTAGGAATTAAAATAGAATCTTTTTGGAGCAAAGGTCAAGTCTTAGAAGAGCTATTTGCAGAAACTGCCGAGAAAAAGCTTATTCAACCAACATTTATAACAGAATATCCTGCAGATATTTCTCCTTTAGCAAGACGAAATGATCAAAATAAATTTATTACCGATAGATTTGAACTTTTTGTTTGTGGAAGAGAGTTAGCAAATGGTTTTTCAGAGTTGAATGATGCGGAAGATCAAGCTAGCAGGTTCCAAGCTCAAGTTGATGCAATGGAGCAGGGTGATGATGAAGCCATGCACTTCGATCATGACTACATAAAAGCACTGGAGTACGGCTTACCTCCTACAGGAGGACTTGGTATTGGAATTGATCGTTTAGTGATGCTTTTTGCAGATAAGCACACAATTAGAGATGTAATTTTATTTCCTACTCTTCGAAATATTTAGTTTATGTAATCATCTCAGAAAAAATCTCTTTAGTGAAATTTTTTCTGAGATAGTAACCTCTTGGGTTTACCATAACAATATTACCTTCTTGATCAATTGCTTTTGTTTTAATATTACTGTTGGCTGCTTTAGGTCTAAGTTGAAGGTATTGTCCTCTGTGTGCTGTTAATTCGGTTACCATTCCTAAAGATATCATTTCTGTTATTTCTTCCCAATCATTTTTTAAAATTCTTTCTTTTTTACCTTCAAGGGTCCAAATTAGTGGATTCCCTACAATACGTTCGAAAAAATGGGCTTGTTTTCCAACAATAATTGGAATCCATAAGATTTTATTTAATTTCTTTTTTACTGGCGAATTAGACCAAGTTAACGGAGTGTTATTGATTAATTGAGCCATGCAAACAAATGTTGTTTCTAGTGGATTTCCATTAGTATCGATAGGTAGCGTTTTTAATTCGATACCTAATTCCTCAAAATCCGGAGTTGGTTTACTACCGGCATCTGCACCAAGATGCCACTCTATGAGTTGTCCAATAAATCCTTTGTTGTTTGATAAAGATTTTGGTAATTGAGTTTCTGCAATATCAGCCAATTGCTTGATATTATAGCCTGAAATGCGTTCAGCTCTATTGATTAATTCTAATATTGTTGCAGGTTTCGTTGGTTTATTTTTCATTTTGGTAGTAACATAAGGCTATATATTTTAATTATTAGTTTCTAATTATACTTTATTATATAAGTAGTTTTTTTTATTTTAAACATAAAAAAAATTGTAACTAAATTATAAGACATGAGGTAATTTGTGATTGATGGTGATGGATATCGCTACAATGTTGGGATCATAATTGTAAATGCTGAAGGGCAAGTATTTTGGGCTAGAAGACACGGACAGAATTCTTGGCAATTTCCTCAAGGAGGAGTTAATGAAGGTGAATTGCCCGAAGAAGCTATGTATAGAGAGCTTCAAGAAGAAGTAGGATTATCAAAACAAGATGTTAAAATTTTATATTCATCAAAACACTGGATTAAATATAATTTACCACAACGCCTAATTAGGCATGACTCTAAACCGCTTTGTATTGGACAAAAGCAAAGATGGTTTTTGTTGAAGCTGACCTCTACTGAAGATAAGATAAATTTATTAAGTGCATCGAATCCTGAGTTTGACTGTTGGCGTTGGGTCAGTTATTGGTATCCAGTGAGGCAGGTCATTTCATTTAAGAAAGAAGTTTATAGAAAAACCTTGAGAGATTTTTCTTCTATCGCTATGCCTTTTAAAGTCAAAAAATATAGAAAACCAAAAAAGAGTAGACATCAAAAATGATTTATCTTAGTTATATTTTTTTAGGAGTAATATCCGGGTTTCTTGCTGGTTTATTAGGAATTGGTGGTGGAGTCGTAATAGTACCAGTTTTAACTTATCTATTCTCCTTAGCAGCTTTTTCACATGAGATAAGTATACATATGGCACTTGCAACTTCATTAAGCTCTATTTTTTTTACATCTAGTGTTGCTAGCTTTTCTCACTTTAAGTTTAAAAACCTAGATTTTAACATTATAAAAAGCTTTATACCTTTTGCAGTTATTGGTTCGATTGCAGGAAGTTTTTTTGCTACTTCTGTTCCTTCAAATTATTTAACTAAAATTTTTTCGATAATTTTATTTTTTCTTTCTTTACAGATTATTTTGCAATGTTTAAAAAATAAAAAACAAACATTATCAAAATACCCCAAAGCTAATTATAATATTTTTTTTGGTTTTGTAATTGGCGTTATCTCTGCACTATCGGGCATTGGTGGGGGGTCATTGACTGTTCCTTATTTAAATTCTCGACAAGTAAAGATGAGTACCGCTATTGGATGTTCTTCTGTTTTAGCAATGTTTATGGCTGTATTTGGTAGCTTATGTTGGATATATACTGGATTACACAGCCAAGAAGTGTTGCCTATTCATAGTCTTGGATACGTGTATTTGCCCGCATTATTTTTTATCGTGTTAGCTTCTTCTATTACAGCTCCGTTAGGAGCAAAGTTAGCGTCACATATTTCAACATTGTCTTTGAAAATATGTTTTGCTATTTTATTATTAATCGTATCTATCACTATGTTTTTATCATAACTTCTTAAAATTGAGAGCTTTTATATGAGTTACTATACTTTACCAAAAATTGATCCAATTATGCTTTCTATAGGACCTTTGTCCATTCATTGGTATGGAGCCATGTATTTAATTGGTTTGTTGTTTGCTATAGGTTTAGCATATTATCGGGCCAAAAATAAAGATAACTCATGGAGCACTGATGAAGTAGTTGATTTATTATTATGGTGCTTCTTTGGAGTAATTATTGGTGGTCGAATCGGATATGTTCTTTTTTACAATTTCCCTATTTTTCTTCAAAACCCGCTTTACCTTTTTAAAGTTTGGGAAGGAGGGATGTCATTTCATGGAGGTTTGTTGGGTGTATTAGTTGTAATGTTCATTTGGAGTAAGAAGAAAAAAAAGTTATTTTTTGTTACATCAGACTTTATTGCACCTCTAGTTCCATTTGGTTTAGGTATGGGTAGAATTGGGAATTTAATTAATGGCGAGCTTTGGGGGAGAGTAACTAATGTTCCCTGGGGCATTGTTTTTCCTAATGCGGGACCACTTCCAAGGCATCCTTCTCAACTTTATGAGTTTTTTTTAGAGGGCGTTTTATTGTTTATAATACTCAATGTCTTTAGACAAAAAACAAGACCAGTTGGCGCTGTTTCTGGATTATTCTTGATTTTTTATGGTCTTTTTAGATTTATAATTGAGTTTTTTAGAGAGCCAGATCAACAGTTGGGTTTGTTTTTCAATGTTATTAGTATGGGGCAGATACTATCACTTCCAATGATATTGGGTGGTTTTATTATAGTTTTTGTTTCATATAAGAAAAAAGTTATGGTTAAATAAAATATCGGGAATTTTAGGATATGAATCAATATTTAGAGTTATGCAAAAAAATAATAAATGATGGACAGTGGGTCGAGAATAAAAGAACAAATAAAAAATGTTTAACATTAATTAACGCCGATTTACAATATGATGTTGAGAATAATGTATTCCCAATTATTACCACAAGGAAAAGTTTTTGGAAATCAGCAATAGCAGAGCTATTAGGTTATATTCGTGGATACGATAATGCAGCAGATTTTAGAAAACTTGGAACTAAATCTTGGGATGCTAATGCAAACGACAATTCTGTTTGGTTATCCAATCCTAACCGAAAAGGTTTAGATGATATGGGAAGAGTATACGGAGTTCAAGGTCGGTCTTGGGTTAACTCTGATGGATGTGTTATTGATCAATTAAAAAAAATTATAAATAATTTAAACTCTGGAATTGATGATAGAGGAGAGATATTAACATTTTACAACCCAGGTGAGTTTGACAAAGGTTGTTTACGCCCATGTATGCATACACATACCTTCTCTCTTATTAATGAAGACTTATATTTGACTAGCTATCAAAGGTCATGTGATGTTCCACTAGGGTTAAACTTTAACCAAATACAAGTTTTTACGTTATTAAAATTAGTTGCCCAAATTACGAGAAAAAAGCCTAAAACAGCATATCATAAAATTGTAAATGCGCATATTTACGAAGATCAGATCGATCTAATGAAAGTTCAAATTGAAAGAAAACCCTTTCAGTCACCCTCCTTAAATATAAACCCAGACATAAAATCATTAGAAGACCTTGAATCATGGGTTACTTTAGATGATTTTGAAGTCATTGGTTATGAGCATCACGATGCTATAAAATATCCATTTTCGGTATAGAGAGCGCTCATCATGACTAAAACAATATTGAGATTTGTTAAACTCGAATCATCTGGTGGAATTATTCTTTTATGCTCTGCTATTCTGGCTTTAATTTTTGCTAATTCACCTATCTCTGATCACTATTTCAATGCCTTGAGTTATAAAATATTAGGTTTATCTGTTGGGCACTGGGTAAATGATGGATTGATGGCAATTTTTTTCTTATTAATTGGTCTAGAGGTGAAACGCGAATTGATTGAAGGGGCTTTAAACTCAAAAGATAAAGCAATTTTCCCTTTGATTGCAGCAGTAGGCGGTATGTTAATTCCTGCTTTATTTTATTTATCTTTGAATTATTCGAGCATGGAATTAAGTCAAGGTTGGGCAATACCAGCTGCAACAGATATTGCTTTTGCGTTGGGTATATTAGCTTTACTTCCTAATGTTCCTAGTAACTTAAGAAGCTTTTTGTTAGCACTTGCAATAATTGATGATTTGGGCGTAATTCTTATTATTGCTCTGTTTTATAGTACTAAATTAAATGCTATTCCAATGCTTATTGCTACAATGGCTACTCTCACATTAGCTATATTTAATCTAAAAAAAGTCATGCATATATCTTGGTATTTAATTGTAGGTTTTATCCTTTGGATTGCTGTTCTAAAATCAGGAATTCACGCTACTTTAGCAGGTGTAATTCTTGGCTTTTTGGTGCCAATCGAACATAAAAATCCAAACTGTAAATCACCTTTAAAATTATTAGAGCATAAATTGCATTATTGGGTGAATTTTTTGATTTTACCTATTTTTGCATTTTGTAATGCAGGAATTCACCTACTAGATATTTCATTGCATCAAATTATAAATCCGCTTTCAATAGGAATAGTTTTAGGACTTTTCTTAGGAAAACCTATTGGTATATACAGTTTCAGCTATTTGTCTTTAAAATTCAAAATGGCCAAATTACCAGCGGGTGTAAATTTAATACAAATATTTGGTGTTTCTATTCTCTGTGGTATTGGCTTCACAATGTCTATATTTATATCAAGTTTAGCTTTTTTGAATGAAGATTATATTAATTTATCAAAAATTGGGATTTTAGGAGGCTCTTTTTTATCGGCTGTTATTGGTTTTTTTGCGTTGAAATATGCATTAAAAAAGCAGAGATATTAGATCTCTGCTTTTTTCAAACAATTAAAAACTCAATTTAAAGAGCTTTAATTTTCGCTAAAATTCTAGCTTTATGTCTAGCTGCTTTATTTTTATGAATTAAGCCTTTAGTTGCAAATCTATCAAGAATTGGCTGAACCTCGGCATAAGCTTTTGTTGCCAATTCTTTTTCACCGCTTTCAATTGCAGAAAATACTTTCTTCATATAAGTTCTCATCATAGAACGACGGCTTGCGTTGTGCTGTCTGCGTTTTTCAGACGTTAAAGCACGTTTTTTAGCTGATTTTATGTTAGCCAAAGTAAACTCCAGTATTCAAATTAATATAGTTTTTAGAGCAAAATTTTGCCTATTTTATAACAAAATGTCAATAAAAATATCAAGTCATGGCGATATTTTTTTTGAAAAGGTATAATAAATTAACTTTTAAAGCAATTTCATTTTTAAATGCAGTTAAACTTATTTAAAACAAGTCTTTGGTTAATGATAGTCACAATCTCCTCTAAAGTATTAGGCTTATTTCGAGATGTCTTTGTTGCTAGGGCTTTAGGAAGCGGATATCAGGCAGATGCATGCATACTTGCATTAAACATCCCTTTAATCTTAAGGAGACTTTTTACTGATGGTGTTTTTAACCAAGCAGTTGTTCCTATTTTAAATCATAACAGTTCAAATTTTAATAAAGATTTTGAAAGTAATGTCAGTCTTTTAATAGGAACCTTTGGTCTGTTCTTTTTAATCGCATCAACTCTATTCATTTTATTATCAAATATTTTTGTCATATTTATGGGTATAGGATGGTTCAAGGAATATTTAAATGATCCATACAGTACTGGAGGTTTGAGCTATGTTTTGGCATCTCATTTGATAAAGTATACCTTACCATATTTGTTTTTTATTTCTTTAGCAGGGCTTTCTTGCTCAATATTAAACTTTTTAGGCAAATATTATTTTCCAGCGATTTTACCGATGATTTTGAATATTGTTATCTTATTGTTTTTGTATAACTATTCCTATTTAGGCATAGAAAAGGAGTTGGCAGTAGTAATTGGCGTTTTTTTTGGTGGATTATGTCAATTTTTTATGTCTATAGTATATCTTTACAAATTAAACCTACTGAAGTATTTGAAGATAGATTTCAAGCATCCATTATTCAGAAAAACTTGTAAAAATTTATATTATGCTTCTTTGAGCAACTCAGTTATTATAATTAATGTGTTAATATCAACTATCATTTTAAGTTTTTTAAAAACTGGTTCTATAAGCTGGTTTTATTATTCTCAAAGATTGATAGATTTCCCCCAGTCATTTATAGGTATGGCTTTTAGTCTGTTATTTGTACCTATTTTTAGCAAGAAGTTTTCTGCACTTGAATTAAAAGATTTTAATAAATTAATTCTGCAGTCATTTAAAGTAATTCAGATCTTTGGAATACCTGCGATAATAGGACTTGTATATTTAGCTAAACCTATCATTATTCTTCTTTTTTATAGTAATGAATTCAATAAAGTCGATGTTGATAATACTGTTAATGCAACTTATGTTCTTCTAGCTTCATTAATCTTTATCCTTTTTTGTAAAAATTTAATGATTATTTTTGCTGCAATTAATAAAATTAAGTCGACAATTAAAATAGGTTATTTAACAATTTTTATGAATATTATCTTAAGTTTATCATTTTCAAGTTTTTTTGGATTTCTTGGGGTGTGTTTCGGTCTAGCCTTATCATCTCTTATACAGTTTTCTCTTCTCTTTAATAAATTAAAAAGATTAAAAAAATCAATGTTAATCTTGAATTTTATTTATTTTCTTTAAAAATATTAATAGCAAGTTTTATTATGTTATTATGTATCGATTACTTTGTACCAATTAGTTCCAATTTGTTTTTTATGACAAAGTTAGAGATAAGTTTTGCAATTTCCAAGGTTCTTTTCATAGGAATATTGGTATATATTGGTTCGATATTGATTTTAAAAATTAATCCATACAAAACTTTAATGAAAATGAGTTAATTTAGGTTTATGGGATGAAAATAATTAGACATGTTGAAAATCTTCCGAAGCGAGTTTGTGGGAGTGTTATAACTATAGGTAATTTTGATGGTTTACATTTAGGACATCAAAATATTTTAGATGAAGTTTCCAATTATTCCGAAGTTTTTAAATTAAAATCAATTTTAGTTACTTTCCAGCCATATCCAGAAGAGTTTTTCTCAAAAGATAAAGAGAAAGTTTTTAAGATTAATAATCTTCGTGATAAATACACTTTAATTGCTCAAAAGGGGATTGAAGAGTTTGTGTGCTTACAATTTAATCAAAAGTTTGCTAATATGTCTGCTTATGATTTTATAGAGAATATCCTTGTTAAAAAGTTAAAAGCTAAAATAATTATAATTGGTGATGACTTTAAGTTTGGATATCGAAGAGAAGGCTGCTTTCAACTACTAAAAAAACTTGAATCAAGATATCATTATAAAACATATGCGCAAGACAGTTATTTAATTAATAATGAGCGTGTAAGTAGCACGGCCATAAGAAAGCAATTGATAGATGGTGATTTATCACAAGCTTCTTCTTTTTTAGGTAGGAATTTTTTTATAACAGGAACTGTAGTTCATGGAAACAAATTAGGAAGAACTATTGGTTTTCCAACAGCTAATATAGCAACTAAAAATACAAACTATCCTTTGAGAGGTGTTTTTATTGTTATGGTTGAGTTGTTAAATAATACAAAATTGTATGGTGTTGCAAATATAGGCAATCGTCCAACAATAGATGGTAAAAAAATTGTACTAGAAGTGCACATTTTAAATTTTGGAAGTGATATTTATGGAAAACGATTAAGAGTGCGTTTTCTTAAAAAATTAAGAAATGAAATGAAATTTGAAACAATGAATGATTTGAAGCAACAAATCAATATTGATATGAATCAAGCAAAAAATTACATAAAAAATAAATAGAACATACGATAGATCGGAAAAAAATATTCATGAGCGATTATAAAAACACTTTAAATTTACCAGAAACAAACTTCCCAATGAGAGGAAACTTAGCTCAAAAAGAGCCAAAGTTTCTTGAAAAGTGGCAAAAAGATGATTTATATGAGAAAATTAGAGCATCTAAAAAGGGAAAAGAACTATTTATACTTCATGATGGCCCCCCATATGCAAATGGAAATATTCATATTGGTCATGCATTAAATAAAATCCTAAAAGATATTATTATTAAATCAAAGACCTTATCAAACTTTGATGCGCCTTATGTTCCTGGTTGGGACTGTCATGGTCTTCCGATTGAGTTAATGGTAGAAAAAAAATCTGGCAAGGTTGGAAAAAAAATATCTGCAGCTGATTTTAGAAAAAAATGTAGAGAGTACGCCTCAAAACAAATAGAATTACAAAAAAAAGATTTTAAACGTCTTGGGGTTCTAGGAGATTGGGACCATCCATATGCTACGATGAATTTCAAAGAAGAAGCGAATATTGTAAGAGCTTTTGGTAAAATTGTTGCAAATAATCATGTATCAAAAGGTTTCAAGCCTGTTCATTGGTGTATCGATTGTGGTTCGGCATTAGCTGATACTGAAGTTGAGTATAGAGATAAAGTATCCGACTCAATTGATGTAATGTTTGACTTTGACAATACTGATGAATTAGCTAATTATATAAATTGGTCAGAAAGCCCTGGGACAGATGATACAGTATCAGTTGTAATATGGACCACAACACCTTGGACACTACCTGCTAATAGAGCAGTTGCGCTTCATCCTGAACTTGAATATAGTGTAGTAAAATTAGAGCTTAATGGACAGGCTAAACGTTTATTATTAGCCAGTTCTTTAATCGAAAATGTAATGACAAAAATTAATTGTTCAGACTATGAGATAATCGGAAAAACTGTTGGTAGTAAGTTAGAGAACCTTCAAGTAAAACATCCATTTTATGAGTTCACTGTACCCGTTATATTAGGTGAACATGTTACAACTGATGCAGGTACAGGTGCAGTCCATACTGCTCCAGGACATGGGCAAGAAGACTTTGTTATTGGTAAAAAATATAATCTTGAAGTAGCTAATCCTGTAGGTGCAAATGGCGTTTATTTACCTAATACATCTATTTTTGCAGGAAAGCATATTAATAAAGTCAATCCAGAAATAATAGAGTTATTACAACAAAATGGTAAGCTTTTATTCCATGAAAAGTATGAGCATAGTTACCCGCATTGCTGGAGACATAAAACTCCTCTAATTTTTAGAGCTACTCCTCAATGGTTTATCTCCATGGAAAAAAACTCTTTGAAAGAGCACGCCTTAGAAGCAATAGAAAATGTTGACTGGTTACCTGACTGGGGAGAGAATAGAATTCGTTCTATGGTTGAGAATAGACCTGACTGGTGTATTTCGAGGCAAAGAACTTGGGGAACTCCTATTACTCTTTTTGTTCATAAAGAAACACAGGAAATTCATCCTAACTCAGTAGAATTGATTGAAAAAGTTGCTTTATTGATTGAAGAAAAGGGAATACAAGCATGGTGGGATCTTAAAAATGAAGATATTCTAGAATCAGAAGATATTGCCCATTATGAAAAAGTTAACGATATTATGGATGTTTGGTTTGATTCAGGAGTAACTCATTACTCTGTACTTGCTCAAAGAGAAGAGTTTAAGGGGAAACTACCTGCGGATTTATACCTAGAAGGCTCAGATCAGCATAGAGGGTGGTTTCAGACATCATTACTTTCATCTATTGGTATGAATGGTAAAGCACCATACAAAAAAGTTTTGACGCATGGATTTACTGTTGATGGGCATGGCAAAAAAATGTCCAAGTCACTTGGAAATACAATTGCTCCTAATGATGTGGTTTCTAAATTAGGTGCAGATATATTAAGGTTATGGGTAGCCTCGACAGACTATACCGGTGAGCAGGCAGTATCAAATGAAATTTTGAATAGAAGTGCTGATGCCTATCGACGTATTCGAAACACAGCAAGATTTTTACTATCAAATTTACACGATTTTAATCCGGAAGATGATCTTATTGATTTTAATGAAATGATTGCATTAGATCGATGGGCTATATCAAAGACAAATGAATTTCAAAATAAAATAATTAAAGCATATAGTGACTTTAATTTTCATGATGTAACTCAATTGATTCTTCATTTTTGTTCAATTGAGATGGGTTCATTTTATTTAGATATTATAAAAGATAGACAATATACAGCTAAGAAAAATTCTATTGCTCAAAAAAGTTGTCAAACAGCTCTTTATCATATAATTGAATCATTAGTTCGTTGGATTGCTCCCATTTTATCTTATACAGCGGATGAAGTATGGGAGAATATGCCTGGCAAAAGAGATGAGTATGTTTTCACAGGTGAATGGTATTTGGGACTTAATACATTGTCTGAGCATGAAGAATTAAACTCGGAATTCTGGAGTGAAATCCAGGTCATTAGGAATATTGTCAATAAAGAAATTGAGAGTTTAAGAAAAGATAAAGTGCTAGGTGGTTCTCTTCAAGCAGATGTTACCTTATATGCTGATACAGATTTAAAAGCATTATTGATGAAACTTGGTGATGAGTTAAGGTTTGTATTATTGACATCGAATGTTAAAGTGAAAAATATAAGTGAAAAAAGTTCAGAGGCTAAAGATACAGAGCTTTCAGGTTTATCATTATTGATAAAACCTTCAGGTGGAAAAAAATGTGAAAGATGTTGGCATTATACGGATGATGTGGGGCTAGACTCGGAATACAATGATATTTGTCAAAGATGTGTCTCAAATATCAAAGGAGAAGGTGAAGTAAGGAATTATGCTTAATGAATAGGACAAGAATTTGTGATACTGGCCTAAGATGGCTAATACTATCTTTAATCACATTCTTTTTAGACATCATTAGTAAAATATTGATTACTCAATATTTTACTTTGTATCAGACTAAAAATATTTTTCCATTTTTAAATATTACCTATGTTCGTAACCATGGGGCAGCTTTCAGCTTTCTAAATGATGCTGGTGGATGGCAAAAGTGGCTTTTTTCTTTTATTGCCGTCGTCATTATTTTTGTATTAACTTATTCTTTATATAAAAGCAAAAAATCTTTTAGTTTAAGTAATTTGTCGTTCAGTCTTATCATTGGTGGTGCGCTGGGCAATTTAGTTGATAGAATTTATAATGGATTTGTTGTTGACTTTATTCATTTTCATTGGGGTGAATTTAGTTTTGCCGTTTTCAATATTGCTGATTCTGCGATTTGTATTGGAGCGATACTTTTAATATTCGATTATTTATTCGTAAAGAAGGTTGTTGATGAAAATAAATAAGAACTCAATAGTACAATTACATTTTTCTTTAGTTCTTATAGATGGAACTATTATTGAATCAACATGGGATAGAGGTGAATCAAGTTGTCTAGAGATGGGTACAGGACAATTAACTGAAAACTTTGAAAATTGCTTAATAGGACTTCAAAAAGGAGACATTCGAGAATTTACTCTAAGCGAAGATCAAGCTTTTGGACATATTCAGAATGATAAAGTTATATCTTTTGATATATCTGTTTTTGGCGATATTGAAAATATCAAAGAAGGCATGGTTCACACTTTTAAAGGAATTGATGGGAGTGAGACAATAGGTGTTATTGAGGAAATTATTCAGAGCAGTGTCATTGTAAACTTTAATCACCCATTAGCAGGAAAAACGGTTAAATTTAATGTGGAAATAATCAATATAGAGAAAGAATAAGAATGGAAATATTACTTGCAAACCCAAGAGGTTTTTGTGCTGGAGTAGATCGAGCCATTACAATTGTTGAAAATGCTCTTGTTCTTTTTGGGAAACCGATTTATGTTCGTCATGAAGTTGTTCATAATCGATATGTTGTAGATGACTTGAAGTCACGAGGTGCAATTTTCGTAGAGGAGTTAGAGGAAGTTCCTGAAGATAGCGTAGTGATATTTTCAGCACATGGAGTATCTCAATCCGTAAGGAAGGAAGCTGCTGCAAGGAGCTTGAAGGTTTTTGATGCTACTTGTCCTCTAGTTACTAAAGTTCATATGGAAGTAGCAAGAGCTAGTAAAAAAAAGCAGGAAGTTATATTAATTGGCCATAAAGGACATCCTGAGGTGGAAGGCACAATGGGGCAATACAACAATGTAGAAGGAAAAATTTATTTAGTTGAGTCAATTGAAGATGTTAAAAGTTTAAAGGTTATTGATGAAAATAATTTACATTTCGTAACTCAGACTACTCTATCTGTTGATGAAACACATGATATTATTGAGGAGCTGAAACAAAAATATAAAAATATTCAGGGACCAAGAAAAGAAGATATTTGTTATGCAACTCAGAATCGTCAAAATGCAGTGAGAGAATTAGCTGAAAATGTGGATTTAATGATTGTTGTTGGCTCTAAAAACTCATCTAACTCTAATAGATTAAGTGAACTTGCAGAAAACCTTGGCACAAAAAGTTATTTAATTGATTCTATTGATCAATTGAATAAAAGTTGGTTTATTGAAGTCAATAAATTAGGAATTACTGCAGGTGCATCTGCACCAGAGGAACTCATCCAGAAAATTTTAAAGAAAATTGTGACTGATTTTGGTGGCGAAGTAAGAGAATATTCTGGTTGTAGAGAGGATATGTATTTTGAGGTCCCCAAGGAGCTTAAAATTAAACAGATTATTTAAAAGCCTTTTTAAAAAGGCTTTTTTTTGAATTTTTTTGAGGTAAATATGATTAAAGTTATAGTATCTGGTGTTACTGGTCGAATGGGTAAAAGTATTCTAGATAATATAGAAGTCTTTAAAGATATAAAGTTAGTTGGCGCAATTACGCATGAAAAAAGCAAGTATCTTAATAAAAGTACAGATGAACTTAGCAATAACCTAAAATCAAATATTTTGGTAACAAGTAATATTGAAGATTGTATTGTAAACTCGGATTTAATAATTGACTTTTCCACACCACGCAATTCATTAAAAAATATTGAGTTATGTTGTAAATATAATAAAAGGATTGTAATAGGAACGACTGGTTTTAAAGAAAATGAGTTAGAGAACATTCATAACTTTAGTAAAAGTATACCAATTTTGTTGGCCCCAAATTTTAGTATTGGGGTTAATGTAATGCTACGGCTTGTCCAACTAGCAACTCAGGTTCTAGGAAATAAAACTGATATTGAAATTATAGAAGCTCATCATAGTAAAAAAGTAGATGCTCCGTCAGGTACCGCAATAAGGAT
This sequence comes from Paraphotobacterium marinum, assembly GCF_002216855.1. Lineage (NCBI taxonomy): Bacteria > Pseudomonadati > Pseudomonadota > Gammaproteobacteria > Vibrionales > Vibrionaceae > Paraphotobacterium > Paraphotobacterium marinum. Next base: position 905,354 of record NZ_CP022355.1, read on the forward strand.
AGGAGAAGTAATTGCTGAAGAATTAAATTGCGACTTATCTCAATTAGCTAGATACAGTAGAGAAGGATTAATTGGTGAAAGAAAGTATGGAGAAATTGGTTTTTCTACCATTCGTGCTGGTGGTATTATTGGAGATCACTCAACGATTTTTGCTGATGAAGATGAGGTTATTGAAATAAATCATAAAGCATTGAATCGATCAATTTTTGCAAAGGGAGCATTGAAGGCAGCTCAATGGCTAATTAAATCAAAACCAAATGGGCTTTTTGATATGCATGATGTTATTGGCTTAAATAAATAAATAAAAATATAACTTGACTTAGGATGAAATCATCTCTACTATCCAGACAATTTGTCTGGAGATCATAGATAAAAATTGGAGGAAAATTTGGTTTGTAAAGCATTTTTAGTTTTAGAAGATGGCTCTATTTTTGAAGGTAAGTCATTAGGGGCTTCTGGAAGTACTGTCGGTGAAGTCGTTTTCAATACATCAATGACTGGATATCAAGAAATACTAACTGACCCATCATATAAAGATCAAATAGTCACATTAACTTACCCCCATATTGGTAATACTGGCGTTAACTCAGAAGATATCGAATCAAAAAATATACATACCAAGGGATTAATTATCAGAGATAATTCCATTATTCCATCAAATTTTAGAAGCGAAGATACGTTATCTAATTACCTAAAAACAAACAATATTATTGGTATCTATGATATTGACACAAGAATGTTAACTCGTATGCTAAGAGAAAAGGGCACTATGACTGGTTGCATTATGACAGGTTCTTTGGATAAAGATAAGGCAGATAGTTTTATAGCTTCTTTTCCAGGCTTAAAAGGGCTTGACTTAGCTAAAGAAGTGACCACAAAAAACAGTTTTGTTTGGACTGAGAAAACATGGGATTTGAAAGGTGGTTATTCTTATTTAACAGAAAATGATGCACTTTATCATATCGTAGCTTATGACTTTGGTGTTAAAAATAATATCTTAAGAATTTTGGCTAACATGAATTGTAAAATTACTGTTGTTCCCGCACAAACCTCAGCAGAAACAGTATTAGAAATGAAACCTGATGGAATCTTTTTGTCTAATGGTCCAGGTGATCCTGAGCCTTGTGATTATGCTATAAATGCAACAAAAATATTTCTAAACAAAAAATTCCAATTTTTGGTATTTGTCTCGGACATCAAATATTAGGTTTAGCTTCAGGTGCGAAAACGTTCAAAATGAAATTTGGACATCATGGAGCAAATCATCCTATTCAGGATTTAAGTTCTAGAAAAGTCTTAATTACAAGCCAGAATCATAACTTTGCTATTGATCCTGAAAATATTCCTTTGACGTTGAAAGTAACTCATAAATCTTTATTTGATCAATCAGTGGCAGGTATAGAACATACAGAATGTCCAGCATTTAGTTTTCAAGGGCATCCAGAAGCAAGTCCTGGACCACAAGATGCAATGTATTTATTTGAAAAATTTATTGATTTAATAAAAAAAATAAGCAGTCATAAGGAGTAATCAAGTGTCAAAAAGAGATGATATAAAGAGTATCTTAATACTAGGAGCAGGACCTATCGTAATTGGACAAGCCTGTGAGTTTGATTACTCTGGAGCTCAAGCTTGTAAAGCTTTAAAAGAAGAAGGTTATCGAGTCATACTTGTAAACTCTAATCCTGCAACAATCATGACTGATCCTGAAATGGCAGATGCTACTTATATAGAGCCCATAAATTGGAAAATTGTTGAAGAAATTATAAAAAAAGAAAAACCTGATGCATTGTTGCCTACTATGGGTGGACAAACCGCCTTAAATTGTGCATTAGAACTTGAAAAGGAAGGGGTCTTAGAAAAATATTCTGTTGAGATGATTGGTGCTAAGGCCGATGCTATTGATAAAGCTGAAGACCGCTCAAGATTCGATAAGGCAATGAAATCCATTGGACTAGAGTGCCCAAGAGCAGGCATTGCGACTACATTAGAAGAAGCTTATGGCGTTTTAGATGAAGTCGGTTTTCCATGTATCATTAGACCATCCTTTACTATGGGCGGTAGTGGTGGAGGCATTGCTTATAACAAGGAAGAGTTTGAAGAAATATGTCTTCGAGGTCTAGATCTTTCCCCTACAAATGAGTTGTTAATCGATGAATCCCTTATAGGTTGGAAAGAGTATGAAATGGAAGTGGTAAGGGATAAAAATGACAACTGTATTATAGTTTGCTCCATTGAAAATTTTGACCCTATGGGGGTTCACACTGGTGATTCTATCACTGTTGCACCCGCACAAACATTAACGGATAAAGAATATCAGTTAATGAGGAATGCTTCAATTGCAGTCTTGAGAGAAATAGGAGTGGAAACTGGAGGCTCAAATGTTCAATTTGGAATTAATCCAGATGATGGTCGAATGGTAATTATTGAAATGAACCCCAGAGTATCTCGTTCCTCAGCCCTTGCATCAAAAGCGACTGGATTTCCTATAGCAAAAATTGCTGCAAAACTTGCAGTAGGCTACACGTTAGATGAATTAAAAAATGATATTACGGGTGGAGTTACGCCAGCATCTTTTGAACCGAGTATTGATTATGTTGTTACAAAAATTCCTAGATTCAATTTTGAGAAATTTGTTGGAGCAAATGATAGGCTAACAACACAAATGAAGTCCGTTGGTGAGGTTATGGCCATTGGACGAAACCAACAAGAGTCATTACAAAAAGCTTTGAGAGGTTTAGAAGTAGGTGCATCTGGTTTTGATGAGGTAGTTGATTTAGATGATGCCGATGCACTTAGTACAATACGAAGAGAACTTAAAGAGCCGGGTGCTGAAAGAATTTGGTATGTTGCGGATGCATTTAGAGCAGGTATGTCTGTAGATGGTATTTTTGACTTAACCAAAATCGATCGATGGTTTCTAATTCAAATAGAAGATCTCATTCGTGATGAAAAGGAAATGAAAAAAAGAGGCTTTTCAGGACTCGATGCATCATTTTTATATGATTTAAAAAGAAAAGGTTTTTCAGATCAAAGATTAAGTAAGCTTATTGGTGTGTCTGAAAATGAAATCAGAAAGTTAAGGGATAAAAATAATATACATCCAGTATACAAAAGAGTAGATACTTGTGCAGCTGAATTTCAATCAGATACAGCTTATATGTACTCTACATATGATTCGGAATGTGAAGCTAATGTTTCCAATAAAGATAAAATAATCGTTTTAGGTGGAGGACCAAATAGAATTGGTCAGGGAATTGAATTTGATTATTGTTGTGTTCATGCAGCGATGGCTTTAAAAGAAGATGGCTATGAAACTATCATGGTTAATTGTAACCCTGAAACAGTTTCTACAGATTACGACACCTCAGATAGATTATATTTTGAACCGGTTACTTTAGAAGATGTTTTAGAGATTGTAAGAATTGAAAAACCAACAGGCGTCATTGTTCAATATGGTGGACAAACACCATTAAAGCTTGCTAGGGAACTTGAAATTGCAGGGGTTCCTATTATTGGAACAAGTCCAGACGCTATTGATAGAGCAGAGGATCGAGAAAGATTTCAGGAAGCTGTTGATAGGTTGAATTTAAAACAACCAGAAAATGCGACTGTAACAAGTATTGAGAAAGCGGTCGAAGAAGCAAAAAAAATTGGATTTCCTTTAGTTGTAAGACCATCTTATGTGTTGGGCGGACGCGCTATGGAGATTGTATATGATGAGCAAGATTTGAAAAGGTATTTTAACGAAGCAGTCAGTGTTTCAAATGATTCTCCTGTTTTATTGGATCGTTTCTTAGATGATGCTATTGAAGTTGACGTAGATGCTATTTCTGATGGTGAATCGGTTTTAATTGGTGGTATTATGGAGCATATTGAGCAAGCAGGTGTTCACTCTGGAGACTCTGCTTGTTCACTTCCAGCTCACTCATTAAGTAACACTATCCAGGATGAAATGAGAAAACAAGTTAAAAAACTTGCTTTAGAACTTGGTGTTAATGGATTAATGAACACACAATTTGCTGTAAAAGATAATGAAATTTATCTTATTGAGGTAAATCCACGAGCAGCAAGAACGGTGCCTTTCGTATCAAAGGCCACAAGTTTACCGATCGCTAAAATAGCTGCTAGAGTAATGGCTGGTCAAAGTTTGAAAGAGCAAGGGATAACTAAAGAGGTAATTCCGCCTTATTATTCCGTAAAAGAGGTCGTATTACCTTTTAATAAATTTCCAGGCGTTGATCCTATTTTGGGTCCTGAAATGCGCTCTACGGGTGAAGTTATGGGTATAGGTAATTCCTTTTCAGATGCATTTGCTAAAGCTGAACTTGGATGTAGTAAAGAGTATGATTCTATTGGACGTGTTCTTTTATCAGTGAGAAATAATGATAAAGAAAAAGTAGTTTTATTAGCTAAACAGTTGCAAGACTTAGGTTATCAATTAGATGCTACTCATGGAACAGCAGTTGTGCTTGGTGAAGCTGGAATAAATCCTAGGCTTGTAAATAAAGTGCATGAAGGTAGACCTCATATTTTAGATCGTATTAAAAATAATGAATATACATATATTGTAAATACTGTCGAAGGTAGACAAGCAATAGAGGATTCTAAGGTTTTAAGAAGAGCAGCCCTGCAGGAAAAGGTTAAGTATACAACCACAATGAATGCCGCTTTTGCTACATGTAAGGCACACAATGCGGATGAGCCTTATAAAGTCAACTCCATCCAAGAGTTACACAAACAAATCTAAAACGATAAAATTTAATCGTATATTTAAATAAACAAAGCCCCTGTTTAAGGGGCTTTGATTTATTAATGTGTTATATAAATTGCTCTAATATAAACTCGATATTGATGTTTTTTTAGTAATTAGAATATAAAAAATTAAGCATATTCTTTTCAAAATTATATATGTTAAATTTTTGTTGGGGAAACAAGTTATCTGTCATTTGGATATAAATCAGATGATTACCTGATTTTGTTTTCAAAACTCCTGCTAGATTAGAAACGGCAAATAAACTACCAGTTTTTGCGATAAAATGATTGGTAAATGTGGTATTTTGCATACTAGGTCTATATTTTAAAGTACCATCGACACTACTTACAGGAAGCATATCAATTATTGTTGAGTTTTTTAAATATAACTCTTTTAATATATCTAGAAAGTAAGATGCTGGTGCTCGGTTGTTTCTCGATAAACCAGAACCATCAACGAAATTGAAACGTTTTAAATTGATATTCTGATATTTCATTAATGAAATTTTTAAGGCAGCAACGCCATTTGAAAAATTTCCTTTTTGTTTGAATTGTTTATGACCAAGCAGTTTTATAAAAAAATTTGCGTACAAGTTATCAGATTTTTTTAGCATATGCCTGAGAAGCAAATTAATATTTTGAGAATAATGACTTGCAATAACTTCCCCTTTAAATTTTTTATTAGATAAGTAAATTGAACCACTGTAATGAATTTTACTTTCTTTTAATAATTTTTTTAAAATTGATTTTGCATAATCTGCTGAATCATAAATAGCTATGTTTAAAGGGATACTTTTAATAGTATTATTAATACAGCCCTTGAGAATGTAATTATTTTTGGATGTTGGTGTTAACGTTAGGTTACAAAATTTTGAACTTTTTGTAAGAAATGCCCGGTTCGTAATTGTAACATGTGAGGGAATTTTTAATTTTATTTTATTTTGTTTACGGTTAATTAAGATTTTTCCACGTAGACAATTGTGATTGATAACGATGCCTGAAGATGGAGTTGCGTAACAGGAAGCTAAAATATCCCAAGGTTCTCCTATTGCATTTCCATTTTCTATCTCTGATGACTGAAGGTAAATATTTTTTATTTTAGAATGATTAATTTTTGTCTTGTTTTTAATTATTAAGGTTTTTAAATCATTTAAAGTCAGAGAAGGGTCGCCTGAAAAGTTTATAATTAGACTATTACGATTGATTGACAAGGTAGTTACTAACTTTTGATTTGATTTAAATTCATTTTCGATGGCTTGAGCTGTGCTAATTTTTTGCAGACTAGCTGGTTGTCTGTATTTATCTGGGTTTAATTTAATTATAAACTGGTCCTTTTCAATGTTATAAATAATTAAAGATAAACCTGCTTGTTTGGGAAAAGTATTTGTTATATCAGATAGTTGAGTAGCAAAAAGATGTGTTGAAAAAATAAAAAAAAAAATAAAAATCGCATAAAATCCCTCAAAAAAAAACACCACCTTTAAGGTGGTGTATGTGTATATTTGAATATTTAAATTCTTAGAAAGAGTACATTGCACCTAACCAAGCATTGTCACCTCGGTAGTATTGATCTTTCTTATCTAGGAAGTCAGCTTGGTATTCTACATAAGTTGTGAATTGCTTATTCCAAACATAGTTCACAGCAAAGTCAGCATTGTTTGCAGATACTGGATCATTATCACCAGTTTTTGCTGCAACACCACTTAAGTACGAACCAGCATTATCTAGATCTGTGTATTTACCATAGTTATATGTCGCTTGTAAAATCCATTGATCTAAAGTAACTGCTGTAGCAAATTCTGCACCCCAGTATTTAGCAGCACCAACTTGTTGTTGACCAAAATTTGTAACATTAGACACAGTAACATCAACATTTTCGTTGTTATTTGCAAAACCTGCGTTATCATCACCAACAAATGTTCCAGTAGTTAGATGTTTACCAACAGAACCTAAAAGACCAACATATAACATTTCGTCATTATAAGACAAACCTAACATAGTGTTATAAGTACTTGCTCTATCAATAACTGTTCCGGCAGCGTTACCAGCTAAGTTATCTCTTTCATAAGCGTAACCAGCACCTGCTGAAAATCCAGAATCACCTAGATTCCACACTAATGAACCACCAAAACCTTGACCGACAGTATCAACATCAGATTGTTTTGCTTTATATGTTACACGAGTTGAAATATCGCCAAATGTACCTGCATAAGCCAATGTATTTGCAACGCGGTCAGCAGATGTAATTTTATTTGAAGCAGTAGCTCCGTTATTAGGCATTATGTCAGTAAAATCAGTAATAACGTCTAAAGCACCGTCTTGTTTACCATAAGTTACTTGACCAAAATCACCACCAATACCAGCATAAACATAACGTGTGTCTACATTTGATGAACCTACATCAAATTCAAGTTCAGCGAAACCAATGCCATATAGAGTGTCATTGATCATTGACTTACCAGTCATATTTAATCTAAAGCGACTCTCATCATTTACATTACTCATAGAGTTAGTAGTTGGGTAAGAGTAGTCATTAGAATCAAAAGAAGTTGGATTTTTTTCCATTTCAGCTCTTGCTTCAACAAATCCACCAATTTGAAGTGAAGTGCCATCTTGATCATATACGGTTGCAGCGTGAGCTGTTCCTGCAGTAACAGCTGTAAGAGCTACAGCTAAAAGAGTTTTTTTCATGTTTTATCCTTGATTTTAGTTTGGTTAATTATTACTCGACCAAAAGTAATAATTAGATTTAAATCTCGATCATTGTAAAAAGGTTCAATTTGAAAAACAACCTTTTTTTTGTTTTTTTTGAACATTGTTTTGTGATGGTTATCATAAATTTAAATTATTACAAATGTATGAACATTTTGAAATTTTATAAAAACTTACATACATTAAAAAAAAAGTTTATTATATAATAATCTTATTAATTTATTATTTTTTGTATTTAGTTTACAGATTTCTTAGATTTGGTAATACAAAAGACTTAATATATAATGTAATTTTTTATTAATTATGAACGATTAAAGGTATGTTAAATGAACAAAGTACCCATGACGGTTAAGGGTGAGAAACTTTTAAGAGAAGAATTAGATAGATTGTTAAAACGTAGACCCGAAATTTCTAAAGCTATCGCTGAGGCAAGAGAGCTAGGTGATTTAAAGGAAAATGCTGAATATCATTCTGCTCGCGAAGAACAAGGAATTTGTGAAGCACAAATTAGAGATATCGAATATAAACTTTCAGTTGCGCAAGTGATTGATGTTACAAAGCAACCTAAATCAGATAAGATTATTTTTGGTTCAACCGTTACCTTAATAGATGTAAATGATGACTCTAGTGTGACTTATTGTATCGTTGGTGACGATGAATCTGATATTAAGCAAAATTTAATTTCAGTTAATTCACCAATTGCCAGAGGCCTGATAGGAAAATTAGAAGGCGATGAAGTTTCAATAAATACTCCTGGTGGCTTAAAGGAGTTTGAAATAGACAAAGTTGATTATATTTAACTTGAATGCATAGATTGTTCGAAGTATGAGATTAAAAATGAATCGAACTATCTATGATCAAAAAGTCTTATTTTGGAAGGTTATATTTTTTTTCCGGACTTGATTTATATAGCGTTAAGATATTTCCAACTACTTGTACAAACTCTGAGTGAGTTTCTCTAAGGATTGCATCTATAATGAGATCTTTAGTTTCTTTATCAGATGAAACAAGTTTGACTTTTACAAGCTCGTGAAATGCTACAGCTGATTCTATCTCTACTATAACGCCTTCAGTAAGACCATTCGCTCCCATAAGAACGATAGGTTTTAAATGATGTGCTTCAGACTTTAAAAATTTAATTTGTTTTGATGTTAGTTTCATATTTTTTAATAAAATTGTTTAAAAGGGTTGAAATGTAAATATTTAACCCATAAATTAATAATTAAGGATATATTAACAAAAATATGAAAAATAACCAATACAAATGATAGGTTCGCATGTCCACTAAAAATAAATCTTCAAGTTCTGGTCGATGGTTGAAGGAGCATTTTGATGATAAATACGTTCAAGAAGCTCAAAAAAAAGGTTATCGTTCAAGGGCGTATTTCAAGTTAAAAGAGATACACGAAAAAGAAAAGCTTATCAATAAAGGTTCTTTAGTTGTTGATTTAGGTGCTGCACCGGGTGGTTGGTCACAATTTGCAGCGGAAGTTATAGGGGATTCAGGAGCAGTAATTGCTTGTGATATCCTACCCATGGACTCCATGGCTGGTGTTCATTTTCTTCAAGGTGATTTCAGAGAAGAAAGTGTTCTGAATGCTTTGCTTGAAAAAATCAAAAATAAACCAGTTGATGTTGTCCTTTCAGATATGGCTCCAAACTTTAGTGGAAATAGTGTATCAGACCAAGCTAAATCTATGTATTTGGTCGAATTAGCATTAGATATGTGTCGACAAGTGCTAACTCGAAATGGTAAATTTGTGGTAAAGGTATTTCAAGGAGCTGATTTTGACAGTTATCTTAAAGAAGTTCGTAAAAATTTTAAAACAGTAAAAATTAGAAAACCAGACTCCTCTCGGGATCGCTCTAGAGAAGTTTACATCGTTGCTATAGGTTTTAATCCAAACGTATAGTTTTTATTCACAATTTTTAGGCGAGGTTTGACCCTTGAGTGATATGGCAAAGAATTTAATTTTATGGGTAGTTATCGCGGTGGTTTTAATGTCTGTTTTTCAGAGTTTTGGCCCAAGCGATAAAAGTAAAAATCAAGTGGACTATTCAACATTTGTTGAAGCAGTTGGACAAGATCAGGTTAAGCAAGCGACGTTTGATCAGAGTAAAATTTCTTTTACTAAGTCTGATGATTCTAAGTTTGTGACCTATATTCCTTCTATAGGAGATAGCAAAATTATGGATGATTTAATCAACCATAATGTTGCCGTAAAAGGAACTCCACCAGAACAACCAAGTATACTTTTACAAATCTTTATATCTTGGTTTCCAATGTTACTGATTATAGGTTTTTGGTTGTTTTTTATGCGTCAAATGCAAGGCGGAGGCGGAAAAGGCGCTATGTCCTTTGGTAAATCTAAAGCAAGAATGATGAGTGAAGAACAAATCAAAACCACCTTTTCTGATGTTGCTGGCTGTGACGAAGCAAAAGAAGATGTTAAAGAATTAGTCGATTATTTAAGAGATCCTAGTAAATTTCAAAAGTTGGGTGGTAAAATCCCTACAGGTATTTTATTAGTAGGACCTCCAGGTACAGGTAAAACTTTATTAGCTAAGGCAATTGCTGGCGAAGCTAAAGTTCCATTCTTTACTATTTCAGGCTCAGATTTTGTTGAAATGTTTGTTGGTGTAGGTGCTTCAAGAGTTAGGGATATGTTTGAACAAGCTAAGAAAGCAGCCCCATGTATTATTTTTATTGATGAAATTGATGCAGTTGGTCGACAGCGTGGTGCAGGTGTCGGTGGTGGTCATGACGAACGTGAGCAGACCCTTAACCAAATGCTTGTTGAAATGGATGGATTCGAAGGAAATGAAGGGATTATTGTTATAGCAGCTACTAACAGACCAGATGTTTTAGATCCAGCGTTATTAAGACCAGGGAGATTTGATAGACAAGTGGTTGTTGGATTACCAGATGTTAAAGGTAGAGAACAAATTTTAAAAGTACATATGAAAAAAGTGCCTTTGGACAATGATGTTAAACCATTAATTATTGCACGTGGAACACCTGGTTTTTCTGGTGCTGATTTAGCAAATCTCGTAAATGAAGCAGCATTATTTGCGGCAAGAAGCGATAAACGAACAGTTTCAATGGTGGAGTTTGAGTTAGCTAAAGATAAGATTATGATGGGAGCTGAAAGAAAATCAATGGTTATGTCTAATGATCAAAAAGAGTCTACAGCTTATCATGAAGCAGGTCATGCTATCATCATGAGATTAGTTCCTGAGCATGATCCCGTTTATAAAGTTTCTATTATACCTAGGGGTAGAGCTCTGGGTGTAACTATGGCATTACCAGAAGAAGATAGAGTCAGTTATTCCAGAAAACAACTTGAATCAATGATATCATCATTATATGGTGGAAGACTTGCTGAAGAATTAATCTATGGTGCTGAGAATGTCTCAACGGGAGCTTCGAATGATATTGAGAGAGCTACTGATATAGCAAGAAAAATGGTTACTCAATGGGGGTTTTCAGAAAAATTAGGTCCTCAGCTGTATGCTGAAGATGAAGGAGAGGTTTTTCTTGGGCGCTCTGTTACTCAAACTAAACATGTAGCTGATGATACTGCAAAATTAATTGATCAAGAAATTAGAAGTATTATTGATACCAATTATGCTAGGGCTAGAAAAATTCTTGAAGATAATATGGATATTTTGCATTCTATGAAAGATGCACTAATGAAATATGAAACTATTGATGTGGATCAAATAGATGACTTGATGGAACGAAAAGAAGAAATAAGAGAGCCTAAGGGATGGAGTGATCAAACTACTGAATCTAAGGATAATAAAGCCGAAGATGAGAAGAATAGTGATACAAATGTAGATGATTCGCAAGAAAACACTTCCAATAAAGAGTAATAATCTAACATTTACCCTCAAAAAAGTGCGATAAAATTTTCGCACTTCTTCATTTATCTCTATCAATAATTACCATTATACCACATAAGATTATTAAATTATGGAACTTCGTAGTAAAAATAAAACTCTTAATCTAGACAAGCCTGTTATTATGGGAGTTTTGAACTTAACCCCAGACTCATTTTCAGATGGAGGTCGTTTTAATAAAAAACATAATGCATTTCGACAAGTTGAAAAAATGATTAATTCTGGAGCATCAATTATAGATATTGGAGGTGAGTCTACAAGACCAGGAAGTATACCCGTATCAGCAAATGAACAATTGGATCGCACTCAAGAAATACTGATTGATATTAGAAAAAGGTTCGATACTTGGATATCTGTTGACACCAGTGAGCCGAAAGTAATTTATGAGTCTGTTGCAAACGGAGCAGATATTATAAATGATGTAAGGGCTTTATCTTTATGTAAATATCCAAATAAAATTTTTGAACTAGGTGTGCCTATTTGCTTGATGCATAAAAAAGGCGAAACAAGGAACATGCAAAATAATCCATATTATGATGATGTAGTAAAAGATATACAAGAGTTTTTTCATGAAAAGCTAGTCTCACATTCTACTTTTGAAAATCAATTAATTTTTGATCCAGGATTTGGTTTTGGAAAAAGACTACAAGATAATTATGAAATATTAGCTAATTTATCAAAGTTTAAAATTAAAAAAATTCCTCTATTAGTAGGACTTTCTCGTAAATCTATGATATACAATATATTAAAACGTAAACCAGATGAAGTTGTCATTGGAAGTGTTAGCGCAGCGATTTTATCTGCATTAAATGGTGCTAATATTATTCGAGTACATGATGTACTTGAGACATCACAGGCATTACAAATTTTCAATGAATATAATCAATATAAATAGTAGGTAATGATATGTCAGAGAGGAAATATTTTGGAACAGATGGTGTTCGAGGATTAGTTGGAAGTTTTCCTATTCAACCAGACTTTGTTTTAAAGCTAGGATGGGCTGCTGGAAAAGTTTTAGCAAAAAATGGTACAAAAAAAGTTATTATTGGAAAAGATACACGCATATCGGGTTATATGTTAGAGTCAGCACTTGAAGCAGGATTTGCTGCTGCAGGGTTACAATCAATTTTAACTGGTCCTATGCCAACACCAGCAATTTCATACCTTACGCAAACATTTAGGGCTGAAGCAGGTGTGGTGATCTCAGCTTCTCATAATCCATATCAAGATAATGGCATTAAGTTTTTTTCTAATAATGGCTTTAAGCTACCAGATCATATTGAAAAACAAATCGAAAATGAACTGACTAAGGATATTATTTGTGTTGAAGCTCATAAGTTTGGAAAAGCTATTAGGATCGATGATGCTGCTGGTCGATACATTGAGTTTACTAAGGGAACATTTCCATCCGAGTTGTCTCTAGCTGGATTAAATATAGTTTTGGATTGTGCAAATGGAGCCACGTATGATATTGCTCCTAAAGTTTTTTCCGAATTAGGTGCAAATACCAAAGTAATTGGCTGCTCACCAAACGGAGTCAATATTAATGAGGGATATGGAGCAACAGATACAGCAAACCTTAGAGCTGAAGTATTGAAGACAAAATCTCATTTGGGCATTGCTTTTGACGGAGATGGTGATCGAGTAATTATGGTTGATGAAGATGGGTTTGAAATTGATGGTGACAAAATTGCTTTTATTTTAGCTAAGCATTATAAAAATACTGGAATTATGAATAACTCTGGAGTTGTTGGAACATTAATGAGTAACCTGGGATTAGAAAAAAGTTTATCTGAATTAGGTGTGGAATTTATTCGAGCGAAAGTAGGAGATCGTTATGTTCATGAAAAAATGAAAGAAAATAATTGGATATTAGGGGCGGAAAACTCTGGTCACGTGATTATTTCTAACAAAGCAAAAACCGGTGATGGGATTGTAGCTGCTCTTCAAGTTCTTAGAGTTATTATTGAAAGTGGAAAAAGCTTAAAAGATTTAGCGTCAGATATGCAAGTATTCCCACAAGTGTTAAAAAATATTAAATTATCTGAGGGAGATAATCCTTTGGGTGACAAAGATAATCAAAACTTTATTAGTAACATAGAAAAAAAATTAGGTAATAAAGGTAGGATTTTAATTCGTAAATCAGGTACTGAACCCTTACTTAGAGTTATGGTTGAAGGTGAAAGCAAATCATTTATTGAAAAAATAGCAACAGAGATTGTAGAAAGATTAAAAAGTAAACAGTGAAACTAATAAAAATAAATTTTTTCTTGTATGACTTATTTATATTATGTAATATGTCGACTTAATTATTTTTTTTAATTTTTTCAACTTGGTGAAAAAAATGTATGATTTTTTATTAGTTCTTTACATATTAATAGCACTTATTCTTATTGGCCTTGTTCTTATTCAACAGGGTAAAGGTGCTGATATGGGAGCTTCTTTTGGATCTGGAGCATCTGCTACAGTATTTGGATCAACAGGTTCTGCAAATTTTTTATCAAGAATGACTTCACTATGTGCAATTTTGTTTTTTGTAATAAGTTTGATTTTAGCAAAAATGAGTTCTGGGAGTTCGAGTGACGACTCTGGTTGGAATGATATTGGCTTAAATTCTAATAAAAGTGAGCAGATTCAAAAAGAAAATATAGGTAAATCAGAAACAAAGGTGAATGGAAATAAATCCATTAAAAGCAATTCACCTGAATCTGAAATTCCAAAGTAAATGACGAATATTTGCCGAGGTGGTGAAATTGGTAGACACGCTAGCATGAGGTGCTAGTACCTATGGTGTGTGGGTTCGAGTCCCACCCTCGGCACCATTATTTTAATACTTGAATTATGATAATTACCAAGTGTATAATGGTCGTATATCGGACGCGGGATGGAGCAGTTTGGTAGCTCGTCGGGCTCATAACCCGAAGGTCGTTGGTTCAAATCCAGCTCCCGCAACCAAATTACTTGATATGTATTTAATATGATATATATGTAAAGATTAAAAAATCCCCGATATGGGGGTTTTTTTTTGGTTAAATGTAATTGGGCTTTAAGCCCTTTTTTTATTTGTGGGGTTAATTTGACTAATTTAGAAAAAAAATTAAGTGATTTACTTGAGAGCTCTGTATATGATTTGGGCTTTGAGTTTGTTGGTTTAGAATTTATCCGTTCCGGAAAACATTCTGTTCTTAGAATCTATATTGACCAAGAAAATGGAATTAATGTTGATGATTGTGCTTTAGTAAGCCGACAAGTAAGTTCTGTTCTAGATGTAGAAGATCCAATATCAAGTGAATATACTTTAGAAATATCTTCGCCAGGTCTTGAAAGACCTCTATTTAAAGAACAAGATTACATTAATTACAAAGGATATGAAATATCTCTTATATTAAATTTGCCGATTAATAATCAAAGAAAATTTAAAGGATTTATAGTTGATGTGATAAGTTCTGATTTACATTTAAAAGTTAATGAAATAGTGGAGAAAATCCCTCTATCGAATATATCAAGAGCAAACCTTATTCCTGTTTTTGAATAACAGTTTTGGAGAATTAAAATGAACAAAGAAATTTTGGCTGTTGTTGAGGCTGTATCTAATGAAAAGTCTTTACCGAGGGAAAAAATATTTGAAGCCTTAGAAATTGCATTAGCTAGCGCTACTAAGAAAAAATATAATGTTGATATTGAAGCAAGGGTATCCATTGAAAGAAAAACTGGAAGTTATATAACATTTCGTCGTTGGTTAGTCCTAGATGAAGAAATATTGCCTAACCCAACAAAGGAAATCACTTTAGAAGCAGCAAGAATAGATGATCCCGAAATTCAAGAGCATGAATATATTGAAGAAGAGATTGAATCTGTTGCTTTTGATAGAATTACAACGCAAACAGCTAAACAAGTAATCGTTCAGAAAGTTCGTGAAGCAGAAAGAGCGCAAATTGTAAATCAGTTTGTTGACAATGAGGGAGATATTCTGACAGGAATAGTTAAAAAAGTTAATCGAGATTCAGTTATAATAGATTTAGGTAATAATGCTGAAGCTATCATTCAACGAGAAGATCAGTTACCCCGAGAAAACTTCAGAACAGGAGATCGCGTCAGAGGCTTACTTTATGAAGTGAACCCTGAAGCTAAAGGACATCAATTATTTATGACTCGCTCTAAGCCTTCAATGTTAATTGAATTATTCAGAGTAGAAGTTCCAGAAATTGGAGAAGAAGTTATTGAAGTCATGGGAGCTTCTAGAGATCCAGGTTCAAGAGCCAAAATTGCTGTAAAAACCAATGATAAAAGAATAGATCCAGTTGGTGCTTGTGTAGGAATGAGAGGAGCTAGAGTTCAAGCGGTTTCGGGAGAACTAGGTGGCGAAAGAATTGATATTGTTCTGTGGGATTCAAATCCGGCTCAATTTGTTATTAATGCAATGGCTCCAGCTGAAGTAAGTTCTATTATTGTTGATGAAGATAATCACTCAATGGACATTGCAGTAGAATCAGATAATCTTGCACAAGCAATTGGAAGGAATGGTCAAAACATTAGATTAGCTTCTTCATTGACTGGCTGGGAGCTCAATGTAATGACTATTGAAGAACAAAAACAGAAGCATGAAGAAGAATCTGGTGAATATTTGAAGTTGTTTATGGATAACCTCGAGATTGATGAGGAGTTTGCTTCAATGTTAGTAAATGAAGGCTTTACTTCACTTGAAGAAGTCGCGTATGTTCCGATTCAAGAGCTACTTGATATAGACTTCTTAACTGAGGATTTAGTTGAAACTTTGAGAGAAAGAGCCAAAGAAGCATTAACGACTTTAGCTCTTAAGAAAGAAGAAGAAATCGAAAGCTTTGAACCAGCGAAAGATTTATTAGATCTAGAAGGAATGACTGATAATTTAGCAAGAAAACTTGCTAAGTCAAAAATTATTACTTTAGAAGATTTAGCAGATTTATCTATAGATGATTTACTTGATGTGGAAGAGATGTCCTCTGATGATGCAGGTAATTTAATTATGAAAGCGAGAGAAATTTGTTGGTTTGGTGATAAGTCATAATATTAAGTAATGGAGTGTATTCTATGTCGGAAATTACAGTAAATGCTTTAGCACAAGAAATTAATATCACTACAGATAAGTTATTACATCAGCTTAAAAGTGCAGGCATAATTAAAAATTTAAATGATACAGTAAATGAAGAAGAAAAAAGAAAGTTGCTAAGTTATCTCAAAGAATCTCATGGTGAAAAGGCATCACCAACGAAGCTTACTTTGCAAAGAAAAACAAAAAGCACTTTAAGTATATCGGGTAATAATGGTAAAAGTAAAAATGTTCAAATAGAAGTTCGTAAAAAGAAGACTTATATTAAAAAAAGTGAATTAGATAAAAAAAATGCAGAATTGGAAGCAAAAAAAGAAGCTGAGTTAGCTGCAAAGAAAGAAGCTGAGTTAGCTGCAAAGAAAGAAGCTGAGTTAGCTGCAAAGAAA
This sequence comes from Paraphotobacterium marinum, assembly GCF_002216855.1. Lineage (NCBI taxonomy): Bacteria > Pseudomonadati > Pseudomonadota > Gammaproteobacteria > Vibrionales > Vibrionaceae > Paraphotobacterium > Paraphotobacterium marinum. The sequence continues at coordinate 922,199 of NZ_CP022355.1, forward strand.
GAAGCTGAGTTAGCTGCAAAGAAAGAAGCTGAGTTAGCTGCAAAAAAAGAAGCTGAGTTAGCTGTAAAGAAAGAAGCTGAGCTAGCTGCAAAGAAAGAAGCTGAGTTAGCTGCAAAGAAAGAAGCTGAGTTAGCTGCAAAGAAAGAAGCTGAGTTGGCTGAAGAAAAAGAAGTTGATCTGAAAAAACAAAAAGAAGTAAAAATGAATTCAGGTACAGAACAATCAACACAAAAGAAAAAACAAAAACGAAATTCAGCTGGATCTGAAGAAGACAAATTACAGAGTCGAAGAGAAGAAATTAACAGACAGATGGCAATCGAAAAAAGCCAGAAACAAGTTGAAGAGGCAAAAAAAATGGCTGAAGAAAAGTACCAAGATTGGGATACAGCTAAGGACGATAGTATTTCTCCTGAGACGGATTCAAGTGATTTTCATACAACCACTTCTAAATATGCAAGAGATGCTGAAGATGAAATGGATCAAAAAAATGATTTTCAACGAAGGAAAAAACGTAAAAAAACACATTCAAAAGATAATGAAGAATTAGTAGCTGATAATACTAAACATAATACTAACAAAAAAGGTAAGAGAAAAAAAACAAATAGTCCAAACAAAACAACACTTACACAAGCATTTGATAAATCTGCAGTTGTTGCAAAAAATGATGTTGTTATAGGTGAAACTATCGTAGTTTCTGAGCTTGCTAACAAGATGGCTGTTAAATCATCAGAATTAATAAAAGTTATGATGAAAATGGGAGCCATGGCAACAATAAATCAAGTAATCGATCAAGAAACAGCTCAATTAATTGCGGAAGAGATGGGGCATAAAGTTATCTTGAGAAAAGAGAGTGATTTAGAAGATTCTATTTTGTCTGAAAATGATCAATCAGAAGCTAATGTTGCACCTAGAGCTCCAGTAGTAACTATAATGGGTCATGTGGATCATGGAAAAACTTCAACTTTAGATTACATACGAAAAGCTCATGTAGCTTCAGGTGAAGCAGGTGGAATAACGCAACATATTGGTGCTTATCATGTAGAAACACCAAATGGTATGATAACTTTTCTTGATACACCAGGTCATGCTGCTTTTACAGCTATGCGTGCTCGAGGAGCAAAAGCTACAGATATCGTCGTTCTTGTAGTTGCTGCTGATGATGGAGTAATGCCACAGACAATAGAAGCAATCCAACATGCTAAAGCCGCTGATGTTCCTTTGATTGTTGCTGTTAATAAAATTGATAAAGAAGATGCCAACCCTGATAACGTAAAAAATGAATTATCTCAATATGATGTAATTCCAGAAGAATGGGGCGGAGATAATATGTTTGTTAATATTTCTGCAAAGCAAGGAACCAATATTGATTCGCTTCTTGAAACAATCTTATTACAAGCAGAAGTTTTAGAATTAACAGCTATTAAAGAAGGGATGGCTCATGGTGTCGTTGTTGAGTCAAAACTTGATAAAGGAAGAGGACCTGTTGCAACTGTATTAGTGCAGTCAGGAAAATTAAAAAAAGGAGACATTGTTCTCTGCGGATTAGAATATGGACGAGTCCGTGCTATGAAAGATGAGCTTGGTAAGGAAATAACTGAAGCAGGCCCATCTATTCCTGTATCTATTTTGGGGTTATCAGGAGTTCCATCTGCGGGTGATGAAGCTTCCGTAGTTAAGGATGAAAAGAAAGCAAGAGAAGTGGCACTTTACCGTCAAGGTAAATTCAAAGAGGTTAAATTAGCAAGACAACAAAAAGCAAAATTAGAGAATATGTTTGCTAATATGGAATCTGGTGATGTTGCAGAATTAAATGTTGTATTAAAAGCTGATATGCAAGGTTCAGTTGAAGCTATTAGTGATTCTTTATTAAAACTATCAACGAATGAAGTTAAAGTTAATATTGTTGGATCTGGTGTTGGTGGAATCACAGAAACAGATGCTGTTTTAGCAACAGCATCAAATGCAATAATTCTTGGTTTTAACGTTAGAGCAGATGCAACAGCGAGAAGAGTTATTGATACAGAGAATCTGGATTTAAGATATTATTCGATTATTTATCAATTAATCGATGAGGTAAAAGCTGCAATGGGTGGTATGCTTGCTCCTGAAGTTAAACAAGAAATAATAGGTTTAGCTGAAGTGAGAGATGTCTTTAAATCACCAAAATTAGGAGCTATTGCTGGTTGTATGGTTACAGAAGGTATAATAAAAAGAAATAACCCTATCAGAGTGTTGAGAGATAATATTGTCATTTATGAAGGTGAACTGGAGTCATTAAGAAGATTCAAAGATGATGTCAATGAAGTTAAGAATGGTTATGAATGCGGTATAGGTGTTAAAAATTACAATGATGTAAAAGTCAACGATCAAATTGAAGTTTATGAAATTGTAGAAATTAAAAGAACCTTAGATTAACCTTATTAAAATGTGTTTGGGTTAATTATTTAACCCAAAACAATTTCAGGAATTATATATGGTAAAAGAATATAGCCGAACGCAAAGAGTTTCAGAACAAATAAAAAGAGAATTAGCCCAGATTATTCATCGTGAAGTTAAAGATCCGCGTATAGGAATGGTTACTTTATCAGATGTAGAGGTTACAACTGATCTAAGTTATGCTAAGGTTTATTTCACAACGCTTAATATCGATAGTGATTTAGAAAAAGATCCTTCAAAGTTATTGAATAAAATATCACCGATGTTAAGGTCATTACTGGGAAAAAAAATAAGATTAAGAGTAACGCCAGAACTAAAGTTTATTTATGATAACTCCCTTACGGAAGGTATGAGAATATCGAACTTAGTTTCTAAAGTAATAAAAAAAGATAATAACTTAAAGTAAATTCATCCATTATGAAAAATGCAAATAATAAACGAATAATTGATGGAGTTTTGCTTTTGGATAAACCAAAAGGTATTTCTTCAAATTCAGCACTTCAAAAAATAAAAAAACTATATTCTGCAGAAAAAGCAGGGCATACTGGTGCCCTTGATCCTCTTGCTACGGGAGTTTTGCCAATTTGTCTTGGAGAAGCAACTAAGTACTCTAGTTTTTTACTTGAATCTGATAAGAAATATAAGGTTAAAGCCCAATTAGGAATTAGAACAACTACTTCTGATGCTGATGGAGATATTGTTGATATTCGCAATATTGATATTACAATTGATAATTTAAAAAAAGCAATTTATTCTTTTGTCGGTAAACAAAAACAAATGCCCTCCATATTCTCAGCATTAAAATTCGAAGGAAAGCCTCTTTATTATTATGCTCGAAAAAATATTTCTGTTCCGAGAAAAATTAGGGATATTCATGTATTTAGTATAGATATCAATGAAATCGATCTGCCTTACATAGATTTAAGTATTCATTGTTCTAAAGGGACTTACATAAGAACGATTATTGATGATTTAGGGGAAAAATTAGAATGTGGAGCACATGTTGTTGAGCTAAGAAGAACTGGTATTAATGATCTGGAAATTGATGAAGCATTATCTTTAGAGGATATTGAAAAACAATTTCAAGAAAAAAATGATTTGAATGATATAGACAAATTTTTAAAACCGTTAGACACACTATTATCAAAACTAGATGTTTTGAATCTTCCAGAACACTTATCTGAAAAATTTTTGCATGGACAGAAAATCAATTTAGATCAATTAGAAGATAGAAAAGATTTATTGCATGATCTGGAGCTTTATCGTGTTTATAACGAGGCTAATTTTGATTTGCTAGGTGTTGCATCTATAAATAATAATATTATTATTCCTAAAAGAGTTAGAAAGAATAGAGATTAGTTGATTGATAGAGGTGGCTTGATTGCTAAATTAACTCTTGCATAAAAATGTATTACAAGTATAATTTTAGGTTCGCGTATCAGCTGAATCAGAGATTGGCTGTTACAACTTTTAATTTTACACAGGAATATATATTATGTCTCTGAATGCTGAAAAAAAAGCTGCGATCGTAGCTGAATATGCTCAAAGTGCAAATGATACTGGTTCTCCAGAAGTTCAAGTTGCTTTGCTAACTGCTCAAATCAATCACTTACAAGGCCACTTTGCTGAACATAAACATGATCATCATAGTAGAAGAGGTTTGTTAAGAATGGTATCACATAGAAGAAAGCTTTTAGATTATCTGAAAGGCAAAGATCTTTCTAGATACCAAAGTTTGATAAGTCGTTTAGGCTTAAGAAGATAAAAAAAAGGAGCAATTGCTCCTTTTTTTGTGAATTTTTTTTTTACAGTGTATAATGTAAAACTAACATGCATCATAAGTAATTGTTTGAAGTATTAGCGCCGACTAACACATACTTTTTTTGAAAGATGGTATCTGTTAGTCGTGCTTACTTTTGGTGTGGAATTTATTTATATTAAGGATTATCCGTGAAATCAATTGTCAAATCATTTAAATACGGTAACCATACCGTCACATTAGAAACTGGGATTATAGCTCGTCAGGCAACAGCTGCTGTAATGGCAAGTATGGACGATACATCTGTTTTTGTAACTGTTGTAGGAAAAAAGGATGTTGCCGATGGTCAAGATTTTTTTCCATTAACAGTAAACTATCAAGAAAGAACTTATGCTGCAGGTAAAATTCCAGGTGGTTTTTTTAAAAGAGAAGGTAGAGCATCTGAAAATGAAACTTTGATAGCTAGACTTATCGATAGGCCATTAAGACCACTTTTTCCTAATGGCTTTTTTAATGAAGTTCAGGTTATTGCAACTGTCGTATCTGCAAATCCAAAGATTAACCCTGATATTATCACAATGATTGGTGCATCTGCTGCACTTTCTATATCCGGAATTCCTTTCAATGGTCCTATTGGTGCTGCGCGAGTGGCTTATATCAATGAAAAGTTTACGTTGAACCCAAATGTCGATGAATTAAAGCATAGTAAGTTAGACTTAGTGGTTTCTGGAACTGAAAGTGCGGTATTAATGGTAGAGTCTGAAGCTGATTGCTTAACAGAATCTCAAATGCTTCAGGCTGTTGTATATGGACATGAGCAACAGCAAATAGTGATTGATAACATTAATCAATTTGCGAATGAAGTTGCTACCCCTAAATGGGACTGGAGCGCACCAGAGTTTAACAATGAATTATTTTCTAAAGTTAAAGAAGTTGCTGAAAGTGCTCTTACAGAGGCATATCAAATTACTGATAAAATTGCGAGATACGCAGCAATTGATCTAATTAAGAAAGATACAATTGATGCATTAGTTAATGAAGAAAATGATAATGAAGAAAATGATGTAAGAAACTTATTTTCCAAATTAGAAAAGAATATCGTTCGAAGTAGAATTATTGATGGAAAACCTCGTATTGATGGAAGAGAAAAAGACATGGTTAGGTCTTTAGACGTGAGAACTGGTGTGTTACCAAGAACACATGGTTCATCTTTATTTACAAGAGGCGAAACTCAAGCATTGGTAACTGCTACTCTAGGTACTCAAAAAGATGCACAGTTAGTTGAAGAGTTGACAGGTGAAACGAAAGAAAATTTCTTATTACACTATAATTTTCCTCCTTATTGTGTGGGTGAGGTCGGATTTATAGGTTCGCCGAAAAGGAGAGAGATTGGCCATGGTAAATTAGCTAAACGTGGTATTGCGGCTGTTATGCCAAGTATAGAAGAGTTCCCTTATACTGTAAGAGTTGTATCAGAAATTACTGAGTCCAATGGTTCATCTTCAATGGCTTCTGTTTGTGGTTCTTCTCTTGCTTTAATGGATGCAGGTGTTCCAATCAAGTCATCAGTCGCTGGTATAGCAATGGGCCTTGTTAAAGAAGATGAAAAGTATGTCGTCTTATCCGATATCTTAGGTGATGAAGACCATTTAGGAGATATGGACTTCAAAGTAGCTGGAACACATACAGGTATAACAGCTTTACAAATGGATATTAAGATTGAAGGTATTACTAAAGAGATCATGGAAGTTGCTTTAAATCAAGCAAAAGGAGCGAGAACCCACATCTTAGAAACTATGGATAGAGCGATTAGTTCACCAAGAGAAGATTTATCCGATTTTGCTCCGAAAATCCATACGATTCAAATAAAACCTGAGAAAGTTAGAGATGTTATAGGAAAAGGTGGTTCAGTTATAAGAGCTTTAACGGAAGAAACCGGTACGACAATTGAACTTGAGGATGATGGAACTGTTAAAATAGCAGCATCTTCTGGTGATGCAGCTAGAGAAGCTATCGCAAGAATAGAGAACCTAACTGCAGAAGTCGAAGTTGGGAAAATTTACACTGGCAAAGTTGTAAGAATCGTTGATTTTGGTGCATTTGTTTCCGTGGTTGGAGGTAAAGAGGGCTTGGTTCACATATCTCAAATTGATCATGAAAGAGTTGAGAAAGTGCGAGATCATCTATCAGAAGGTCAGGAAGTCCAAGTTAAAGTCATCGAGATTGATCGACAAGGTAGAATAAGGTTAAGTATGAAAGAAGCTAAACCAAAGCCACCTGTCGATTCAAATGAAAGTCAAGAGTCTGAAGAGTAAACTTGCTGTAATCCAAGATGGGTACTATACCCATCTTGGATTGTAAATGTTATGAACTTTATTAAAGAGCTAGATTTAATCTCTTTTGATTTGAAGTCGCCGGAGAGATTTAAAAAAAATAACCCAATAAACTTAGATAAGAAATATAAGTTTCTTTTAGTGTCTAAAAACAAACATCTTTCTCATAAAGAAGAATGTTTTGTAAAAAATTTTTTGTTTTCAATTGCAATTGATTTTGATGAAGTTTTTGTTATCTCTAAAAGGGAATTGTGGTTATTAGATCAACATCAACTTATTATAGTATGGTACGTTGGAACTCCATCAGTCGAAATAAACGAAGTCGTTATTTTAGAATCTCCTAAAATTTCACTTTTAATGCAGTCAGCCCAATTTAAAAAAGATTTATGGAAACAATTTTGTAAAAATGCACATTACTTATCGAGCTATAATTCAAGGTGATATTGAAGATTTATATAACATAGAATCTATATCCCAAAAATATCCTTGGTCCAAAAAATCTTTTGAAATTAGTCCATTAAATAATTTTAATTATCTTTTTCAAATTAATTATGAAATAGTTGGTTATTTTTATGCGACCTTAATTAAAGATGAGTTATCTTTACTTAATTTCACTGTAGCTCCCAGCTTTCAGGGAAAAGGAATTGGTAATTATATGATTAAGCTTTTGACTGAAGAATGTGCTCAAAATGGAGTTCGTGAAATATGGTTAGAGGTCAGGGAATCAAATATAAAAGCAATTAATTTATACAATAAATTTGGATTTATTGAAGTTGAACAGCGTAAAAATTATTATCGAAATAATAAAGACTTTGAAGATGCTATTATTATGGTCAAATATATACATGAATGAACAAATATTTTTAAAAAGAGATTAATTAATGTCACAAACTACAAAAGATGAAATTTTAAAAAGAAGAACTTTTGCTATTATCTCTCACCCTGATGCTGGTAAAACCACGATAACTGAAAAAGTATTGCTTCTTGGTCAGGCAATCCAATCAGCAGGAACTGTTAAAGGTAGAGGTTCTAATCAACATGCTAAATCTGACTGGATGGAAATGGAAAAAGAGAGAGGAATTTCAGTTACGACATCCGTTATGCAATTTCCTTTTAATAACTGTTTGGTAAATTTACTTGATACTCCGGGACATGAAGATTTTTCGGAGGATACATATCGAACTCTAACTGCTGTGGATTCTTGTTTAATGGTAATCGATTCAGCAAAAGGTGTTGAGGATAGAACAAAAAAATTGATGGAGGTTACTAGGCTCAGAGATACCCCCATTGTTACATTTATGAATAAGCTTGACCGTGACATTATTGACCCGCTGGAATTGTTAGATGATGTTGAAAATGAGTTAAATATTCACTGTGTTCCAATTACTTGGCCAATTGGTTGTGGTAAAGAGTTTAGAGGGGTATATCATTTTTCTGAAAAAAGAATCTATCTATATGAATCCGGAAGGGGAAATAAATTACATGAGGTTCAATATATTGATGGAATTGATAACCCCAAACTAAAGGAGTTACTGGATGAACAACAAATATCAGACTTAAAAGAAGAGCTCGAATTGGTGCAAGGGGCAACGAATGAGTTTGATAGAGAAGACTTCTTAGCTGGAAAAATTACACCAGTTTTCTTTGGTACCGCATTGGGTAATTTTGGAGTTGACCAAATGTTGATGGGTTTAACCTCATGGGCACCAGCACCACAAGGAAGAGCAACTCTCAATAGGTTTGTTGGAAATGATGAAGAAAAATTAACTGGATTCGTCTTCAAAATTCAGGCTAATATGGATCCAAAGCACAGAGACCGAATTGCTTTTATGCGTTTAGTTTCTGGTAAATACCAAAAGGGAATGAAGTTATATAATCCTCGTATTGAAAAAAAATTGACAATTTCTGATGCAGTGACATTTATGGCCGGTGAAAGAGAGAGAGCTGACTTTGCATACGCAGGAGATATTATAGGATTACATAATCATGGAACTATTCAAATTGGTGATACTTTTACTGAAGGAGAAAATTTGAAATTTTCTGGTATTCCTAATTTTGCACCAGAGCTTTTTAAAAGAATTAGATTAAAAGATCCGTTGAAACAAAAACAATTACTCAAAGGTTTAATTCAGCTATCAGAAGAGGGTGCAGTTCAACTATTTAGACCTTTACAAAATAATGATTTAATTGTTGGTGCTGTTGGAGTACTTCAATTTGATGTAGTAGTAGCTCGATTAAAGTCAGAATATAAAGTTTCGGCAATCTATGAAGCTATAAATATAACAACTGCCAGATGGGTTGAATGTAATGATAAAAAAGAATTAGAAAACTTTAAACGTAAAAATCAAAATAATCTTGCTTTAGATGGAGCTGAAAACTTGACATATATTGCCCCCTCTATGGTCAATTTAAATTTGGTTAAAGATAGATTTCCGTCTATTATTTTAAAATCTACTCGAGAACATTAAATTGTGAAACATTCGAAAAGGCTTTATTTTTGTTAATAGATACCCACTGTCATTTTGATTTCAAGCCTTTCTCTTTAGATTATGAAAAATACTATCATAATCTAAAATCAGAAGGAGTTAATAAAATTATAGTTCCTTCTGTAGGCCCATCTAATTGGGATACTGTTGTATATTTAAGCAATAGATTCCCTGGTATATTATTTCAATTAGGCATTCATCCTTGTTACGTATCTTCTCTCAGTAAACAAGACCTAGAAACTTTTGAATATTACGTTAAAAAACATATATCTAATCCTAAATTTTTCGGCATAGGTGAGATTGGTCTAGATTTTTTCAAACAAACTAATAAAACGAAACAGATAGAGTTTTTAAATTTTCAATTACATATCGCAATAAAATATTCATTAAATATTGTTTTACACTCAAGAAAAGCACATAATGATTTAGTTCAGTTATTAAAACAAAAAAAACAAAAAATTTCTGGAATAATTCATGCATTTACCGGTAGCTTACACCAAGCCCAAGAATTTATTGATTTGGGTTTAAAAATTGGTGTCGGTGGAGTGATAACATATGAAAGGGCAAAAAAAACTAGAGAAACTATTAGTTCTATACCATTGAGTTCTATAGTTTTAGAAACAGATTCTCCATTTATGCCTATTTTTGGTGAGCAGGGTAAAGCAAATACTCCAGAGAACATAAAAAAATCTTAGATGAAATTTGTCTTTTGCGGAATGAATCTAAAGAAGAAATAACTTCTCAAATATCAAAAAATACGTTAAGTCTTATTACTTAATATATAGGAAAAAATATGAGCACACCTCACATAAATGCAAACACTGATGATTTTTCTGATACTGTTGTTATGCCAGGAGATCCCTTGCGAGCAAAATATATTAGTGAACATTACCTAACTAGAGCGAAACTAGTAACAAATGTGCGAAACATGTTAGGGTACACAGGACTTTATAAAGGAAAAAAAATCTCTGTAATGTCCTCAGGAATGGGGATTCCTTCCTGCTCAATATATGCAACAGAACTCATTAAATTTTATGGTGTAAAAAAAATTGTTAGGGTTGGCAGTTGTGGAGCAGTATCTGATAAAATTAAAGTTAGAGATTTAATCTTAGCTCATTCTGTATCAACTGATTCCAAAGTGAATGAAATTAGATTAAATGGTTATCAATTTTCTCTTTCTAGTGACTTTGAATTAATGAATAAGTTGTTTATTCAAGCAAAGAATCATAAACTTGACCTTAAAGTAGGAAATGTTTTTACTACGGACTCTTTTTACAGTTTAGACAATGATTTAATAAATTTGCTTCGTAAATATAATTTTTTAGCCGTCGAAATGGAAACCGCTGGGTTATTAGGCATCGCCCAAGAATACGATATACAAGCGGCTGCAATTTACACAGTATCAGATCATATTATTTCAAATGAGGCTATGTCTTCTGATGAGCGTGAAAGATCTTTTGATGAAATGATCAGGTTAACTTTAGACGCATTAATTTAATTCCATTTATTTAATTGATATTATTCATTGATGATTTTTGAGGGTAAGTGATATGAGTTTTTTCAAAATACGAAATGATTTAATGAAAAGCTTCAAAATTGAAGAAAATAAAATTAGACTTCCAAGTCAGGATGACACATGCTTTATAATTTACTCTAAGTTGGAATTTGAATTATCCATTATTAAATTTATTTCTCATAATAATATGGAAAATTACCTGAATGGAGTTTGGTTAGTTAAAAACATGTTAGTTTTCTTTTTTCATGGTAATTTAACTACTCAGCAAAAAAGTCAATTATTTGAGCTCCAACTTGATTATTTTATTTATAAAGATTCAAATGATATAGCTATGCCCCAATTATTAGCCCTTGATATGGACTCAACAGCTATAAAAACTGAATGTATTGATGAGATAGCTTATTTATTCAATAAAAAAGATGAAATCTCTTTGATAACTAAGGAGGCTATGGAAGGACAAATAAATTTTGATGTAAGTTTAAATAAACGTCTTAAAGCTCTAAAAGGTTTTCCTATTCAAATTATTGAAAAAATGAAACATGATGTAACAATAGACGATGGCTTGTTAGATCTTGTTAAGTTTTGTAATGAGTTTAATTGTAACATTGGTTTAATTTCTGGAGGTTTCACTGATATTGCTGATCATCTTAAAGAAACTTTAAAATTAAATTTTTCTTATGCTAACACTCTTAACTTTGAGCGTGGAAAGTTTACTGGAAATATTGATGGACGAATTGTCAATGCTGAGATGAAAAGAGAGATTTTTTTGAAATTACGTGATGAATTTCAAATTAATCAAAATAATGTAGCAGCTGTTGGAGATGGAGCTAACGATATACCAATGCTCATGTCTGCTAATTTAGGTATAGCGTATAAAGCAAAAAAAATTGTGAATGAATCTGTTAACAACAGTATAAATTTTAACTCTCTAGTGGGTTTGATTTGCATCTTTTCTGTTGGCAAAGTTATTGACAATACGAAAAAATTTTAAATAGGTAATCGTTTATTTCGGTAAATTTTAATATTAAGAAAATAAAATGGCAGTAAATAAAGTAAAAAAAGTATTTGGTTGCTCTGAGTGCGGAACAGAGTTTCCAAGGTGGCAAGGACAATGTTCTGGATGTAAAGCATGGAACTCAATTAGTGAGCTTAGAGTTAGTTCTTCACCTCAAGTAACTAGAAATGATAAGTTATCTGGTTTTTCGGGAATGCTTGAATCTAAAATACGCAAATTATCTGAAATTGAAATAGAGGAATTACCCAGATTGGATTCATCTTTTGATGAACTCAATAGAGTTTTAGGCGGAGGCTTTGTTGCTGGATCAGCAGTATTGATAGGAGGAAATCCTGGTGCAGGGAAAAGTACTTTACTTCTGCAGGTAGCATGTAATTTATCATTAAATGAAACGATATTATATGTAACCGGAGAAGAATCTCTTCAACAAGTTGCCATGAGAGCAGATCGACTTAATCTACCTAAAAAAAAATTGAATATCCTTTCTGAAACAAGTATCAACAAAATATGTGATATTAGCAATCAATTAAGACCGAAATTAATTATCATAGATTCTATACAAGTTATGTATTTAGATGATTTAACTTCTTCTCCCGGAAGCATATCTCAAGTTAGAGAGTCTGCATCAGCTTTAACTCAATATGCAAAAAAAAATAATGTCATTATAATTATGGTGGGACACGTAACTAAGGATGGCTCTATTGCAGGGCCTAAGGTATTAGAGCATTGTATTGATGCGTCAATAATGCTAGATATATCCGACGATTCTCGTTTTAGAATCTTAAGAAGCCACAAAAATAGATTTGGAGCAATCAATGAATTAGGAATATTTGCAATGACTGAAAAGGGAATGAAAGAAGTCAGAAACCCGTCAGCAATATTCTTAACAAATAAAAATAATAATACTGAAGGAAGTGTTATTTCAGTTCTATGGGAAGGGACACGCTCTTTACTAATAGAATTACAAGCACTAGTAGATACTTCAGCTTCTTCTATTCCTAAAAGAATATCTGTTGGATTGGATCAAAATAGACTCAATTTAATGATTGCTATTTTACATAAGCATGGAAATATACAAATTTATGATCAAGATGTTTATGTTAATGTTGTTGGAGGAGTTAAAGTAAGTGAAACCAGCATTGACCTCTGTTTAATTCTGGCCTTAGTTTCAAGTTTAAAAAATAAATCATTACCAGAAAATTTAGTGGTCTTTGGGGAAGTGGGTTTGGGTGGTGAAATAAGACCTGTTTCATATGGACAAGAAAGAGTTCGTGAAGCTTTTAAGCATGGATTTGATATAGCCATGATGCCCAAAGCCAATCTTCAGAAAAATAAGCCAGATGGCTTGAAAATCATTTATGTAGATAAAATAGAAGATGCTTTAAGTAAATTGATTGATATTATTAGCTAAAAATTTTGTTCAACATAAGTAATTATGGATGTATATGTCTAATGCGTAAAAAATAATTCAATTTTTTACGACAAGAAATATACTCTCAAATCTATAAACTGTAAGCCATTTTTATTTAAAATTTCATTATTTGTTTGATCGTAATTTTTGAGAACATAAATTTTTCATCCTTATCGTTTGGTATGAACCAATTAGTAGAGATATGTTAGAGAATTTTTCCTAACTATATTTTTGAGCTTATTTGCTTATTTTATTAGTAATTAAATGGAGGTGCATAGTAACATTACAACCTAAATTTAATTACTAAAATTTTTTTACATAGTCTTAATGACTCATTTAAATATGAGTTGCTAATAGATTAAGCTTTACTGATTTTTTTATACTTAATTCGATGGGGATCACACACATCAGTTCCGTGTTCTTTCTTCATCCATTCACTATACTCCTGGTAATTTCCCTCATAAAAATTGACTTTCCCTTCATCTCTGTAATCTAGAATATGTGTTGCAATTCGGTCTAAAAACCAACGGTCATGAGATATGACTAATGCGCATCCTGGAAAATTTAAAAGTGCGTCTTCAAGAGATCTTAATGTCTCGACATCTAAATCATTTGTTGGTTCATCTAATAATAAAACATTACCACCAGACTTTAAAAGTTTTGCTAAGTGTACTCGATTACGCTCACCACCAGACAAATTATTTATCAACTTTTGTTGATCGCTCCCTTTAAAGTTAAATTTAGATACATACGCACGAGCAGGTATTTCATAATTATTTATTTTAATAATATCATGGTTATCAGAAATTTCTTGGTATATAGTAGCATCACCATTCATAGAATCCCTAAATTGACTTACAGCAGAAATTTTGACTGTTTTACCTATAATAATATCGCCAGAATCTGGCTTTTCTTGTCCTTGAATGAGTTTAAACAGGGTGGATTTTCCTGCACCATTAGGCCCAGTTATGCCAATAATAGCTCCTTTGGGCATTGAAAAGCTTAAGTTATCAATAAGCAATTTTTCGCCAAATGATTTATTAACATTTTTTAATTCTATTACTTGATCGCCTAACCTTTCTCCCAAAGGAATATATAATTCATTAGTTTCATTTCGTTTTTGAAAAGATGTAGAGCTTAATTCTTCATACCGGTTTAGTCTTGCTTTTGATTTAGACTGTCTACCTTTTGGATTTTGTCGAACCCATTCTAGCTCTTGTGCTAAACTTTTTTTTAGTTTTAACTCTTGATTTTTTTCATTTTCCAGTCGGTTATTCTTTTGCTCTAGCCATGATGTGTAATTTCCTTCCCAAGGAATACCATGTCCTCTGTCTAACTCAAGAATCCAGTTAGCAGCATTATCTAGAAAGTAACGATCGTGAGTAATAGCGACAACAGTACCGTTGTAGTCGACTAAAAATTTTTCTAACCATGCTACTGATTCAGCATCAAGGTGGTTAGTTGGCTCATCTAGTAGTAACATCTCAGGTTTCTCTAGGAGTAACCTACACAATGCGACTCGTCTTTTTTCACCACCCGATAAAACTTTAATTTTTTCACTCCAATCAGGTAATCTTAAAGCATCAGCAGCTCTTTCTAATATATTGTCAATGTTATGACCATCGTGGGTGGCTATAATATTCTCAAGCTTTGCTTGTTTTGCAGCAAGCTCATCAAAGTCAGCATTTTCATCAGCATATGCAGCATAAACTAAATCTAATTCCTTCAATGCATTTTTAACTTCAAATACAGCTTCCTCTACAACTTCTCTGACAGTTTTACTCTCATCAAAAGTTGGCTCTTGGGGTAAATAGCCAATTTTAAGATCTTTTTGTGGAAAGGCTTCCCCTTGAAAATCTTTATCTATTCCAGCCATAATTCTTAACAAAGATGATTTACCAGAACCATTTAACCCAAGGACGCCTATTTTTGCACCAGGAAAAAAACTTAATGAGATATCTTTAAGAATCTCCTTTTTGGGGTCAACTATTTTGTTAACTCGTGACATTGTATAAACATAATCAGACATAATGATTGATTTCTCTTGCTAAAAAAAATATCATTTTAACTTATATAGATTAATATTAAAAATGAATACAGTATTTATTTCAATTAAACAGGGAGCTCGTTTATGAATATCAAAAAATATTTCATACTTTATCCTTTTATTTTTATTCCGTGTTTATTAACATGTTTGTCAATTAATGCTAACGAGAATGAATCTTCTGAAAGGGTAGATTATTTAAGAGCTCAAAAATATCTTTTGAATGGAGATATTGGCTCCTTTAATAAGATATACAGAAAGCTTAATCAAAGTAAATATCCGCTCACACCTTACTTAAGATATCAACATATCAAACAAAATTTTTCAAAATATAGTGTGAACCAAATTTTGAATTTTTCTCGTAGCCATAATAATTACGCGTTTTCAAATCCCATAAAAGATGAATATGCTCTTTATTTAATTGCAAATAGTAAATGGTCTGATTATCTGAAGGTTCAGAATTATAAACCTAAAAGTTTAAGATTTAAATGTGATTATTATTATAGTCAGTTAAAAGTTGGGAACCAGAGTCTAGCATGGTCTGGTGCAAAAGAAATTTGGTCAGGTTACAAGCAATTCCCCAAAAATTGCAAAAAATTAATTTCAGCTTGGAAAAACACAAACAAAATTACAGATAAAGATAAACTATCGAGATTATTATTTTTATTTAAAAGCAACGGCTCCTTAAATGAAATAACGCGATTGAGTGATTCGATTAAAGACCTAAAAAGTAAGCAACTAGCTAGACAGATAGTCGATTTGTATAAAAATCCCAACTTAGTGACTAAGTTTGCTAAAAAAAACCTTGTAGATAACTATAATCAAAAAATTGTTACAGAAGCTTATAAACGTTTAGTTAGAACAAATATTAATTTAGCTGTGAAATCCCTAAATAGTATAAAATTATCACAAAATCTTCCTGCATATTCTTTCCAGTATTTAAAAGATTATACTGCTCAAAAATTAATGAATTACGACAATTTTTCTAATAATAAGTGGCGAGATAATGTTATTAGAAACTCAGAGGATGAAGCGCTCATAGCAACTCGAATTAGAATGGAAATGAGAGAGGCTAAGTGGAAATCTGCTGAATATTGGTACAACTTTTTGCCTACTAAATCAAAAAAATCACTAGAGTGGAGATTTTGGCATGCTAGATTTACAGAAAAATTAGGCAATAAAAAAGAAGGCAGGCGTTTATTAAATCAAATTGTTGGTAAAAGGGACTTTTATAGTGCAGCTGCAGCAACTATATTAGAAAAAAATATTTCATTTCCTGTTCCAAAATTAAGATTCAATAAAACTGTAATTAATAAGTATAAAACGGAGCTATCCATTGTAGGTGAATTAATAGCAATTAATCAAATTGATTATGCAATTAAAGAATGGAATTTTCTTTTAAATAAAACAAATCGTAAAGAACATGAAACTCTATCATTATATGCACATAAGCATCATTGGAATTATCTAACAGTACTAGCCACAATCCATGGTAAATTCTTTGATTATATAGACACGAGATTTCCATTGGCTCATAAATGGTGGTTCCAATTTTATAGTAAAAAATATGGCGTTGATGAATCTATATTATATGCTCTATCAAGACAAGAGAGTGCATTTAATACAACAGCTAAATCGCATGCAGGTGCTAGAGGGTTAATGCAATTAATGCCAGCAACAGCATATGAAACAGCCAAAGAAATAAATTTACCCTATGCAGGGCTTTCTTCTCTTTATATTCCACAAGTTAATATAGAGTTGGGGACAGCATATTTATCGATGATGTTAGATAAGTACAATGGCAATAGAATACTTGCATTTGCATCATATAATGCTGGACCACATCGCGTGACTAAATGGTTAAAAGAATCTCGAGGTCGTTTAGATGTATATGATTTTATTCAATGCATACCATTCAAGGAAACAAGGGGCTATGTTAAAAATATTTTAATGTATGATATCTACTACAAAACTATTTTAAATGAATCCAACATTAGACTACTGGATAATAATGAATTAGCTAGAATATATTGAATAAGGTATATATATTTAATAAACTAAGATTATATTAAAACTTAAGGTGAAAATTTAAATGGAAGACGTGATTGCAAAATTTAAGAGCTGGGATGATGTTCTGGCTTTGATAGAATTTGCTTTTAAAAATAATGAGCATGACTTGTTGTTAAATATTCTGTTAACTGAAGATGAACGACTTGCTTTGACATCACGTGCAAATATTTTAGATTTACTATTAAATTCTGAGATGAGTCAACGTAATATAAGTAAATTATTAGGTGTAGGAGTTGCCACAATTACACGCGGTTCAAACGAACTTAAACGGACTGATGAACAAACAAAAAAAACTATTCAAAAGTTAATAACTTCTACGATAAATTAGAAAAGTTAGTGTTTATCTTCATCCCCTTAAATGGGTTGAAGATAAACCATGGAATTATATAATCTAATTTTGATTTAAAACTTCGTATATTTTGGGGTCATTAAGGGCTTTATTTAAACACTTATCAAAGATTGTGTTGATATAAGTATTTTTGTCTGAAATACTTGGTTCAGTGATGGTATTATAAGTATTCTTATAAATATATTTATTCTTATAGTTTGTCTTCGCTGTTTGAACATCAACTGAAATCTCACAGATTAAATTACTTTCGACTGTTACTGTTTCTTGTTTTTGATTGAAGCCTAGTTGTAATATATTTAAAGATAAAGTATTCAACTTATTATTTTTTTGTTCAGAACTTATATTTAATCGATAAGCATTAGCAACTGTATTGTAAGTTTCTTTTTTTAGGTCATTACCAAAATTCACATAGCTTTTATTCCTTTCACGCAAATCATTTACATCTAAATTAATGTTAGATTTGATGATAATAGACTTATTTAACGTTAATTTCGGCTCTATATTTACAGTAGTTGTTTTTTTCGCACAACCTATCATTGTAAAAATGGATAGGATTAAAATTATTTTTTTCATAAAGGATCGTTTTAGATAAGTTTAGTAGTTAGTATAGATGCTTAGAGTAGGGATAGAAATAAATTTTTGTAAATATGTATGGACTAGATGATAAATTATCTAGTCCATATTATTTTATCTGTTAAGAAATGCAAGTATTATTGGGTTAGCAGCTAAACCAACAAATACAATAGAAAGACTTCCAATAATCATTGTAAAAACTGAACCAAAACTCGAGTTGAAAGTAATGGTCTGATTTTGTGAGCTTATATTCAAATCAGCACTATTTGATTTTTCCGGCTTATTAAAGAATGTAATAAGAACACGTAAATAATAGAAAATAGAAATTGCTGCTCCAATCACTGCAATGATTAAAGGGAAAATCATTGAGCTATTTGAAAGGAAGTTTTGCTGAGCAATCAATGCCATAAATAAATTATATTTTGCAATAAAACCAGCTGTTGGTGGAAATCCAGCTAATGACAATATCGATAAAGCAAAAGCAAACCCTAATATTGGATATTTTCTGCCAAGACCTCTATACTCAGCTAATTTACCTGAAGAGCTTTCTTTGTTTAAGAAGTTTAATACTCCAAAACAAACTATATTCATGATTGAATAAGCTAATCCATAATACATTGCTGATTCAATTACTAAATCATTAAATACTTGATCTTGTGAATTTGGTGATATAGTTGCAATTACTAAAAAAACATAACCAAAATGAGAAACAGAAGAATATGCAAGTATCCTACGCAAGTTGTTCTGTTTTAAGGCCATAATACTTCCAATTAAAATACTCAGAATACCTAGAGTCCAAATTAGTCCTTTGTAGTAAAACCATACTCCTTGAACCATAATTGCAAAATTTAATAAGAATATTAACATCGCAATTTTACCCACAGATCCGATAAATGCGACAACCGGATCTGAAGCACCTTGGAAAACATCAGGAAGCCAAGTATGAAAGGGAACAATAGCAATATCGAAAGCAATACCAGCTATGATTAAACCTATACCAATATATACTAAAAACGGTATTGAATGAACATTAGCTTGTAGTTGATTAACAATTTGAGGTATGTATGTTGTACCAGTACCTGAATATATTAATGCTATACCTAGTAAGAAGATAGCTGCACCAATCGTCGCTGTAATCGCAAATTTGATTGCAGCTTCAATAGCCCCAAATCTTTTTGGCTGCCATGCTATAAGTGCTAATATTGATATGACACTTAATTCCATACCTATAAAAGATGCTAATAGATCTACCGATGAACTTAGTACGAGTGCTCCTGTGACAGCAAATAAAATTAATGAATAAAATATTTCATCAATTTCACCACTTAAAGATTTGTTTGAATTTGCTAATGTAACTGTGAAAATACCACCCAAACAAAATAAAGCCCAAAAATATTTGGTTGTTACAGTCCCTAACCTAATGAGGTTTTCAAATTCAGAAGGGTTACTACTATCAGTTCTTAAAACGTATAAAATAGCAAGACCTAATAAAATAATAGTGGTTATATATGCAGGTTGAGATGATTTAACCCCAGGCCATACTCCGATAAGAAGGACTAATAAACCACCAAGCCCTGTTAACATTATAGGTAATAAATCTAAAATATTTGATGACATCATTATTTATAGTCCTATTTTCATTAAAGTTGCTATTGAGTTATGGATTGGTTCCAATACAATATTTGGATATAACCCAATAAAAAATAATAAAATTATTAGCATTGCAGACATTGCTTTTTCTCTTGCATTTAAATCTAGGACTAATGTTGATGTATCAGCATTCTTTAATGGGCCCCACATGGATTTACCATAAACACGAACCCCATAAATGACACTCAATAGTATAGATATTGCCGCTAAGCTTGGCCAAACTGTACTAACTTTAAAAGAACCTGCAAGAATCAATGCTTCACCTGTGAAATTAGCTAGGCCAGGCATACCAATAGTAGCAACTATATACACAAGAAAAACTAGACCTAATGCTGGCATTTTTTTGAAAAGGCCACCGAGTTCTTGCATATTTCCATCTTTATTTCTATCTAAAAGCATACTTACTATAGTAAAAAGTCCTGCAATGGAAATACCATGAGCAATAAGTTGAAGAGCAGCTCCATTTAATGATTCAATTTGCCAAGCAAAAATTGCAACCACAATGATGTTCATATGACTTATACTCGAGTATGCAAAAACGGATCTAATATTGGTCTGTTTTATTGCAAGAAGGGCAGCATAAACAGTACCAAAAGCACCTAAAGCCATACCCATTTGAACAAATACAGAGCTGACTTCTGGGAATAATGGTACACAAAATCTAATGACACCATATATACCCGCATTTGCCATAGCTCCAGAAAGGAGAATGATCGCACCTGGTTCGCCACTTTTATATGTATCTGGTGCCCAAAAGTGAAATGGAAATAATGGTATTTTTACAGCAAAAGCAATAAACATTGCTGCAAATATCCATTTCGCTGCAGTAACGTCTTTTATGGGCGAATTAATTAAATCAAGTATATTTAAAGTGAATTCATTTGTCTCTGCATAATGAATAAAGCATAGGAATATTAAACCTAAAAGCATTAGCAAGGATGAAAAAACTGTAACAATAATAAATTTTAATGCAGCTTGCTTACTGTTTTTGTCACCCCAAAAGCTAAGCATAAAATATATAGGAATTAACATTATTTCCCAGAATGTATAAAACAGTATGAGATCATATGCTGTAAAGACACCTACTAATCCTGTTATTGTTCCAAGTAGAAGAGGACCATAAGAACCCCAGTTTTTTACTCTTTCCCAGCTAACAATTGTAGAAATAACGCCTAAAAATGAAGTCAGTAGAATTAATGCTAGAGAGAAGCCATCTAGTCGTAAAACATAATTAAAACCTAGTGTTTCATGCATCCAACTAGCTTCATAGTTTAGAGGAAACGCACCATTTAAATACATAAATGTTAGTATTAACGTTTCGACTGTAACTACACTCAGCGTAAGAGAACGAGCTAACTCATTTTTTCCATTACATCCAAGCCATATAAAAATAGCTGAGATTAATGGAAAATATATAATAAAATTTAACCAAAAAAACATAAAAATATTATCCCTTAATTAAAATGGGCTTGCGCTTAGTAAGTAACATAATATAAATATCACCCCGATTATCATATAAATAACGTACTTTATTACAATACCGCTTTGTATAAAACTAAGACCAGAAGAGCATGATGAAAGTACTTTTTTCGTTCCATTAACCAACAGAGTGTTTAAAACAACTTTTTCTATAAGTGAATCTAAAAGTTTGTAAAAGAACACGAATGGAGCTACGAATACTTTGAAACATATATCATCCCAGTAAAATGCCTTATTAAGGATTTTTATACTTCCAGTTCCTTTACTTTTACTCAATTCTCTTGGAACAATTATGACTGCAATTAAAATACCAATAATAGAAGCTAATGCCCCAATAATTTCTAATACAATATCTGAAGATCCTTCCGGCATTTTAGGCATACCTAAGACAGGAGCAAGCCACTTAAGAAGTAGGTGAGGTCCAGGCCATCCCTCAGGCATTTGAATAAATCCTATACAAATACTGGCAATTGCAAGAATGATTAGAGGAAGTTTCATTCCGATACGCATTTTATAATCAAGAATTTTCCCTCGTTGCTTACCACTAAAGATCATTAGGTACATTCTCATACTGTACGCTCCAGTAAAAATGGCACCAATTAACCCTAAGCCAGCTAAAATTAGACCATTTTGACCTGCAAAATCTGCGGCAATTATAGCATCTTTACTATAAAAGCTTGCTGTAATTAATGGAAGTGCAGCTAATGCTAGTGATCCTGCAAGATAGCAGTATGATAAGGTTTTTTGCCTTTTATGAAGACCTCCCATCTTTCTGACATCATACTCACCATTAAAGATATCAATAATAGCTCCTGAGCCCATAAATAGAAGAGCTTTAAAACATGCATGAACCATTAAATGGAATAAAGCAAGAGAATATGCACCGACACCAACAGCAGCAAACATGTAACCAATTTGGCTAATGGTTGAATATGCTAAGATTTTTTTGAGTTCATTTTGACCTATAGCTGCAACCGCAGAGTAAACTAGCGTGATACACCCAACAAAAGCAATCCACCATCTGACATCAGGAACTAAGTCAAACAGAACATGACATCTAGTTGTTAGATATACGCCAGCTGTGACCATTGTTGCTGCGTGAATTAGAGCAGAAACGGTTGCGGGACCCGCCATAGCATCAGGTAGCCAAATATGAAGAGGAAATTGAGCTGACTTTGCAAATGCTCCTATCATGAAAAGAATACAAATAGCAGATAATGTTGTTTTATCGACATTTGGTGCAAGTTGGAATATTTCTTGAAGATTTACGGTATTAAACTCTTTGAAACAGAGAAAAATACCAATGGCAAGAGCTGTATCGCCAATTCTTGTGGCAACAAAAGCTTTCCTTCCTGCAAACACATTTTTTTCTGTTTGATAAAAGTGAGATATTAAGGCATATGAACACAAGCCCATGATCTCCCAACCAGCATATAAAAATATTAAATTATCTGAGGTGACAAATAAAAGCATTCCTCCAACAAACATATTTAAATATGCAAAGTATCTTCTTGAACCAGCCTTATCTTCCATATATTGAACAGAATACATATGGATTAAAAAGCCTACCCAACTTGTGACACTACACATTATAAGAGTAAACTTATCAATTCTAAAGTCGATAGAAATGTTCCAATAGCCTACGTGCATCCAATTAAATAGTTCTTGGGTAACTGGTTGATTCCATGTTCCATCAACCCAAAGCATGCCAACTAGAAGGGCAGTCAAAATACACTAAGATTTCCAATATAGGAGTAGGTTTTTGTAGGTAAACCATTTACGGTAGAAATAATTAGAGAGCCAAATAAAGGCAAACAGGGTATTAGCCATAATAAATGATTCATAATAGTTCATTTTCCTTATTTAATCGATCGCTAAGCTGGTTTAAGTTGTCGATTCTTGTTGTTTTTAAGTAACGATAGCTTAACATTGCTATTAAAAGAGTTATTGCTAATTCACTGCCAGCAACAAGCATTATAAATAGAGAAATAACTTGACCATTTGCACTACCCCAATACTGTCCAGCACCAATAAAAATTAAAACAACTCCATTTATCATTATTTCTAAACCCATTAGTATAAATAGAAGTTGTCTTCTAACTAAGACTATAGTAAGTCCAAGAAGAAATAGTAGAATAGAAAAAGATATGATATGTAGTAAACTCATTATTCAGCCTCATTTTTTTCAATATTCTTAGCGAAATAAATCACAGCAACCATAGCAGCAAGAAGTAGGGTTGAAATGAGCTCAATTGCTAATTTATAGTGTGTGAAAAGTAAAGAACCAACAGATTTACTGTCTATAATTTGTATGGAAGAAAATTCAGTTGAAGGCATGCTTGGACCAGTAGTAAAGAGTGTAATAATGGATAGTGTCAAAATCACAATAATACCGACTGGAATAACAGTATTCATTTCATTTAAGTTAAAAGTTGAAGTCTTATCTAGAGGACTTAACATGATAAAAAACACAAATAAAACAATAACTGCGCCTATATACAAAATTAACTGCATGGCAAATAAAAATGGTGCGCCCAAACAATAGAAAATAATTGATAATGCTAACATTGACGAAGTTAAGTACAACGCACCATGCATTGGTTTTTTTACGAATAACAAGCAAAAGGCACTGCCTGCAGTAACTATACAAGCAATGTAAAATACGATTGTTAATAGAAACATTTTAAATCCTCTGTGTTAGGGTAAGATAGAATAAACATCTACAGGTTTGTTTTCATCGACATTATCACCAACTTCTTTACCCTTAATTGGAACACCAGTGTGTTCGAAGTAATCAAAGTCAGGATATTTTCCAACCCCATCAACAGACAATGCTTTTTTATCATATGTTAGAGAGTCTCTATTTTTCTCGCCCATTTCGAAATCATTCGTTGTTTGAATTGCTCTAGTAGGACAAGCCTCTTCACACATTCCACAGAAGATACATCTAGCAAAATTAATTTCAAATGATTTTGCATACCTTCTTTCATCTTCTTCTCTCTCTGCTCCCTGAATTGTGATTGCATGAGCGGGACAAACAGAAGAACATAGATAACAAGCAACGCATCTCTCTTCACCTTTTGGTGTTTTTGTTAAAATGATTCTCCCTCTCCATCTACCAGGTATATCCGGCTTAACTTCGGGGTAGAGTACTGTATCCCTTTTTGCGAAGGCGTGCTTTATTGTTGCTGAAAAAGCACCAGTAATTTCACCTATATATTGAGTAATTTTCATTTTTTTGCCTTTTTACATCCAGATTAAGCCAACTGCAGCTGTTATAATTGTATTTGCGATTCCAAGAGGAAGCAGAAACTTCCAACCAAATGACATTAATTGATCCCATCTTGTTCTTGGTACACTTGCTCTCATCCAAATATAAAAGAATACAAGTAATAATGTCTTAATACAAAACCAAATAAAGCCCACTATTGGAGAGCTCTCAGCCCAAGGACCATGCCAGCCACCTAAGTATAGGGTTGTTGTCAATGCAGAAACTAAAACAACACCAAGATATTCTCCTAAGAAGAACATTGCGAAAGGCATGCCTCCATATTCGGTATTAAAACCCGCAGTAAGTTCATTTTCAGCTTCTGGCATATCAAAAGGTAATCTATGAGTTTCTGCTATACCAGCAATGAAAAACACAAGAAATCCAATAGGTTGTAAAACAATAAACCACCATGATGACTGATGGTTTACTATTTCAGATAAGCTAAAGCTACCCGAAATCATTACAACGCCTAATAAAGATATCCCTAAAGATAACTCATAGCTAATCAATTGAGCTATTGTTCTTATTGAGCCTAATACAGTGTATTTACTACTTGAGGACCAACCTCCCAAAAATACCCCATATGCATGCAAGGAACTTAAACCGAGAATAAGAAGCAATCCTACATTGAAGTCGGAGGCCCAATAAAAGTTTTTACTCCAAGGAACTAGTGCAAAACTGGTTAAAACAGTTACAACAACAATAACAGGAGCTAGTTTATACAGTTTCCTATCAACAAACCCCGGCAGAAAAGACTCTTTAGTCATTAGCTTTAGTGCATCAGCCAACGCTTGCAGCATGCCAAATGGTCCAGCTCTGTTAGGACCATAACGATCTTGAAGAAGAGCTAAAACTCTTCTCTCAGCAAAAACGACATAGCCCGAGACTAATATTAAAACTAAGGATGTAATTACCATACCTATGATAACGCCTACCCAGATTAATATCTCGCTCATTAGTAACCTCCTGTGTTATTACTTTGTGAAGCATCGGTAAAAAGTGGCTTTATGAACTCCAATTGAATATTTGAAAGTTCAAATATGTTTAGTTCATTTAATTTTTCTTTTTGAAGAGCAATTGAATTTTTTGGAAGTTGCTTAGATACTTTAAATGGCATAATTATTTCTTTACCATTGTTCTTTAATTTAACTTCATAGCACTCAGTTCCTTTATTGTCTTCAATTATTTCTTTCGAAATTAGTACATTTTTTTGTGGACTAAGTGAACTTATTTCTTTTGAAAAATTAGCAACACTTTCTTCACCAAACCATCTATAAACTTCAACGTTTATTCCGTTAGAAGTTTTCACTTCTTTGAAATTTATATGTGAAGTATTAATAAGTGATTTTATCTGAGCAGCAGTTAGTAAAACTCCCTGAGATTTAACACTTGGCTTCGTTATGAATAGTTTGTTTAGAAACTCATTAATTTTTGTTTGTACATTTGAGCTTAAACTTTTTCTTAGGCCTTCAGGATCAAAAAGTGGCAGTTCCTTTTTGTAAGAGGCTTCAAAAGATTGTACTCTTCCTTCAAAATTGATTAGGACACCATTTCTTTCCACATGTGCTGTGGAAGGAAGAAATAGATTAGCTTCTTTAGCCGTTTCTGAGTAAATGTAATCAATAACAACGAGTTTCTCTAATTTTGCTATTGCGTTCTTCCATCTTTTACGTTGATTTCCAGATAATGGATCATTCCCTACAATTAAAAGTGTTTTTAAATTACCGTTTTCAATTGAGGTTAAAAGTTTATCACAGCTTTGTGGTTGTGATACTAAAGCTGCGCCATATGAACCTGAAGCGGGAAGTGCAAAACCAAGTTTTGATTTTTCAAAGTTTTCATTTATCTCATTAAGTAGTTGAATGCCTTTTAATGATAAGGAGTCGACCATACCTAATATAACTGGCTTATTTGCATTGGCAATGTCGTTTTGCAAATTACCGTGGAAACCATCATCATCGTTTTGATTTTTAATTTTAGTTAATTCATCATTAATTTCATTTGTTGGTATTGAGAGTCTTTTTAAATTAGAATACTTTTTTTCTAATTCAGCAAACAAAGTAGGTGCTGAATTTATTAAGTATACAGGAACTTCCTTTTTTAAAGCCTGACGCGCAGCAAGATCAAGCATTGTCGCTTGTTCTGTAATTTCACCAACAATAAAAATGCAATCAGCAACTTCAATGTCATCAATTGATGGGGAATTTGCACTTAAACTTACTGCAAGCTTCACTTTATCTTCAACATCAGAATCATTAAAACTACTGAATGGTACATTTAACTCTTCAGATAATTCTTTAAGAGTTACATTACTAATTAGATCCTCTCTTTCAGACCCTAAAATACCTCCATATTTGAAATCATTTTGTAAGGTCTCTTTTAACAATTTCCCTGCGTCATGATTTAGTTCTGCTTCTTTCGTACCATTTATATAAACATCTAATGGTCTATCAGAAGAGTCTGCTGCATGAGGAGCATATCTACCTTTATCACAAATAAAGTATTTGTTAACAGATTCATTTTCTTTTGGTTTTATGACTCTCAAAGTTTGTTTTCGACTACCAACTTCGATATTACAACCAACACTACAATGATTACATATGGACTCTGATTTATCTAACATCCATGTTCTTGAATATTTACGTCTGTAAACTTTATCAGTGAAAGTTCCTGTTGGACAGACCGTAATGATGTTACCCGCAAATGGGCTATCAAAATGACCATCATCGATTCTTTTAAAAACTACTTGGTTACGAGAACCTAATGGTCCAAAGTCATCACCTAAAGCATAATCTTGATAGAATCTAGAACATCTGTAACAGGTGATACATCTATTTGCAGTATTCCATACTAATGGACCGAGGTATTGGTTATTAACCGTTCTTTTTTACCATCATATCGTCTATATGCATGTCCACTTAGAACAGTCATATCTTGTAGTTGACAATCTCCACCCTCATCACAAACTGGACAATCGTTAGGGTGATTTGTCATATTAAATTCTATTACATTTTTGTGTACTTGTTCAGATTTACCGCTATTTAAAGTAAATTTCATACCATCAGCAGCTTTAACTGTACAAGACATGACAAGTCTTGGTCTTTCACCTTCTTTTTGTGGGACAGTTTCCATTGCACATGCCCTACAAGAACCGACGGAGCCCATGGCTGGATGATAACAAAAATATGGAACCTCTATTCCAGCATTTTTTGCAGCATCTAATACATTATCACCATCTTTAAACTCAACAGGCTGATCATCTATGTAAATAGTACCCATTAGAGACCTCCTTTATATTTACAATGTTTCATTTGAATGTGTTCTTCAAATATATGTTTGAATTGTTGTATAGCTCCTTGAACAGGCATTACTGCACCTGGAGCGTGAGCACAGTGTGTACTTGGATAGATTGTATCGCATAGTTCAGAAACCAAGTCGAAATCTTTGGACGTAGCTGTTCCTTCTTCAAATTTTTTAAGTACATGAACTAAGTAAGGCAGTCCATCACGACACGGCGTACAAAATCCACAAGACTCCATTGCATAAAATGTCACGACATTAATTAAGAAGTCAATAGGACAGATACTATCATCCATAACTATTAACCCACCGGTACCTAATCTCGACCCAACTGTAGATGGGCCATCCCACGTTAGTGGTATATCCAAGTGCTCTGGTAACATTAATGGTGTGGAAGTTCCACCTGGTTGAAAAGCAACAAGCTCTCTACCTTCAAGCATACCACCAGCATGTTCAAAAATAAGCTCTCTTGCTGTAACCCCCATAGGAAGCTCAAAAGTACCAGGATTCTTCACGCATCCAGAAACTTGATAGATATGTGTCCCAGCACCACCATTGACTCCTTGTCCCTTAAACCATTCAGGACCCTTTGTTAAAATATAAGGAACATGGCTGACGGTTTCAACATTATTGACTATCGTTGGCTTACCCCATAATCCACTAACAATAGGGAAGGGTGGCTTAGATCTTGGGTTACCTCTTCTGCCTTCAAGAGCATTTAACAGTGCAGTTTCTTCTCCACAGATATATCTACCAGCACTAAGGTGAACATCAATATCTAATGAATAACCAGATCCCAGTATATTTTTTCCTAAATATCCAGCATCTCTTGCTTCATTAACTGCCTTTTCAAGCTTTTCTGCACCAATACGATACTCTCCTCTGACAAAAACAAAGGCTTTGTCTGCTCCAAGAACATAACCTGAAGCGATAACTCCTTCAATTATTGTGTGAGGATCTCTATAAAGTATTTCTCTATCTTTACATGAGCCAGGCTCTGATTCATCAAGGTTTATGACCAAATAAATTGGGTGAGGGGCATCTTTTGCAAGGAAACTCCATTTAACACCAGTAGGGAAGCCAGCTCCTCCGCAACCCCTAAGGCCTGAATCTTTGACTTCTTGAATTAATTCATTCCTTGGTCTGCCTAAAATTTTGTTTAATGATGCATATCCACCTTTATCACGAAAGCCGCTTAAGTCTAGAGGTTCTTTTTCATCAAAATTTCTTGATAGAATTTTTTCCATGGATTATTTCTCCTCACTTTGAGGTTTTAATGTAGTTATCAATCTACCATTAGCTGTAGGAGCTTTTGCTGATACTGCTTCATTCATATATTTATTAATATGCTGACTAATAGTTTCAGGAGTTAAATTTTCTAAAACATCAACATCATTAACTAAAGCAACTGGAGCCTTTTGACATAAACCTAAGCAAATGCTTGGTAATACAGTCATTGAGCCGTCAGAAGTTATTTCACCTAAAGGCACTTTTGTTTCTTTCTGAGCAGCACTAAGTACCTTTTCACCACCTCTGATATGACAGGATATACTGGTACAAACTCTCATAAGGTTTCGACCTACAGGTCTTCTTCTTAAAAGAGTATAAAAAGTAATAAGCTCATCGAGTTGAAGAGGTGATAGACTAGTTAGCTCACTAATTTCATCTAAACTTTCTCTTGGAATATAACCATATTTATCCTGAACATAGTACAAGCAATATATTGCACCTGCTCTTTTTTCTGGATAATGTCCAATGTGTTCAACTAAGTGTGCAATTTCTTGTTCATTTAATTTCATTATAATTACCTTTACCTATCTATATCAGCTAATACGTAGTCTATTGAACCAATAAGACATATAACATTACCAAGGTTATCTCCTACTGATACCGCACCGACTGACTGAAAGTGAGCGAAAGAAGGAGTTCTTATTCTAACTCTATAAGGATTCGAAGAGCCATCACTAACTATATGGTAACTAGTGATTCCTTTTGAAGTTTCTGTAGCAAAAAAGCTCTCACCTTTTGGAAATCTCAAACCTTTACCAACATCAGTAAAGTGATATATCATTGTTTCGATATCTTGAAGTGCATTTTCTTTTTTGGGTAGACTAAATCTAGGTTGATTTATAGATAATATTTCACCACTTGGCATATTATTTGCGGCTTGTCTTATAATTCTTATACTTTGTCTAATTTCTTCCAGTCTTAGAATCATTCGGTTAAATGCATCGCTCTTGTCAGCTGTTGGAACATCGAACTCATAATTTTCATATCCAGAGTATGGTTTTTGCTTCCTTAAATCGTAATCGAAACCTGCTGCTCGTAAATTTGGTCCAGTTAAACTCCAATCTAACGCCTGTTGCTTTGAATAAACAGCAATATCTTTAGTTCGCATTTGGAAAATTTTAGATTTAACGGTCAAGGCCTCAATTTCAGACATTCTATCTTCAACAGCTTTACAACTGGACATCACATCTTCGTACCATCCATCAGGTAGATCAACGGCAACACCGCCAATTCTAAAAAATGCAGGGTGCATTCTTCCACCGCAAATTAATTCAATAATATGGAACAGCTTTTCTCTTTCAAGGAAAGTATAGAAAGCAGGTCCCATGGCACCAAGGTTATGACCAAGGCTTCCTATCCACACCAAATGAGAACATATCCTGAATATTTCTGAAATCATTACTCTAATAACTTCAGCTCTTTCGGGGACTTTTATACCAGTTAGTTGCTCGCAAGCTAGTACATATGGTAACTCACCTGCTGCTCCACCAAGGTAATCAATTCTATTAGTATATGGAATATAGTTATGATAAGTATGATTTTCAGCGATTTTTTCAGCACCTCTATGATGATAACCAATTTCTTGATCAAGCTCAGTAATAGTTTCACCTTTAAGTTTGACCATCAGTCTGATCACACCATCAGTACCCGGGTGATTGGGGCCTATATTTACAAGTGTCTTCCCATCATCTCTTTCATCAACAACTTTATCACTATGGTAACCTTCGAGAACTTTTTTTAATGAATCAGGATCAAAACCGCAAGGCTCTGGTCTTTCTGTTGCTCTGCCTTCTTCAGTTTTCAACAGAGGATGACCTTCCCAATATTCTGGAAGAAGAATTCTTTTCATATTTGGGTGATTATTAAATTTAATACCAAACATGTCATAAATTTCTCTTTCATACCAATTTGCTGAGGGCCAAATATTTGATAATGTATCGGGTTCTGAATCTTTTGTTATAGTTGTACGAAGAGATATAAAAGTATTATCTTTAATTGATAAGAGATGAACGAATAAAGTGAAGTTGCAAGTAGATGAACGTTCAGACTCGTCAATTAGAGACATGTCAAGGAGAGTATCAAAATTTATATGTTCATTTTTCTTTAAAAACAACAATGCATTATGAAAATTTTCGTATGGAAGCACAAAGCTAGAGCTACCCTTGTATTTATCATTAAACGATTGAGCATTAAATATTTCATGCAGTGAAGAACTAATCTTATCCATCATACTGACACCTCAATACCAAGAGGTTTTCGTGATTTTTTGAGAACTGAGACTGGGTTTTCTTTAACGTGCTTTTGAAGAATTAAGAGAGCTTCTAAAACAGCTTCAGGTCTTGGTGGACAACCAGGAATGTATACATCTACAGGTAAAATTTTATCAACACCTTGGACAACGCTATATATATCATACATGCCACCTGAATTTGAGCAAGATCCCATGGAAATGACCCATTTAGGCTCCAACATTTGGTCGTATATATGTCTCATTAGAGGAGCCATTTTAATAAAACAAGTACCTGCAGTAATTAGAACATCACTTTGTCTAGGTGAACCTCTAAGTACTTCAGAACCCATCCTCGCCATGTCATATTTAGGTGTTACTGCAGTCATCATTTCGACAAAACAACAAGATGTCCCAAAGTTATATGGCCATAGAGAGTAATTTCTACACCAGGAAATCATATCATCAAGTTTTCCCACCATCGAGCTAAACATTCCATCTTTAGTACCTGACGGACTATTGGGTGCACCTATATTTTTTATATCAATAGATTGATTTTTACTAGTCAAAATTACTTTCCTCCAAAGTTAAGTCCACCTTTACGGATTAAATATACTAATCCAAGTAAAAGTATGACCATAAAAACAAGCGCAGCAATGGTACCAGAAATACCTAAACTCCAATAATCAATTGCCCAAGCCCATAAAATTGCTGCTTCTAATTCAAAGATTAGAAATGCGGCTGCAATTAAATAATAACTAATAGAGAAGTGACGTTGAGTACTACTCGATGGTAATAAACCACTTTCGAAAGGAACATCTTCATCATGGATTTTTTGTCTATTAAAATCACCTAATAACCGGTTTACTACTAATATCGCAACGATAATACCTGTTGCTATTAGAGCAAACAGCCCGATCATCACTCCAGAGTGGAAGGCACTCATTTTATACTCCTTCGTTATTTATGTTGTTAAATAAATTGTTTTTATATTGTTAAAATAAAGCACCTAATTATATTCTTACTTAAGCATCAATTCAAACTAGAATTGCAATATTTTCATATCAATTTTACAAATTAGAATTGCATAGACGTAAACAAGTAACTACATGATAATAATAATAATTATCATTAACATGAAAGTGAGTGTTTTTTTCTTGAAACTAATGTACTAGTGTGGTAGTTTAGTTTTTGTGGATTTATCATTTTTAAGGATGTATATAATGTACCATAGTGAGGTATCAGGTAAACCTAAATATATAAAACTAGATATGCAACTAGGCTTTTATGATCTTTTTAAAAAAATTGAAAGTAAAAATGAGTATTGTCATATATTTGAATCTTTAGGCGAAGATAGTACTAGAAATAGATACCACGTCATTGGTTTTTCGCCCAGAAGTATAATTTCCTCTGTGAAAATAGATGAATTGATCATCGAAGATTTACAACATAATTGTATTCATAAGATTGAATGTGAAAATGCCTACGAAGAACTCAGAAAATTGATACCACAAAACATATTGTCAAGGGAATATGCAGGTGGCCTTGTTGGGTTTTGTGCTTATGATTGTATTAATTATTTTGATAGTTCTGTATGTGTAAAGAAACATACAGATTTTGAAACTTTCAAATTTGCACTTTATCTTGATGGTCTCATATTAGATAACGTAACTAATTCTATTGAATATTTTTATTATAACGAGAATAGAATTTCTATCATAAATGATTTAATACAACAGGAGATTCCAATTGAAAAAAGTTTAGATATATCCTTTATTAAGGACACTCTATCAGAAAAAGAGCATAAACTTTTAATGAATAAAGTAAAAGAAAATATAAAATTAGGAAATCTCTTTCAGTGTGAGTTGGGATATCAATCAAAATACACGGTTCAAGGTGATAAAAGAAAAATTTATGATGAGCTTAGACAGATAAATCCATCACCACATATGTTTTATGTTAAGTTTAAGGAGCAATGTATTATAGGGGCATCTCCTGAATTATTAGTTAGATTAAAAGATAATGAAGTTGAAAGCTATCCTTTGGCCGGAACCATTAAAAGAGGTAAAAGTGAAGTTGAAGATAAAGATTTAGCTAAAAAATTACTTCAAGATCAGAAAGAAATTGCGGAACATAACATGTTGGTTGACTTACATAGAAACGATATTGGCAAAGTCTCTATCTTTGGTACAGTAAGAATTAGAAAGTTAATGGATATAAAAAAGTTTTCACATGTTCAGCATATCTCATCTGAGATTTCAGGGTTATTAAGTCCTAAATATGATATGTTTTCTTGCTTGAGGGCAAATTTCCCAGCTGGAACTTTGACTGGTGCACCAAAAATAGAGGCAATGAATCTTATAGATGAAATGGAAATTGAAGCACGAGGCATATATGGAGGAGCAGTAGGGGAATTTTGTTTTAATGGAAACTGTAACTTTGCCATACCTATTAGAAGTATTTTCATTAACAAAAATGAAGCGTATATTCAAACATGTGGAGGTATTGTCTATGATTCCGAAGCTAGTAAAGAATATAATGAAATACAAAAAAAATTGGCTGCTTCTAAGATTGTTTTGGATAAATTTAATGGAGATTTGAAGTGAAAATTTTAATAATAGATAATTATGACTCATTTACATACAACTTATATCAGCTGGTAGGTTCAATCCTAAATGAAACAAATTTTGAGATTGATGTTATTAGAAATAATCTCGTTGATTGTACTATGATATACAATAAAAATTATGACAGAATTATTATTTCGCCAGGACCAGGAAACCCTAAAAGTACAAATTATTTTGGAAATTGTCTAGATATAATTCAAAATGCATCAAAAGTTATACCAACTTTAGGTGTGTGTTTGGGTATGCAAGGTATTGCAATTGCCTTTGGTTGTGATTTAACAAAATCTAATATTCCAGTTCATGGGAAACAAAGCTCTATTACCCATAATGAGGAGGATCTTTTTATTAATGTTCCTCAAAATATTAGCGTGATGAGATACCATTCTTTGAAAGTAATCCATAGAAATTGCAACCAAAATTTAGAAGTCACGGCGACGTGTATGGATAGCAACGAAGAAGAGGAAACTGTCATGGCTATAAAACATAAAAGTTACCCCATTTATGGAATCCAATTTCACCCTGAATCTTTTGCAACAGAGGCAGGCAAACAAATTGTGTCTAATTTTTTAGATGTTAATTAGCTATTCTTCACAATATTTATTGTTTTCTTTATACCACTCTGACAGAGACTGTCTATCTGCATCTAAAGATGAAAAATTATCAATGATTATATTGAGATTAGATTGAACATTTGATAATTTTTTAAGTTTATCAGATTCTTCTTCATGTAACTTTAAATCAATTATAATTTTTGACGTATCATCAAGTAATTCTTTAAGTAATTTAATATCCATTGACTGGCTCCATTATTTAATTTTCTCGTTAGAAAGAACTTCTTCATATATCTGTATATATTGTTTACAAGTATAATTAATGTCAAACTTTTTTAGGATTTTCTTATTATTTTGAAAAAACTTTTCAGTTAACATCGGGTTTTCATATAGATATTGTATTTTTTTAGATAATTCTTGAGCATTTTTAGGTTCAAACAAAAGACCATTTATGTTGTTTTGAATTATGTCTGGTATCCCTCCGACATTACTAGCTATCACATTTGTTCCATTTAGTAGTCCCTCTAAAATTGAACTACCTAAACCTTCTTGCAAGGAGGGATGTATTTGTATATCTGATATTTTATACCATGAGGTAGTATTAGCTTGATATCCCATTAAATGAATAAAATCTTCATCGTTAATAAGTCTTCTTAAATTAGACTCTTGAGGACCGTCACCTAAAAAATAAAAGTGTACATTAGGAATTACTTTCTTAACTTTTTTTGCAGCTTCAATAGAAGTTTCATACCCCTTAAGTTTGAGCAACTTGCCAACCTGAATAATTACAAATTGATCTTGGGTTATATTTTTTAGTTTGAGCAAATCATGATGGTCCAATGAATCTTTTTCTGGTGAAGAAGGTATTACTTCAATATTTTGAGATGGGAATTCTAGCTTCATAATTGCTTTTATTTTATTGCTTAGTGCAACTAAATATGAAGATCGTCTATAACCAATTTTCAGAAAAAGTCTATTTTTAATTGGTTTATCAATTCTTCTTGTTATTATGTATTTTTTTTTTCTAAGAAAGTTTTGTATAAGCGCCCAATATAGAGCCTTGCCCTCATGAACGTGGATCATATCAAAATTTAAGAACAAAGAGGATATATGCCCAAATAAAAACTGGGCAATTTCAAGTTTTTTACAATTCAAATTTCTAACTTTTAATGCAAAAGGGGAGTTTTTTTTACATACTATTGTGACTTGTATACCAATCTCAATTTGCTTTTTAATCATTAAAAATGTTTGATTTTCGCCACCATAAAACTCTGATGCTAAATTAATATGGCAAATATGCATATTTATTTCTCTTTTTTTCTTAATGCTAATGCAGTATAACGTAAAAAAACGTGATATGAAGCCATTATAGCGATTAAAAAACCATGTTTCCCATCCAAAAAACCTAATTTTAAAATATAGGTTTTAAAAAAACGTGATTTTGCATGAATTATTGCTTGAGTTAGTGAAGATTTTTTATGTAAATTTTGGTTTACCCAAAGATCAATGTAACCAGAAGATTTTTTTAAATAACTAGAAATAGTTTCTCCAGTGTAGTGTAAAAGTTTACCATCTAATTTACTAGTGTTTAGTTTTTTAATTATAACTTTTTCATGAACCAAGTCTGAATTATAGTTAGTTTTATTTCGTGGATATAATCGAACAATCCAATCAGGAGACCACCCTGAGTGCTTAATAAATTTACCAAATAAATTATTTAATCTGTTTATCATGTAACAATTTGATTGGTCATTTTTTTTGACTGCAGCTAGTATGGATGCTTTAAGTTTACTTGTAACAATTTCATCTGCATCTAGAGCAAGAACCCAATCGGTACTGAGTTTTTCTTGAGCTTTTTGTCTTTGTATACCGAATCCAGGCCAATTTGAATCTTCAAACCATTTGATTGGGTATTGTTCTGCAATAAACTTAGTTTTATCTGTACTGCCTGAATCTAAAATAACTATTTCATTTACCCATCCTTGAATAGAGTCGAGACAATTTTTCAAATTTTTTTCTTCATTTAGTGTAATTATCAGAACACCTACTGTAGCTTTTTCAGACATAACTTTTCTATAAAAATATTATTTAATATAAATCATATCATAAATTATTTTATTTATGTTTTATTTATAAAAAATTTGTTTTTTTACAATAAAACTTTTTGAAAAACTAGTTGAACCTAGATCACAGAAAGAGATATTAATTATTTGAAACTCATAATTAAAGTAAATAATTAGATGCCCCTCAAATTAATAAGATATTGATTTATATGGCAATAATCTTGGGTGAAGTTTGTTTTTTTTATATGTGTTACTGCAAGTAAACGTTTACATAATAAGAGATATTTATCACATAATTTTTTATTTTTTAAGAATATAATAATTTCCAGTTTAGGGATCTATTAATTATTTATCAGAATCCCTTTAAAAAACAACGATTATAAAAATAATATTGTATGGATGTAAATTTAAACTATGGCTACTAACTCTCAACAAAATGATTACTTATTGACAATGGAGGGCATAAATAAAAGCTTTCCAGGTGTCAAAGCATTGGATAATGTCCATCTCAAAATTAAACCGAACTCAGTTCATGCTCTAATGGGTGAGAATGGTGCAGGGAAGTCAACTTTATTGAAATGTCTTTTTGGAATATACAAAAAGGATGATGGAAAAATAACTTTTGAAAATAATGAAATACAATTTAGCTCAGCAAAAGAAGCTCTAGAATCAGGTGTTTCTATGGTTCATCAGGAACTAAATCTCGTTCAACAAACTACGGTTATGGATAATTTGTGGTTGGGGAGGTACCCAACTAAAAATTTCATGGTTGATAAAAAATCAATGTACAATAATACTAAAAAAATTTTTGAAGAGCTACAAATAGATATTGATCCTCAATCTTTAGTTTCTTCGCTTTCAGTATCACAAATGCAAATGATAGAAATAGCAAAAGCTTTCTCATATAATGCAAAAGTTGTAATTATGGATGAGCCTACTTCTTCATTGACGGAAAAAGAAGTTAAACATTTATTTAAAATAATAACTCTCCTTAAAAATAAAGGATGTGGAATAGTTTATATTTCACATAAAATGGATGAAATTTATGAAATTTGTGACGAAATAACTATTCTTCGAGATGGTCAATGGGTCGGTCATAGTTCGCTTGAAGATATTTCAATGGATCAAATAGTCAGCAAAATGGTCGGCAGAGATCTTAACCAAAGATTTCCTGAAAAAACCAATATACCAAAAGAAACAATCCTATCAATAAATGACTTAACTGCTAAACATCAGCCATCAATAAAAAATATTTCTTTCGAGTTGAAAAAGGGAGAAATTTTAGGGATAGCTGGTCTAGTTGGATCAAAAAGAACTGAAATAGTTGAAAGTTTATTTGGTTTGAGAGAAATAGATAGTGGAGAGGTAAAACTTCATGGAAAATCTATTGCTAATAGGACGCCTAAACAGGCAATTAAAAATGGTTTTGCTTTAGTTACTGAGGAAAGACGTTCGACTGGTATCTTTAGTGATTTAGACATTACTTTTAATAGCCTTGTTTCAACATTTAAAAATTATAAAAATTCAGCTCATTTATTAGGCGCTAGTAATATGCATAAGGATACCAACTGGGTAGTAGAGTCTATGAAAGTAAAGACTCCATCAAATCAAACTAGTATTGGGTCTTTATCAGGAGGAAACCAGCAAAAAGTTATAATTGGGAGATGGTTGTTGAGTCAACCCGAAATTTTAATGCTTGATGAACCAACTAGAGGAATAGATATTGGTGCTAAATTTGAAATTTATCAACTTATTTTGGATTTAGCTAACAAAGATAAAGGTATCATTATTGTCTCATCAGAGATGCCTGAATTAATGGGAATCACCGATAGAATATTAGTTATGAGCAATGGTCAAGTTGCCGGAATAGTAGATACAAAAAACACAACACAAAATGAAATTTTAAATTTAGCTTCTCGCTATTTATAAGAGGTATAACATGGAACTTTCTGAAAATAGTCCAAACACATTTATTACAAAAGATACTTTTTTAAAATACTTAAAAGCAGGAGGAATATATACCGTTTTGCTTTTACTACTGGCTCTAATTATATATAAGGAACCTTCTTTTGTAAGTTTAAGAAATTTAAGTAATATATTAACACAATCTTCAGTTAAACTTATCATGGCTTTAGGCGTTGGAGGAATTATTTTAACAGCTGGATGTGATTTGTCAGTTGGAAAGATGGTTGGAATGGCAGGTGTTGTATCAGCAAGCTTACTTCAAGCTTCAGATACTGTTGGAAAAGTATTTCCAAACTTAGGCGAAATTCCAGTACTACCAGTTTTGATAGCAATGATTTTTCTAGGAGCTTTTTTAGGATTTCTAAATGGTTTAATTGTAGCTTACTTGAAAGTAACTCCCTTTGTAGCAACTCTCGGTAGTTCTTTCGTATTTTTAGGCATTAATAGTTTGTACTATGATTATTTAGGAGCAGCACCAATATCAAACTTTTCAGATGCATATGCTAATATGACTCAGGGAGTTATATCATTAGGTCATTTTAATATATCTTACTTATTGATTTATGCTGCGATTGCATCAGTAATAATGTGGATTATTTGGAATAAGACCACACTAGGAAAAAATATTTATGCAGTAGGCGGTAACCCAGAAGCTGCAAAAGTTTCAGGTGTTAATGTTGCCAAAACTTTAGTTATTGTATATGTAATAGCAGGCGCATTTTATGGTTTCGCAGGATTTTTAGAAGCTGGTCGAGTTGGAAGTGCAACAAGTTCAATGGGAACACAGTTTGAGTTAGATGCTATTGCTGCTTGTGTGGTAGGCGGTGTTTCTTTATTCGGTGGAATAGGGAGAATTACAGGTGTAATTTTAGGTGTTTTAATTTTCTCAATTGTAGCTTATGGATTAACATATATTGGAGTTAGTCCAAATTGGCAACTAATTTTTAAAGGTGGAATTATAATATTTGCAGTTGCTGTTGATAGTTTAACTAATGCCAAAAAATCATGATTTAAAATATCTCTAGTAAAATTTAGCGTTTGGTCTAACCAAACGTTTTTTTGTTTCTAAACTTCTGATTTTATTATTTTAAGGTAGAGCAATAACTCCAATCAGGGTGAAGTGTGGGACTTTAACTAAATGAAGTCCGATAAAGTTAAGGTTTCTCACGAAGAATAGAGTTATCAAACTACAAACATCAATAATATTTTTTCCACATAATATAATGAAGAGCTGAGAGATAAAAAAAGGTTTGATCTCACCATGGTTATCAAACAGTTAACAATAGTGTGGTCGGACTTGATAACGAAACTGTCAAATTCCTGATTTTGAGATGTATACTAAGTGTATGTTTTAGTACCAAACGATAGTTTAAAGTGCCTAAACGGAAATGTATAAATACAAAAAGGCCTATAACTCAGAGAGTTATAGGCCTTTCCAAAATTTTGGTGGAGCTGGCGGGATTTGAACCCGCGTCCAAAAACACTAAAACAAATGGCGCTACATGCTTAGTTTTGTATATTTAACTTTTAAGCTGCTACAAAACAAACTACTTAAAAGTCTTCCAGAATTAGTATTTCGCGCTTTAGCTCTCTAGACAAAGCTTCGGTCGCTATCTTGTTTGGGTTTGAACTTTTGTTGTTCCCCGTCTTACAAGCGAAAGCTAGGGCAAAAGCAGACTGGTAGTTTATTAAGCTACAATTACGCTGCTAGAGCGTACGAGTCAAATTTGTCGTCATTTGCGACTATTTTTTTGCGGCTTTTTACGTGGCCAACCGCCCCACGACATGCTCCAAAAGCCTTCATGATCCTGTCGAATCCTAAATCAGCCCCCTGAGTAATTAACATATAAAATATTTGATTTACAATAAATTGTCAATATTACCTAGTACTTTTTTTCAAAATTCTTGATTTATCTATCGACCAATCTCTATCTTTAATATCTTTTCTTTTGTCATATAATTTTTTACCTTTAGCTACACCAATTTTAAGCTTTACCCATGATTTTTTCCAATACATACTTAAAGCAACTATTGTATAGCCATCTCGATTTACTAAACCAAAAATTTTAGAGATTTCTCTATGATTCAGAAGTAACTTTCTTCTTCTTAAAGGTTCTGATATGACATGTGTAGAAGCCATATTTAAAGGTTGTATTGTACTGTTCATTAAAAAAAGTTCATTGTTGTGAAATTGTACAAAACTTTCGCTAAGATTAACTTTACCTTCTCTGATTGATTTTACTTCCCAGCCTTGAAGCTCAAGTCCAGATTCAAACTCCTCATGAATAGCAAATTCAAAACGAGCTTTTTTATTTTTTGCTATGGTATTGTTTGATACCTTTTTATTTTTTTGTTTAGCCATAAAGTTTTATTAATTGATTAAATTATTAACAACATATTTTAAGTATCCTTTTTTGGATTGCAATCAAATGTTATAATAAATTTTAAAAACAGGAAATTTTAAATGGCAAATATAAATAAAACAGCACTTGTGCCTTATAGTGCAGAGCAAATGATCAAGCTAGTTAATGATATAGAGTCCTATCCGGATTTTTTGCCTGGTTGTACTGGTAGTAAAATTTTAGAAAATCAGGAAGATTATATTTTGGCATCTGTTGATGTTTCAAAGGCAGGTATTAGTAAAACATTTACCACTAAAAATACAACATCTAATGAAAACATAATAATGGATTTGGTTGACGGACCCTTTTCTAAGTTAAATGGCCAGTGGTCTTTTATTAAACTAGATGATTCTGCCTGTAAAGTTGAATTTCGTTTAGATTTTGAGTTTAAAAGTTACCTGATTGAATTCGCCTTTGGGAAAATATTTAAGGAATTGGCTAATAATATGGTAGTTGCTTTTACTAACAGAGCCCGAGAAATATATAATTAAGAATAGGAAGATGTTATTTTGAATAAAGTGCAAATAATTTATTTAACACCCAAAAAACAAGATATTGTCGATATGAAATTTGAGATCGGCGATACAGTTGAGGATGTTATTCTAAAATCTGGAATTTTAGACAGGAATAATGAAATATCTTTAGTGGATAATAAATTTGGTATTTGGGGAAAACTAATAGATTTAAAAACTACTGTTTGTCCTGAAGATAGAATTGAAATATACAGAAAACTTATGTTTGACCCAAAAGAAGTAAGAAGAAGAAGGGCAGCAAGAAAATAGCCCTTCTAAATAAGTCAATTTATTTTTGAATACTCATAGCTTTACCATTAGAGTCAAATTGAATGATTATTTTTTTCTCATCAGGTGGCTGGTAGCCTTTTTTGACATAAAAAACATATTGCCAAGTATTTGGTCTTGATTCATCAAAAAGCATAGGGGTACCTAAAACATATCTGATTTGTTGTTTGGACATACCAATTTTTAACTGTTCGACTTGTTCTTCCGATATATAATTTCCTTGATCTATTGTCATTTTATGAACTAAGCCACAACCTGTAAGCATATAAACCAATAAAGCTATGCAACAAGTACTTTTCAAATTCATGTAATTTCCTATGGGTTTACGTTTATTTCTATATTAAACAACTCAATAAAAATAGTAAATTAAAAAATTAATTGATTTGATGAGCAAGTAATTCTATGGCATTAGCTTTTGATGCTTTTGTGACATACTCACCCCCTAATAATCTTGCAACCTCATTAATGCGCTCTTCTTTAGAGAGTTCAATGATGTGAGTTTTGACATTAATATAATTATCGCTATGTTTTTCAACAAATAGCTGAGTATCTGCAAAAGAAGCTACTTGAGGCAAATGAGTCACACAAATTAATTGTGTTTCTGTACCAATTTGATGAAGTAAATTACCAACCTTTCTAGCTGTTTTTCCACTAATGCCTGTATCAATTTCATCAAATACTATGGTTGGCATTTTAAATTTACTGGCACAAGTAGCCATAATGACTAATGCAACTCTTGATAACTCCCCACCTGATATAGACTTTAGATCTGTAAAGTTTGATTTATCGTTGGTTGTCATTAAAAAAGAAATGCAATCATTACCACTTTCAGAAATTGCTTTCTTGCTAGTTATATCAACTTTAAAAATTGCATTTTCTAAATTAACATGTTTTAGTTTTTTATTTATTTCTTTAGAAAACAATAGCAGACTTTTTTTTCTTCTTTCAGTTAATAAGTCAGCCTTTTCATTAACTATTTTTTTTAAAGCCATCTTTTTCTGTTCTAAATGACTGATTTCTTCATCGCAATTTTCAAGTCTGTAAAGTTCAGTTTCTATATCTTCAATTTTATTATATAAAGTATTCGGAGTCGTGTTATACTTTCTTGATAAAGATATTATTTTTGATATCTTATTTTCTAACTCTTGAAGAAGAGTATTATCGGAGACTATATTTTGAGCTTGACTTGAAAGTTCATTATCAATTTCCTGTAAGTTGATGATTGAATCTTCTAACATACTAATAGAATTTTGTACTGAATTGTTTAAATGCATAATTTCACACAGTTTTTTCTTTAGCTGTTGTAAAGTCTTTACAATCCCATCACTTTCAGAGTTTATATTAGATGTAACTTGATATAAGGTATCAGATAGAATATCAGCATTACTCAAAGAGTTATATTGTTTCTCAAAATGTTCGTAATCACTTTTCTTTAAACTCAATTCTTTTAACTCTAATAACTGAAATTGTAACAGTTCCTTCTTAGAGTCATTATTTTTTTTAATTTCTAACTTTATTAATATATCTTTTTCAATTTCATTCAGTTTTGAGTAGTAATATTGAAAACTTTTTAAAATATCTTTATTGTTTGCAAAATGATCCACGAAATAAAGTTGTTTTTCTTTACATAAAATATCATTATGAGAGTTTTGTCCATGGATGTTAATTAATTTTTCACCAAGTTTTTTTAGCTTCTTTAATGTTACAGGATAATCATTAATATATGATTTTGATTTACCATTAGAGTATATAACTCTCCTTAAAATACAGTTCATGTCATCGATTAAGTCGTTATCCTTTAACCATTCGATTATATTTTTTAATTTTTCGATTTCGAAAGAAGCAGTAATTACGGCTGGTTTTTTATTATCTCTGATAATACTAGAGTCATGTCTGTGGCCTAATGAAAGGTTCAAAGCTTGTAAAAAGATAGATTTACCAGAGCCAGTTTCTCCCGTGATTGCTGTCATACCAGATTTAATTTTTAAATCAGAATATTTTAAAATTGATAAGTTAGAAATATTAATGTTAGTTAGCATAAAAAACCATAAAATAAACTGTTTATAAATACAGTATACACTGTATTTATAAACAGTAAAATATTTATTAGAAAAATTTGTTAGACCAACCAAGTTTATTTCTTAGAACGTTATAGTAGTCATAACTATTTGGGTGAATTAAATTTAATGTATGCTTACTTTTTTTTATGATAACTTG
Source organism: Paraphotobacterium marinum (assembly GCF_002216855.1). Lineage (NCBI taxonomy): Bacteria > Pseudomonadati > Pseudomonadota > Gammaproteobacteria > Vibrionales > Vibrionaceae > Paraphotobacterium > Paraphotobacterium marinum. The sequence goes on from NZ_CP022355.1 coordinate 966,033, forward strand.
ATCATTTCGTTGCAAAGGAATAGTTTCATGCCCATCAAAAGTTATAGCTAGTGGGTTTTTATCCGAAGTTATTTTTAAATTGATTGTGTTATCCGCACTTATCACAATAGGTCTTGATGATAGTGTATGTGGAAATTTAGGTACTAAAGTAATAGCATTTAAATTTGGTGAAATAATTGGACCTCCACCAGATAAGGAGTAAGCTGTTGAGCCAGTTGGTGTGGCAACAATAAGTCCATCAGATCTTTGATTAAATAGAAATCGCTTATTCACAAAGACATCAAACTCAATTAAATTTGCAATTTGAATAGGATGAAGAACTACCTCATTCAATGCAACTTTATTAATTATGAATTTATTGTCTCTTAATATCGAAAATGAAAGCAAAAATCTATTTTCTGAATAGTAATCTCCTGCTAAAACTCCATTTATTTCAGTGTGATAATTTTCAGGTGATATATCTGTTAGAAACCCAAGATTTCCTTTATTTATGCCAATAACTGAAATATCAAATTTTGATAAAACTCGAGCAGCATTTAGCATGACACCATCTCCACCTATTATGATAGCTAGGTCCGCAGAGCTTCCAATTAAATCTAATGCATAAAATTCACTATCTAATCCTTCTATATTTGATAGCCTTTGATCTAAAAGAATTTCCACATTTTTATTTGTAAGCCATGAATACAGACTTTTGATGGTAGCTATGACATCTGTATTTTTTGGATATCCAATAAGAGCAATTTTTTTGAAGTTTTTATCCATCTATGATTTTACATATTTTGAAATTTAATAAATTATAACTATTATTTTTTTCTATTCAAATAAAGACTTGATAAATATAATTTAGGACATATATATATTTTTAATTAAACAGTAATTTACTATGGAGTTCCATATGAACGTTGATAATAATGAAAATTTTCTTGATGATGACGGTCAGGCGAATCATGAGCAACAATTAAATGAAGATATGAATCAAGAGTTACAAGAAGATTCTCAAAATACAAATATTGACTATGTTAATGAATTAGAGGAAAAAGTTGAAGAGTATAAAAAAGCATTAGCTCAAAGTGATAAAACTATTAAAGAACAAAAAGATATCGTGCTTAGATCTAGAGCCGAAGTTGATAACATTAGAAAAAGAAGTGAAGGAGAGATTACGAAAGCCAAGAAGTTTGCTCTTGAAAGATTGTTGTCTGAGATACTTCCGGTAATCGATAATTTAGAAAGGGCTTTAGATTCAGCAAAAGCAGATAAGAGTGATGATAATACCGCTATTACAGAAGGAGTAGAGCTTACTCTTAAAACTTTACATGATACAGTTTCTAAGTTTGGTTTAGAAACAATAAACCCAATTGGAGAAGATTTTAATCCTGAACTTCATCAAGCAATGTCAATTCAAGAAAGTCCAGATTTTGATTCAAACAAATGTATGTTAGTTATGCAAAAAGGTTATATCTTAAATGGGCGAGTTATCAGGCCTGCAATGGTAATGGTATCAAAATAAAATAAAAAAAAATCAATAAAGGTTGAAATAAATTAAATTGACCTTATATATAAAATTAATTAGTTATAAAAAATTATTCTGGAGAAAAATTAATGGGTAAAATTATTGGTATAGACTTAGGTACAACAAACTCATGTGTTGCTGTTTTAGATGGTGACCAGCCTAAAGTTATTGAAAATGCAGAGGGAGAAAGAACTACTCCTTCAATTATTGCTTATGCACAAGATGGTGAGACACTTGTTGGACAGCCAGCAAAACGTCAGGCAGTTACAAATCCTGAAAATACATTGTTTGCGATTAAAAGATTGATTGGTCGAAGATTTGAAGATGAAGAAGTTCAAAGAGACATTGACATTATGCCTTATAAAATTGTTAAGGCTGATAATGGTGATGCTTGGGTTGAAGCTAAAAATGAAAAGATGGCACCCCCACAAATCTCAGCAGAAATTTTGAAAAAGATGAAAAAAACAGCTGAAGATTATCTAGGAGAAAAAGTAACTGGTGCTGTTATTACTGTCCCTGCATACTTTAATGATGCGCAAAGACAAGCTACCAAAGATGCAGGAAGAATTGCTGGACTTGAAGTAAAAAGAATTATCAACGAACCCACTGCCGCAGCTCTAGCTTATGGACTTGACAAGAAAGGTGGTGATAGAACAATAGCTGTTTATGATTTAGGTGGTGGTACTTTCGATATTTCAATTATTGAGATTGATGAAGTTGAAGGTGAAAAAACTTTTGAAGTTTTAGCTACTAATGGTGACACCCATCTTGGCGGTGAAGATTTTGACACAAGGTTAATTAACTACCTAGTAGAAGAATTTAAAAAAGAGCAAGGATTTGATCTTAAAAATGATCCTTTAGCTATGCAAAGATTAAAAGAAGCTGCAGAAAAAGCCAAAATTGAACTTTCATCTGCACAAGCAACTGATGTAAATCTTCCTTATATTACAGCGGATGCTTCAGGACCAAAACATATGAATATTAAGGTTACAAGAGCTAAACTTGAATCTTTAGTTGAAGATTTAGTTGAGCGTTCTCTTGAGCCTCTGAAAATTGCTCTTGCTGATGCTGATTTAAATGCCAATGAAATAACTGACGTTATTCTTGTTGGTGGTCAGACAAGAATGCCTATGGTTCAAACAAAAGTAAGTGAGTTTTTTGGTAAAGAACCTAGAAAAGACGTTAATCCTGATGAAGCTGTTGCTATGGGTGCTGCTGTTCAAGCAGGAGTGTTATCTGGTGATGTTAAGGATGTTTTACTATTAGATGTTACTCCATTGTCATTAGGTATTGAGACAATGGGTGGAGTGATGACGAAGCTTATTGAAAAAAACACTACGATACCAACAAAAGCTAACCAAGTTTTTTCAACGGCAGAAGATAACCAATCTGCAGTTACAATTCATGTTTTACAAGGTGAAAGAAAAAGAGCTGGAGATAATAAATCATTAGGTCAATTTAATCTTGAAGGTATTCAACCTGCACCTAGAGGAATGGCTCAAATTGAAGTTACTTTTGACCTTGATGCTGACGGAATCTTACATGTTTCAGCAAAAGATAAAAATACAGGTAAAGAGCAGAAAATTACAATCCAAGCTTCTGGTGGTTTAAATGACGATGAAATTCAAAAAATGGTAAATGATGCTGAAGCTAATGCAGAAGCTGATAAGAAATTTGAAGAATTAGTTGCTGTAAAAAACCAAGCTGATCAAATGATTCATGGAACAAGAAAGCAAGTAGAAGAAGCTGGAGAAAATCTACCTGCGGATGTGAAGACCAATATCGAAAAGGCTATTTCGGAACTTGAAGTTTCAGTTAAATCTGATAACAAAGAAGAAATTGAAGCACAAATTTCAAAGCTAGTTGAAGCATCTCAAAAACTAATGGAAATGGCTCAACAAAATGCTCAAAATGCTCAACAGGCTGGAGCTTCCGCTAATGCTTCTGAAGATAATACTGCTAAAGATGACAATGTTGTTGATGCGGAATTTGAAGAAGTTAAAGAAGACGAAACTAAAAAATAACTTTAGTAAACGTTATTCAAAGGGCGCATTCTTGCGCCCATTTTGTAATTAATATTAGGTTGTTCAAAAATGTCAAAAAGAGATTACTACGAAATACTTGAAGTTACACAAACTACCACTGATAGAGAAATAAAAAGATCATATAAAAGATTAGCAATGAAATATCATCCAGACAGAAATTCAGGTGATGATAAGGCTGCTGAAAAGTTCAAAGAAATAAAAGAAGCATATGAAATTTTATCTGATCCTCAAAAAAAGCGGCTTATGATCAATATGGGCATGCTGCATTTGAGCAAGGAGGTCATGGTGCACATGGCGGTTTTGGTGGAGCTGATTTTGGAGATATTTTTGGTGATGTTTTTGGAGATATTTTTGGTGGTGGAAGAAGAGGTGGTAATCAACATCAAGCACAAAGAGGTGCAGACTTAAAATATGATATTGAGCTTACTTTAGAAGAAGCTGTTAAAGGTTGTACTAAAGACATCTCAATCAATATATTATCAGAATGTGAAAAATGTAACGGTTCAGGTGCCGAAAAAGGCAGTTCTGCTACAACATGTCCAACTTGTCATGGTCAAGGACAGGTTCAAATGAGACAGGGCTTCTTTGCTGTTCAGCAAACATGTCCGACTTGTCATGGAACAGGAAAGATAATTAAAAATCCATGTAAGTCATGTTTTGGTGAAGGAAGAGTTAAAAAGAAAAAAAATCTTTCAGTTAAAATACCATCAGGTGTTGATACTGGCGATAGAATAAGGCTTACAGGTGAAGGTGAAGCAGGTGAAAAGGGCGCACCAGCTGGTGACTTGTATGTTGAAGTTCATATTAAACAGCATGAAATATTCCAACGTGATGGGAATAATCTATATTGTGAAGTGCCAATTAGTTTCACAATGGCGGCCTTAGGTGGAAATGTTGAAGTTCCTACATTAGATGGAAAGGTTAATTTAAAAGTCCCTTCAGAGACGCAGACTGACAAAATGTTTAGAATGCGAGGCAAGGGGGTTAAATCTATAAGAAGTCACTCAAAAGGTGACTTGGTGTGTAAATTAGTCATTGAAACTCCAGTTAATTTAAGCTCGCGTCAAAAAGAGCTTTTACAAGAATTTGAATCAACTTTTGAAGGAAAAAATTCTAGTAAGCATAAACCAAAGTCACATGGATTTTTTACCGGAGTTAAAAAATTTATAGATGACCTTACAAGCTAGTTACCATAATTAAGGAGAGTTAAACTCTCCTTTTATAGTTAAAGTTTTATTAAACTTTTAACAAAACCACTTAACTCTTTTAGACTTTCAATCATCAATATTAGTTCCGTATCAAAACTCTCATCATCATCATATGATTCTTCTTTTTGAGAATTCATAAGTTTTAACTTCCTGACTTGTAATAAGTTAGTTAAAGTAAAGGATATACATTCATTATATTCTAATCCGATCTTTGTCACATATTGATTGTTATTTAATAATTCAAAATTATCATTTGATTCTAAATCATAATTTGCAAATTTTATGACTGTTTTTTCATTTGATGATGGTTTAACTTCTAACTCATTTGTAAGTAATAATTTATCTGGGAGGTTTCTCTTTGTTAGCCATGAATATAATAAGTGCTCAATACTAGTGTTTTTATCTAATGGTTGCACTGGAAGTTTTCCGATTGTCTTTCTAAGCACTTTTAAAAAAAATTCAGCTTTAGTTTGGCTTGAAGAATCAATCAAAATTAGCTTTTCAGATGGTATAATTAATGCCTGAATAAATGAGGTGTTTGAAAACGCCCGTGGTATAAGTTGTCTATGTACTTCTTCTTTTATGATAGCTTTTTGGTCAGATGAAATTCGTGTATTTGACGATTTTTCCAGTAAACTAATTTTTTTTTTGAGCTCTTCATTTAAAACATTTTGAGGTATTCTCTTTTCTTCAATTTTTAATTTTATTAATAGATTGTTTTGGTATTCATAAACTAACTGGCTTGAATCTTTTTCATAGGAAGAAACCCATCCATAGGATTGGATATCATTTTCTTTGCAAGGTGCAAATTTTATCGATTGCAATAATTCTTCAAAATTTAGTAAATCTTCAAATAATAAATTTTCGAACTTATAAAATTGGATGTTTTTAAAGCCGTTCATTATTTTTCCTTGTATACTTGAATGTAAAATGAGGTTTATGGTGAATAAAATAATATTTTAATTCTTTTTTTCACAAAATTGTAATAAAAATGTCAGATAATTAAAACTTAATAATTTTGAGGCATATGAAGTCATGGCAAAAAAAGTACTTGTTATTGAAGATGAATCATCTATAAGAGAAATGTTATGTTTCGTTTTAGAACAACAGGGTTATCAAACAATTGAGGCTCCCGATTATAATTCTGGGATACAATTTGTTACTGAAGAAATACCTGATCTTATATTATTAGACTGGATGCTGCCAGGAGGTTCAGGAGTCAATCTATTGAAGTATATTAAGAAAAATGAGAATATACGCAACATCCCAGTGGTTATGATTACTGCCAGAAGCGAAGAATCGGATAAAATTAAAGGTTTGGAGGTTGGTGCAGATGATTATATCACAAAGCCCTTTTCTCCCAAGGAACTAGTTGCAAGACTCAATGCTGTAATGAGAAGGATATCACCTACAACTCTTAATGAAATTATTGAAGTTAAAGGTCTAAAATTAAATCCAATTTCGCATAGAATTACTATTAATAATCAACCGCTTGATATGGGGCCAACTGAGTTTAAGATGTTACATTTTTTTATGACACACCAAGATAGAGTTTTTAGCCGAGATCAACTTTTAAATAACATATGGGGCACCAATGTTTATGTTGAAGATCGAACAGTTGATGTTCACATAAGGCGACTTAGAAAGGCTATAAAAGAGGATAACCATGATAAACTGATTCAGACAGTTAGAGGTTCTGGATATAGATTTTCAACTGACATGTAGGCTATGAATAAAAAGAATATTTTTTTTGATATTTTAAAAGAATCTATAATATTTATTATTTTTGGTTTTTTTATATACATTTTTTTGATAGTTCGACTATTGCTATTATGTGTGCTTCATTAGCACTTAATTCATGGCTTCTTTATAACTTTTTTATGTTTTCAGGGTGGCTTCATAAAAAAACTGAAAATGTCCCATCTAGTATCGGGGTATGGGAAAAAAACTTCATTTTATTACATCGAAAAAATGTTAGGAATCAGAAAAGGAAAAAAGAGCTGACTCGGCTAATTAGGCGTTTTAAATCAGGCTCTGAATCGTTACCTGATGGCGTACTAGTGTTTAAACAAAGAGGTGTCATTGTTTGGTGCAACTCTCTTGCTGAGGAGTTATTGGGTATTAGATTTCCTGCTGATTTAGGTCAAAATATTAAGCAAATAATCCGTACACCAGACTTTATAAATTACCTAAATTCAAATAATTTCGACAAGCCTGTTGAGATGCCTTCACCTGTCTTACGAACACATATACTTGAATTAAGAACGATGCAATATAATGAAGGCGAATTTTTAATGATTATACGAGATACGACTCAAATAAAACAATTAGAGGATATGAAAAGAACTTTTTTTGCTGATGCTTCACATGAGTTAAGAACTCCGATGACTGTTTTAAAAGGGTACCTTGAGGTATCAAAAAACCCCAATGAAATTGGAGATATGTGGCAGAGAGCACACAAAGTTATGTCTGAACAATTAATCAGAATGGAAAGTCTTGTTGAGCAGCTATTAACATTATCAAAATTAGAGTCTGATAATGATATTGATTTAAATGATGATATAAATCTAGTTACAATGTTAAATCAAATTGAAATAGAAGCTATGTCTCTTGCTAAGACAAAAAAACAAAATCTTGACTTTAATGTGGATAAAGATATTAGAGTTAAAGGAAATGAAGAACAATTTAGGAGTGTTGTTACTAACTTGATTTTTAATGCTATTAAACACAACCCAAATGGAATTGATGTGAGAGTAAATTTGAAAAAATTCAACGAAGGTATAATGTTTGAGGTTGTTGACACAGGTCGAGGTATAGAGCAAAATCATATTGAAAGGTTAACCGAAAGATTTTATCGCGTTGATAAAGCGCGTTCTAGAGCAACTGGCGGAAGTGGGTTAGGTTTAGCTATAGTTAAATATTCCTTGAATCATTATGATACCTCTTTGAAGATTGAAAGCAAAATAAATGAAGGTAGTAAATTTTATTTTATAATTGATGCAAAATTTGTGTTAAGCCAATGAAGTATTTTGCGAAAAAAAATTTTTTTTATATCACTTTATCATCAATGTCGATATTTATTATTGGTGTATTGTTTTTTAGCATTGTTTATATTTTTTTGAAAACTTTTCCCAGCATATCTGTCCCAGTATATAAAGGAAAGTTGTATTTTAATGTTTCTGATAATAGTAAACATGATTTTATTGATTTCACAAACAATTTTGCATTATCTTTTGATAGAGATGGGTACTTTTATCAATACAACTTAATCTCAAACTACCCTCAAAATCAGGTAAAAACAAAAATTAATACGGGTTTAGGAAAACTAAAATTCATAACAAAAAAAAATAATTTATTAGTTGTCATGGATAAAAATTTCAAATTATTTTTTATTAAAGTTATGTTTCATAAAGAAGATGAAACATACTCTATAAAAATCATAAACAAGACTGGGTTAAGTTTACCAATATTACAGAAATATAAATGGATCAAACTTTATTTCAGTAATGATTATTATTATCTTGTTGCATATACTCAAAAATCTATCCAGCTCCTTCAGTTTTATAAATACGGAAATGGTAAGATGAGTTTATTAAAGAATGAAAAGATCACGCCATTACCAGATAGTATCAAAAAATTCATTTTTAATAAATTTTCACAAGAACTATATATATTTGATAAAACACATGTTATCACATACAGCTTTAAAGGTGGCGCCAAGTTATTGAATTTTAAAAACTTTATTCCTGGAAACGGTTTTTTTGAAAAGATTTTTTTGATCGGAAAAGGTAAGTATTTTTTGGTTTTAAATAGAAAAGGACAAGTTTTCATAGAGCTAGCTCAAACAAAAGGTCCTGTGGTAAATAGAATGCTTTTTCATACACGGAAAAGTCAAAAGATTGTGACAATTATTCCTGAAAATAATCAGCGTTCCTTTTTTGTTATTTACAAGTCCGGTTGGGTTGATTTGTACAATATTCTTAATCAGAAGCCTTTAGTAAGCTTTAAATTAAGCAATGTAGTTAATCCTTCAAATAATGAATCTTACCTAGATTTATCTCCTTTCACTGAGTCATTAATAGAAGTCAATAGCCACAGTTGGGTTTCAAATTTATACAGCTATAATGTCAACACATTATCTGTGAGTGAGATTTTTGATAATTTTTTCACAGGAAGTAATAAACAATATTTAAATAATATTAATACTTTACTTCTAGATCCAAAGTTACAAATTATCCCTACACTAACTAAAGCTTTAAAAGCTACATTTATTGCTCTATTACTTGGATTAAGTTTGTCATTTTTAGCTGCTATTTACATAGGGATATTTGCCTCAGAATATGTAAAAGAAAAAGCAAGATATTTTTTTAATCTAGTTCAGGTTTTTCCAACTATATTAATCGCATTAATTTTCTATTTATGTGTAAATACAATTATTAATATTAATTTGTCTTATTTAGTTATTGCAATGTTTTTGATTATTGTAATGGTAATTAGTATGTATAAGTTTTTTTCTAGTAACTTTACAATAAAAAAGATGACAACTCTCTCAATTGATACTTATTTATTACTTGTTACTTCAGTATCTGTAATCATTTTATTTGTTTTTCTGAAAGATATATTGCATATTCCAGACTTTACGACTAATAAAGTAGATATTGATAATGAAAGTGTATGGCTTCTTGGGTTTGCTGTTGGAATTGCTATAATCCCCACAATGGTCAGTATTTTAATTGATGCAATAGACTCAATTTCTAAAAAGTTAATTGAGGAATCAATAATGCTCGGTGCTTCATATTCTTTTATTATAAAGAGGCTCATCATACCTCAAATTTCACAAACATATATATTTTCAATCATGTTAAGTTTTGGTCGTGCGGTTGGAGAAATAACTATTATTTTATTTCTTTTAAGCTTAGCTTCAAATTCACAGAATGAACTGTATATTAATGATATAGAAGTGCAGAATATGATGAGTCATTATAAGAACTTGTACCTGATTACACTGGGAGTTTTTATTTTTACTTTATTCATTAATTTTCTTATTTCTCGATTGAGAACAAAAAATAAAAACTTATTCAAATCAAGTAATATTTTTTATAGTTGATTGAATAAACTTCTGATAAAGATATTGGATAGAACATACAATGAAAACAAAAAAAGATAATTTAATAAATTTGATGTCACTTTTATCATTGATGCTTTGTATTTCATTATTTATAGTTATGTTTGCTTTTATTCTTCTAAAAGGAATAAATTTTTATTGGCCACATGATATTTATCAATTTAGCTTTGAAACAAAAAATAAAATAACAAAAAATGCTTTGGGCATTATTTATCAAGTTAATAAAGATGAAAGTCTTGATAGAAAACAGATGATTATCAAATCTAATGATAGAAAATTGCATACTACTTTTTTCGATATTAATTCAAATCATGTTTCTAGTAAAATAAAATTAGAATCCTTTGCGCAAATAGAACTTAATGATGGGAGTTTGATATTTGTTAAGCCGTTACGCTTAAAATACCAAAATAAAGTGTTGGATCTTAGCAAATTTAACAAAGCTAAACTTGAAGTGAAAAATTTGTTAAAAGAATTATCTTTCAGAAGGCTTGATTTAGAAAAAATAAAAAAAACATCGAAAAATTAATTAGAGATTTTCATTTATTTGGTAAAAGTAATGTAGGTAATAATCAATTATTTGAGCGTCAAAAAAGAGTTTATCAAGATTATAATATTAATCAAAAAAAATCGCAAACATTGAAAAGGAACTAAGCAAATATCAGTTGGTATATGACTTTAATGACAATTCGCTTAACAAGTTAAATCTTTCAAAGATTAGAGAGTTAACTTATAACAATAAATTAGATTTTTATGACAAAATGATTTTGTTTTTTAAAAACTTAAAAGATATATTTTCTTTTAACCATTTGTCGATTAATGAAAACACAAATATAAATAATATTTTGTATTTTTGTTTCGTTTTAATTTTAATGAGTATCTTGTTAATACCTTTAAGCTTAATAGTCTCTTATTATTTATTTTACACAAATAAAAAAACACCACTTAAAAACTTTATTAGTGAATTCTTAATTTATTTAGCAACAATTCCTTCTGTTTTATGGGGTGTCTTTGCTCTAGGTTTTTTTATTTCATGGCAATATAAGTTTAAAGGCTATAACCTTATAGTTCCACTAATAACGATGACAATAATAAGTTTGCCGTCTTTAATTATTCTTTTTAGAGATAAGTTATTATTTATAAAACGTTATTATTTATTAGATACTGTTATTCTTGGTGCAAATGATCTTTTTTCTTTTAAGAAAGTAATTCTACCAAATGTGTTTGATCAAATTATTGCAGCTGTACCTTTATTAGTTTCCAAGTCTTTGGGAGTGATATCTCCATTGGTATTATATACCATCCTCAGTTTTATATATAAAAAAAATCAGTTAGATAATAATTTCAGTCAATTTCAATCACTTCCATTAGTCAAAGAATCTTTGAATTATAGAGAGACTGAGCCTCTATTGTTTGGTGTTATTTTTGTGTTCCTTATATTTATAATTATTTTGAATGTGTTTTTATATAGTTTAAAATTTTTATATAAAAAACAGATGGATATTTATTGATTTATGAGCTTGATGAAATTAAAAACAGAAAATCTTAATGTTGTTTTGAATAATAAATTAGTGTTAGAAAATATTAATTTATCAATTCCAACTAAAAAAGTAACCGCATTCATTGGGCCGTCAGGTTGTGGTAAAACCACCTTATTAAAGAGTTTCAATAGGATAAATGAACTGAATTCAGAGTGCATTACTACTGGAAAAATTTATTTTAATTCTGCGAATATATATCAAAAAAATTATAAATTAGAAAGTTTAAGACGAAAAATAGGAATGGTTGTTCAAAATCCCCACCCATTCCCAATGAGTATTTATGAAAATATAGTTTTTGGTTTGAGAGCTAACAATATTAAAAATAAAAGAGTTTTAGATGATAGCGTTGAGTATACATTAAGGAAAACATTTTTATGGGAAGAGGTTAAACATAAATTACAGTCAAGTGCAATTTTATTATCAAGTGGACAAAAGCAACGATTAATAATTGCTAGAGCGATTGCAAATAGTCCTGAAGTTTTGTTATTAGATGAGCCAACTTCATCTTTGGATCCAATTTCTACACTTAAAATTGAGGAGCTAATAGATGAACTTAAAACAGAATATACCATCTTAATTGTTACTCATAACATGCACCAAGCGGCTAGGATTTCAGATTTTACGGCTTTAATCTACAATGGTAATGTGGTCGAGTATGACTTAACTGATAATTTATTTACTAATCCTAAAAACAAACTCACAGAAGCATATTTAACAGGAAGATATGGATAATAATCAACATAAATTTCAAACAACCGGAAAATTTCATTTAGATTTAGACCGCGTTAAGACTGATGCATTAGAAATGGGCGGAATGGTAGAGTCTCAATTATATAATGCTATGGGGCTAATTAAAAAAAGAAACGACTTGCTAGCAACTAAAATCATTGAAAATGATATAAAAATTAATTTATTAGAAAAAAAAATTGATGATTTCTCATGTAAAGTGATTGCAAAATATCAACCTATGGCCAGTGATTTGAGACTTTTGGTTGCTATTATTAAGGTCATTGCTAATCTTGAAAGGATTGCAAACACTGTAACTAATATAGCACAATCTTCAAAAGATGGCTTTTTTGATGATTTACCTGAAACATTAATACTAATGATTTGGAAATTAACAAATCATACACTTGACATTTTAACATACTCTTTAAATTCTTTTGCTAGAATGGAGTTTTCTCAAGATTTATCATTACCATATAAGTATAATTTACTCCAATCAGAATATGAGGATGTTATAAAAAGTCTGCAAAAAACTGTTAAAATTGATTTGGCTTATTTGGAGAATGTGACGCATATATTTATTTTAGCGAGGGAAATTAAGAGAATTACAAATAGATGTAAAGAAATAATGTATTATTTGCATTACGTAGTTACAGGGGTTGATTTAAGGTTTTAGTAATAATTCCTACACATAGTTGTATAGGAATTATTGTACTAATTTTATTTAGAAAGGTCTGCTTCATGCTCAGATAAATAAGCGGCTACTCCATTAGGAGATGCTTCCATACCTGCTTTACCTTCTTCCCATTGAGCAGGGCAAACTTCGCCATTTTTCTCATGGAAATTTAAAGCGTCTACCATTCTTAACATTTCGTCAATATTTCTTCCAAGAGGTAGATCATTAACAACTTGATGTCTAACTAAACCATCTTCATCAATTAAGAAAGATCCACGAAATGCCACACCAGCTTCTGGGTGCTCAACATCATAAGCCTGACAAATTTCATGTTTTACATCTGCAATAAGTGGGTATTTAACTTGACCAATACCACCATTTTCAACAGATGTATTTCTCCAAGCATTATGGGAAAATTGAGAGTCAATTGAAACACCAATTACTTCAACACCTTTAGCTTGAAAATCATTGTATCTTTTATCGAAAGCAATTAATTCTGAAGGACATACAAAAGTGAAGTCAAGAGGGTAAAAAAATACAACAGCTTTTTTCCCTTTTGTAAATTCCTTAAAATTAAAATTTTCTATAATTTCGCCATTCCCAAGAACTGCAGCAGCTGTAAAATCAGGTGCTTGTCTTCCTACTAATACCATTTTGAACTCCTAAGTTTTTTTTTACTCATCTAATATATATGAACCTAATTCAAAAAAACAATAGAAATTTAAAAAAAATATATTTGTAATCTTATTTATATAAAATTTAGATTGAAATATAGTCAAAACTAAAGTAAATCTAGTTTGTAACTTATTAATAACTCAAAGGAATGAGCTATGAATTTAAATTTAAGTGCTAAAAATATATCTGCAGACTTGAGTCATAAAAAAATTCCAGAAAAATACCAATACCTATTTTCTGAAAAATATTTTCTATTTTTAAATGCTGTATTGGAGAAGATGGTTTCTGGACATCAAAAATTGATGTTACAAAGAAATAGTCATCTAGAAAATGGATATGATTATGATTTTTTGAAAGAAACTCAATCAATACGTGAAAGTAATTGGAAAATAAATCCTATTCCAGAAGAATTGCTAAATAGACAAGTAGAAATCACTGGACCAGTTGAAAAGAAAATGATAATCAATGCATTAAATTCAAATGTCAAAGTTTTTATGGCTGATTTTGAAGATTCATTTTCTCCAACGTGGGAGAAAGTATTAGCAGGCCAGCACTACTTACGAGAAGCTAATAATAGAACTATCGATTTCATTGATGATAGAGGCAAACAATATGCACTTAATGAACAGGTAGCGATATTATTCTGTAGAGTGCGAGGTCTTCACTTAAATGAAAAAAATATTTTTTTTAAAAATGAAGTTATTCCTGGTTGTCTTTTAGACTTTACGATGTATTTTTTTCATAATTATCAAATATTAATTAATAAAAAAACCGCACCTTATTTTTATATTCCTAAACTTGAATCTCATGAAGAAGCTAAGTGGTGGAGTGATGTGTTTAAGTTTACTGAAAATTATTTTGGTTTAGATGAAGGGACTATAAAAGCCACAGTTTTGATAGAAACTTTACCTGCAGTTTTTGAAATGGAAGAAATACTTTATTCATTAAAAGAGCATATAGTTGCATTAAATTGTGGCAGATGGGACTATATTTTTAGTTTTATAAAAACACAAAGCAATGACCCAACTAAAGTTCTACCTGATAGAAAAAGTGTGACTATGGATAAACACTTTTTAAAATCTTATTCAAAGTTATTGGTAAATACTTGTCACAAAAGAGGGGCTCTGGCTATGGGAGGCATGTCAGCCTTTATTCCTTCCAAAAATCCCGAAGAGAACAAACAAGTAATGTTAAAAATAAAAAATGACAAAATACTCGAAGTTAAAAATGGTCATGATGGAACTTGGATTGCTCATCCTGGTTTAGCCGAAGTTGCTTTGTCAACATTTAAAACTGCTTTTTCGGATTCTCCTAATCAAATTGGCTTCATGAATAAGTCCTTATCAATTTCAAAAGAGGATTTGCTAACTCCTTGTTCTGGTCCTAAAACTATGAATGGTTTAATTGAAAATATTTTTGTATCTTTAAACTATTTAGAAGCGTGGTTAATGGGAAATGGTTGTGTTCCAATAAATGGTTTGATGGAAGATGTTGCAACGGCAGAAATCTCAAGGGCTTCTATTTGGCAATGGATTAAACATAATCAATCTTTAGACTGTGGCCAGCTTGTAACAAGAAAGTTAGTAAAAGAAATTTTATTAGAACAAAAGCTTTTAATAATAAAAAGTATTGATAGAGTCCACAAATTTGAACAGGCTTCTAAACTCTTAGAACAATTAATTCTAGATGATGAGTTTGTTCCATTTTTAACTTTATCTGCATATGAATTAATCAATTAAATTAATAATAGAGGGACTTATTATGATTTCTTATAGAAAAAAACAAATAGAGCAGCTTCAAAATGAATGGTCAACATCTTCACGTTGGAAAAATACTACTAGGCCTTATACAGCAGAAGAAGTTGTGAAATTGAGGGGTTCACTTGTACCAGAGTTTACCATTGCAGAAAAAGGAGCCCAAAAACTTTGGCAACTTATCAATGGAAAAGCAAAAAAAGGTTATGTAAATTGTCTTGGTGCTCTTACAGGAGGACAGGCAGTTCAACAAGCTAAGGCAGGTATTGAAGCGATATATTTATCAGGTTGGCAAGTTGCTGCTGACAATAATACAGCAGGTACAATGTACCCAGACCAGTCTCTGTATCCAGTAGATTCTGTTCCAAATGTAGTTAAACGTATTAACAATGCTTTTAGACGCGCAGATCAAATCCAATGGTTAAATAATAATGATGAAAATAATGTTGATTATTTTCTTCCCATTGTGGCAGATGCAGAAGCTGGTTTTGGTGGAGTATTAAATGCATATGAATTAATGCGTAATATGATAGAAGTTGGTGCCGCAGGTGTTCATTTTGAAGATCAATTAGCTTCCGTAAAAAAATGTGGTCATATGGGAGGTAAAGTTTTAGTTCCAACACAAGAGGCTGTTCAAAAGCTTATTGCAGCAAGATTAGCTGCCGATGTTTCTGGTACTAGCACATTGGTTATAGCGAGAACAGATGCTAATGCAGCAGATTTGTTAACTTCAGATTCAGATCCCTATGACCAAGAATTTATTCTTGGACAAAGAACAAAAGAAGGGTTTTATAAAGTTAAAGCTGGGATTAATCAGGCAATATCTCGTGGATTGGCATATGCACCATATGCAGATTTAGTTTGGTGTGAAACTGCTACTCCTTGTCTAAAAGAAGCAAAAATATTTGCTGAGGCAATTTTAGATAAATATCCTGAACAAAAATTAGCTTATAATTGTTCGCCTTCGTTTAACTGGAGTAAAAATTTAGATGCTCACACAATTGCTAAGTTTCAGCAAGAGCTGGCAGATATGGGGTATACATACCAATTTATAACCTTAGCAGGTATCCATAATATGTGGTATAACATGTTTGATCTTGCTCATTCGTATGCTCAGGGAGAGGGTATGAAGCATTATGTTGAAAAAGTACAGCAACAAGAGTTTGATGCTAAAAGTAGAGGTTATACTTTTTCAGCGCACCAACAGGAGGTGGGAACAGGTTATTTTGATGTTATGACAAATATTATTCAAGGAGGAAATTCTTCGGTAACAGCTCTTAAGGGATCGACTGAAGAACAACAGTTCAATGATTAACTATATCTAATCCAACTTTAAAAACTTGACGCTACACTTTTGTCCTCTATACTATTCGTTCTTGACATAGAGAGGTTAAAGTGAAGCGTTCCAAATTTTTTTATGAGTTACCTAAAGAGTTAATTGCTAGTAAACCAGCCAAACATAGAACTGATAGTCGCTTGTTAATGTTAGATAGTAATAACGAAGCTATCTATCATAAAAACTTTGTTGATGTTTTGGACCTTGTTCAACCTGGTGATTTATTAGTTTTTAATAATACAAAAGTGATGCCAGCTAGACTTTTTGCCGTAAAGGAAACGGGAGGCAAAGTAGAGATTTTAATTGAAAGAGTTTTAGATAATAATAAGGTTCTTGTTCATTTAAAATCATCGAACACACCTAAAAAAGATGCATTAATATTCATTGAAGCTGATCAAAATATTTCTTTGAAAATGATCGAAAGAAAAGAAGACTTGTTCATTTTACAGTTCGAAAATAAAGTTAATGTTTTTGATACATTAGAAAAATTTGGTCATATGCCGTTACCTCCCTATATAGAGCGGCCAGATACTGATGAAGATAAAAATAGATATCAGACTGTTTATGGCGAAAAAGTTGGTGCTGTTGCTGCTCCAACGGCTGGTTTGCATTTTGATCAAGATCTTCTTGATAAATTAAAAGAAAAAGGAGTAAATTTTTCTTTTGTTACTTTACATGTTGGGGCTGGAACATTTAAATCTGTTAAGTCAGATGATATTGAAGATCATCAAATGCATTCAGAATATATTGATGTTTCAAAAGATGTTGTACAACAAATCTTAAATACAAAAAAAAATAATAAAAGAATTATTGCTGTTGGAACTACTTCCGTAAGAGCACTAGAGTCTGCAGCTAAGAACTCGTTAAAAACGCTAGAATCTTTTACTGGAGATACAGATATTTTTATTTATCCAGGGTATAAGTTTAAAGTAGTTGACGCTATGATTACGAACTTTCATTTACCGGAATCAACACTTTTAATGTTAGTATCCGCCTTTTCAGGATATCAAAATATAATGGAAGCGTATCAAAAAGCTATAGAAAAAGAATATAGGTTTTTTAGTTATGGTGATGCTATGTTTATTACAAAAAACGATACACATTCTTCTGAAGATTAATAAGGTTGTTATGAAATTTGAATTAAAAAATGAATCAGGTGGAGCTCGAAGGGGCCAGTTAGAATTTAAAAGAGGAACAGTCGAAACTCCTGCATTTATGCCAGTTGGAACATATGGAACGGTCAAGGGAATGACGACTGAAGAAGTTGAATCAATTGGTGCAGAAATTATTTTAGGAAATACTTTTCATCTATGGTTGAGACCGGGACAAGAGGTTATAAAAAATCATGGAGATCTACATGATTTTATGAACTGGAAAGGTCCAATATTAACTGATTCAGGCGGATTTCAAGTATTTAGCCTCGGCGATATTCGAAAAATAACTGAAGATGGAGTTCATTTTCGTAATCCTGTAAATGGCGAAAAAATTTTTATGGATGCAGAAAAATCAATGGAAATACAAAAAGATTTAGGTTCTGATATTGTAATGATTTTTGACGAATGCACACCATATCCCGCAACTCATGAAGAAGCTCAAAAATCAATGGAACTATCCTTGAGGTGGGCAAAAAGGAGTAAAGCACATTTTAAAAAATTAGAGAATAAAAATGCTTTATTTGGTATAGTTCAAGGTAGTGTATATCCTGAACTTAGGAAGCTCTCGGCAGAACAGTTAATAGATATTGGTTTTGATGGTTATGCTATTGGTGGATTAGCTGTAGGTGAACCAAAAGATGAGATGCGTAAGGTTCTAGAGTTCACGTGCCCCCTATTACCAAAGGATAAGCCTAGGTATTTGATGGGCGTTGGAAAGCCAGAAGATCTTGTTGAAGGAGTTAGAAGGGGTATTGACATGTTTGACTGTGTTATGCCGACAAGAAATGCAAGGAATGGCCATTTGTTTGTTAGGGATGGGGTGATTAAAATAAGAAATGCAAAATACAAAAATGATACATTACCACTTGATGAAGAGTGTGATTGCTATACATGCAAAAATTATTCACGTGCATACCTTCATCATTTGGATAAGTGTAATGAAATTTTAGGTGCTAGACTTAACACCATCCATAATTTAAAATATTATCAGGATCTTATGCAAGGGATAAGAAGTTCCATTGATGAAAATAGATTTGAGGAATTCGTTGAAGAGTTTTATTCAAGACGAAACCTAAATGTACCACCTTTAATTACAAAATAGAAAAGAGGATTTTATGAGTTTTATAAATACTGCATACGCTGATTCTGCTGCTGGCGCGACACAACAAGGTGGCGGAATGCAATTAATTTTAATGCTTGTTGTTTTTGCAGCGATTTTTTACTTTATGATTTACAGACCACAAGCTAAAAAGGCCAAACAGCATCGTGAATTAATGTCTTCACTGAGTAAAGGAGAAGAGGTTTTAACGAATGGTGGTCTTGTTGGAAAAATTCAGAAAGTATCTGAAGGTAATGAGTATATTGTGATCGCACTTAATGATACAACTGAAGTCACAATTAAAAGAGACTTTATCACCTCTGTGCTTCCAAAAGGAACAATACAATCTCTTTAACAACTTTTGCTTATTAAAAGTTTGTTTCATTAACAGATGTTTAAAGATTTTTGTTGTTGAAAAGTATGAAAAAAAGAGTTCTGTTATACAGAACTCTTTTTTTAAAGAAAAATCAAAAGCTAATATTTAAATTTATTGTAATCAACGATTTCAACTAAACTTATAATAATGTAGTGCAATCACGAGATTAACTACATTGTTTAAATTGAGATTATGCTAAATTTTTTAATATTTCCCTAAGTAACTTAACATTTGAACAAACTATATTGCCTGTTTTTAAATATTGTGCGGATCCGTTGAAGTCTGTGCATATTGCGCCAGCCTCACGAGCAATTAGTTCACCAGCTGCTATATCCCACGGTTTTAACCCATTTTCTATATATCCATCTGTTCTACCTGATGCTACATAGCATAAATCAAGTGCTGCTGAGCCCAGTCTTCGAATATCGTAAGATTCAGAAATGATTTTTTCTGAATAATTGTTAGAGTCTTTTCTGGAACCAATTGAAATTAAAGCTGATGTCAACTGAGGTACAGAGCTAATTCTAATTCTTTGATCATTTAATTTTGAGCCAGTTCCTCTAATAGAAGAGAAAAGTTCATTTTTTACAGGGTCATAAACAACACCAATTTCTGTTCGTCCTTTAACTTGAAGAGCTATTGAAACACTAAAATGTGGGATATCTCTAATGAAATTAAATGTACCATCTAAAGGATCGATAATCCATCTATATTCGGTATTACTACCATTATGAACACCTGTTTCTTCACCAGTGAAGCTATGATCGGGGTAAGCTTTTTTGATAGTTTCAATAATTAATTCTTCACAGTATAAATCAATATTTGTAACAAAATCATTTTTACCTTTTTGTTTCACTTCAATAGATTTTTTATTTTCAAGTGAACTTGAAATTGCATTTCCTGCTAGTCTAGCAGCACGAATAGCAATGTTGAGCATTGGTTGCATCATATATCTCCACAAATTTTAAAGAACAGTTTATTATAGTATGAAAAGCTATTCATGCAAACATAATAATACTTTATTGTTGTCTTTTCTGATATGATGACTATCAATTAAATAATTGAAAAATAAGTCTATAAAAATGTTAGAAAATGTAAAAATTGTACTTGTTAATACATCGCACTCTGGAAATATTGGGTCCGTGGCTAGAGCGATGAAAGTTATGGGATTGAAAAGTTTATTTTTAGTCAATCCTTTATGTGAAATTGATGATAAAACGAAAGCTCTTGCTTCTAGTGCAAATGATATTGCTAACAATGCTGTAAAGTTCGAGTCTCTAAAAGATGCGGTTCAAGATTGTCATTTAGTTGTAGGTGCAAGTGCCCGAAGTAGAAACATGCAATGGCCTCTCTTAGAGCCTTCTAGCTTGGCTGAAAAAACTATGAACCTGATTAATCAAGATAAAAAAGTGGCAATAGTATTTGGCAATGAACGTGTTGGTTTAACTAATGAAGAAATAGAGCATTGTAATTATCAGATGATTATACCGGCAAATCCAGAATATAGTTCATTAAACTTAGCAATGGCGGTTCAAATTACATCATACGAACTTTGGAAATCATACATTTCTAACTCAAAGGATAAAGTTGCAGATAATAATTTACAAGCTTCAAACCAAGAATTTAATATGTTATTTGAACATCTGATCAGTACATTAGATGATGTTGGTTTTTTGCAAAAATCTCAAGGGAATACAATTCAATCAAAACTAAAAAAAATTTTTATAAAAGCAAACTTAGAAGAGCAAGAAGTGAACATTTTAAGAGGTGTGTTATCTTCAATTAATAAATTTACAAAATAAGTTACAATTTATAACATAAAGAATACTTGATTAATTTAGTCAGGAATGTAAAATATATGTAATAATTAGTATTACTGGGTCGAACAATGAAATTGACAACAAAAGCGAGATATGCAGTTACAGCGATGTTGGATTTAGCGATGCATTGTTCTAACAATGACACTGCCATAACATTATCTGATATTGCTGAAAGGCAAGATATTTCTTTGTCATATCTTGAACAACTATTTTCAAAACTAAGAAGAGCAGGTTTAGTAAATAGTATTAGAGGACCTAGAGGTGGTTATGTACTTTCTAAAAGTCCAGATTTAATAGATATTGCTCAAATAATTGATGCTGTCGAAGAGTCTGTTGATGTGACTAAATGTTTGGGAGGCTCTGATTGTCAATCAGGAAAAATGTGCTTAACGCACTCACTCTGGGATGCACTTAGTCAAAAAATAAAGACTTTTTTAGAAGAAGTAACACTAGCTGAATTAATCCTAAATAGGGATAAATCACATTTTTTTACTGATAATTTAACAAAAAACCAAATAAACACGAAAACTTTATAGTTTGAATTTTCGGAGATAATAGATGAAATTGCCAATATATCTTGATTATAATGCGACAACTCCTGTTGATCCAAGAGTTGCCGAAAAAATGAAAGAGTACCTTACTATAGATGGATGTTTTGGAAACCCATCTTCACGTTCACATAAATTCGGATGGCAAGCAGAAGAAGCTGTTGATCATGCAAGAGAACAAATTGCGAATTTGTTAAACGCTGATCCAAGAGAAATAGTATTCACCTCTGGTGCTACTGAATCTGACAATTTAGCTATAAAGGGAGTAGCAGGCTTCTATAAGAAAAAAGGTAAGCATATAATTACTTTAAAAACTGAACATAAGGCGGTTTTAGATACTTGTCGCCAGTTAGAAAGAGAAGGTTACGAAGTTACGTATTTAAGCCCCGAATCTAATGGCTTACTTGATTTAAATAAATTCAAGGATGCTATCAGAGAAGATACTATTTTAGCGTCTATTATGCATGTAAATAGTGAGATTGGTGTTATTCAGGATATTGCTACTATTGGTGATATATGTCGAGATAAAGGTATCTTATTTCACGTAGATGCTGCTCAATCTGCAGGTAAACTTCCGATTGATGTGAAAGAAATGAAAATAGATTTACTATCCATTTCTGGTCACAAAATATATGGACCAAAAGGAATCGGTTGTTTGTATGTTAGAAGGAAGCCTAGAGTGAGACTTGAAGCTCAGATTCACGGGGGAGGACATGAGCGTGGTATGCGATCTGGCACCCTAGCAGTTCATCAAATTGTTGGTTTTGGTGAAGCCTGTGAAATAGCAATGAATGAAATGGAACAAGATCATCAACACACTTTAATGTTAAGGACTAGATTACTTGATGGCTTGAAAGGTATAGATGCAATGCATATTAATGGTGATTTAGAGCAGAGGATTTCTACCAACATTAATATTAGTTTTGAGTTTGTTGAAGGTGAGTCATTACTCATGGCATTGAAAGACTTAGCAGTATCTTCAGGTTCAGCTTGTACATCTGCTAGTTTGGAGCCATCTTATGTTTTAAGAGCAATTGGAAGAAATGATGAGTTAGCGCATAGTTCTATAAGATTTGGTTTTGGTCGATTTACTACAAAAGAAGATGTTGATTTTGCGATTTCCAAAATTAGCGATGCAGTTAATAAACTCAGACAAATGTCACCACTTTGGGAAATGCATAATGAAGGCATAGATTTAAATACAGTAGAGTGGTCTCATCATTAATTAGAATTTTAGAGGTAAATTATGTCATATAGTAAAAAAGTATTGGATCATTATGAGAATCCTAGAAACGTTGGATCAATGGATAAAAATGACCCTAACGTTGGTAGTGGTATGGTTGGTGCGCCAGCATGTGGTGATGTCATGAAGCTTCAAATTAAGGTTAATGATGCAGGTATCATTGAAGATGCTAAATTCAAAACTTATGGTTGCGGCTCAGCGATAGCATCAAGCTCTTTAGTTACAGAGTGGGTCAAAGGCAAGTCTATTGAAGAAGCCGAATCTTTGAAAAACTCTGCAATTGCAGAAGAACTAGAACTGCCGCCAGTTAAAGTTCACTGTTCAATATTAGCAGAAGATGCTATCAAAGCAGCAGTCAAAGACTACAAAAATAAAAAAAACAGCTAGGTTTGTAAGGTAAAATATGTCAATAACTTTAACTGATAACGCTGCTAGTCGAATCTCCTCTTTTTTAGAGGATAGAGGCAAGGGTATTGGACTTCGCTTAGGTATCAAAACTCATGGCTGTTCGGGTATGGCTTATATTCTAGAGTTTGTAGATGAAACCGACGAATATGACAATATTTTCGAAGTCAAAGGTCTCAAAATAATCGTTGACGATAAAAGTCTTGTATATATAGATGGCACCGAATTGGATTTTCGTAAGGAAGGATTGAATGAGGGTTTCGTTTTCAACAATCCGAATGCATCTGGCGAATGTGGGTGTGGTGAGAGTTTTACTGTTTAATTAATATTATTGAGTATTATGAATTATTTTAAATTATTCGACATTGAACAAAGTTTTGATGTCGATTTATCAACACTTCAAAAAAAGTATTTCAACCTTCAAAACACTTTCCACCCTGATAAATATAGCACTGCATCAAGCAGAGATAAATTGTTAGTTCTTCAAAAAACCTCAGAGATCAATGACGCATACAATGTTTTGAAAAACCCAATTTCGAGGGCTGAACATTTACTAAATATAAATGGAATACATTTTGATTCCAATAAAACTATTGCTGACGATACTTTTTTATTTGAGCAAATGGAGCTTCGTGAGACAATAGAGGAAGTATCTAATGACATTGAAAATATGCAAAATAAACTTGAGGAATTATCTCAATATGTAGATGCAAAATATAACAAAATTCTTGAACAATTAAATGAATTAATAGGCATCGAAAATTGGAATCAGGTTTTTTTGGAAGTACAGAAACTAAAGTTTTATTCGAAGTTAGTTACTGAGATTGAAGATCTTGAAGATAAGATTATTTAAATATTAGGAAAATTATGGGATTACTACAAATATCTGAACCAGGCCAACAAAATGCAACAAAATTTAAACAAAAAATTGCTGTGGGTATTGACCTCGGGACTACTAATTCTTTGGTAGCAAAAGTTTTCAATGATCGTCCTGAAATTATTGAAAGTGATGATAAACAAAACACAACAAGGTCAGTGGTTTACTATGGTGTTGAAGACGTGAAAGTTGGTAATGAGGCGCTAAAGTACAACGAGTCGGATCCTTTAAACACAATTGTTTCAGTGAAACGATTCATGGGTTGTTCCAAAGCAGAAATCAATAATACAGCGGCATTGTCCTATAACTTAAAATTTAGTGATTCGGGTCTTCCTTCTTTTGTAACAAATCAAGGCATTAAAAACCCAGTTCAAGTATCATCGGATATCTTAAAACATCTGATAAATACAGCTGAAAATCAACTAAATAAAAATATTGAAGGTGCTGTAATTACAGTACCAGCTTATTTTGATGATACTCAAAGAGCTTGTACAAAAAAAGCAGCTGAACTTGCTGGAATCAATGTGTTAAGGCTTTTAAATGAACCTACAGCAGCTGCGATTGCTTATGGTTTGGATACCAAAAGTGAAGGAAATATTCTAGTTTATGATTTAGGTGGCGGTACTTTTGATGTATCCATTCTTAGATTGCATAAAGGTGTTTTTGAGGTTCTTGCAACAGGTGGTAATTCAAGTTTAGGTGGAGATGACTTTGATGATTTAGTTGTCAACTGGCTTTTAAATAAACTTGATATAGATAAGAGTAACTTATCAAGCTCAGAAGTTAGAAAAATTGTTAATTTGTCAACTAAAGCAAAAGAACAGCTTTCACACACAAATGAATTTACATTTAATATTTTTGACAAAAATATAATTTTCACAAGATCAGACTTTAATTCGCTAATTATGCCTTTAATAAAAAAGACTTTATCTTCTTGTAAAAAAGTCCTCAGAGATTCTCAATTAAAGGCACAAGATATATCTAGTATTGTTATGGTTGGTGGGTCTACAAGAGTTCCTCTAGTTTTAAGCGAAGTGGAGTCGTTTTTTAATTCAAAGCCACTTTCAAATATAAATCCTGATGAGGTAGTTGCACTTGGTGCGGCAATTCAAGCCAATGTTTTGATTGGTAATAAGTCTGATAATGAGATGGTCCTTTTAGACGTTATACCTCTATCTCTAGGTGTTGAGACTATGGGTGGCATGGTTGAAAAAATTATTTCTCGAAACACAACAATACCAATTGCTCGTGCTCAAGAATTTACAACATTTAAAGATGGGCAGACAGCAATGTCTATACATGTACTTCAGGGCGAAAGAGAAATGAGTGCTGACTGTCGTTCTTTAGCTAAGTTTTCTTTTAAGGAAATACCTCCAATGGTTGCTGGTGCCGCAAAAATCCAAGTTACATTCAAAGTCGATGCTGATGGTTTATTATCAGTTAGTGCTAAAGAATTAACTACTGGGAGGGAATCAAGTATTGAAGTTAAGCCATCTTATGGCTTAAACGAAAATGAAATTGCGAGTATGATTAAGGAATCGATGTCAAATGCTAAGATTGATCGAGATGCAAGAGCTTTGGCAGAACAAAAAGTAGAAGCTGAGAGAGTACTTGAGGGATTGATAAGTGCATTAAAAAAAGATGGTGATGCATTATTGACAGCAAATGAAAGAAATAATTTAGAGTCATCCATGATGCTGTTATATAAATCATTATCTGGTCAAGATATCAAAGAGATAAAACGTTTAATCAAACAAACTGATGAATTAAGCCAAGATTTTGCTGCCAGAAGAATGAATCAGTCAATAAAATCTGCTTTAACTGGAAAATCAATAGACGAGATTTAAGAAATGCCAAAAATAAAAATATTACCTCACGAAGAACTTTGTCCTATGGGTGCTGAATTAGATGCGAATAAAGGAGACACTGTTCTTGATGTGGTTTTGAAAAATGGGATTAAGTTAGAACATGCTTGTGAAAAATCTTGTGCATGTACTACTTGTCATGTCATTATTAAAAAAGGTTTTGATTCACTAGAGGAAAGTAGTGAGCTTGAAGATGATATGCTTGATAAAGCGTGGGGACTTGAACCAGAATCAAGACTTGGTTGTCAAGCTAAAATAGAGGATCAAGACTTAACAGTCGAAATCCCCAAATATACAATAAATTTAGCCGCAGAAAATCATTAAAAAGGAGCATACTGATGAGCTTACAATGGATTGATTCACTTGACATTGCAATAGAGCTTTCGGAAAAATTTCCAGAAGTTGACCCAAGAACGATAAGATTTACTGATCTAAGAGAATGGATAATTGAATTAGAAAAATTTGATGACGATCCTAACCATTGTAGTGAAAAAATATTAGAAGCAATTCAAATGTGCTGGATTGATGAAATTGACTAATTTTTTCATATTTAGATAAATAATAATATTGAGGCTATATAATATGTCTGTAGATAGAATTTTTATAAGACTTACAGAAAATAATACATGTCCTAAATGGGGAGAAACAACTCACTTATCATTTAGTGATGATGCAATCATAATTCACGTATCGGACTCTGACACTAAAAACATAATTCAAAAGTCTGCAAGAAAAATAGATAATTTAGGGATTAAAAATGTTTATCTCGAAGGTGGCGAGTGGCAATTAGAAGAAATATGGGCTTTTTTTCAAGGTTATAATAACCCTAAAAATAATAATCAAATGGAATGGAATCAACTTGAACAACAGGAACAAAATGAGCTATTAAATCGAATCAGTGTAAGTAAATGGTCTATGGGATTAATAAACCAAAGTCCAAGTGAATTGTTCCCAGCAAGATTAGCTAATGAAGCCGCGGAGTTTATTAAAAATATTGCTCCAAACGATGTTTCATATAAAGTGATTAAAGGTATTGATTTAGTTGATGAAGGTTGGAACGGCGTTTATTCTGTTGGAAAAGCATCTGATAACTCGCCTTGTATGTTAATATTAGATTACAATCCTTCTGGAAATGATGATGAAGAGGTTTTTGCCTGTCTTGTTGGGAAGGGAATTACTTTTGATAGTGGAGGTTATAGTATTAAACCATCAGCTGGCATGTTAACGATGAAAGCTGATATGGGGGGAGCAGCATTAGTTTCTGGTGCATTGGCCTTAGGAATTTTAAGGGGCTTGAAAAAAAGAGTTAAATTAATACTATGTTGTGCTGAAAACATGGTTTCTGGTAATGCTCTTAAATTAGGAGATATTATTGAATATAAAAATGGCGTAAGTGTTGAAGTTTTAAATACTGATGCAGAAGGTAGATTAGTGCTGGCTGACGGTTTGATTTACGCTAACTCTCAAAATCCCAAATATATTATTGACTGTGCTACTCTTACTGGTTCTGCAAAGGTTGCGCTAGGTAATGATTACCATGCGATCTTTAGCTATGACCATGAATTATCTCAAAAATTACTATTTTCTGCTAGTGAAGAAAAAGAAGGGTTTTGGCCGCTGCCATTGGCAGATTTTCATAGGAATAGGATTTCATCTTCTTTTGCTAATATCGCAAATGTCCCGAGCACTAATCCAGGACCGGGCCATTCTGTTGCCGCAGCATTTTTGTCTTATTTTGTAGATGATTACAAAAAAAATTGGTTACATGTAGACTGTAGTGCTACATACAAAGCCTCGGCTTCTGATAAGTTTAGTATCGGGGCTACTGGAATTGGTATAAGAACAATAGCGAATTTTTTACAAAAATTGAATTAGAAGGATGAAATGATGGATAAACAGCAAAAAACTTTAGGAATAATAAAGCCGGACGCTGTAAAAAGAAACAAAGTTGGGGAAATAATTTCAAAAATTGAAAAAATAATTTTAAAATTGTTGCAATAAAAACAGTACATCTAAATTATGAACAAGCTAAAAGTTTTTATGAAGAACATACTGGTAAACCTTTCTTCAATAATTTAATTGAATATATGGTTTCAGATCAGATATATGTTTTTGTTTTAACAGGTCCAGAAGTTGTTAATCAATTTAGAGCTTTGATCGGCAAAACTAACCCTTCTGAGGCTGCGCTAGGAACAATTAGAGCTGAGTTTGGCATAAATAACACGGAAAACTCTATTCATGGATCAGACAGTGAGCATTCCGCTGAGCAGGAGATAGCTTTCTTTTTTTCAAATCCCGAAATCATATCTTAATTTTAAAAAATTAGCATATTTTACAAATTATTGATAAAATGTGCTTGTTTTAGGTTGTTTTGTAATTGGGTAGTATCAGTGTCAAGTTCAAAAGTAAATTTATTAGATTTTAACCGTCAATCTCTCCGTGACTTTTTTGTTAATCAATTAGATGAAAAGCCATTTAGAGCTGAACAAGTTATGAAGTGGATATATCATTTTCATTGTTCTGACTTTTCTAAAATGACAAACTTAAGCAAAAGCTTAATCAGTAAATTAGAATCTAAAGCTTGTATAGAGGCACCTCAAATATCAAAAGCACAATACTCTAGTGACGGAACAATAAAATGGGCTATTAAAGTTGATGGAAACCAAGATATAGAAACAGTCTATATCCCTGAAAATGACCGTGCTACGTTATGTATATCTTCTCAAGTTGGCTGTGCTCTTGATTGTAAGTTTTGCTCAACTGGTAAGCAAGGTTTCAATAGAAATCTTCGTGTATCTGAGATCGTAGGACAGATATGGAGAGCGACAACTGAAATTAAAGATAAAATTAAAACATCTCGAAAACCAATAACAAATGTTGTCATGATGGGAATGGGTGAACCATTATTAAACTTAAATAATTTGATCCCAGCTCTAGAAATTATGCTTGATGATTTAGGTTATGGTTTATCTAAAAGAAGAGTAACAGTTTCAACTTCAGGAGTAGTTCCAGGTCTTGAACAAATGATTGGTAAAATCGATGTGGCTTTGGCCATTTCTCTTCATGCGCCTACTGATGAATTAAGAAATTCATTTATGCCAATCAATAAAAAATATAATATTGATTTATTTTTGAGTACGGTAAAAAGATATATTGATAGCTCTAATGCTAATAGAGGAAAAGTTACTGTTGAGTATATTTTGTTAGATCATATTAATGATGGCCCAGAAGAAGCCATAGACTTAATTAATCTTTTAAAAGATATACCATGTAAAATTAACCTAATTCCTTTTAATCCCCATCCAGGTTCTGATTATGATAAACCAAGTAATTCAAGAGTGGATAGGTTTCAAAAAACACTGATGAAACATGGATTTACTGTCACTATTAGAAAGACCCGTGGTGATGATATTGATGCTGCTTGTGGTCAGTTAGCTGGTGATATTTTAGATAAAACAAAACGTGCTTTAAAGAATAAAAAACAAATTCAAATCAAAGAATTATAAATAGTCTAAGATTAATTTAGAATGCAAAAATGATAGATTAAATGAACTCATTACATGAAGAACTTCTAAAGGTTGAATTTAAGATTTTAAGAGAGTCAAAAGGGATTAGCCAATTGGAAATTGCGCATAAGTTAAGAATTAACTTAAGTGTAATTAAAACCATTGATGATAAAGCCTTTGATAAAAGTAACTTAGATGTTTATTTGATAGGTTATATGAAGGCTTATGCAGGAATTTTAAATATACAGGTTTACACACAAGAAAAAAATAATTTAGTAAGTAGTCCTGATTTGCGTGATTTTTCAAATAGAAATAAAAAAATTAATTTTAACTTTTTCTTGTTAATTTTTGTTTTAATTATTTTCTTGTCCATTCTCTTTTTATATTTTCAAAGATTAGAAGAGCAAAACAAGCGTAAAAACATTGAATTAAACAATGCACAACCCATTTCACTCAAAAAAAAATTAGTTGTACCAACGATTGATTATGATGCTGTTAAACATTTGTTCAAAATAAATGATAATCACATACTGAAGATGTATAATAGTCCTTTATACAATAAATTAGAATATAAAAAGTTTTCGAACAAAAATATTGATTATTTTAAAAAAATTACCAGTCCAGATGAAGTAGAGATACTTTTTTCAGGAAATTGCTGGGTTGAGATTTATGATAAAAACTTAAAAAAACTTTTTTTCGGATTACAAAAACAAAAACAAACTCTTATTGTAAGTGGATCACAACCATTGAAATTTATTTTTGGAGCACCAGGTAATGTCAAAAAAATGTTTTTCAAAGGAAAAAAGGTTGATTTAAATAAGTTTAATCCAAATAAAGTTGCAAAGTTTTCTTTACCGAATGAAGAGCTAATAGATGATTAATAAAAATAATATTGTTAGAAGAAAGTCCAAAAAGATATATGTTGGCAATGTTCCTATTGGTGGAGATGCCCCTATTGCAGTTCAATCAATGACAAATACCAAAACAACAGATGTAATGGCAACTGTCAAACAAATTCAAGATCTTGCAAAAGCTGGAGCTGATATTGTGAGAGTATCTGTTCCTACAATGGAAGCAGCTGAAGCGTTTAAACTAATAAAAGAACAAGTTAAAATTCCACTTGTCGCTGATATCCACTTCGATTATAGGATAGCTTTGAAGGTTGCGGATTATGGTGTAGATTGTCTTAGAATAAACCCCGGAAATATTGGAAAAGAGGAACGTATTAGAGCTGTTATTGATAAGGCTTTTGAAAAAAACATACCGATAAGAATTGGAGTAAACGGAGGTTCTTTAGAAAAAGATATCCAATCTAAATATGGAGAGCCAACAGCAGAAGCATTAGTTGAGTCAGCGATGAGGCATGTTGATATTTTACAAAAATATAACTTTGATAATTTTAAAGTTAGTGTTAAAGCGTCGGATGTTTTTTTAGCAATTGATGCGTATAGATTACTCGCAAAAAAAATTGATCAGCCTCTACACCTTGGTATAACAGAGTCAGGTGGCTTAAGATCTGGTTCAATTAAATCAGCTGTTGGACTAGGTATTCTTCTATCTGAGGGGATAGGAGATACTTTAAGAGTTTCTTTAGCTGCAGATCCCGTGCATGAAATAAAAGCTGCATTTGATATTCTTAAATCTCTGAAAATTAGAGCTAGAGGAATAAATTTTATTGCATGTCCAACTTGTTCAAGACAAGAGTTTGATGTTATAGGTACTATTAATACTTTAGAAGAAAGGCTCGAAGACATTACTGTACCAATGGATGTATCCATAATAGGTTGCGTTGTTAATGGACCCGGTGAGGCTGAAGTTTCGGATTTAGGAATTGCGGGTAGTAATAATAAAAGCGCATTTTATGAAGATGGAAAACGTCAGCGCGAACGATTTGATAATGGCGAAATTATTGAACGGTTAGAGAAGAAAATTCGTGCAAAGGCAAGCATGATTTCAAATAAATTAAATATAAAAGAATATTAGTGAGAATGACGTGAAGAACATATACCAAGCAATTCGAGGAATGAATGATATTCTTCCAGACAAAATAAAATATTGGTCGTTTTTAGAAAATAAAATTAGAAGGATGATGATGGAACATAATTTCTTTGAAATTAGAACCCCATTACTCGAAAAAACACAGTTGTTTCAAAGAAGTGTCGGAGAGTCAACAGACGTGGTTGAAAAAGAAATGTATTCTTTTAATGATAAAAGTAATGAAAATATATCGCTAAGACCAGAAGGAACAGCTGGATGTATTAGAGCAGTAATTCAGCATGGTCTGATTCATAATCAAGAACAGAAGCTTTGGTATATGGGGCCGATGTATCGATATGAAAGACCACAAAAAGGAAGATATCGACAGTTTCATCAGTTTGGTGTGGAAGTTTTTGGTATTGAGGCTCCCTATATTGAAGTTGAAATACTAGGTATGTTAAATAACTTTTTATAAATCTTGGTTTAGGTGACTTTGTAAAACTTCAAATAAATACAATTGGTAATACAGAGTCTAGAGAGGCCTATAAAAAGGCACTCAAGACTTATTTTTTACAGCATATTGATTTTTTGGATGAAGATTCAAAACGCAGAGTTTATTCTAATCCACTACGTATTTTAGATAGTAAAATTAAAACCACACAAAAAATTGTCGAAAATGCTCCTAAATTTCATAGTGTACTTACAGAAAATGATAAAAATGAGTTTGAATTAGTGTGTGCTTCTTTGAAGGAGATAGGAGTTTCATTTGAAGTTAATGAACGTTTAGTTAGAGGGTTAGATTACTATAATGGTGTTGTTTTCGAGTGGGTTACAGACGCATTAGGTGCGCAAGGAACTGTTTGTGGTGGTGGACGATATGATGGTCTTGTTGAGCATCTGGGAGGTTCTAAAACACCTGGTTTTGGATTCGGACTTGGTATTGAAAGATTAGTCTTAATGCTTGAATCAATTGATGTGAATGTAAATTTACCAACAATAGATATATTTGTTATGACACAAAATGAATCAAATAAGCGGACAGCATTAAAGCTCTATTTTGATATAAAAAACAACTTTCCTGATAAACGAGTTTTCTTTAATCACAATAACGTTAGCTTTAAAAGGCAGTTTAAAAAAGCTAACTCTATGGGAGCTAACTTTGCTGTAATTATAGGTGACTCTGAAATATCAAACAAAAGAATAACTTTAAAAAATCTTATGGACGGCAATCAAAAAGATTATCCAAAAAATACATTTATGAGTGAGTTAAGGGAACAATTGGAGGCTTAAAGATGGAAGTATATACAACAGAAGATCAACAAGTTGATGCGATAAAGAGATGGTGTAAAAAATATCTAAAGTGGGTCGTGGTTATATTGGTTATAATTTTTGCCGCAATTCTTGTTAAAACCTTTTATCATCAAAGTGTATCAAAAGATAACTTGATTTCTGTGGATAATTTTGAAGTAATTCATAAAAAGCTCCAGAGTGATGAAGTTAGTAATGGTGTTATAAAAAACGCAAAAAATTATATTGAAAATAATAAAAATGAATATTCATCATTACTAAATTTAAATCTTTCTAAAGTATATGTGGAAAGGCAGAACTATAATGAGGCGATAAACTCTCTTAATTGGATTATTCATAATTCATCAGATGTTAATTTACTCAACATAGCTAAAGTACGGCTGGCAAGATTATATATTTTTAACTCTCAATTTGATTTAGCTAAAAATATCATTGGGACAATTAAATCTGAAAGTTGGAAGTTACAAAAAACTATTTTAATGGGTGATTTATATACAAAAGAAAACAAGTTTGATTTAGCAAAAAAAGAGTATCTAAAGGCTAAAAAATTAATCCAAATGTTCCATTAATTAATATAAAAATCAGTAATTTAAATAAGTGAGTTGATAATGTATAAAATAAATGCACGGATAACCCCTTTATTTTTGTCTTTAAGCTTGATTTTATTCGGGTGCTCTTCTGAAAAACCAGCTCATGAAATGTCACCATTACCAGTCGTTCAAAATCAATTCCAAATTAAAAATAATTGGAATAATAATATTGGAGATGGGTTCGGTAAATACTATTCTCAACAAAGCCCTGTTGAACAAAATGGAATCATTTACGTAGCCGATCGAAATGGAACGGTTGAGGCTATTGACGCTAACTCAGGAAAAGAAATTTGGGAACAGGAATTAAACTCTGATTCAGATGCTAAGCTTTCGGGTGGGATAAGTTTAGGTCAAAATGATTTATATATTGGAAGTGAAAGTGCCAAACTGTATTCTTTAAATTTAAAGTCAGGGAAAGTTAAATGGGTTATTGATACAAATAGTTCAGTTATTTCCAAACCAGTTGTTTATCAAGATTATGTTCTTGTTAATACAGATGGAGGCAACTTACAAGCTTTTGATAAGAATAACGGAAAAGAAATTTGGAACATAAAAACTTTTGAGCCTCCATTTTCTTTAAGATCTGCAAGCTCTATTACTATTCATGATAATAAGGTTTTTTGGGGTATGTCTAATGGCATGGTGGGAGTTGCAGAGTTAAAAACAGGAAATTTATTAAAACAAATACCAGTTGGAACACCAATTAATCAAACCCAAGTTGGTCAATTAATGGATGTGGATGCAACGCCGAAAGTTGTTGGAAATAATTTATATATACTTGGATACAACGGTGATTTGAACTCAATAAATTTATCAACTTATAAGTTTAATTGGAAAATTAAAACTTCATCAGCAAAAGATTTTGTTATAAAAGGGTCGAAAATCATCTTTGTAACATCTAGTGATGAAGTCCGATGTGTAGACTTGACATCCGGAAAAGACGTTTGGAAAAACTCCCAATTGGAGTATAGATTTTTAACTTCGCCAAGTATATTTAAAGACACGTTGATGGTTGGTGATATGGAAGGTTATCTGCATTGGATAAACATTAACACAGGCTTAATTGTAGCTCAAAAAGACTACGACTCAAAATTTTTGGTCCCGCCTTTGGATACTAAACAAGGTATTATTGCTTTTACTAGTAACGGTGACTTAATAAACGAACAAATAATTAATTAAGGTAAAGTATGGTACCAGTAATAGCTTTAGTCGGTCATTCGAATGTAGGTAAATCAACACTATTTAATCGCTTAACAAAGTCAAGAGATGCTTTAGTTGCTGATTTTCCCGGATTAACTCGAGATAGAAAATATGGGAAGGCAAATTTTAATAACTTTGATTATATTGTTATTGATACCGGTGGTGTAGATGGAGATGAGATTGGTATTGATTCAAAAATGTCTGAACAAACTCGACTTGCTATTGAAGAAGCTGATTTCGTTTATTTCTTAGTTGATGCAAAGTTAGGTATGAGTGTAAGTGATGAATTGCTTGCAGACTTCTTAAGAAAAAAGAATAAACCCTGTGCATTAGTAATAAATAAAACTGACTGTGTAGATTCTGAACAGATTGAGCATGAATATTATAGAATAGGAATTGATGAAAAGTTCTTAATTTCAGCTGCTCATAATAGGGGATTAAATAGGTTAATCAGTAAAACTTTAACTCCTTTTTTTGAATCTGAGATTGATGATGTTGAGGCTATGAAAATTAATTCAGATTCTACATTATTAGATGGTAGCCAAGAAGATAGCCTTGAAGAAAGACCTATTAAAATTGCCATAATAGGTAAACCAAACGTTGGGAAGTCGACGTTGATTAATAGAATACTGGGGGAAGAACGTGTTGTCGTATATGATGCGCCTGGAACCACTAGAGATTCTATTTACATTCCACTTGAAAGAAATGATACTAATTATATCCTAATTGATACTGCAGGTATCAGAAGAAGGAAAAATATAAAACAAAAAGTTGAAAAGTTTTCAATCGTTCAAACTTTAAAGTCAATAGAGGATTCCAATGTAGTTGTGTTTGTAGTAGATGCTCGGGAAAATATTACTGATCAAGATCTTAGTTTACTAGGATTTAGTCTAAACTCCGGTCGTTCCATAGTTATTGCTATCAATAAGTGGGATGGATTATCACAACAAAAAAAAGAAAGTATTAAGAGTGAAATTGATCGTAGATTAGGTTTTGTTGATTTTGCTAGAATTCACTTTATTTCTGCGCTACATGGTACAGGAGTTGGAAACTTATTTGCATCCATATCAGAAGCATTTGACTCTAGTACCAAACGTGTAAGTACATCAATGCTAACAAAAATTTTAAAAATGGCCACAGACGATCATCAGCCTCCATTAATTCGTAGTAGGAGAGTTAAGCTTAAATATGCTCATGCAGGTGGTTACAACCCACCAATTATTGTTATTCATGGTAATTTAGTTAAAGAGTTACCTGACTCCTATAAGAGATATTTAATGAATTATTTTAGAAAAACACTTGAGATTGTTGGTACACCAATAAAAATACAATTTCAAAATAGCGAGAACCCCTACGAGAAAAACCTTTCAGATAGAAGAAAAAGAATTTTAAGACATCTACAAAATAAAAAATCAAGAGGATAAATCTAAATTTATCCTCTATTACGGAATTATTATCTACTTAAAATCGAAATGCAGATTATGTAACTTATGCTTTCGGTGGTTTTAGTTATAAATGTTCTATTTTTATTTTTCTTGAAATTATACTATTGAAAATAAAAAATGAATCTTTATGAAAAAGGTCACTTTATAAAAGTATTAGAATTTTCTTCACTTTCCTTGTTTATTTAGATTCATTTTTTAACCTTTCAAATGTGAGGTTTTTTTATTGATAAAATCAATAGTACGAATGTTATTGATTATCTAATTAATGATTTTGACGATAAATTTTCTACGTTATTCAATATCAAAAGATATGGTTAAGTTGAGTGTTCCTTAGATAACTTTTAAAAAAATTAGAATAAACAAAGACTAGATATGTAGATATGGTTGAAATAGAAAAAGTTGGAATTGTTCTAAATAATAGAAATGATGATTTTTTGGGATTGTTTAATATTATATTGAATAAAAAAAATCTTCCTACATCCTCTTTTGAAGTGAGCAATAAATTTTTAGATGTTGCTGTTTTTTCTTACATGCACAAAGTCCTAAATGAAAGAGTGTGCATCGAGAGTCTATACCCTAGAATTATAATCCTTGGATAAAGTAGGTAATTTTGTATAAAAAGGAAAAAGAGACCTATTAAAATAGTAGTTAAAACAGGTGAGATTATCGGGTGTATAGTAAATATATTACATGTTAGGGGGTTAGATGCCATCAAAAAAATACCAGTCTTGTATATCAAGTTACTATTTAAAATAATGAGAAAGATATCCAAGAAGCAAGGTGGGTGATAAAAGGATAAAATTTTTTATGAATAAAGTTTAATAATTATTTGAGTTCTTTTTTATCATCAGTAATCAATTTCTCCTTCATACTAAAAAATGTTTCACTAACTTTTGTAGATGATAAAGAAACATCTTTTGTGCAAACCAAACAATATAGTAATTTTTAAAAAAGACAAAAATAAAGCCGGACTTATCCAGCTAAATACATGTTATAAATACTTGTTGTTTCTTCATATCTATGGCATGAGAACTTTTTTTATAATTTTTGTTATGTTAGTTCAATTTTGATTCAACGTACCCGGAAATATTTTGGAAACTTTTAAGCTCAAAGAGTTCTAGGGAAGCTAGCAAATGGTCAAAAATATCAGACTGAATTCCCTCATAATTAATCCAATTAGTATCATTGGTGAATATATATAATTGGATTGGTAATCCAATTGGAGTTGGATCTAAGTGTCTAACTAAAAATGTGAAATCGAACTTTATATCATCTCTACTTTTTAGGTATGCTTCAATATAAGCCCTATAGAGTCCAACATTTGTTAATTGTCTGCCATTGATTACATGTGAAGTATCTATTTTATTTTGGTTATTCTCGCTAGATATTTCTTTGTTTTTGGCAAAAATAATAGGTTTAAGTAATTCAATCTTTTCTAACTTTATTAATAACTCTTCGGAACAAAATTTAATGGTATCTATATTAATATATATGGAACGCTTAATCCTTCTACCACCGGAATCAGACAT
Organism: Paraphotobacterium marinum; assembly: GCF_002216855.1. Classification (NCBI taxonomy): domain Bacteria; kingdom Pseudomonadati; phylum Pseudomonadota; class Gammaproteobacteria; order Vibrionales; family Vibrionaceae; genus Paraphotobacterium; species Paraphotobacterium marinum. The sequence goes on from NZ_CP022355.1 coordinate 1,003,571, forward strand.
ACCTCTCCAGTTTTGAACACTTGCGCTTGTTAACGATGTCGTTGGGATTGTTGCTATTGTTTTATCGAAGTTCCTGATCTTGACTGTATTTAAATTAAGTTCAATTACGTCGCCATCAACATGTTGTGAGGGTACAGTAATCCAGTCACCAACTCGCACCATATCCATTTGGGAGACTTGTATGCTTGAAACAAGGCCCATTAATGAGTCTTTGAATACTAATAAACCAATACCACCTAATGCACCTATACCAGCAATCAGAGATAGTAGACTTTTATCAATTACAATTGATATGGCCATTATAGTGGCAAAAACTGCAATAATAATTTTAACAACTTGTACATATACATGCATGGGTTGCTTTTCGAGGGACTTTACCTTATGTGGTAATTGCTTAAAACCGTCCAAACATCTAAAGAAAAAGACAGACACAACAAAAAGCAAATAAAGTTCAGCGGCAACTTGAATACCATTGACTAAATTATTTAAAGGTAATTTCTGGCTAGAGATTAAAGGGGAAGCCTTTAAAAAAACCAATCCAGGACCAATATGGGATAGCACTTTTATGACATCTTCATTAATAAAAAGTCCTAACAGCATACTTTTGGTTCTGGAAATTATTTTAGTAGCAATGGAGACAATATATTTTTTTAAAATGTAATTTACCAATAAGCTAATAATACAAATTCCAAAAAATATTATTATTGCTGAAAGGTATAGTGCAATATTATCACTAATTGATAAGTATTGTATGAGCCAGTTTGTAATTTGTGCATTCATTTATTATTCCTTTATGATGATGTTTATATATATTTTTTATATTTTTTATATTTTTATATTTTTATATTTTTAAAGATAATATTTAATTTAAAGATTATTATCAAGATAGATTTTTATACTTAAAATTATCATCTTAATTAATTTGGATAACTTTAGATACAATTTTTCCATCTTTAATGGTTGTTTCTATGTGTTCTCCACAAATAACATCTTTCTTAGATCTAATGACTTTTCTTTCGGAGTTAACTGTAATGGAATAACCTTTTTTAAAAATATCCAAAGGATTTAAGTGTGATAAGTGGTTTAATTTTTGATGACTCATATTTTTCTTTAAATCAACTATCTGAGCTAGAATTGAATTTAAAAGTATTTCTTTTTGTTGAAAAGAGTAGCCATACTTATTTATTTTTGAAACTACAATCTTATGATCTAATTCTAGATTTTTTGCTTGTATTTTATTAGTTAATTCTATGATTTTATTTAATATTAAATTATTTAGCTTCTCTGCAATATAATCATTTTTTTGAAAATTATTTTGAATGATTCTCGTGGGGTTTAAGCTATTTATTTGTTCACTTTTTTTTTCTAAACATAGATACTTTTCTTTTAACTTATTGGAAACAAGTCGTTCAATTTGATTTACTTTTCCGAAAATATCTGTAACTAATTTTACAATATCAACAGATATTATTTCTGCAGCAACAGAAGGTGTAGCTGCTCTCAAATCACAAATATAGTCAGTTATGGTGGTGTCAATCTCATGACCTACGGCAGAAATTATAGGTTTCTTGAAAGAAAATATTCTTCTGGCTAGTTTTTCACTATTAAATGACCATAAGTCTTCAAGACTTCCACCTCCACGAGTGATAATATAAACATCGCAAATATTCTCTTTTTCAGCTAATGCAATGTTATTTAGTAATGATTGTTCAGATTTCTCTCCTTGAACAATTGAAGAGTATAGATAAATTTCAAGAGAGGGATTTCGTCTCTTTAGCACATTCAATATATCATGAATGGCTGCACCAGTTTCTGAAGTAAAAACTCCAACTTTACCAATATTTTTCGGTAATGCTTTTTTATGAACTTTATCAAATAACCCTTCACTTGAAAGCTTTGTTTTTAATATTTCATATTGTCTTTTTAGTAAACCCTCACCAAATGGCTTCATTTTTTCAATGATCAACTGATAATCACCTCTAGCAGAATATAACGTCACTTTTGCTAAAACCATTATTTGATCACCATTAATAGGTTCAAATGATAAAAATTTATTTGAAGTTCTAAACATTGCACATTTGACTGAAGAAGTTGAGTCTTTTAATGAGAAATACCAATGCCCTGATATCGGCTTTGAAAGATTTGAAATTTCGCCAGTTAAATAAATGTGGTCAATATTATTTTCTAAAATTCTTTTTACAAGATTATTTAGTGATGAAACGGTATGTATTTTTGTACTGTCCATGAACTTTTTATTTAAAAAATCACATTGTTTAGTATTATACTTTTTTATAAATTAATGACTAGCAAATTTTAATTTATTAAAGTATAATTCTTCGGCAATATTATATACTTTAATGAGATATTGCCATGTTACGAATAAAAAAAGAAGCACTCACTTTTGATGATGTTTTACTAGTACCCGCACATTCAGAAGTCTTACCAAATGATGTTCAATTGTCAACAAGATTGACCCAAACCATTAATTTAAACATACCAATGGTCTCTGCAGCTATGGATACTGTCACGGAAGGTAGATTTGCAATTGCTCTAGCACAAGAAGGTGGAATTGGCTTTATCCATAAAAACATGTCAATCAAACAACAAGCCCAAGAAGTAAAAAAAGTTAAGCATTTTGAAGCTGGTGTAGTAAAGAAACCTATCGTTGTGAACCCAAATAATACAATTTTTGAAGTGAAAGAGTTAACACAGCGTTTTGGTTTTGCCAGTTTCCCTGTTATTGAAAATAATAAGTTAGTTGGTATTATAACAGGAAGAGATGTTCGTTTCGTACAAGATTTATCGATTACAGTTGATAAAGTCATGACCCCTCGCTCTCAATTAGCTACTGCTCCAGAAAATGCTTCGAGAAAAGAAGTTGAGCAAGTCATGCAAAATTATAGAGTTGAAAAAGTTCTTTTAGTTGATAAAAATGATTCATTGAAGGGCATGATTACAGCAAAAGATTTCCAAAAAGCTGAAAATAAGCCTAATTCATGTAAAGATGAATTAGGTAGGTTGAGAGTGGGTGCTGCTGTTGGTGCTGGAAAAGGGAATGAAGAGCGAATTGAAGCACTTGTGAATGCGGGTGTTGATGTGCTATTAATTGATTCGTCACATGGGCACTCAGAAGGTGTTCTCCAAAGAATTCGGGAAACAAGAGCAGCATACCCCAACCTTCAAATTATTGGTGGTAATGTTGCAACCAAAGAGGGAGCTGAGGCACTTATAAATGCTGGAGTAAACGCGGTAAAAGTTGGTATTGGCCCTGGTTCTATTTGCACAACTAGAATAGTGACTGGAGTAGGAGTTCCTCAAATAACAGCTATTTCAGATGCGGCTGAGATTGCACAAAAATATGATATCCCCGTCATTGCTGATGGTGGGATCAGGTTTTCAGGAGATATGTGTAAGGCTATTGTTGCTGGAGCATCGTGTGTAATGATGGGTTCAATGTTTGCTGGCACCGAAGAATCTCCAGGGGAAATTGAATTATATCAAGGTCGTTCTTATAAATCTTATCGAGGAATGGGATCTTTGGGAGCCATGAGTCAAGGTTCTTCAGATAGATATTTTCAATCTGATAATGCTTCGGATAAATTAGTTCCGGAAGGTATTGAGGGTAGGGTTGCTTATAAAGGTATGCTGAAAGAAATTGTCCATCAGCAAATAGGTGGATTAAGATCTTGTATGGGACTTACAGGCTCAGCAACAATTGAAGATCTTAGAACAAAAGCAGAATTCGTGAAAATTTCTGGTGCAGGGATAAAAGAATCTCATGTTCATGATGTGACAATTACAAAAGAAGCTCCAAACTATCGTCTTGGGTAAGGTATAATTTAAGAGAATAATTAATGAAAAATGTTGATAATATTTATAAAGATAAAATTTTAATTTTAGATTTTGGTTCACAATATACTCAATTAATTGCTAGAAAAGTTCGAGAAATAGGTGTTTATTGTGAGATATGGTCTTGGGATGTAGATTCTGAAGATATTAAAAAATTTAATCCAAATGGAATAATTCTATCTGGGGGACCGGAGAGTGTCACAGAAAACAATTCTCCTAGAGCATGTAATTATGTCTTTGAAGCAAATATACCTGTTTTAGGAATTTGTTATGGGATGCAGACGATGGCAAAACAACTTGGAGGTGAAGTTGAATCTTCTTCAGATAAAAGAGAGTTTGGTTATGCTCAAGTTAAAGTGACGCAAAAATGTTCATTAATTAAAAATATTGAAGATGCTGTTTCAAGTGATGATTATGGACTTCTAGATGTGTGGATGAGTCATGGAGACAAAGTAAAGTCAATTCCAAGTAGTTTTAAGAAAATTGGTGAAACTTCTAGTTGTCCTTACGCGATCATTAGTAATGAGGAAAAAAATTTTTTTGGTATTCAATTCCATCCTGAAGTAACTCATACAAAGCAAGGTAAAAGAATATTAGAAAATTTTGTTATTGATATATGTCAATGTGAGAAACTGTGGAGTTCGAGTTCAATTATTGATAATGCAATTAAACAAATCAAAGAAACAGTTGGCAACGATGAAGTTATTTTAGGATTATCTGGTGGAGTAGATTCTTCAGTTGTAGCAATGCTTGTTCATAGAGCAATTGGTAAAAGGTTAACCTGTGTTTTCGTTGACAATGGTTTATTACGCTTAAATGAAGCAGATCAAGTTATGGATATGTTTGGTGATCATTTTGGTCTGAACATAAAGAAAATCGATGCTGAAAATATGTTCCTAGACTCTTTGAAAGGAATAAATGATCCTGAGGAAAAGAGAAAAGCAATTGGACATACTTTTATAGATGTCTTTGATAGAGAATCTAAAAAAATTGAAAATGCTAAATGGCTTGCTCAAGGAACAATTTATCCAGATGTAATTGAATCAGCAGCATCAAAGACAGGTAAAGCCCATGTAATTAAATCACATCATAATGTTGGTGGTTTGCCAGATGATATGGAATTAGGTCTTGTCGAGCCTTTAAAAGAATTATTTAAAGATGAGGTTAGAAAAATTGGTCTTGAGCTTGGTTTACCACACAGCATGTTGTATAGACATCCGTTTCCTGGTCCAGGTTTAGGGGTCAGAGTTTTAGGTGAAATTAAAAAAGAATATTGTGAACTTTTAAGAAAGGCAGATCATATTTTTATAGAAGAATTAATAAAAAATGAGTTATATCATAAAGTTTCGCAAGCTTTTGCAGTATTTTTACCAGTAAAATCTGTTGGAGTTATGGGTGATGGAAGAAAATATGATTGGGTTATATCTTTGAGAGCTGTAGAAACTGTTGATTTTATGACTGCTCATTGGGCTCAATTACCTTATGATTTTTTAGGACACGTATCCAATAGAATAATTAACGAAGTTTCCGGAATTTCAAGAGTTGTATATGATATTTCAGGTAAACCACCAGCCACTATTGAATGGGAATAACTTGATTATCCAGTTAATTAGTCATAGTTTGTTAGAATTTGTTATTGAGCAAGGATAGTGAAAAATAAAAAATTATGAATTAGACTGTAAATAAAAAAGGCTTTCAACTGAAAGCCTTTGAAAGAATCAAGGATAAATAAATTCTTTATACATACGCTTGTAGCTAATAAATTAGCTTTGGTCGACAAGCAATATTTAAGACATTAAAAAATTATAAAAGTTCCATCTAATATTAATAATATGTTATTTTTTTATTAAAATGTCATGTTATTGTTTTATTTTGTTAAATAAATGTAAATAATTGTTATGAATCATCACTTTTTTATGAAAAAAGCATATAAATTAGCTGAATACGCAAGATCTCTAGGGGAGGTTCCCGTAGGAGCTGTATTGGTTGAAAATAACGAGATTTTTTCTGAAGGCTGGAACTTTTCAATTTCTTCGAATGATTGTACCGCACATGCTGAAATTATGGCACTTAGAAACGCATGTTTAAAAAAGAATAACTATAGATTGAATAAAAATTTTTCATTATATGTGACTTTAGAACCATGTAGCATGTGTCTTGGGGCATTAATACATAGTAGAATCGGTAAGATTATTTATGGAGCAAGTGATCCTAAGACTGGGACACTAGGAGGTAAATTAAATTTACTTAATGAGGGGGTCTCTAATACAAAAATAGAAATTATTCATAATATTGAACAAGAATTATGTAAAAATATCCTTCAAGATTTTTTTCGCGCAAGAAGAAAAAAAACTAAGTAGGAAATTCATCTTGATTTAAAAAGTGAAAAATCCTTTCTCGGGCAAGACATTTTTTGTGATTATGTTTAAGCATTTTCCTTCTGTTGTTTAGACAGGTTCTTCTTATAAATAAAGAATTTTTTTTCATAAATTTTAAATTTTTTAAATAAACATCATTCAATAATAGCTTTAAAATATAATAATGCAAACGGTTGCGTTTTCATTTACATCTATGTATAAGATCATCTATAATAAGGTCCTCAAAGAAAACGTGATTAAAACAATCATTTTAAATCTAATTCAATGACCAGAAGAGAATTATTTGCATGAAAGTAATATATGGCTCGATAGCATTATCTGATTTCCGCATTACAAAACTATTAAATAAGTGTAAAGAATTAAAAGTGCCTGTTGAAAATATACAAGCCCGTTACGTACATTTTATTGATATTGAAGAAACACTTAGTGAAAATGAACATATAAAACTAGAAAAGCTTTTATGTTACGGAGATAAATTTAATTCTGTTTCAAATGATGATGATTCTCTTTTTGTATTACCCAGATATGGAACTATTTCACCATGGTCATCAAAAGCAACAGATATAGTGCATAATTGTGATTTAACAAAAGTTAGAAGAGTTGAAAGAGGCATTCAATATGTAATTCACTCGAAGGGCTTAAATGATTCAGAAAAAAACAAATTAAAAAACCTATTACATGATCGAATGATCGAAACTGTTGAGTTTGAAATTGATAATGCACAAAAACTTTTTGATGTTGAGCGACCTAAACCATTATCGGAAATTCAGCTGTTAGAAAAAGGTAAAGGCGTTCTTTATGAAACAAATAAATCAATGGGCCTAGCACTTGCTGAGGATGAAATAGATTATTTGTATGATAAATTTATCAAAATGAATAGGAATCCAACCGATGTGGAGTTGATGATGTTTGCTCAAGCAAACTCAGAGCATTGTCGTCATAAAATTTTTAATGCTAAATGGTCTATAGATGGCGTAGAGCAAGATAAGTCACTGTTTCAAATGATTAAAAATACCTACAATCAAGATAATGATTATGTTTTATCTGCTTACAAAGATAATGCTGCCGTCATGAAAGGTTCAACTGCAGGTAGATTCTTCCCAGATAGTTCTAGTCATTCATTTGGTTATTCAAATGAAAATGTTGAAATATTGATGAAAGTTGAAACTCATAATCACCCAACTGCAATTTCACCATGGCCTGGAGCAGCTACAGGATCAGGTGGAGAAATTAGAGATGAGGGTGCGACAGGTGTTGGTGGAAAGCCCAAAGCAGGCTTAGTTGGATTTAGTGTCTCAAATTTAAATATTCCTAACTTTATTCAACCTTGGGAGTCGGATTTTGGTCGACCTGATCGAATTGTGAGCCCACTTGATATTATGATTGAAGGACCTCTGGGAGGTGCTGCTTTTAATAATGAATTTGGTAGAGCTAATATTTTAGGTTACTTCAGAACATATGAAGAAAGAGTTAATTCTTTTAATGGGCTAGAAGTGAGAGGATATCATAAGCCTATCATGATTGCCGGAGGACTAGGAAACATTCGTACGGAAGACATTCAAAAGAAATGGACAACTATTCCACTTGGTTCTAAGGTTATCATTCTAGGTGGTCCTGCAATGAATATTGGATTAGGCGGTGGTGCAGCATCATCGATGTCATCTGGAACATCAGATCAACTATTAGACTTTGCTTCTGTACAACGTGATAACCCTGAAATGGAAAGAAGATGTCAGGAAGTGATTGATCGATGTTGGCAACTAGGTGATAGAAACCCAATATGTTTTATCCATGATGTGGGAGCTGGAGGAGTTTCAAATGCATTACCCGAGTTGGTAAATGATGGAAACCGAGGTGGTGCATTTCAATTGAGAGATATTCCGAATGATGAACCTAGTATGAGTCCTTTAGAAGTTTGGTGTAATGAATCGCAAGAAAGATATGTATTGGCTATTGAAGAAAAAAATTTATCAATATTTGATGATATTTGTAAAAGAGAAAAAGCTCCATATGCCGTTGTAGGAGATGTCACTGAAACTAAACAACTATTATTACAAGATAGTGAATTTTCAAATAACCCTGTTGATCTTTCATTAGATATATTATTAGGTAAACCACCAAAACTTGAAATATCAGTTGACACTCTTAAACCAGCAGGAGATGAATTAGATACTGATAACTTATCGTTGAAAGAAACTGTAAAGAGAATACTAACTTTACCAGCAGTAGCAGATAAATCTTTTCTTATTACTATTGGAGATAGAAGTGTTTCTGGGATGGTTGCAAGAGACCAAATGGTAGGACCTTGGCAAATACCTGTTTCAAACTGTGGAGTTACAGCAGCAAGTTTTGATACTTATCATGGCGAAGCTATGGCCATAGGAGAAAGAGCTCCGGTAGCATTATTAAATTTTGAAGCATCTGCAAGGTTAGCTGTTTCTGAAGCGATTACAAACATAGCTTGTTCCGATATTGGAGATTTTAAGCGAATTAACTTATCTGCAAACTGGATGTCAGCAGCCGACCATCCTGGCGAAGGTGCTGGATTATATCGTGCAGTTGAAGCAATAGGGGAACAGCTTTGCCCAGAGTTAAATTTAACAATACCTGTTGGTAAAGACTCAATGTCAATGAAAACACAGTGGCAAGAAAATGGAGAAATAAAAGAGGTTACATCTCCTTTATCGCTAGTGATAACAGCATTTGCAAGGGTAAAGGATATTAGAAATACAGTAACTCCAGAACTGAACCCAGATATAAAAGATACAAGTTTATGGCTCATTGATTTAGGCGAAGGTCGTAATCGTCTGGGGGGATCTGCACTTGCTCAAGTTTACAAAAAATTAGGTACTGAAACCCCAGATTTAAATAATCCGTCACTGTTGAGAGGTTTTTTTAACACAATTCAATCTTTGATTAAAAATGAAATACTTTTATCTTATCATGACCGAAGTGATGGTGGTTTATTCGTTACTTTGTCAGAAATGAGTTTTGCAAGTAGAATTGGTATAGATATAGAAATCGGTTATTCTGAAAGTAATCCAATTGAGGAACTTTTTAATGAAGAGCTTGGTGCTGTCATTCAAATAGAAAACTCAAAAGTTGACTTAGTTAAAGATATACTGAAAAAAAATGGACTTTTACATTGTTTTAAAAAAATTGGTCAAGCGAATACTTCTAGAGATATTAAAATATTTAGTCATGGAGCCAAGATTTTTCAATCAAGTATAATAGAATTGAAAGCTTTGTGGTCTGAAACGTCATATCAAATTAAAATGCTTAGAGATAATCCAGAATCTGTTGCACAAGAAAAAGAAATTGATTTGGACTCTGATAATCCAGGTTTAAATTGTTCGCTCACATTTGATATAAAGAATAACAGCGTTCCTAGTTTATTAACTGGAAGTAAGCCCAAAGTAGCTATTTTAAGAGAACAAGGTGTTAATTCTCAGTCTGAAATGGCTGCAGCTTTTGATCGGGCTGGTTTTGATGCTGTAGATGTACATATGTCAGATTTGATAAATGGTTCAAAGAATCTAAGTAAATTTAATGGATTAGCTGCTTGCGGTGGATTTTCTTACGGAGATGTTTTAGGTGCAGGGGAGGGATGGGCAAAAACAATTTTATTTAAAGATGAACTTGCTAAACAATTTGAAATGTTTTTCCATCGTGATAATACTTTTTCCCTTGGGGTATGTAACGGATGTCAAATGATGTCTAATTTGAAAGATTTGATTCCTGGAGCTCATTTTTGGCCAAAATTTGTAAAAAATACTTCAGAACAATTTGAAGCACGATTTAGTCTTGTTAAAGTTAGAGATAATAAATCAAAATTATTTACCGATATGTCAGGTTCCACCATCCCAATTGTTGTTTCTCATGGAGAAGGGAGAGTCGAGTTTGCAAAAAAAGAACATTACGAACTGGCTCGAAAAGAGAATGCTATTGTTCTAAACTTTATAGACAACTATGGTAAAGTAACAGATAAATATCCTGCAAATCCGAATGGCTCTATGGATGGTGTGACTGGACTTTGTTCTCTTGATGGAAGAGCAACGATCATGATGCCACACCCAGAAAGAGTTTTTAGAACTGTAAGTAATTCATGGCATCCTTCTGATTGGGAAGAAGATAGTCCTTGGATGAAAATATTTAGAAATGCTAGATTATCGATTAAATAAATTTTGCTGTTAGAAGGATTTCAAATGAAAAAAATAGAAGCAATTATTAAGCCTTTTAAATTAGATGATGTACGAGAAGCTCTTTCAGAGCTAGGTGTGTCTGGAATGACTGTTACTGAAGTAAAAGGCTTTGGACGTCAAAAAGGACATACGGAGCTTTATAGAGGTGCAGAGTATATGGTTGATTTTTTGCCGAAAGTTAAGCTAGAAATTGTTGTTTCAAATGAGATGTTAGATGAATGTATAGAGAAGATTGTTGATTCTGCACATACTGGAAAAATAGGTGACGGTAAATTGTTTATTCAAAATATAGATAGAGTTATTCGGGTTCGTACTGGCGAAGAAAACGAAGAAGCTATTTAACTTTGAGGAATATTTATGCATTGTCCTTTTTGTAAAAATAAAGAGACTAAAGTAGTTGACTCTAGATTAGTGGATCATGGTTCACAGGTTAAAAGAAGAAGGCAATGCATGAAGTGTGATGGTAGGTTTACAACATTCGAAAGCGCTGAATTATTTTTACCTTTTATTTTAAAAAGAAATGGCAATCGGGAGCAATTCCAAATAGAAAAATTAAAAAAAGGAGTTTTAAGATCATTGGAAAAAAGACCTGTAAGTACTGATGTAATCGAAGGAATGCTAGCAGATATCTCCTTTGAATTAAGAGTTAAAGGTGAGAGAGAAATTGATTCGAAATTTTTGGGCATTCTTGTGATGGATGCTTTAAAAAAAATAGATCATGTTGCATACATACGCTTTGCATCAGTCTACTTATCATTTGAAGATATTGGTGAGTTTATTACAGAAATTAATAAATTAAAAAGTCACTAGAGATACTTAAGAATCTTACTTATGTTAGATAATGTAATTAACAAATGTATTGAGCTGCTCAATTATAAAAAATTTTTTTCTAACAGAAACAAAGTTCTAATTCTTTTCACAAAAGAAAAAATAATTTATTTTGATATTGAAATAAATTTACAGACACTTATAGATAAAATTCCGGATAAATTATTAATACCTGGTTCCTTTGATGTTTTCCTTTCTTTAGAACCGACAAATAAAAAAGATGTTTTTACATTTAGTAGCTTTTTAAGTAACTTCAATGTGAGTAACATTTTTATAGGGACATCTGTTGGAGGCAATGACAGAAAGTATAAGAAAGTCTTTTCTGCTGAAATTGATTATTATTATAAATCTTACCTTTTCACAATGAACAATGACTCACCTTCAGTTACGCTTAAATTAGGTGTAAGTTTAGATGGAAAAATTGCTCTTGCTAATGGAGAAAGCAAATGGATAACGTCAAAAAAATCGAGAGCAGATGTTCAATTGTACAGGGCTAGTTGCGATGCATTAATATCATCAAGCACAACTATTATAAAAGACAATGCAAGCTTGAACGTAAGGATAAATGAGTTTCCTCAAATAGTTAGAATGGAAACTGATGAAAGTACTATAAATGAGCCAATTATTGTTATTTTAGATAGACAAAATAACTTAACACCCAATTTAAATGTTTTTAAAAAGAACAAAAATATTATTATTTTTAATTTAGTTAAAAATGATAATATTATAGACTCAAATATTATTCAAATTCAGATTCCAAGAGAATATTGTAAAGAAAATAAAATAGACTTGAGCTATGTACTCAAAACCCTTAAAGATTTCAATATAGATCAAGTTTTAATTGAATGTGGCTCAAAACTTGCTTCTTCATTTTTGAAACAAAGAAAAGTTAATGAATTAGTACTTTACCAGGCACCGAAGATTATGGGAGGGGATTCTTTTAGTATGTTTGGTCCTATGGGATATACTAATATGAATGAAGTTATTAAATTGAGTATTTTAGATATTACTTTAATAGGGGAAGATCTAAAAACTGTCTATGAGGTTAAGTATGAGTAAAATTTCGCACCATCTGGATCAGATAAAATTTAGTTCAATTGAAGAAATTTTGGATGACTTCAAACAAGGCAAGATGGTAATAATGGTTGATGATGAAGACCGAGAAAACGAGGGAGATTTGATTGTTGCATCTGAAAAGATCTCGCCTGATAAGATAAACTTCATGAGTAAATATGGACGTGGTCTAATTTGTTTAACTTTGACTTCTGAAAAAACTGATGCACTGAACTTGCCATTGATGGTTTCAAATAATTCTGAGCAATATGGTACAAATTTTACGGTTTCCATTGAAGCTGCTAAAGGTGTAACAACTGGAATATCGGCACATGATCGCGCGACTACAGTTTTAGCAGCGATTGATAATAATGCTACAGAGATGGATATTGTTATGCCAGGTCATATTTTTCCCCTTCGAGCACAACCAGGAGGTGTTCTAACACGTGCAGGGCACACAGAAGCTGGCTGTGATTTGGCTAGATTATCTGGATTAACTCCCTCTAGCGTGATTGTTGAAATCCTAAATGATGATGGAACTATGGCTAGAAGAGACGATTTAATGAAATTTTCAAAGTTACATAAAATCAAGATAGGTACTATTGCTGATTTAATCGAATATAGAAATATTAAAGAAACTACTATTGAAAAAATTTCTGAAATTGATGTTGATACAATGCATGGTATTTTTTCGCTTCACACTTACAAAGATTTAATTGATGGTCGTCTTCACTATGCCCTTAAAAAGGGAGATATAGGTTCCAATACATTGGTTAGAGTTCATTTGCAAGATACAATGGCTGATATTTTTCAAATAAAAAACTTTTCAGATAGTTTGTGGTCTCTTCAAAGCTCAATGAAAAAAATCTCTGAAGAAGGTGGGGTTTTAGTTTTTATTAGTAATGAACAAAAAGAAGCTAATTTTTTAAATAAAGTTAAGAAAAATGAAATTAATAGTCGTACATGTCAACAAGTTTCAAGAAACATTGGAGTTGGTTCCCAAATATTGTCCGACTTAAATGTTTCAACTATGAGGTTAATATCTTCCAGTGATCAAAAGTACCACGCTTTGTCAGGTTTTGGTTTAGAAATTACTGAGTATATAACTAAATAAATAATATATTTTTAGTATTAAAATATGATAAGATGCATCCATTTTTATATTGAGGGGATAATAAGGTATGAATATTATTGAAGGTGGTTTTATTAATAAAGAAGCAAAAGTTGCTATTGTCATAGCAAGATTTAATAGCTTTATCAATGAAAGTCTTTTGATAGGTGCCAAAGAGGTTTTGTTGAGACAAGGCTGTTTAGATGAAAAGAATATTACAATTGTCAAATGCCCTGGTGCTTATGAAATTCCTTTAATTACAAAAAAAATTGCAAAAACAAAAAAATATGATGCTATTATTGCTCTAGGTAGTGTTATTAGAGGAGGTACACCTCATTTCGAATATGTGTCCAGTGCTTGTAACTCAGGTTTAATGAATGTTGGATTGGAGCATGAAGTTCCAGTTGCCTTCGGTGTTTTGACTGTAGATTCAATAGAGCAAGCTATTGAAAGAGCTGGAACAAAAGCTGGAAATAAAGGTGAAGAAGCGGCTTTAAGCGCCCTTGAAATGATTAGTGTCCTATCAAAAATTTAAATTATGAGTAAAAGAATGAAACCTCAAGCTAGAAGAAATGCAAGACATTTTGCTACACAAGCAATATATTCATGGCAAATTACCCAAGATAATCCGGAATATATTAAAAATCTTTTTTTATCTAAAGAAAAGTTAGATGAAGAGCAGTATCATGAGTCTGAACCAAGCTTCACCGATAAAAATACAGACATTGACTATTTTGAAAAAATATTTTCTGGAGTGATTGATAATTACTCTAAGCTTGATAGTAAAATGATGCCATTTCTTTCAAGGCCAATTCAAGATTTAGATTTTATGGAATTAGCTATTTTAAGACTATCAATGTTTGAGTTATTATTTTGTAAAGATGTACCCTATAAAGTAGTAATTAATGAGTCAATTGAATTAGCAAAAACATTTGCATCGGATGATAGTCATAAATTTGTAAATGGCGTATTAGATAAAGCTATCATTTATACAAGAAAAGATGAAAGAGTTTGAGTTAATCGAAAAGTACTTTAAAAATCAGAGTTTCTCTAGAAGTGACGTTCTAAAGGGGATTGGTGATGATTGTGCAGTTTTAAATCCTTCTTCTAAAATAGTTGTTTCAACAGATACTCTTGTAGAAGGAACTCATTTTCTTAAAAATATTACCCCTTATGATTTGGGGTATAAATCCTTAGCTGTTAATCTCAGTGATATTGCAGCAATGTGCTGTAATCCTAGTTGGGCCTTATTATCGATTACATTACCAAATATTTCTGAAATGTGGATGAGAGATTTTGTGCTGGATATAAGGTGCTTTTAGAACAACATAATGTGCAGTTAGTAGGTGGTGATACCACTAAAGGCCCCTTAAGTATTACTTGGACAGTTATGGGTAGTAGTCAAAACAAAATTGCATTAAGATCATCTGCTAAAGTTGATGAACTAGTATTCGTTACTGGCAATATTGGTGATAGTTTTGTTGGTTTAGAGGTTTTATTAAATCACCCTACAGAAATGCAAGAAGAAGTTAAAGACTATTTTATTAGAAAGCATTTGCATCCTGTTCCTAGAATTGATTTAGCACAAAAATTAAGAACATTTATTTCTGCTTGTATTGATGTTTCTGATGGGTTGTATAGTGAACTAAGTCATATTGCTGAAAAATCAAACAAACATATTTGTATTGATATTGAAAAATTACCTACTTCTAAAAATTATAAAAAATTAGGCTATGGTGAAGAAATAGCTCTGTCTAGTGGTGAAGAATATGAGTTGTGTTTTACGGCACCAAAAGAGAACTTTCAAGAGATTCAAAAAATTTCTAAAATAACTAATATAAATATATCTTGTATTGGAACTGTCTGTGAAGGAAAAGGAGTAAGTTTTAAAAAAGATGAGAAAGAAATAAAATCCTTAAATTTAAAAACTTACGAGCACTTTTCTAGTTATTAACATAATTTTTTATTTTTTTATAATACCTTCAGAATCTAAACCTAACTTTTTATAGATTTGTTCCTGAGAACCTTGTTCAATGAAATTATCGGGGAGGCCTAATTGTAGAGTGGGTTTAATATTTTTTGTTGACATCATATATTCAATAACGGCTGATCCAGCACCTCCTTTTATTACATTATCTTCAACGGTGATAATGTAGTCATGCTCTTTAATGACTCTATCTAACATAGCAGTATCTAAAGGTTTGACAAATAGCATATCAACAAGCGTTGCATTTAATTTTACACAAACATTTTCTAGAGTATTTAGTAAACTACCAAAATTTAAAACTGCTATTTTAGTTCCTTCATGTAATGTTTGGGAAACACCTACTTCAAACTTAATTTTCTCTTTATACTTTTTATACTCCAGAGCTTTGCCTCTTGGGTATCTAATACAAACAGGGGATTTTAATGTTAAACATAAATCTAATAAACCCAAAGTGGAAAATTTATCACTAGGTGTCAATATACATAAATTTGGGATGCATCGTGTAAATGATATATCAAACATACCCTGATGAGTGGGACCATCAGGACCAACAACACCAGCTCTATCAATTGCAAATATAACAGGTAGGTTCATAAGAGCCACATCATGAATAAGTTGGTCATATCCACGCTGAAGAAAAGTTGAATAGATAGCAACAACTGGCTTTAATCCCCCAATAGCAAGACCCGCAGATAATGTCACAGCATGTTGCTCTGCAATGGCTACATCAAAAAATTGTTCAGGGTAATTTTGTGCAAAATCAACTAATCCTGATCCTTCTTTCATTGCGGGTGTTATTGCAACTATCTTATTATTTTTTGAAGCTTTATCACACAACCATTTCCCAAAAATCTCAGAATATGTTGATAGTATTTTGGACTCTTTTTTTGGTTTTTGTTTGATGTCTGAAGAGTTAAAGTTTGGGTTTACTGCATGATATCTAATAGGATCAATTTCAGCAGGTTTAAAACCTTTACCTTTTTTAGTTAAAATGTGAAGAAATTGTGGTCCCTTAAGTTTTTTTATTTTTGAAAAAATATTTACAAGTTCTAAAACGTCATGTCCATCTACTGGCCCAATATAATTAAAACCTAATTCCTCGAACATAGTTCCTGGGATTACCATGCCTTTAATATGTTCCTCTGCCTTTTTTGCAAAGTGTTTGAGGGGAGGGATATTGTTTAATAGTCGTTTGCTATCTTCCCTAAAATTTGAGTATAAATCTCCAGATAAAAAGCGATTTAAATTTTTATTCAATGCACCAACATTCTCTGATATTGACATCTCATTATCATTTAATATTACAAGATAATTTGGTTTAATATCTCCAGCATGATTCATAGCTTCAAAAGCCATACCCGCAGTTATTGCACCATCACCAATTACACTGACGACTTTTCTGCCTTTTCCTTCTTTTTGAGCCGCTATAGAAATTCCAAGCCCTGCACTGATTGAAGTGGATGAATGACCCACAGATAATACATCGTAATCACTTTCCTCTCTCCAGGGAAATGGATGCAAACCATTCAGCTTTTTTATAGTGTTAAGTTTACTTTTTCTGCCAGTTAATATTTTATGGGGATATGCCTGGTGCCCAACATCCCATAGTATTTGATCAAAAGGTGTTTCATAACAATAATGAAGAGCAACAGTTAACTCAATAGCACCTAAACCAGATGCAAAGTGTCCCCCGCCTTCATTTAACGTTTCTAATAGAAAGGTTCTAATTTCTTGACATAAATCAGGTAAAGATGAAAGGGGGATACATTTCAAATCATTTGAGTTATTAATCTTATCTAAAAGAGTATATGTGAAATTTGTAGTATTATTCATTATTATTTTTTTCGTTTCGAAAGTATTTTGATTAAATGTATTAACTTCTCTTTATTTCCAGGAAGTTGGTTTATTATAAACAAACATTTTTCTTGAAGTTCATTTGCATATACGATTGCCTCATCAAGCCCTAATAAAGATGGGAATGTGCTCTTATATATCTTTTGATCTGAGCCTTGCGGTTTACCAAGTTCGTCAGTTGTACTTGTAATATCTAAAATGTCATCTTGGACTTGAAAAAATAAGCCTATTGTTTCGCCAAAATGAGATAAAGAGTTTAAATATTTTTTACTTTCATCACCAGATACTATAGCTCCCATAAGAATAGAAGATTTAAAAAGTGCTCCAGTTTTAAGTTGGTGTATTTTTTTTAGAGTATTCAGATCAATTGTTTTATTTTCGTTTAAAATATCTAATGATTGACCTAAACACATTCCTTTTGTACCTACTGAGTTAGAAAGCAATTCAATTAGTCTAATAATATAATGAGGCTTAATAGTAAGTTGTGTCAATATTTCAAAGCTTAATGCTTGAAGTGCGTCACCCGCAAGAATAGCGGTGGCTTGATTAAATTTTATGTGATTACTTGGCTGTCCTCTTCTGATATCATCGTCATCCATAGCTGGCAAATCATCATGTATCAAAGAATAGGTATGCATTAACTCAACAGAAATAGCAATTTTATCAACGTTTGAAGAAGTAACTTGAAATAACTCGGCTATTAGATAGACCAATATGCCTCTTACGTGTTTACCTCCATTCAAACAAGAATACTTAATAGATTGAATTAACTCTTGATCCTGATTAGGCAATTGATTTAAAAAAAAACTCATATTTTCATGAATTTTTTTAGAATATATCTCAAAACTAAATGGTTGATTTTTCATAAATGATAGCTTTACTCAGTTTGTTGATTCTTGATTTTATGAATTTTGAGTTCTGCTTCTTCTAATTTTTTTGATTAGATCTAGCTACAGCAATTCCTTCTTCATATTTTTTTAGAGATTCTTCTAAAGTAATATCATTTGACTCTAATTCCTTAATAATTGAGTCTAAATAATTTAAAGATTCTTCAAAGCTTAAATTTTCAATTTTCTTGGACATATTATACGCTTTTTTTTTTAATAAACTTTATTTTACAATAGACCGCGTTTGATAATCAAACTTTACTTTGTAAATTAAATAAAGTAATGATTCTTAGTTTATTTTATTTAGGGTATAATAATAGATAGTAATTTTTTGAGAAAAGCTCCCAATGTATTTTATTATAAAACCTCACCCAGAAGTATTTACTAAAAGCGAATCAGTTAGAAAACGATTTACTAAAATTCTTGAATGTAATATTAGAAATATTCTGAAAAGAAGACTAGCAAACGTTGCTGTGTATAATAAAAGAACTCATATTGAGGTTTCAATTAAGCAATATGATACTAAAGTCATTGACTACTTATCAAAGATTCCTGGTATAAACTATTTTTTAGAAGTAGTTAAATTTAATTTTGATAATTTAGACGAAATATCTGAGATTTCTAATAAATTTTATAATGAGATAATTGAAAACAAAAGCTTTTGTGTAAGAGTTAAAAGAAGAGGTAATCATAATTTTTCGTCTACTGAAGTCGAAAGAAAAATTGGAAGTGACTTATTTCAGTCGGTTAAAAAAACTCGAGTAGATTTAAAGAAACCTGAAGTGGCTATAAACATTGAAATTGATGGCGATGAATTCAGTATAGTCAAAAGAAGATATAATGCTCTTGGTGGATTTCCATTAGGAACACAAGAAAGCGTCCTTTCTTTAATTTCTGGGGGGTATGATTCTAGTGCTTCGTCTTATCAACATATTAGAAGAGGTAGTAAAGTTCACTTTTGCTTTTTTAATCTTGGTGGCCCTGATCATGAAAGAAGCGTTAAAGAAGTCGCTCACTTTATTTGGAATGAATTTGGCTCGTCTGCAAAAGTAAACTTCATAACAGTTGATTTGAATCCAGTTATTGAAGATATTCTTGAGCATGTAAGTGATGGTTATATGGGAGTTGTTCTGAAAAGGATGTTTATGAAAATTTCGGGCGAAATCGCTAAGAAACTCAAAATAGAAGCCTTAGTCACTGGTGAAGCACTTGGTCAGGTTTCTAGCCAGACACTGAGTAATCTAAAACTAATTGATCTTGCCACAGATAGATTAATTTTGAGACCTTTAATAACAAGTGATAAAGAAGAAATTATCAAACTAACAAAAATATTGGTACTGAAGAACTTTGCAAGTCAATTCCTGAATATTGTAGTATTATATCTAAAAAGCCAACTATTAAAGCTGATTTTAATAAGTTAATCTTAGAAGAGTCTAAAGTCAAAGAGAATTCAATATCTCAATGTATTGAAGGTGCCAAACTTGAGGACATCAGACAGGTAATTGCAACAAAAAATGATGGGTTTTCACCAGTCAACACAGTTAGTGTTTTAGATGAAAATGAAGATGTTTTATTGGACATTAGAAGTAACAGTGAAATTGAATCAACACCACTTGACTTTGATTTTTCAAATATCCTTGAAATTCCTTTTTATAAATTAGTCAGTAAGTTCCCATCTTTAGATCAAAGTAAAAATTATGTTTTATATTGTGATAGGCAAGTAATGAGTCGCTTACAAGCTATACATTTGATTGAATCCGGTTTTAAAAATGTTGCAGTCTTTGAAAAAACAAAATAACTATTACTATAGTTAAGTACCTGTATGTTGTACTTAGATTGATGACTTAAGCGTAAAAAACAATTACTTTGGCATAATTCCATAGTGCATATTTGGCCATACGATTAGGTTATCAGCTATTTTAGAAGCTTCTATTTTATTAATCTTAAGTTTTATAATTTCAAGAGCAAGCTCCATCACAGTACCAGGACCTTGACTTGTTATGAGGTTATGAATTTTATCATATGTAACTCTTTTTTTTCTTAAATTATTTGTAGATATTTTATCCCAAAAACATGGAGAGCATGTAGATATCGCACTTTTAAAATAATCCATATTACTTTTAATGAAATATGCAGATGAACCGGATAAAGCTAGTAGTTTTTTTTCATAAATATGTTGCTTTAAAAACTCTTGTGATGCAATATTTGAAGCAGTATATTCAGAAAAAATCCACCTCCTGGTACACACACTAGATCAAAGCCTTCGTTTAACAATTCTAAAAGATGAGAATCAACTTGAACTTTATTTCCGTATAACCCCGTAAAACTTTCTCGTTTTGTTGGTCCATTATGTAAAAGCTTAACGCTAGATTTAGCTAATCTAAATATTGAACATAATGTTATCACTTCAAGCTCATCAGCATAGTCAGATACTATAATAGCAATATTTAATCTTTTTTTTAGTTCAGGTTCTATCATGGCCTATTCTTTCTTGTAATTGTTTAATTTTGTTATGATATGAAATAATTAAAGGTATTTCTAGGTTATGTTTATGTGCTAACTCAATAAAATAACCACTTATGTAATCAGCTTCAGTTTTCCTATTATTAATTTTGTCTTGTAACATAGAAGAAGTGTTATTTTGGGTTTTTTGTATGACTTCATAAGTGATTGCCAAAATTTCTTCTAACTCGATGTTAAATTGTTCTTTTTCTAAAATATTTCGGCATTCAGTTGATAGATCTAAAATCAATTGATTATATTTTTTTTGTGCCAATGCACCATTTTTGCAATCATTTACAGTAGTTATATAGTTAATAATCATATTTATACATAGTTTTTTTAACTGAATATTGTATATTTGAGGAGCTGAGTTCAATTTGATAAAGTTTAGATTTATTAAACGAGATATAACTTTTTGAGAATTATAGCTCTTATTAATGGCTCCAATCCACGAAAAATTATCCCCAGTATGTCGAACTGTATTTAAATTTAATTTCTGCGCAGCTAAACTGGTGACCATAATAAATTTTGAGTTATAAGGGTAAAGTTTGTTTAATTTTTCTCTAGATATTATACCATTATGTACAAAAATCAGGTTGGTTTTATAAGATATATATTTTTGCAAAACATGCATAGATTTTAAAATTGCATGTGCTTTTAGACAAATAAAAATTGTATCACTTTTGATTAGTAATGTGGAATTATTAGCTTTGAATGTGTGGGTTGTCTTTTTACCATTTAAATTTATTAAATGGCTTTGGATAATTGGATTATTAGTCTTATCCCATAAGTGAGGAAAATTTCCTATATTTACGAGTTTGTGAGCAAGTAAGCTACCAATTGCGCCATTACCAATAATTGAAATGTTCATAAAAGTTAAAATATTTAGTTTGAATGTTTGAAAAATTCATGAAAATCCTCTTGATCTTTTTTGCAAAGTTACATATAAAACTCAAAGGATTGTCATAATCATTTCCATATTTTAATGATATTTAACGAAGTACGTCAATGAAAGAACTTAAAGAAATTACAAAAGAATTAGAGAAGTTAAACTTAAAACGATATCCAAATCAAGAACTCCTCAGAGCATGGGATGCTGCTGATGAACTCATTATTCAAAAAATGCAGACAATGGAATTAGAAGGATTAAAAATTATAATTGTGAATGATGCTTTTGGTGCTTTAACTAGATATTTTCAACACTTGGATGTGACAACATACATTGACTCATACTTAAGCTTAAGTGCTCTACGACTGAATAATCCGATAAAAAAATTTAAACTGATTTCTGAACTTGATGATATTAAAGAAAACTATGATTTAATTGTTATAAAAATTCCCAAAAATTTAAGTTTTTTACGAGAAATCCTAAACAAATTTTCATCATTGTCACCAAAGAGTAATTTTATTTCTGCAGGGATGGCTAAATATTTAACTCGAAATACTTATAATTTATATACTCATACATTTAAGGATGCAAATATTAGTCTAACTCAAAAAAAAGCAAAATTAATATTTAGTAGCAATGCTATCAAAATACAAAAAAGAAAATTAATTTTAAAGAGGTTTTAATAGATAAATATCCTTACAAGGTCATAAATTATTCGAATGTTTTTTCTAGAGAAAAGTTAGATATTGGAACAAGGTTTTTGTTAGAAAATTTACCTCAAAATAATTATAAGTATGTTTTGGATTTAGGATGTGGAAATGGAATATTAGGTATAAATTTGAAAAATAAACAGAGTGATTCGATCGTTTATTTTTCAGATGAATCAAAGATGGCCATTCAAAGTGCTAATCAAAATTATAATTTATATTTTAAAGACAAAGCTCATTTTTTTTGGACACATAGTACTTTAGGTATTAAACAAAAATTTGATTTGGTCATATGTAATCCTCCATTTCATCAAAATAATACAATAATGAAAGGGATAGCTATAAACATGTTTAAAGATAGCAAAAAAGTGCTTTTGCAATTTGGAGCTTTGAGAGTTGTGGCCAATAGACATTTGAATTATCATATTGTACTGAAAAAGATTTATGGCAATGTTAAGTTAATAAATCAAAATTCAAAATTTGTTATTTTAGAGTCAATCAACAAATAAATAATCTTGAGGAGCTTTATTAATTATGAAAAAGCAAGAAAATTATATTCGTGAACAATTAACTAATGAGTTGAAGCCTTCTTTTTTACACATAGAAAATGAAAGCTATAAGCATAATGTTCCTGATGATGCAGAAAGCCATTTCAAAGTTATTGTTGTAAGTAATAATTTCACAAAATTATCTCTAATTAAGCGACATAGGTTTATTAACGAATTATTAGGCGCAAAATTTTTCCAAAGTGTGCATGCGTTATCTCTTCACTTGTTTGATGAAAGTGAGTGGAAAAAAGAAAATATAAGTAATATTCAAACACCTGATTGTCAGCACAAATAAATATGTGATTTATATCGTAATGGAATCAATAAATTAAGATTGTTTTTGCAATAAATGTTAAATTTTTGTTAAGTTTATTTTAGATTTAACTATTATGATTAAAATCAAGAAAGGTTTAGATATTCCAATAAAAGGCGAACCAGAACAGGACATCGATGGGTACCTTAGTTCAAAATATTTTGGTTATTTAGGTACGGAATTTATTGGAATAAAGCCTGTATTAAAAGTTAAAGTTGGCGATAAAGTTAATCAAGGTGATATATTATTTATTGACAAAAAAATACCAGAATTAAAATTTATTAGCCCATTTTCTGGCACAGTTGATTCAATAAATAGAGGCTATCAAAGATCTTTAGAATCAGTTGTAGTAAAAAAAGATGATAGTCAAAATTCGATAGTTCAAATACCCAATCATTCAATTACTTCAATACATAAATATGAAAAAAGTGAGTTGATTAAAATTTTGCTTGATACTAGCCTTTGGTTAGGGCTTAGAACAAGGCCATTCTCAAGAGTAACAAATCCTAATGACACAATTGACATTATTTTTGTTAATGCAATTGATACAAATCCATTATCACCTAAGCCAAGTATTATTATTAATAAATATGAAAAAGAGTTTTTAATTGGGCTTGAAGTGGTTAGCCAAATTTGTAGTGAAAAAATTTTTTTATGTAAGGATACTGATATAATTCCTTGTCCTAAAAATGAAAAAATAAAAGAAGAGATTTTTGACGGACCTCATCCTGCTGGGTTAGTTGGCACTCATATTCATTTTCTTTATGGTGCTGATTTAAATCACCCTGTTAGTCATATAAATTATCAAGATGTTATCAGTATTGGATATTTATTTTTACATGGTCACTTATTGACAAAGAAAATAATTTCAATTGCTGGACCAACTGTAATTAAACCGGCACTTTATGAAGTTGATATTGGTTCTGGCTTGGATATCTTAGATCAAGTTCAGAACAATATTTATAAAAATCCTAAGTTAAGAATCATATCAGGTTCTATTTTAAATGGTATTAAAATGGAAAGTATTAAAAGTAATTTAGGAAAATATCATTTACAGTTATCTATACTAGAGGAAGGTAACCAAAAAGAGTTTTTGGGTTGGATTAAACCAGGTAAGAATAAATTTTCTGTAACTAAGGCTTTTACAAGTCAATTTTTTAAAAATAAAAGATTTAACATTAATACATCAATGAATGGTAGTAAACGTTCTATGGTTCCAATTGGTAATTATGAAAAAATCATGCCGTTAGATATCGAGCCTACTTTATTTTTGAGATACTTACATGCAGAAGATATTGATAACTTATTAAAAATTGGAATTTTGGAGCTAGATGAAGAAGATTTAGGATTATGTAATTTTGTTTGTCCGGGTAAAGCTAATTTTAATAAAAAATTAAGGCACTGTTTAGATATTATTTATAAAGAAGTTTAATTTTCAAAATTAAAACATAATTTATTGATATTAAATAACCCAGCCAATTAAATTTTCTTACATAGATTCTATACTTATTAAGTGAGATTACATTTCCTCGAGGAGTTTTTTCATGGGTTTAAAGCATTTTTTAGAATCAATTGAACATAAATTTGAGCCGGGCGGAAAGTATGAGCGTTGGTATTCACTTTATGAGGCTGTGGCTACAATTGCTTACACACCCGGTACAACAACTCAAACAAGTACTCATGCTAAAGATAACATAGACCTAAAAAGAATTATGATTGCTGTGTGGTTAGCTGTTTTTCCAACAATGTTTTACGGTTGGTACAACATCGGCAATCAAGCCATTTTTGATTTGTTTGCAAATAATGACTTAAATGCGATTTCCTCTATAATTTCTTCCAATTGGCACTTATATTTTATTGAGTTTTTGGGATTAGAGATAACTGAATCGTCTGGTTTTTTAGTTAAATTTTTAATTGGAGCGAGTTACTTCCTTCCAGTTTACTTAACTGTTTTTATTGTGGGAGGTTTTTGGGAAGTATGTTTTGCTACAATAAGGAAACATGAAATAAACGAAGGTTTTTTTGCTTCATCTATTTTATTTTCCTTAACCTTACCTCCAACAATACCTTTATGGCAAGCAGCATTAGGTATTTCATTCGGTATTGTTGTTGCCAAAGAATTATTTGGTGGTACTGGAAGAAACTTTTTAAATCCAGCTTTAGCTGGAAGAGCATTTTTATATTTTGCTTATCCAGCTCAACTTTCAGGTGATACTGTTTGGAATGTGGTTGATGGATATAGTGGAGCAACTCCTCTCAGTCAGTGGGCTGCTGATGGACAAAATGGACTGATACACCATTCTACTGAAATGCCAGTAACATGGTTGAATGCTTTCCTAGGAAATTTACCTGGTTCTATGGGTGAAGGTTCCACTCTTTTAATTATATTTGGAGGGGCTTTATTATTATATATGGGTATTGCTTCATGGCGAATTGTTTTGGGCACTTTCTTAGGGATGATTATTACAGCATCATTATTTAATTTAATTGGTTCGAATACTAATCCTATGTTTAACATGCCATTTTACTGGCATTTAGTGCTTGGTGGTTTTGCATTTGGGATGATGTTTATGGCTACTGATCCCGTATCAGCTTCGTATACTAATAAAGGGAAAATATTTTATGGGTTATTGATAGGGTTTATGTGCGTGATTATAAGAGTTCTAAATCCAGCATATCCAGAGGGAATGATGCTAGCAATCCTTTTTGCAAATCTTTTTGCTCCATTGTTTGATCATTTGATTCTTGAAAGAAATATTCGCAGGAGAATTTCAAGACATGAAGATGTTAAAAAATAAAGATTCAATCTCAAGTACTTTTATTGTTGTAATATTATTATGCCTTGTTTGTTCAGTTATTGTTTCAGCATCGGTCTTGTTCTTAAAACCAATTCAGAAGGTTAATGCTGAAAGAGATATCCAACAAAATATCTTAAAAGTAGCTAATATCCCATTCAATAAAAGTAATATATCAGATATATATAATACAAACATTATTGAAAAAATTTTAGATCTTCAATCTGGCGAGTTATCAGAAAAAATCACACCTGAGATTTATAATAAAGATTCCCTAGGTACAAATATTAAATACTCTAAAAAATTATCGGCTAAGCAAGATATTGCAAAAATAATTCGTAGAGAAAATTTTGCTAAAATTTATTTTGTTAAGAAAAACAATAAAGTTGATTCTATTATTTTGCCCATTCATGGTCTTGGTTTATGGTCAATGATGTATGCATTTATAGCAATTACTCCAGACGGAAAAAAGGTAAAAGGTATAACATTTTATAAGCAAGGAGAAACCCCAGGATTAGGAGGTGAGGTTGAAAACTTGAAATGGCAGGAACAATTCAAAGGAAAGACAATATATAAAAACAACTCAGTTGGCATCAAGTTAGTTAAGAAAATTCCTGATACTAAACCTAATAAATATTACGTAGATGCATTATCTGGAGCCACTTTAACTACCAATGGAGTTCAAAATACAATTGATTTTTGGTTTGGTAAGCTTGGTTATAAAAAATTTATTGAGAATCTAAAAGAAGGAGATGTTTAATGGAAAACACTCTAAGTTATAGAAAACTTGCAATTGTACCAATTGTACAAAATAATCCAATTGCATTGCAGGTATTGGGAGTTTGTTCGGCCTTAGCTGTTACAACTAAAATGGATACTGCTTTTGTTATGTCACTTGCTGTAATTTTTGTCACAGCTTTTTCAAATCTATTTGTTTCTGTAATCAGAAAAATTATACCTAATAGTGTAAGAATTATTATTCAAATGACAATTATTGCTTCTCTAGTAATATTAGTTGATCAAGTTCTAAAGGCTTATCTTTATGATATTTCAAAACAATTATCAGTTTTTGTTCCATTAATAATCACTAATTGTATTGTAATGGGACGAGCTGAGGGGTTTGCAATGAAGTCTAAACCTTTGGAATCATTTGTAGATGGAGTTGGAAATGGTGTGGGTTATGGTTTTATATTAATTACTGTAAGCTTTTTTAGAGAACTCTTAGGATCAGGTTCAGTATTTGGCTATGAGATTTTACCACTCGCAAAAAATGGTGGATGGTATGAGCCTAATGGACTTATGTTAACAGCACCATCAGCTTTTTTTATAATTGGACTGATGATTTGGGTTATAAGAATATATAATCCTGAGCAGATTGAAAACTGAAAGGTGAACTATGGAACACTATGTTAATATTCTTATTAAATCAGTTTTTATTGATAATATGGCTCTAACCTTTTTCTTGGGTATGTGTACTTTTTTGGCGGTTTCAAAGAAAGTTTCCACTGCTTTTGGCTTGGGAATTGCTGTTGTACTTGTTTTAACTATTTCAGTACCAATTAACAATTTAATTTATGCTTATATATTAAAAGATAATGCTTTAATTCAAGGATTGGACTTAACTTTTTTAAGTTTTATCACTTTTATAGGCGTTATTGCAGCCCTTGTTCAGATTTTAGAAATGGTATTAGATAGGTTTTTCCCATCTCTGTATCACGCTCTTGGAATCTTTCTTCCATTAATTACTGTTAACTGTGCGATATTTGGTGGCGTATCTTTTATGGTACAAAGAGATTATAACTTTTTAGAATCGATTGCTTTTGGTTTTGGTTCTGGTGTTGGGTGGATGTTAGCAATCGTGGTTTTAGCAGGTATAAGAGAAAAACTGAAATATGCTGACGTGCCTCCTGCCTTGAGAGGTTTAGGGATAACATTTATTACAGTGGGTTTGATGTCGCTTGGATTTTTATCATTCTCCGGAATACAATTATAGAATTAAATGAGGTGTTAATATGGAAATCATTTATGGTGTTTCTATGTTTATCTTAATTATTACGTTATTAGTGATGATAATTTTATTCGCAAAAAATTTACTTATACCATCTGGAGATATTGAAATTAATGTGAATAATGATAAAGATAAATCTTTTAAAGCATCTCCAGGAAGTAAGTTATTATCTATTCTTTCTGACAAAGATATTTTTCTATCATCAGCTTGCGGTGGCGGCGGATCCTGTGGTCAATGCAAAGTGAAAATTTTAAATGGTGGAGGACAAATCTTACCAACAGAGTTAGAGCATATTAGTAGAAAAGAGGCTAAATGTGGTGAGCGATTGGCATGTCAGGTCAATGTTAAAAGCGACCTTGAGGTTGAAATACCTGAAGAAGTTTTTGGTGTTAAAAAGTGGGAATGTGAAGTTATTTCTAATGATAACAAGGCTACTTTTATAAAGGAATTAGTCTTAAAAATACCTGATGGAGAAGATGTACCTTTTAAAGCAGGGGGATATATTCAGATTGAAAGTCCACCACATGAAGTATTATATAAAGATTTTGATGTGCAGAAAGAATATATTGATGATTGGGAAAAGTTTAATTTATTCCAATTTAAGTCTAAAAGTTCAAGTGAAACAATCCGTGCTTATTCAATGGCAAATTACCCTGATGAAAAAGGATTAATAATGCTTAATGTCAGAATAGCAACTCCACCATTGAATAAACCTGAGATCCCTCCTGGCATTATGTCCTCATATATTTGGTCATTAAAAAAAGGAGATAAAGTGACTATTTCTGGACCATTTGGAGAATTTTTTGCTAAAGAGACTAATAATGAAATGATATTCATAGGAGGTGGGGCTGGGATGGCTCCGATGAGATCGCATATTTTTGATCAACTAAAAAGAATTAAAACGAAAAGAAAAATATCTTTCTGGTATGGTGCAAGATCTAAAAAGGAAATGTTTTATGTTGAGGATTTTGATATGTTGGCTAGAGAAAATAGTAATTTTTCCTGGCATGTAGGGTTATCTGATCCTCTACCTGAGGATAAATGGACAGGATCTGTTGGTTTCATCCATAATATTTTGCTAGAAAACTATTTAAAAGATCATGATAATCCTGAAGACTGTGAATATTATATGTGTGGACCACCAATGATGAATAGTGCAGTTATAGGCATGCTTAAAGACCTTGGTGTTGAAGATGAAAATATTTTTCTAGATGATTTTGGTGGCTAACGTTGAAGCTTGTACTCAAAAAATACTTTTTGTTATCGTTATTATTGATAGTTTGTGCATATGCATTTTATCATTTTTTTATGATAAAAAGCTTTATACTATATATGGTAATACTATGGGTACCACATTTAGTATAAAATATTATGCCAGAAATGCTCATGATAACGAAGATATCAGTAATAATGTTAATTCTATTTTAAGAGAAGTTAATTCTAAATTTTCTACTTACGACAAAGAGTCTGAAATCTCTAAATTTAATGCTTTAAAAAGTAACACACCATTTAAAATGTCCGCTGATTTTAAATATCTTATAAACAAAAGTTTTTCTCTTAATGAACTTACTGATGGTAGATATGATATTACTATTGATCCGTTATTGAAAGTATGGGGATTTTACAGCAAACAAAAAAAATACCAACGGAAAATGAAATTAAAAAAACAATGCAATCAGTTGGAATCCAAAGATTAATAGTTAAAAATAATATTTTAATAAAAAATACAGATAATGTAAGAATTAACTTGTCATCTCTTGCTAAAGGATATGCCGTTGACTTAATCTCAAATTATTTAAATCAAAATAACATCACTAACTACTTAGTGGAAATTGGGGGGGAGATTAGAACTCTGGGAAAAAAAAATAATGGTTCTTGGATTGTTGGTGTCGTTAAACCCTATAGTAGTAAATATCAATCGCAAATTAATTTTAAATTAAACGATCTCGCAATAGCAACATCTGGAACTTACCATAATTACATTATTTATGAAGGTGAACATTATTCTCACTTAATAGATCCAATATCTGGCAAGCCCATAAATAATAATATTATATCTATGACCGTAATTACTCAATCATGCCTTGACGCGGACGGCTTAGCAACCGCTCTGGAGCTTACTGGAGTTGAAAAAGCCTTGAAAATTGCAGATAGAAAAAATTTGCCTGTCTATATTATTTACAAACGTAATAACAAAATTAACACAATTGCATCAAAATCATTTGAAAAATTTGTGAAAATAAATGGGGTAAAAGTTTAATGTTAGTGTTAGTAATAACTTTTTTGATTTTTTTAGTTTTTATTCTTTTAATGTCAGTGGGCTTTCTTTTTCAAAAAAAAACAATAATTGGAAGTTGTGGTGGATTATCAAAAATTGGTATTAAAAGAGTATGCGATTGTCCAAGTCCATGTAGTGAAAAAAAAATCAAAAATTGGAACAAACATAGAATAGAAATTAAGAATCTTTAATTATATTGTTTACAATAATATTCTTGCAGTCATTAAATATGTTTGCAATGAAATCTCTTTTTGACATGGAGATTTTCCTAGATATGATTAAAAAAGTACATGTTATACCATGTACTTCATTTCAGACTATAGTTTTTCAGGAATTCTTTTTAGAATGGCTGTTAATTGTTGCCAAAATAATTCTACAGATTTTATTTCAACTTTCTCACCTGGCGAATGAGGGTTTTTTATTGTTGGACCAAAAGAAATCATATCTAGGTTTGGATATGGTTTTTTGAATAAGCCACACTCTAAACCAGCATGAATGACCATTAATTTTGGTTCTTTTTGATAAATCTCAAAGTAGGTGTCGTTAAAAATTTTTGCAATCTTTGATTTTGGATCAGGATCCCACCCAGGGTAATCACCACTAAACATCGCGTCAACACTAGCAAGTTTAGAGATTGATGATAAATTTGATTTTATTCTACGAATACCACTTTCATTTAACGATCTAATTAAGAAAAGAAGTTCAATGTTACTTTCTGTTGAGTGAATAACACCTAAATTTAAAGAGCTTTCCACAACACCATCAAACTTTGAACTCATTTTTTGTACACCATTTGGATAAGCATTAATTAAATTTAATAACTTTATTTGGCTTTCCTTAGTTAACACACTTTTAACTTTAGGTCTTTCTTCTAGGTGAATTTCAAATTCTTGGTCATCTTGACTTAATTGTAATTTAAGAGCATCTCTAAAAGTATTTATGCAATCAAATAACAGCTGTGCATGCTCCTCTGAGTAACCAAGATACACACTTGATTCACGAGGAATAGCATTTCTTAGGCTACCACCTTTAATATCGACTATTCTTCCATTGAACAAATCAATATTGTTTAAAAGGAAATCATTCAACAATTGTATTGCATTACCTCTGTTATCATTGATATTTGCTCCTGAATGTCCTCCTTTAAGTTTAGATAGTGATAGTTCAATAAATTTGAGAGTATTGTTTTCAATACTTTCTCTTTCAATATTTATGTTTATTTTGCAATCAGATCCTCCTGCACAACCAACAAATATATCTCCTTCCTGCTCGGAATCAGTATTTAATAGAATATCAGCATCTAAAAACTTGGGGTTTAAGTTATGAGCACCGGTCATGCCAGCTTCTTCGTTGACTGTAAATAAAAACTCAAGTGGGCCATGATCAATATTATTACTTGTCATGACTGCAAGACATGCAGCTAGTCCAATCCCATTGTCTGCCCCTAAAGTAGTTTCATTTGCAGTTACCCAGCCATCTTTAACAAAAGTTTCAATTTTATCAGTATGAAAATTATGGCTTGATGTTGTGCTTTTTTGAGGCACCATATCAAGATGTGCTTGTAGAGCAACGGTTTTTTTATTATAAAAACCTTTTGTAGGTGGTTTCTTAATATATAAGTTGCCTACATCATCTTGTTTATGTTCCAAGTTATTTTCTGCAACAATGGTAAGAATATAATCTATTAATTTTGATTCATGCCCAGATGGATGCGGAATGGTGCATATTTGGGAAAAATAATCCCAAACAATTTGAGGCTGTAGATTTAATAAAGAGTTCAACTTTCAAAATACCTTTTTTTAAATTACGTAATATAAAATAGAATACTTTCTAAAAAAATATAATCAACTGGTATTTTAAGTGCTGTAGTAATATAATCACTAAGTAAACGTTTGCTTTTTGGGTATTACGTTTTTTTTTTAATTAAAATAGGTTTTTTTGATAATGTTAGAAAAAATTTTTAAATTAGCTGAGCATAAAACAAGTGTTAAAACTGAGGCAATTGCAGGTCTTACCACTTTTTTAACCATGGCATATATAATATTTGTTAATCCATCCGTATTAGGTCAAGCTGGTATGGATAAAAGTGCTGTATTTGTTGCAACTTGTTTAGCTGCTGCAATTGGTTGTTTTATAATGGGATTTTGGGCTAACTATCCAGTGGCTCAAGCTCCAGGTATGGGATTGAATAGTTTTTTTACCTATACTGTTGTAATAGGAATGGGATATACGTGGCAGGTCGCTTTAGCAGCGGTATTTTTGTCCGGTGTTTGTTTTATATTATTAAGCATCATTAGAGTTAGAGAATGGATTATTAATGCAATTCCATTGGCTCTTAGAACTGGTATAGCTGCTGGTGTAGGCTTATTTATAGGCTTTATCGCTTTACAAGAATCACATATCATAATAGCAAATAAAAATACTCTTGTAAGTATCGGTGATTTTACTGAGTTTGCTCCTGCAATGACAGCTTTAGGTTTTTTCTTAACTGTTGCTCTTGCTCATAAAGGGTTTAAACCGGCAGTAGTTTTTTCTATTTTAATCATTACGTTAATTTCAATCATTTCTGGTCAAACACCATATACTGGATTAGTTTCATTACCACCAAGTATTGCCCCTACTTTTTTACAACTAGATTTTTCAGGTGCAATGACAGTAGGTTTGATCTCAGTTGTTTTTGCGTTTTTATTTGTAGACTTATTTGATACAGCTGGAACTTTAGTCGCAATCACAACTAAGGCTGGTCTGATCGATAAAAATGGTAAGTTACCAAGATTAAAAAAAGCATTATTAGCAGATAGTACCGCTACAACAATTGGTGCTGTTTTGGGGACATCGAATACAACATCATATATAGAAAGTGCTTCTGGTGTAGCGGCTGGAGGTAGAACAGGCTTAACTGCAGTTGTAGTAGGCATTCTTTTTCTGCTTGCATTGTTTTTTTCACCTCTTGCAGGAATGGTTCCTTCTTATGCAACTACAGGTGCATTATTATATGTTGCTGTATTAATGATGTCTGGTCTTGCTAATATTGATTGGGAGGATGTGACAGAAGCAGCACCTGTTGTCATTACAACATTAATGATGCCTTTAACTTATTCTATTGCAGAGGGTATTTCTTTAGGATTTATTTCATACGCTGCCATTAAAATCTTAAGCGGAAAAGCTAAAACAGTTAACATAAGTGTTTTTATTATCGCATTATTATTTTTATTGAAAGTTATATTCATATCTTAATAACAGATTGTATTTTAAAACATAACTCAATCAAGGAAGATTGTGTTAAAAAAAAATTGTAATAAATGTGAAAACTTTTTAGAATCAAGTTAAAAGAGTCAGAAGTAATTACAAATCATGTTTGAAAATAAAACTGTTGTTATAAAATTTGGTACAAGTGTATTAACACAAGGTTCTAATCTATTGAGCAAACCTCATATTTTAGATTTTGTGAGACAAATTAAGAAATTAATTGATAATAAATTTAATATAATTATTGTATCATCTGGTGCGATTGCTGCTGGACGTGAGCATTTAAATTTCCCAACACTCTCAAATAAGATTGCATACAAACAGATGCTAGCTTCTGTTGGTCAAAGTCAATTGATGAGTGAGTGGGCTAAATATTTTTCAATATATGACTTGAATATTGGACAAATGCTATTAACTCGAGCAGATCTTGAAGATCGAAAGAGGTATCTTAATGCCAAAGATCTTTTAGATGAACTTATAGTGAATGATATTATTCCTATCATAAATGAAAATGATGCAGTTGCGACGACAGAGATTAAAGTTGGTGATAATGATAATTTATCAGCCTCAGTTGCTGTGCTTGCTAATGCTAAGAAACTATTAATGTTAACTGATCAGTCAGGTTTATTTGAAGAAAACCCTACTAAAAATCCTGATGCAAAACTTATCAGAAGTGTCCATAAGATAGATCACACAACGTATGCAATTTCACAAGGTTCCTCAACCAAGTTAGGAACAGGAGGAATGTTTACAAAAATTCAAGCAGCAGAAGTAGCTTGTCTTTCTGGTATAGAAGTCCAAATTGCCTCTGGTTTTGAAGAAAACATTATTTTAGATACAATATTAAGAAAGAAAAGCATAGGCACTACTTTTGAGCCTTCGACTTTGCCTATTGAAAAAAGAAAATCCTGGATTCTATCTGGTCCTATAAGTAGTGGGGATATTTTTTTAGATGAGGGAGCAAATAGTGCTATTTTAAATAATGGTAAAAGTTTATTATCCAAGGGTATTATTTCAGTTAAGGGTACTTTTGAACGTGGGGATGTAGTAACTTTATTTTATAAAAATCAACAAATTGCGAAGGGTATCACCAGATATTCTAGCGTAGATGTGAAAAAAATAATGCAAAAACATAGTTCAGAAATTAAGAATATCCTCACATATAATTATGGTTCTGAAGTTATTCATAGAGATGATTTAGTAATAACTAATAAATAAGGATTAGGAATGAATAAAGTTTTAGAAGTTGCTAAAAAAGCAAAAATTGCCACTAGGTCAATTTTAGCCTTGGATTCTTCGCATAAAAAGGAATTACTAGAAGAAATTTCAAAAGATATCCTCATTAAAAAAGACGGGATTCTTGAAGCTAATAGTTTAGATGTTCATAATGCAATT
The DNA here is from genome assembly GCF_002216855.1 of Paraphotobacterium marinum. Lineage (NCBI taxonomy): Bacteria > Pseudomonadati > Pseudomonadota > Gammaproteobacteria > Vibrionales > Vibrionaceae > Paraphotobacterium > Paraphotobacterium marinum. The sequence continues at coordinate 1,038,404 of NZ_CP022355.1, forward strand.
GAAAATAATTTGCCATCTCCTTTAATTGAAAGATTAAAGTTAGACCAACAAAGCTTAGAAATAATTTCTAATGATATTTTAAATGTCGCAGATCAAAATGATAGCTTAGGTTTAACTGTAGAGAAAAGAAAGTTAAAAAACGGTCTTGAGTTATCAAAAAAAATTATTCCCATCGGAGTAATTGGGGTTATATATGAATCCAGACCGAACGTTACAATTGATATTGCATCACTTTGTTTAAAAACAAATAATGTTTGCATTTTAAGAGGTGGAAAAGAAACGATAAATACAAATTTATATCTTGTGAATATTATAAAAAATGTTCTTAGAAAATTTAATTTATCTGAAGATATTGTTCAGTATATTGGAGACACATCAAGAGACTCAATAAAAGAGTTACTTCAAATGGATGATTATGTTGATTTAATTATACCAAGAGGTGGTTCTCAATTACATGAACTGTGTAAAACAATTAGTAAAATCCCAGTTATTATAGGAGGATTTGGGGTTTCACACCTTTTTGTAGATAGGACTGCAAATATTGAAAAAGCCATAAATGTAATTATTGACTCTAAAACTGATAAACCCTCTGCTTGTAATTCATTAGATACCTTAATTGTACACAAAGATATAATAGAAGATGTTTTTATAAAGTTAGCTCCCGAAATCAATAAATATAAACTCAACACTTATTGTGATGAGTTAACACGAAAAATGCTTTTAAAAAAAGGTGTAAATTCAAACTTAATATTCAAAATGACTGAAGAAACGTTAAACACAGAGTGGTTAAGTTTATCAATAAATGTATTGATTTTAGAATCTACGGAGAAAGTTGTGAGTCATATATTAAATCATAACGCTATTCACTCAGATTCAATCCTAACTGAAGATATCGATAATGCTAATTATTTTGTTGATCATATTGATTCAGCAGCAGTGTATGTAAATTGTTCAACAAGATTTACGGATGGAGCTGCATTTGGGTTAGGAGCAGAAGTTGCAGTTTCAACTCAAAAAATTCATGCTAGAGGACCAATGGCTATTGATTCTCTAACAAGTTATAAGTGGGTTGGAAAGGGCAATTATTTGTGTAAATCAAATAAATAATTTAGGAAATTAGCATATTTCATTAAAAAATAAAAGATTCAATTTTTTAAGAAATTAGTTTATAGAAAAAATAAAAACACTTATTTATTTTTTCTTTTTTGCTTTTCCCTGAACAGCCTTAAATCTTGGGTTTGTTTTGCATATAACATAAATTCTGCCTCTACGTTTAACAATTTGACAGTCTTTGCTTCTGTTTTTGGCACTTTTTAGAGAACTCAAAACTTGCATTACTTATTCGCCTTAATTGTATTGACACTAAATTGCTTTTTGAATCTTGCCACTCTTCCATCTTGTTTGGTAGATTTGCTTTTACCAGTATAAAAAGGGTGAGAGTGTGATGATACATCAAGGGTCATGTAAGGATATGTTTTTCCATCAAGTTCAATCGTCCTGGAAGTTTTCACAGTAGATCCGACTATAATATACTCGTTTACACCAGTATCATGAAAGGCAACTTGCCTATATTTAGGGTGAATATTCGGTTTCATTTTTATCTCATTATTAGTTGATGTGTGTTACATCATAACATGCGTAAGATAATAACGCAAATGATAAGCGTTATCATTTGCGTTTAGAAAAGTATCGTTCTATATAATTCTCATAGATAAACTTAATATTTTTTAATATTTCACCTTTTCCTAGAATATGGATATTATCAGACTCCAAAAAATTGCGAACTTCATTGAGAGATAAAGATAGTTCGTAATTATGTGCAGTTTTAATATGTGAAATATGCCATGGCTCCATTTGCACACCATCGGTCAAATCTTGATAATATGGGTAATAAAAGCCAAATTGTTCGATATTTTCACGCAGCCATTTTGAAAAATATTTTTGGTATCCCTTTTGATAATTTTGTAAGGTTAAGTTTAATGCATTTCCTTGATTAGAATTATTGTCGTAAACATCAAGATCAGTTCCCCAGTGATGTCTACTAAGACCAGGTATTGCTGACCAATTTAAAATTAAAAAAATTTTTTTGTTGAGCTTAGTGAGGAGACATCAACAGGAACTTCATGTTCATCAAGACAGGGTCTTTTACCAGAAAATTTTTCATTCCAAATTATTAGCTGTCTTTCGAAGTTTCTGAATGAACTAGCAATTTTCAAATCAAAACCATCAGCATTGGCCTTTTTTTTTAGTTGTTCATAAGAATAAAAAACATCCTTATTTAAATAATGTCCGTCTTTTTTTTCAAAATGATTAGTTGAAAAACCAAATAAAAGATCTCGACTAATAATCATAGCATTACTTTTTCAATAATTTTATAATACATTTCATATAATGAAGTAAGATCGTCAGTTTTAACTTTTTCATTTAACTTATGGATGGTTTTGTTTACAGGACCTAGCTCAACAACTTGTGCGCCCATTTTTGCAATAAATCTACCATCTGATGTACCTCCAGTTGTCAAAACCTTTGCATCTATATTATTTACTTCTTTCACAGCATCCTTTACTGCGTCTAAAAGAGGACCTGACTCTGTTAAAAAAGGAAGCCCATTAATTTGCCAATCAATTGAAAACTCAATGTCCAGATCGTTAATGACTCTTTCAATAGTATTTTTAATATTCTCAGCATCAGTTTCGTTACTGTGTCTTAAATTAAAACTTATTTCGCAGTCGCCTGGTATAACATTTGTAGCACCAGTGCCACCATTTATATTAGATATTTGAAAACTAGTTGGGGGAAAAAATTCATTGCCACTATCCCACTTTATTTCGGTTAATTTGTTTATTATCTTACTTGATAAATGGATAGCATTTTTCGCTAAATGGGGGTAAGCAACATGTCCTTGGACACCTTTTACAATCAACTTACCAGAAACGGATCCTCTGCGACCATTTTTAATCACGTCACCCACAAAATTTGTACTCGATGGCTCACCGACAATGCACATATCTATAAGTTCGTTTCTGGCCATTAAGGTATCAACGACCTTGGTAGTACCGTTAATAAATGGACCTTCTTCATCTGAAGTTATTAATAAACCTAATGATCCATTAAAATTTGGATTATCTTTTACAAAGTTTTCTATTGCTACTAACATAGAGGCTAAAGAACCTTTCATATCGGCAGCACCTCTTCCATGAATATAACCGTCAGACTCTACTGCTGCAAAGGGAGGGAAGTCCCATTGTTCTAGGGGACCAGTGGGCACGACATCAGTATGTCCGGCAAAAACAAGAAGGGGGCTTTTACTTCCTTTTCTTGCCCATAGATTTGTTGTGTCGTCAAAATCATATCTTCACATTTAAAACCTAATTTTAAGAGTTTATCTTTAAAGATTTCTTGACAGCCCAAATCTTTCGGAGTTATTGTGGGTCTTCTAATTAATTCTTTCGCTAGAGAAATTACTTCATTATTTTTGTTCATCAGCTAATCCACTTTATGTGTATTAAAAATTTCTTGGTATTTATCTTTCGAAAAACCTAGATACATTTGACCATTATACTTTAGTATTGGTCGCTTAATCATTGATGTGTGAGTCAAAATCAAATCAACAACATTTGTTTCATTTATATTATTTTTGACACTTTCATCGAGGTTTCTGTATGTTGTACCTCTCTTATTAATGAGACTATTCATGTCAAAATATTCTAAAAATTCATTAATCAAATTAGAATTAACTTTTTCTTTTTTATAATTATAAAAGGAGAAGCAAATTTGATTTTCTTCTAGCCATTTTTTTGCTTTTTTTACAGAATCACAGTTTGCAATTCCATACAGGATAATAGAATTTTTCATGATTATAAGTCTCATTTTTATTAGAATAGCATAAACTAGTAATGTATTATACTTTAACGAGAAATGACAAGTATTTTAATTTTATTTTTATTGAATTATTGTATTTGTATAAGTGAAAAGTAATTTAATTTTCCATTTTTCATACTTTAAACTTACATTTCATACATAATAATATTGTAAAAATAAATAAATTATTTTATAAAAGATATAATATAAAATTAGACAAAAAAGAAGTATGGTTAAATGAATTTTAAAGATTATTATAAAATACTGAATGTTTCTGAAGATGCTGATAAAAAAGCTATTAAAAAAGCTTATTTAGCTCTTGCAAAAAAGTATCATCCAGATGTAAATAAATCTACTGATGCGGAAGAAAAATTTAAAGAAGTAAGAGAAGCTTACGATGTTCTAAAAGATCCTGCAAAAAAAGAAGAGTACGATGAAATTAGAAAATATGGTGGAGCAAACCAGGAGTTTACTCCTCCTCCAAATTGGGGAAGTTCAAAGTCACACCATCAAGACTTTACTGGCCATCATGATTATTCTGACTTTTTTGATTCAATATTCAGACGCTCAAAAGAAGATTTTCAACAGCCTGGTTCAGACTTTGAAATAGAGTTACCTATATTTTTAGAAGCACTTGTTAAAAATGATAAACAAAAACTATCTTTTGAAATACCTAAAATACTACCTAATGGGCAAAGAGAGTTAGAAAAGAAAAATATTGAAATCACTATTCCAAAGGGTACTTTAGATGGAGATAAAATTAGATTAAAAGGTCAAGGTGGTTATGGAGTAAACTCCCCCAAAAGAGGAGATCTTTATGTAACCATAAAACTTGTTCCTCATCCACTCTTTGATGTAGCTAACAAGATAGATCTGGAAATAACAGTTCCTATAGCACCATGGGAAACAGTTTTAGGATCTCAGATTGAAATACCTACCTTAACCTCAAAAATTAAATTAAATATTAAACCAAAAAGTGACATAAAAAATAAAATTCGTGTTCCAGGTAAAGGTTTGCCTTCTAAGAATAGTGTGGGGGATCTATTTATTAATTTGAAAGTTGTAACTCCACTACAAACTTCTGAAGAAGAAGATAAATTATGGAAAAAATTGTCAGATATTAGCAATTTTAACCCACGAAATGAATGGAATGGAGGTAATTAAAGGTGACAAACGACCTAATAAATTTAAATGAATTGTGTGAGATTTTATCCATAGAAAAATCCCATGTTTACTCTATAATAGAGGTAGAGATTATTACACCATTTTACGATGAAAAAATTCAAGAACAACTCTTTGATACTCATATGATATGTTCTATAAAAAAAGCATATCGTTTATATGAACACTTTGAAATTGAATGGCCAATCGTTTCATTGATATATGACCTTATGGAAAAAAATGATTTATTGGAACAAGATAATCTTAGACTTAAAAGTAAGCTATTAAAGTATATTTCTGATTAAACTTTAAACTGAAAAATTTTGGTTTAAATATAAATATAAAAAAGTGCTCTTAAATTTAAATATTAAACCTAAGAGCATATATACTTATTTTGAAATTTTAATTATGCTTGTTTTACCGACTTCTGCATTGCCTGTCATTTTTTGTATTTCTTTCATATCTTCAACATTTGATATAACAACTGGCGTAATAACAGATTTAGCTTTATCCAATAAAATATCTAAATCAAACTCTATTATAGTGTCACCAACATTAACTGACTGTCCTTCTTTTGCAACTCGAGTAAATCCATCTCCTTTTAATTCAACCGTATCTATACCAAAGTGAACAAATAACTCAACACCATTTTCAGACTGAATTGAAAAGGCATGATTGGTTTCAAAAATTTTTCCAATTGTTCCTTTCACTGGAGCAACCATTTTGTTTCCACTTGGTTGTATAGCTACACCATCTCCAACAATTTTTTCTGAAAAAACCACATCAGGAACCTCCTCTATTGGAACAATTTTTCCTGATAGGGGTGCAATTATTTCTAATTCTCCGCTTTTGGAGTCTTCTCCAACTAACTTTTTTAACTTATTAAATAATCCCATAAATATCTCCAAAGAAATTAGTTTAGCAAATAGATTTTTCAGAAATAAAGCTTTCTATTAAATCTTCTATTTCCTTTGATGTAGATAAAGTAAGTGCTTTTTCTGCCATCACTTTCACATCGCTATAATTATTGTTTCTAATTATTTTTTTATTTTTGGTATAGATATACCACTCATGCTAAATTCATCCAACCCAAGGCCCAGTAATAAAAGAGTTGCTTGCTCATCTCCCGCAAGCTCACCACACATTCCAGTCCAAATATTCTCGTTATGTGAAGCATCAATAACTTGTTTTATCATTCTTATCACTGATGGAGATAGTGGGTTGTACATGTTAGAGATATATTCATTTCCTCTATCTACAGCTAAAGTATATTGGGTTAGATCATTAGTACCGATACTAAAGAAATTAACTTCTTTGGCTAAATGATCTGCAATTGCAACAGATGCTGGTGTTTCAATCATAATGCCAATTTGAATGTTCTGATCAAAATTAATTCCATCATTTTTTAGCTCAATTTTAAATTTTTCTAATTCTCTTTTCAATAACCTGATTTCCTCAACAGAAATAATCATTGGAAACATTATTAGTAGTTTACCAAAAGCAGATGCTCTCAAGATTGCTTTTAATTGTGCCTTAAGGATTTCTTTACGATCAAGACTAATACGAATGGCTCTATAACCTAGAAATGGATTCATTTCTTTGGGTAAGTCTAAATGAGGTAAGTCCTTATCTCCTCCAATATCTAGAGTTCTAATAATTATTGGAGCACCATCCATCTTTTCAGCAACCTCTTTATAAGCTTGAAATTGCTCATCTTCAGAAGGGAGTGAGTCTCTATCCATGAATAAGAACTCTGTACGATATAGACCAACACCATCAGCACCATTTTTCAAAATACTGTTACAGTCTTTAACAGTTCCTATGTTACCCATGACTTCAATGAATTTCCCATCGAGCGTAACCGCAGGTAAATCCTTTAATTTTGATAATTCTTTTTGTTCTAAAATATATTCATTTTTAAAAGATTTAATTTTATGTAACTCTTCTTTTGATGGGTTAATTATGATCTCATTATTTATTGCATCTATTGTGATTATGTCATTATTTTTAACGCAACTTGTTATATCTGTTGTACCTACAATCGCTGGTAACTCTAATGAACGAGCCATAATTGAAGTATGCGATGTTTTTCCACCGACATCTGTAATAAACCCAACAACGAAATTTAAATTAATTTGTGCAGTTTGTGATGGGGTAAGATCATTTGCGACAATAACAACTTCCTCATCAATCTCATCTAAAGATAGAATAGGAATGTTTAAAATATTTCTAATTAATCTATCAGAAATATCCCTTAAATCAGTTGCACGTTCTTTTAAATATTCATCATCTAGTTGCTCAAGAGAAGATGCTTGTTCTTCCATGATGGAATATGTTGCAAAATCAGCGGATAATTTTTTATTTGAAATAAGCTCAATAATTTCAGTTTCAAGCTCCTCATCATCGACAAGTAATATATGTCCCTCAAAAATAGCCTCTTTTTCTTCTCCAAAAGTTTGAAGAGCCTTATATTTTATTTTTTCTAATTGTTCTAAAGTTGTTTTCTTTGCAGATAAAAATTTTTGTTTTTCATGAACTATATCATTGTCTGATATTATGGACTTATTTAACTCATATTGAGCATCTTCTAAAAGAAAAACTTTTCCGAAACATACACCAGGTGATGCTATTATTCCACTTTTCATAAATTCATAATTACCTTTTATGTAGATTAATGAAGTTCGCTCAGCAAATTAATTAGTGTGTCGAGAGCTAATTCCTCATCTTCACCATCAGCAGTAATCGTTATTGTACTTCCTTTACTGAGACCTAAAGTTTGAAGTTTGAAAAGACTTTTAGCACTAGCACTTTTTCCATTAGCTGTAATGGTAATACTTGATTTGAACTCTTTTGCTGATTTAACAAATTGTGCAGCGGGTCTTGTATGAAGGCCATTCTCAGATTGAATGATTGTTTCTTTTATTAACATATCTTTTCCCAATTTTTTAAATAAACTGAGATTATAATATTATAATTGGAATAGATAACAAAATTTATTGTTTTAATAGTCGGATTATCTCACGTTTTTGTAAAAAAGTTCTATTAAATATAGAACTTTTTAGTGTATATTATTGAGTTAATTCTTTTTCTGAAAAAAATCAGCAAATAATGCAGAGCTTAAATATCTTTCTGTTGCGCTTGGTAAAATTGTGACTATTTTTTTATTAGGGAATTTCTTACCAACTTTTATGGCGGCTGCAACAGCTGCACCAGAAGAGATTCCTGCTAATATGCCTTCTTTTTTCATGAGGTTACGAGCCGTTTCGATTGCTTCATTGGAACTAACGTGAACAACCTCATCAACTAAAGAAAGGTCTAAGTTCTCGGGGATAAATCCAGGACCAATACCTTGTATTTTATGAGGTGAGGGCTTCATTTCTAATCCATTTAGCTTTTGAAATATTACAGGTGATTCTTCAGGTTCGACCGCGACAACATGAATTTTTTTACCTTTCTCATTTTTTATGTAGTTAGCAACACCAGAAATTGTTCCTCCTGTTCCTACGCCTGCAACAAAAATATCTATCTCTCCTTGCGTAGACTCCCATATTTCAGGGCCTGTAGTTTTGAAATGTATTTCCGGATTAGCTGGGTTACTAAATTGATTCAGTCTATGAAATTTATTGGGAGAAGCTTTTACTAATTCATCTGCTTTTTGAAGAGCACCTGACATACCAAGCTTACCATCTGTCAAGACAAGTTCGGCTCCCAATGCTTTGAGTAATTTTCTTCTTTCTAAACTCATAGTCTCGGGCATTGTTAGAAGTAATTTATATCCTCTTGCTGAAGCAACAAAGGCTAAAGATATTCCAGTGTTACCACTTGTTGCTTCAATTAATGTCTTACTTTTATCTATAAGTCCTTTCTTTTCGGCATCCCAAATCATATTTGAGCCAATTCTACACTTAACACTAAAACTAGGGTTTCTTGCCTCCATTTTAACAAAAATATTTTTCAAATCTGTAATATTATTTAATTTTACAATTGGCGTATTTCCTATTGTAAAAGATGTATCCTCATATATTTGTTTCATTGTCAGCCCTTAAAATTTCTTTTAAATTTACTTTATAGTATCGTAACTTATTATTTGTAAATAATTTTTGGTTATAACTTATTCGAGAATTTCATTATCCTTCAAATTTTCAACCCATATTACAGTAGCACTGCAGATTGCCACAGGCATAATAATTAAGTTGATAATTGGGATCACAGACAAAAAACTTATAACAATTCCAAATAAAAAGCTTTTAAATTTATGCTTTTTTAATATTTTTATCATCAATTTAAAATTTATCTTATGATTATCAAAAGAGTAATCACAATATTGGATTGACATCATCCAAGCGTTAAAAATAATTAGTATTATGGGGCTAAGTGTTTGACCAAAACCGGGAATAAAAAAGGTAATTAATATTATGATAAATCTTGGAAAAAAATATTTGAGCTTTTGCAGTTCTCTGGAAGCAACTCTAGGTATATCTTTTATTATATCTTGAAAAGAGACTGGCTGGATAGATTTGTTTTCAAGAATAGCCTCTGCTTTTTCAGCAAGAATTCCATTAAATGGAGAAGCAATCCAATTAGCAATTGTACTAAAGAAAAAGGATACAATAAATAGAATTATTAAAAAAAACAATGGTACTAAAAGGTAATGAAGCCATGACAACCAAGAAGGTAAAATGGTTAAAAAGTAATTATAGTACCCACTGAATTTATAATAGATAAAAATACTTAAACCGATAAAAATTGATATATTTATTATCAAAGGAATTAATACAAAGTGTACGAGTTTATTTGAGAATGCAAGTTTGTAACCTTTTATAAATTGTCGATAAAGGTTTTCTTCTGTTGAAAACGTTTCTTTCATTTTTTTCTAATTTAAACCAAAGTTTGTTGATTTGATATTTACATCTTATATAATTATTTTGTTGAGGTTAACTACTTTATGGCTCACTTAATACATAATTAATCATTTTTCGAAGAGTAAATCTAATGGAATATATACGTTACATACTTATTTTTCTTTTTTTACTTGGGATTTTAGGAATCATTCTAAGTTCAGTAAAAAAAAATAATAAGTTTGAAAAACAGTCTGACAGATTAGAAGAAAATAAAAAAACTGAAATATCTAATTCTCAGCTATCTTTGCTATATAAAAAAAGTGAAGAGTTTCTGGCAAGAAATATTGGAAACAAACTAAAAAAACTCAAAAATTATGAAGACACTATTAATTCTAAAAAAACTTCTTTAGGTGATACACTTGATGAAGAAAATCAAGATGAATCAGTTGTAGACGATAATAAAGATATTTCAAAAAAGGAAGCAATAAATAATAGCGAAAAAGCTGGTGAATGTAATGGAAGATATAATGAAGTTATAATATTGAATGTCCATGCAAACGAAGGAAAACTATTTTCTAGTTCTAAATTTTTACCAATACTTGAGAAACATGGACTAAAATTTGGTGAAATGTCAATTTTTCATTACAAAGTTAGTTTAAAAGAAAAGCAATTAACACTTTTTAGTGTTGCTAATATGGTTTCTCCGGGAACATTTGAAGACTGTAACTCTCGAATAATTAAAACCCCAGGACTATCTTTTTTTATGGAAATACCAAGTTTTGCTGATCCAGAGGAATGCTTTAATTTTATGTTACAATGCGCTCAACAAGTAGCTGATAGCTTAAGTGGGAATGTTCTTGATGAAGGACGAAATCTTTTAACTCCCCAACGTATTGAAAATTATAGAAAAAAAATAAATGAAATCAAACAAACTACTTAAGATTTATAATGGCACTTTCAAAAAATCAAATCAAAATTCTAAAATCATCGTTTGATTTATTCGATATAGATCAAATAAACTCTGACTTAGAGAGCTTAAAATCGTTTGAAATTTTAAGTGAAGAAAAACAACTTTATATTTTAAAGGTATTAAACTTTTTATATAGGGGTGGTCACCCAGCATGTACTGATCAGCAATATAATCAATTTTTCAATTTTTTTAAAAAAAAATATCCGAACAATGATTTTATTTTAACTGTAGAACCTGAGCCGATAATTGGCGAGAAGTTAGTAACATTACCTCAAAAGATGTTATCAACCGATAAGGCTTATAGTAAAGAAGAAATTATAAAGTGGATAGATCGCATCAGAAAAGCATCTGTTCAATATGGTCTGGATGAAAACAATATTGAATTTAAAGTTACAGCAAAACTTGATGGCTATGCAGCATTTGATGATGGAAATTCGCTCTATACAAGGGGTAATGGTTCTAAAGGACGAAATATATCTTTTGTTTTTGATAGAGGTTTATCAGTTTTCGGAGATGAACGAGGCTTAGGAGCGGGCGAAATTGTAATTAATAAGCATTATTTTAATGAACACTTGGCAAATTATTTTGATAACACAAGAAATATTCAGGCTTCAATAATAGCAGAAAAGAATTTATCTCAAGTTATACAAAAGTCTATCATTGACAGAGCTGCTATTTTTTACCCTTTTAAAGCCTTGCCTTCTTGGAGAGGAACTTCTACAGAATTAATTAAAAATTATGATTCTATTACTAAAAATGTTTTAAGTGACATTCCTTTTGAAACTGATGGTGTTGTTATAGAAATAACCAATCAAGGACTAAAAGACTTTTTGGGTTCTACAAGACATCACCATAGATGGCAAATAGCACTGAAATCAAATGATGAATCAAGTTTGGTTGAAGTATTGAAAGTTATACCACAAGTATCGAGAAATGGTAAAAACACCCCAGTAGTAATTTTTAATTCAATAAGATTATCAGGAGCTGAAATATCAAAGGCAACCGCACACAACTACTCTATGGTAAAAAAACTTGGAATCGGAGTGGGTTCAGAATTAGAAATTGTTCGTAGCGGATTAGTTATTCCAAAAATTGAAAGAGTAATTAAGAAATCAAGCCCATCTATACCTAATCATTGTATTTCATGTGGTTCTGTCCTTCATTGGATCGATGATAATTTATTTTGTTTAAATCATAACGGGTGTAGAGATCAAATTGAAAAAACAATTATTCATTTTTTTGAAACTCTTGGGAATAATGATGGGTTGGGTCCTGCTACAATTTCAACCTTTTATGATCATGGTATCCGTTCGATATATGATGTTTATTTGTTAGAAAATGACCCAGAAAAGTTATTTGCTATGGGCTTCAAGCAAAAATCTGCATTAAATATTATTGACGCTCTGAAGAAAAGTAGAAGGATTGAAATTGAAGATTGGAGATTTCTAGCTGCTTTTGGTATTAATCGGCTTGGTTATGCGGCATCTGAACGCATTCTTGAATTATACGATATTAGTGATCTTTATAATTTAGATGAAAATGACTTGATTAAAATTGATGGCTTTGCAAAAAAAACTAGTCAGATTGTAATTAATGGCTTTAATTTAATCAAAGAACAATTTGACGATATTTATAAATTAAATTTTAATCTCAAAAGTTCCAAATTAACTATTGATAGTGAATCAAAATTTTTACATAAGAACCTGGTTTTTACTGGAAAAATGGAAATTGGTTCGAGAGAAGATTTAGAAAAAATTGCTAAAAGCCTTGGCGCAAAAGTAACGAAGTCTGTTAGTTCTAAGACAGACTTTTTGATCCTTGGAAGTAAAGTGGGTCAGCGAAAAATTGATGCCGCTAAAACTCACAATATTAAACTTTTAAGTGAAAAAGAATTTATGGAACTAACTTCAAACTAACTAATAATGAGAATAAATTAAATGATTAAAACGAGATTTGCACCGAGTCCGACAGGTTTTTTACATTTAGGCGGTGCTAGAACAGCATTATACTCTTGGCTGTATGCCAAAAAAAACAATGGAAAATTTGTATTGCGAATTGAAGATACTGATCGTGAAAGATCTACTTCGGAAGCTGTTGATGCAATTTTAGATGGAATGCGATGGTTAGGGTTAGACTGGGATGAGGGACCTTTTTATCAAACAGATAGATTTGATAAATACAATAAAATAATAGATGAATTAATTGAAAAAGGTCTTGCTTATAGATGTTATGCTCCTAAAGATCTCTTGGATACTATAAGAGAAGAACAGCAACACAAAGGAGAAAAACCTAGATATAATCCTAAAGATCCCCGTGTAATTTCAGCAAATGAAAATATGGATGCAGATAAACCTCATGTAGTTCGTTTTAAAAATCCAAGTAGTGGATACGTAGAATTTGATGATGTAGTAAGAGGTAAAATCAAGATTGCAAACGACGAATTAGATGACTTGATTATTAGAAGAACGGATGGAAGTCCAACTTATAATTTTACGGTTGTTGTTGATGATATTGATATGAATATTACTCATGTTATACGTGGAGAAGATCATATTAATAATACACCTCGCCAAATAAATATTTATCATAGCTTAAATGCCAACCCTCCAGTTTTTGCTCATTGCTCAATGATTCTTGGTGATGATGGTGCTAAGCTGTCCAAAAGACATGGCGCTGTTAGCGTATTGCAATATAAAGAAAACGGCTTTTTACCTGAAGCTTTAATTAATTACTTAGTGCGCTTGGGTTGGTCACATGGAGATCAGGAAATATTTTCCAAGGATGAGCTGATAGAATTATTTGATTTAAATGGAATTAATAAATCTGCTTCCGCTTTCAACACAACAAAGCTTTTATGGTTAAACAATCATTATATAAAAACTCTTCCATTAAATAGAATAAAGAAAGAATTGCTTGGTTTAGTTCAAGATAACGATTTTATAATTATTGACGATCTTAAATTGGATAAAATATTGTCAAAAGTTCGTGATAGAGCAAACACTCTCTTGGAATTAAAAGGCCACATCAGGTATTTTTATGAAAGTATTACTCAGTATGATGAAAAAGCTGCAAAAAAACACTTAAGGCCTGTTGCTAAGGAATATTTGGAAGTTTTTTCCCGAAAGTTGGATGAACTTAAGAATGATTCTTGGAATGAAGAAGCTATACAAGAAGTTATTGATTCCACTTGTAAGGATTTGGATATAGGCATGGGAAAATTAGGAATGCCTTTGCGTGTTTCTTTAACAGGGCAAGGTCAATCCCCATCAGTGAGTTTTATAATGGAGTGTTTGGGAAAAGAAGAGAGTCTAAATAGAATAAGCAATGGAGTGAATTTTATAAAATGTAGATCTTAGTCGATCTTTTAATATGTTCAGCTGATAAAACAATAAACTAATCCTATAATCAATGAATTAAAGTATCTTATAAGATTGATTTATGAATTTTTTTTTAACAGTTTTGATTCATTCAGCTGATTTAGATAATGATGAGTTTATAGAATTCTGTAGGACTTTTAATATAAAGTTTGTTACATTTAACGATGTAACAAACATACCTAGTACCAATTTTAATTCAATTTATATCTCGACTAATTTTACTAACAAAGTGACTCAAAAAGAGCTTTTTAAGTTTATAAATACACATAAAAATTTACTTTTTTTTAAACAAATTCACATTGATGCTTTTTCAGAATTAAATACCATTGAAGTACCTAACAATATAAATTATATAGAATTCATTAAAATAATTTATGATGCTAAATTAAAGTTAAGGAGTTTCGAGTGTAACTTTGTGTTACAGAAAAACTTTAGATTTAGAAGTCTGGTTGGATCTAGTCCAGCTATACAAAAACTTCGAAGAGATATTGATTTAACAAAAAAAAATGCAAAACTTATTTTACTCCTAGGTGAGAAGGGTACTAATTTTGAAGGTATTGGCAGAAATATTCATTATAGATTGTATAAAGACTCTAAAAAATATCTATATTTGAATAGTGAAGAGCAATTGGAGTATGAATTAAAAAAAGAAAAATATGGTATTATTCAAGTTGAATACGACTTCTATGTGAAAAGACAAGAAATTTTTGAACAATATAACCAACATAACTATGTAATAAATTCTAAAATTGATGGATGTTATTCTAACTTAAAATTAGATCAAATTATAAAGATTCCTGCTTTAATGGATCGAAAAGAAGATATTCATTTATTAATGGATGAGTACTTTGAAAGATTTTTACATATTTATAATAAAAAATATTTTTATGATGCTGAACTCTTAAATTTCATGAAATCTTATCATTGGCCAGGAAATGAATATGAGTTTACGGAGTTTCTTTCTCACCTCTTAAGTAATGTAAAAGATGAACAATTAAACCTAACATGCTTACCAGTTGAATATTTAGCAGATTGGATATATTTTTCTCTTAATAATTCAAACAAAACACCTTTTGATATTTCAAAACTTTTTTCAAAAAAAAATAAAGGCTTACGAGAATCTGTTGAAGAATACGAAATTAGCTATATTAAACAAGCATTAGTTGAATCGAATGGAGTTGTTTCCAACGCAGCTAAACTTTTAGGGTTAAGAAGAACAACACTAATTGAAAAGATGAGGAAGTATCAAATAAAGGTGTTAAAAAATAAATATAATAACTCTTTTGTATCTTTCAAAACAAATTTATGAATTCTTTTATATCCCTTAATTATGTAGTTATTTTAATTTTTTTAGTGTTAATTCTTATTGCTTCTTTAATATATAAAAAAAAATCATCATTAAAAATTAATGATAAAAACTCTCAATTTAGTTTATTAGAAATGGTGCATATTAATTACCGACATTGTTTTAAGCTTATAAAAAATGGTAATCAATTATATTTGTTTTATACAAATAAAAACAAAACTTTCTTTGTGATAAATTACTCTTTATTTGAAGAAGATATTTTATTAATTAATTCACTAAATAAAGAAACTAAATATAATAAAAGAACCTATTTATCAATATTCCCTAAACCTCAAAATAAATTGTTACAAATAAAAAATTATTATTTCCTCAATAAAACTGACTTTATATGTTCACTAACCCTATTTAAATTAGAAATAGATATTTTTATATCATTAACTAAAGTAAGTGTTATTTCTAAAAAAAGATACTTTGAATAAAATTAATTTGCTTTATTTGAACTGGATTCAAAGATGTAATTCCTAAATGTAGTATAAAAATATATATGGATTTTAAAAATTAGGGATTCATATGCTTGAAGTAAAAAATATCAAATATAAAAGATATGATGAATGTATATTTCAGGACATTAATATGGTTCTTTCGCCTGGTGATTTGGCAGTCATTAGGGGTGATAATGGTTCAGGAAAAAGTACTCTTTTAGGTTGTATTTCAGGACTCCATTCTGTTAGTGATGGCAATATCTTTTGGATGGGAGAAAATATTATAAATATTTCCCATTATTTTAATAATTTACATTTTATAGGCCATAAAAGTGGACTTAAACCAAATTTAACTGTTTATCAAAACTTAATTTTTTATGCATCGATTACAAATCCAGGAAAATCTGAAAATGAATTAAAAAAGATATTATATGATTCGTTTGTAAAAATAAATCTTGATATATCATGTCTTAATGAATGTCTTGGAAAATTATCATTTGGGCAACAACAAAAAGTTTCATTAACTAGATTATTTTTTTGTTTAAGGAAATTATGGATTTTAGATGAACCTCTTACAGGATTAGATTCTTTAAGTAGACAAGTATTTTTAGAGAGTGTTGTGCAACATTTAAAATACAATGGTTCAGTTATTTTTAGTACACACCAAAAGATAGAAGAGCTTAATTGTGCCCATACAATATGGTTAGGTATATAAAATGTATTGGATTAGTTTCTTAAAAAAAGAGTCAAATTTAGTTACTTCATCTAAAAATGATATTTTTATGCAAGCTGGCTTTTTTTTGACTTTTTTAGTTATTTTTGGCATTTCTTCAGGATTTGAGCAAACCGGAGATATGGTTAAAGTAGGATTAATTTGGTTTTTAATGATGTTTTTATCTCTTTTAAATAATAATCGTCTTTTAAAAGATGATTTTAATGATGGTTCCTTAATATATTTAATTCTATCCAATTACTCTTTACCAACTTCCGTTCTAATAAAGGTTCTATCAAATTGGTTTTTTTCTAATATTGTTTTATTTATTTCTATGCCTATTGTTATGCTGTTTTTAGGCTTAAACATGAATTTAATTATACCGATTATAGTTAGTATTGTGCTTGGCTCATGTACTATTTCGTTATTATCAAGTATAGGAACTGCTTTAACTCTGTCTATTTCTAAAAACACTTTTTTGCTCTTTATTATTATGCTTCCATTATATATACCTGTATTTTTATTAGGTTTAACAATGGTTAAACTTGCAAAATTTGAACTTTCATATTTGGGGGTTTTATATTTAATGCTAGCTGTTTTAAGTGCCAGTATAGTTATTATTCCTTATTTAGTGGCAATTATAATACGTATTCATTATGATTAATTTTTGGCGGGACAGGTATTTTATGATTAAATATTTAACTAACCAATTCAAACCCGAGAAATTATATAACATCGTAGATAAATCAATAATATTTTTTGGTTTTTTTACTATTATTTTAATAATTACAGGGACTGCTTGGGCATTACTTTATTCACCAAGTGATTATCAACAAGGAGAAACCGTTAGATTAATTTATATACATGTTCCTGCGGCTATTTTGTCTTTATTTACTTATTTTTGCATGGCTGTTTTTGCTTTCATTTACCTTGTATGGCAATTTAAAATGTCTGGTATAATGAGTATTTCGCTTGCTCCAATTGGATCTATACTGACTCTAATCACTCTTATATCTGGCTCTTTATGGGGCAAACCCATGTGGGGTACTTTTTGGATATGGGATGCAAGATTAACATCAGAATTAATTTTGTTAATGTTATTTTTAGGGATCATATTCCTTAATTTGTCTCTTGATTTAAGTTATAAAAATCTAAAACTTCCGTGTTTATTAGCTCTTGTAGGTGTTGTTAATTTACCAATTATCCATTTTAGTGTTGAGTGGTGGAATACGTTGCACCAAGGTCCTACCATTACAAAATTTGAAAAACCATCAATTGATCATTCTATGTTATTGCCATTACTTTTTAATATTTTTTCTTACTTTATTATATTAGCCACGTTTTTCTTATTGACACTTAGAAACAATATCCTGAAATATGAGTGTAAGCGTAATTGGGTTCTAAAATTAATCAAGGAGTAAATCATGTATTTTAATTCAATTGGTGAGTTTTTAAATATGGGAGGGTATTCAATTTATGTATTTGGGGGATTCATTTTAACATATAGTGTTTTTTTTATATTTTATCTGAAACAACGTAAAGATAGGAAATATATTTTGAATCAAATAAAAAACCGAGGTCATAATGAAAAAACTTAATAAAAAAAGACTTTTTCGAACAGTGTTAATTTTATTTGGTTTTTCTTTTACTATATCTTTAGTAATACTAGCCCTAAATCAAAATATAAACTTTTTTTACACTCCAACTGAATTAAAAGATAGTTCCTTGAAGGATAAATTGGTTGATGTCCAAAAAACTATTAGACTAGGTGGTTTGGTTAAAGAAGGGACAGTCAAAAAAATAATAATGACCTAGGTGTTTCATTTGAAGTAACAGATGCTCAAAATAGTATTAGAGTATATTACAAAGGCATATTACCAGATTTATTTAGGGAAGGACAAGGTGTCGTAGTTGAAGGAACAGTTTCTCCAAATTTAATTGTTTTTGCTAATGAGGTTTTGGCTAAACATGACGAAAACTACATGCCTCCAGAAATTTATAAAAAGTTAAAGAAAAACATAAATACAATAGCAAAAACAGATAGATAACATTATAAGGATTTTTATGTTAAATGAATTATCTGAGTATCTTTTATTAATTTCCTTTATTGAAGCAATTTCATTTATTTATTTTTTGGGAAAATTAAATTTACGTTGTTCCGATAATCAATATAGCGCATCAATAATAATAAAGCTTTTTCCATTTTTGATTTGCTTAACTAATTTTCTTGTTGTTGGTTTTTTAACAATCTTATTTTTGCAAAATGATTATTCAAATACATATATTCTTAATAATTCAAACACAAATCTTGAATGGTATTATAAAATAACAGCAGTTTGGTCTTCGCATGAAGGGTCATTACTTTTATGGTCATTCATTCAAGCAATATGGATTTTTTTATATAGTCTTAACTACAATGAAAATAAATATAGAGAATTTTATATCAGTTTAATGATTCTAAATTTTATTTATGCTTGGTTCATAGTTTTTATTTTTTTCACATCTAATCCTTTTGAAAGAAACTTATCAATATTTCCTTCCGACGGTCATTCTTTAAATCCTCTTTTACAAGATATTGGTTTAATATTGCATCCACCTATATTATATCTAGGGTATATTGGGTTTTCAGTTCCCTTTGCAATCTTTTTATCATGTTTGATCACTAAAACTATAAATCTTAAATTTCTAACTTTAGCTAGGAATTGGTCATTATATTCTTGGTCATTTCTAACATTAGGTATAACTTTAGGATCATGGTGGGCATACTATGAGCTAGGATGGGGAGGTTGGTGGTTTTGGGATCCTGTAGAGAATGCATCATTAATGCCATGGATATCTGGTCTTGCACTTCTTCATGCCTTATCTTTATGTAAAGAAAAACCAAATTACATAAACTGGTCTATTTTCCTAGGTATCATGACTTTTTCATTGAGTTTATTTGGAACATTTTTAGTAAGATCTGGAATTTTAGTTTCGGTTCATTCTTTTGCTTCTAATGCAGAAAGAGGACTATTCATTTTAAGTTTAATTGCACTAATTATTGGTTTCGCATTAATTCTATTTTCCTTTAGAAAAATAGAATTAAAGAACAATGACGAAGTTATTCAAAGTAATGAAATTTTATTATTAATTAATAATATTTTATTAATCACTGGATTAATAATAGTTTTCATGGGGACAATGTTACCATTATTTCATGAAGAAATGGGTTTTGGAGCTATTTCAGTGGGCTTTCCCTTTTTCAATTTAATGTTTTTTATTTTGATTATCCCTTTTTCAATAATTTTAGGTTTTCTGCCAATAATTAAGTATTCTAAAAATAATTTTAAAAAAAACTTTAAGATATTTGTTGTCTCAATTATTTCATCTTCCATACTAGCCGGCATTTTAGGTTCTTTTCAAAATGATTTTGTAATTAAATTTATTGTCATTATTTTTTGCAGTATTTTGATTATTCAAAATCACCTGGTTTTCTTTCTACTTAAAAGAAATGGCTTTAACTCAATAATTAAGAACTTTAGTATGTTTATCTCTCACATAGGATTTGGGATATTTTTATTGGGAGTTGCTTTTGTATCTCAGTTTCAAATGGAAAAAATATTACAAATAAATTTAAATCAAACCGTAAGTTTTGATGATATTTCTTTAACTTTGAGAGACATAAAAATAGAAGAAAACAAAAATTACAAGGCAGAAATAGCTACTTTCGAAATGCTTCTACCTAATAATAAAAAGATTATCCTGAATCCAGAAAAAAGATTATACAAAAATAATGGAATTATAACGACTGAAACTGCAATTTACTCTGAATTATTTAAGGATATATATATTGCTTTAGGTAATAAAAAAGGCACATCTTTTTCTGTTCGTTTTGCAATTAAACCAATGGTTAGGTGGGTGTGGGGAGGAGGAGTATTAATGTCTTTAGGTTTTTTATCGATTATTTTCAGAGCGAAGAAAGAAAACACAAAATTACCAAAGAAAAATATATTGTTAGACTGTTAGTTTCAAACATAAATTGAAATGGTTCTAAATCTATATATGTATGATATAAAAGTTAAAAATTAAAATTTAATATTAAAATATGGATAACGTAATTTTGTTTTAGGAGGGCAATGTATGTTTTTTACAAGTTCAAAAATTAAAATTTTTTCATGTATTCCTATTATATTCTTTATTGTACTGATTATTTTTTTCTTCAGAGTTGTTGATTCTAATAAAAGTACGTCCGAAAAAAAATCAAACATGATTGGAAAAAATCTTCCCTCATTAAAACAATTACCAGCTAAATTCAATCATCATAAAGTTCTTTCGTCTAAAATATATCTCCTAAATGTTTGGGCAACTTGGTGTCCTTCATGTTATGAAGAGCATTTGTTTTTGAATCAACTGAAATTAAGAGGAATAAATATAGTTGGACTCAACTACAAAGATAAGCCTGAGTTAGCTAACAAGTTTTTAGGTAAACTTGGAAATCCATTTGAAAATGTGTACTTCGACCAAACAGGTATGTACGGTCTTGATATAGGTGTATATGGAGCACCTGAGACTTATGTTATTAAAAATGGCAGAGTTGTCTACAAATTTGTTGGTGTATTAAATCAGCAAATCTGGGTTGATAATTTTGAAAGATATTTCATTTAGTGAGTTTTTTATATTTTCTTGTGATAAGGAACATAAAATGATGCGAGGTATTCAATTATTAATTTTAATTATATTATTTAAGGTTTGTTTTAACGGGTATACAAAAGAAACTTCCCAAGTTCAAAACATTGACAATGATCAATTATTTGTTGAAATTTCAAAAAACTTGAGGTGTCCAAAATGTGAAAATCAGAGCATATTTGACTCTAATTCACAAATTGCAAATGATATGAAATTTAAAGTCAATGAGTTAATAAATAAGGGCTACTCTAAAGAAAATATTTATAATTATATGATTTCCAGATATGACAATGCTATTTTATACGATCCACCTTTAACTGTACTTGTCATTTTTTTATGGACTTTTCCTTTTTTAATCTTACTTATACTTTTATTAACTTTACTTATTAAGTGTAGGAAACAAAAATTGAATGAGTTTACTTAGGTAATACCTTTACAATGGAGGATATTGAAAATGGCAGTGAAGTTTACACTAGCAGCTTTAATATTATCAGTCATTTTAATAAGTGTTTGTTTGTGTTTTTTTTATTATGAAAAGAAAAGTTTAAGCCTTAAAAATGACGTTGCTATAAAATTTATAATTACTCAAATAATCACCCTAATGATAATACCCTTAGCTTTATTTTGGTATATGGGTAAAGGAAAAAACTTGCATAAGATAGATGAATCAAATAATGATGCTAGAGCTATAGCTATAAAATTAGTCAATAGAGAGGAGTTAGTAGAGCAGGATATAAATACCTTGTATATAGCTTTAAGAAATAGAGTGTTTAAAAAACCAAATGATGCTTTTGGATGGTACCTTCTGAGTAGACTTAATTTTTTAAAAAACAATCTTAGAGAGGCTATAAGTACTAGCAAAATGGCTTTCGAAATTGACAAAAAAAATGCTGTTTATGCTGTACAATATGCAATGTTAATGTCTGAAAGTAATAACACAGAAATGTTAATTAAATCGAATGACGTTCTTCTTGCTGTCGATGAAAAAGATATTGATAGTACTCATAAACTTAAATTAAAATATCAAACTTTATCAAAAAACTTTATTTTACTGAAAAAATATGATTTAGCTCAAATATATTTGGAAAAAATGTACAATTTTGATTTCTTAAGTTTATACGAAAGAGAGGATATTAGAAATAAAATTGAACTACTAAATACCTTAAAAAACACCTAATTTCATTAAATTTTAAAAATTTAGGTATGAAACCATAAAAAAACATCTTATATTTAGATTTTTTGTAAATTAAAGCATATAGTTTAATTGTGGATATTAAAATATGGAATTTAAATTTAAATTGAAATTAGCATACACTTTCGTTTTTGTTTTTTTTCTCACAGGATGTTCCTCAACTTATGAGAATAAAAAGGAACAAAATAAGGTTAATCAAAATAACATAACTGAAAGTTCCAAGAACTCTAATGAATCTTTAGAAGAATCAGGTAATAATGGTGTAAATGATCCACTTGAGGGTTTCAATAGAGTCATGTTTGATTTTCAATTTAATTATCTTTACCCGATTGCAAAACCAGTATCTCTTGCTTATGTTAAATACACACCACCTCCCTTACGGTTTGGAATTAAAAACTTTTTATCTAACCTAGATGAACCTAGAAGTATGGTAAATAGCTTGTTACGATTAGAAGTAGGGAGCTTCTTTACTCATTTAGGCAGATTTTTAATTAATACAATCTTTAGTTTAGGCTTAGTAGATTTTGCTTCTAAAATGAATTTGGGAAATCAAGATGATGAAAAAACTTTTGGAGAAACTTTAGGATATTGGAATACTCCGCAAGGACCATATTATTACTTGCCTATTTTAGGTGAGAATACGGTTAGGAATACTGCTGATTATGCCGATTTTTTATATCCATTATTGAATTTATTAACGTTTCCTGAAGTTGCAATAAGATATGTGTTTAATGGTATGGAAACTATTGCTGCAGCGGCTCCTCAGGATACTTTACTTTTTAATTCACCAGATCCATACATTTTTTATAGAGATACCTATTTACAGCGAGATTATTATAAAATTCATGGGACAGTAATGCCTGGCGAGGATGATAGCCAAAGTAACCTTGATTTAGATTCATTTGCTGATGAAGTTGATGGGATTAAGAGCAGTGATGATAATGACAAGAAACCTAAAACTAACTCCTCTGATTTAGCACCAGATGATTTTGAGGATGAAATCAACTCTGGTTAATGATAAGGGCATTATTAGTAATGGGAGTTTTTAGATGTCAAATGTTTTAAAAAATTCAGAAAGGATTGCAGTCATAGATGGTGTGAGGACACCTTTTGCAAAACAAATGACTACTTTGAAAAACATGACTTCATTGGACTTGGCTCAAACGATTGTAAATGAGTTAACTTCTAGACATTATGGAATTGAAAAATACATAGAGCAACTTGTATATGGTCAAGTAATATTGAACCCGAGTATTCCAAATATAGCAAGAGAAGTAATTTTAGGAACTAGATTAAAGAGTCAAATAGATGCTTATAGTATTTCAAAAGCATGCGTATCAAGTTTGCAGGCGACAATTAATATCTGTGGGGCAATTAAGTCAGGAACAATTAAATCTGGTATTGCTGGCGGTGGTGATTCAGCATCAAATATTCCTTTTATGAGTCCTGATCAGTTTGGCCAGTGGCTACTTAATATCAGTAAAACTAAAAGTTTTTTAAAGAAAATAAAGTTGCTTTCAAAATTTAAACTCAAATATTTTATACCCAGAACCTTGAGCCCTTCAGAATATACAACTGGTTTATTTATGGGACAAATAGCAGAGCAAATGGCTCAAAAATATGGTATTTCTCGTGCTGAGCAGGATGAATTTGCAATGAAATCGCATATCAATGCAAGTCAAGCTGAAATTGAGAAAGTTATGCGACAACACATTTCCATTTTTTTCTTAGAGCCCTATGATAATTATATTACTACTGATAACAATATAAGACATGATAATGAAATAACCAAATATGGAAGTATAAAGCCTGCTTTTGTTCAAAATATTGGAACAGTAACAGCAGGAAATAGCTCTGTAATGACTGATGGAGCTGCAGCAATATTACTTATGTCAGAGAAAAAAGCATTGGAGTTAGAATTAGAGCCTTTGGGTTATATCAGAGCTTATAATAATACTGCTATTTCAGTCGAAGAAGATATGTTGATGGGACCATCATTTTCAATTCCTAGGTTATTAGAGCAGGAAAGAATGAGTTTCTCAGATATAGATTTATTTGATTTTCATGAAGCTTTTGCAGCTCAAACTCTTTCAAATATTACGGCATTGAACTCCAGAAATTTTCTAGAGAAAAATAATCTATATAACAAAATCGGGTCAATTGATTTACACAAGGTAAACCCTCTAGGGGGATCTATAGCATATGGACATCCTTTTGCAGCAACTGGAATTAGATTAATCTTGCAAAATTTAATTCAGTTAAAAAAAACTAATAAAAATTTAGGCATTATTGCTTCATGCGCTGCTGGTGGTTTAGGTTGTTCAATGCTTCTTGAAGTTAACTCTGAATGAGGGTGTTTTTATGCTTCATTATAATACTGAAAATAAAATTGGTTTTTTGAAAATTGATGCCTTAGATCAAAAAGTAAATATTATTAATGCGCTTTTTTTAAGTCAATTAAACAATGTTATTGATGAAATCATTCATAACAATAGTTTAAAAGGGTTAATAATATATTCAGGTAAAAAAAATAGTTTTATTGCAGGAGCAGATATCAATCTGATTTCATCTTGTACTAATAAAGAAGCAGCAAAAAAATTAGCTCAAGAATTGCAAGGTGCTTTTAACAGACTCGAAAAATTAAAAGTTATTACAGTTTGCTATATAGAAGGAAGTTGTCTAGGTGGCGGTTTAGAGTTTGCATTATCGTGTGATTATAGGGTTTGTTCGTCAAAAGCAAGTTTAGGTTTTCCTGAAATTCAATTAGGTATTTTGCCAGGTGCTGGAGGCACACAGAGACTACCTAGGTTAGTTGGTGCCAAAGAAAGTTATAAAATGATTCTAAAAGGAAATTCAATTAATGCTAAACAGGCAAAAAAATTGGATTGATTGATTCTATTTCTGACGATTCCGACCTTTTATCATGTAAAAATATCGTCAACAATCAATGCAAAAAAAAATAAAATGGAACAAATGGTTCTATGAAAATAATATTATTATTCGCAGAATTATAAAAAAAAGAGTATTGTCGACAATACCTCCTTCGCAGCTTAAGAATTATCCAGCAATCTCAGAATGTATTGATTGCATTCATCGTGGTCTAGGTTACTATAATTTAGATAAAGGATTAGAACTAGAAGCTATAGCTTTTGGCAAACTAGCGATATCGGCTCAAGCAAAAGCACTTATAAATATTTTTTTTCAGTTAAATGAATATAAAAAGAAAATTACCAAACAGTATCCAAGTTCTATGAATTGTAATAAATTGAGTGTACTGGGTGGTGGACTGATGGGGGGAGGGATATCATTTGTTTCCATTTATCATGCAAAGACCCAAGTAGTATTGAAAGATATTTCAATTGATGGCATTTTAGCAGCATATAAATCAAACTATAACTTACTTAAAAAGAAACTGAAGTTTAATAAGAAAAAAAATATTGATTTAAAAAGGTATATGTCTCAATTAAATGGTACATTGGATTATAAAAAGTTCATGGAAGTAATATTGTTATTGAAGCTGTTTATGAAGATCTAACATTAAAACAAAAAATGGTGACAGATATTGAAAACTTGAAAATTAAGGATTTGGTTTATGCATCTAATACATCATCAATACCAATATCAAAGATTGCAGAAAACTCGAAAAATCCAGAAAATATTTTGGGAATTCATTATTTTAGCCCAGTTGAAAAAATGAAGCTTGTGGAAATCATTCCTCAATCTAAAACTAGTTCATACTCTATTTGCAAAGCAATAAATCTTGTGTTTTCACAAAAAAAAATACCCATTATTGTAGCCGATAAGCCTGGTTTTTTCATAAATCGAATTCTTATTCCTTATTTGATGGAAGCCACATACTTATTAGATGAAGGATATGACATTGAGATGATTGACAAGGCCTTGGTTGATTTTGGTTTTCCTGTAGGGCCATTTACATTAATTGATAATGTAGGGATTGATATTGCTAATGATATTTTTCCAGTCATGCAAAAAGAATATGGTACGGCTAAGTATAAAAGTAATCATATCTTAACAAAATTGTTAATGGAGGGGTATAAAGGGAAAAAAAATAAATTAGGTTTCTACAAATATAAAGGTAATAGTAAAGTGTTTTCAAATCAAATCTATGAACTTTTAGATATTAAATTAAAACCTAACTTAAGCCAAAGCGTTATTATAGAGAGGTGTCTTTACATACTACTTAATGAGGCAGGTCAATGTATCCACGAAGAGATCATTGATCATGCCTGTGAAGGCGATATTGCTTCAGTTTTTGGTATCGGTTTTCCGGCCTATAAAGGTGGACCATTTTACTTTATGGATAAATTAGGTCTTGAAATCATAGAGAGCAAATTACTGAACTTAGAAAAAGCATTTGGCAAAAGGTTTAAACCATACCCAATTATTCAAAATATGAGCGAAAAAAAATTATCCTTTTATTCGTGATTAAGTTTATTTTTATGAAGGCTTGATTGATGAAAGAGCACAACTCTAGCCGAATTTGTGGGTTTGAGAAAATTTGAAAAAAAAGATATGGTTTTCACTCTATCTAAGGATTCAATCTCTGCGCATATTTTTTTTCTTTGAGTAAATGAATAGTCTCCATGGGAAATACTATTCCAAATTCTATTAGCTTTTTCCCTGGTGTTTTGATTATTTTTAGTTAATTGCTTTAAAATATTTTTTTTTGATTTCTCCCAAGTTGAACTTTCAATACTAACTAACAGTAATATAAAATCTTTTATAAATTGATCAATAGAGTTAAGGATTTCCTTTGAACCAGCTAAAGAAGATTGTATATAAAAAATAATGCCTGGATGTTGAGCAATTGTTATATATGATGTTCCAATCAAATAACCTAGTTGTTGTTTGGTTCTTATTTCATTATAAAATTCGGTGGATATTAAATAATGAGCAAATGAATAAAAAGCAATATTAGAATAACTGAACTTAGGTGCCTGATAATAGACAAGAACGCAAGACTCCTTTATCTTCAGTTTGATTTCCATTGATAAAGTTTCTTTGGGATAAAGTATATTTTTTATATCTTTAATTTTATTGACATTGATAGGATTTGTTTTTGGAAACTTTTCTGTTAGCAAATTAGTTAGTGCCTTACATTTTTTATCGTTCCAATTACCATAAAATAAAAAATCAAAAGATACACTTTCTAAAAATAAATTTTTGAAATTAATAATGTCGTTAAATTCAATTTGGTCTATTTTTTTTATAAAAGAATAATAAGTTGGATAGTTTGGTTGTATAATTCCAGCTAGATAATTCAAAAAAATATTCAGAGGTTTTTGATTCAAGGCTTGTTTATAATTATGTTTTAATTGTGACTTGGTTTTTATGAAATCTTTTTTGCTAACTTTAAAGTTTATTATTTTAGCCAAAACTCTTTCCATAAGCTCTGGTTGAAATTTTTGAAAGCCGGATGTTTGAACAGTTATACCTTTAGCATGATTAAAAATGTCAACGTGAATACCAGCAACCTCTGTTTGATACGTTGACTCCTCTAATTGATATAATAAAATTTCAGTAAAGATTTTCGAAATTATATTGTTTTGTAGGGATAATTTTAAAATATTAGAATTTAAAGAGACAAAAAGGTAACCCTTTTGATGATTATCTTTTGTAGGTTTTTTTATCCAAACATTTGTTTTTTCATTTAATTTTATAAAGGAAACTTTTTTTTTCTTGATAGATTTTTTCACAGAAGGCTTAAGGTAAGTTATAAAGGGATTTGGCTTTGGTAATTGAAGATCTGTGTTTTCTTGATTGATTTCCCATGAATTCAAATCTTTTTGACTTATTTTCTGTTTTGAATGGGGTGTTTGATAATATAAACTTTTCAATTTAAAAGTGGTTAAATTTGAAAAAATAAAAATATTTAAATTTTTTGGAGATAAAAAATCCAAGTTAGTTAGTAAAATTTTTTTATCATAATTTGACATTTCATAATCGCCAAAAAAGGTCTTCTTTTTGGGATATAGATGCATGTTAATAGAGGTCTCTCGGGCCAAATCAATTGGAAGACAATCTTCTTTATGATTGATTAAATTTTGGAGCATTTGACTTTTTTCTTTAAACCGCCACTTTTCAATGCCTTTTGATTTGATTAAATAAATATATTCAAAGAACAGCTTAACTATTAAGTTAACGTTATCCATTCCATACTTTGTTGCAACAAATGTAATTGATAATTCTTGATATTTTTGATCTTTCATGCCCGATGTAATTACCAAAGTGTTAATATAGTTATTTTTCTTTAAGTAATTGTGTAAGGTTCCTTTTTCTTCAGAACCAATAATATGAGAAATATATGTCAATGGCTTAGTTTTAGAGTATTTCTTTTTTTTAGGTATTATAAATGATAAGCAAATGTTTCCATTTTTTGACTCTGATTTTAATTGAATTAAATTTTGAGTGCTATTTTTATTAAAAATCTTTGGACTCTTATATTTTATAATTTTCTCATTATTTGGATTTTTTATTTCTGAAAATAACTCAACTATATAATTTTTAAGAGTTCGATAATCATTAGGTGAGACAATAACGAGTGTCATATTACTAGCATAGTAATGCTGTTTGAAATAATTGAATAGCCTTTCTTTTAAAAGCTGAGTTTCCTGCTTCCCTAATGTTTCAAAGTTACCAGAAGAAAATCTTGAAAAAGGATGTTTGGTATTACACAATTCTTTTAAAATTTGATTTTTTTTTCTAAAGTCATCATTGATTTTTGATTGAAATTCAGCATCAATGATTTTTATTTCATTTTTGATTAATCTTTTTTTAAATAGTGGATTTTTAAAAAAGTCAGAGAACACATCCAGAGTCTGATAAAAAGCTTGGTTGTTCACATCATAATAAAATACAGTTTTTTCGTTACTTGTCCAGGCATTAACATAACCATTATTACTTTTAATTAAATTTTGAAAAAAGTTTTCATTGGGATACTTCGAGCTGCCCAAAAACAACATATGTTCAAGCAAGTGACTGAGGCCCAAGGTGGAATTAGGATCAGCGTAATGCCCTGTGTTGATACATAATGATGCTGCAGATTTTTTTAAATTTTTGTTTTGAAGGACGCAAACCTTAAGCTTATTGTTTAAAACAAAAAAATTATGTTGATAGTTTTTAGATAAACCTAAAAGCATATGATTTTTCTACAATTTATATGATAACTTAAGTATAATTGAAATAGATTTTTTTTAAATAAGAAGTGAGCTGATAATATGAATTTTTTTGTGATGAGGCATGGAGATGCTAAAAAAAATATAGAGATAAGTGATAGAGATAGGACTTTAACTCAAAAAGGATTTTCAGATCTTGAAAAATTATCTTTATGTATCAAAAAAAAAAAAATTAGATTTGATCATGTTTGGGTTAGTCCATATCAGAGAACGCTCGATACGTGTAGGAAATTAGAAAATTTAGGGGTAATATCTTCAAAGATCTCAGTATTACCAGAATTAACACCAAATGCTTATGATGAAAATTTAAGTAATGATATAAGGTATTTATATGAAAGCGAGTGTTTTAATAATTTAATTATTATATCTCACCTCCCTCTAGTCAATTATTTATGCTATGACCTAACTAAAGAAAATGTGCATTTTAGAACATCATCAATAGCTTTAATTAATTATTGTCATCAGATAAAAAAGTTCAAATTACAAGAAGTGATAAACACTAATATATAATTAGACGTTTTAAAACTTTTCATAATAAGTTAAATTATTAGCTCAGCGGAAAATTTATTATTTCTATGTTATTGAAGGTTAAATATAATGAAAACTATTGATAGTGTTGATTTAGAGATCTTGAAAATTTTACAGAGTAATGTTGAAATTTCCTTATCAGATCTTGCGGAGAAGGTTCACCTTACAACAACACCTTGTTGGAAAAGATTAAAAAAATTAGAAGATAATAACTTGATTGAAAAAAAAGTTGCCTTGTTAAATCCAGACTTGATGGGCTTTAAATTAATAGCTTTTGTACAGTTTAAAACGAGTAACCATAGCTTTAACTTTAGTCAGGCTCTTTCCGAGGTTTCAACAGAATTACCAGAAGTTATGGAGTTTTATAGAATGGCCGGTGATTATGACTATATGATGAAAGTTTTAGTTAAGGACATGAAAGGTTTTGATGATTTTTATAAAAAATTGATAAATAGATTTGATAGCTTGACTAATGTCACATCCTCATTTGCTATGGAGACCTTGAAATATTCAACTGAACTACCAATTTGATAAAAGCTGAGACAGACATCTAAATCTTTTTGGGTAAATTTAAAGTTGAACGAGATACTAACCTATAATTTTAAGGTTATATTTTGGAGGCTTTGAAAATTGTCCAAACCATTTGTTTTAGTACTAACCATAATAATAATTACTATACTGTCCGTAAGTGTTTTTATTTCAGTAAATAATACCTTTACTGAAATCTCGTTTTTAGCAATTGGCTTTTATCTTTTAAGACCATTTCACTTAGGTGCTTTTCTTTTCTTGATTGGTTTTATGCTATTTTTTATTTCGGGCAACATACAACCCATTTCTCTTTCATTATGTACGCTAATGATACTCCCAGTAATTAATTTACTTTCATCAAAGGAACATATTAGTATTTTTGTTTTTTTTATAATGTTAATTATTCTTATAATGTTTGCCGGATTAATGGTAGTTCAATTTGATAAGAACCTCGGTGGGAGTATATATGCAACAATTACACAAATAATATCTGTTTTTTTACTTTGGGTATCATTTAAGTTATGGGTAGAAATTGATATAATTAATAACTTCAAGGATAATAAAGTTGCATTATTTTTAATATTTGTTTTGGTTTTAAGCGCAAATCAATTTGAAGCATTATTAATCTTATTCACGCTAATTGGAGTTACTTGCTGTCAAAAATATTCCTTATTATGTCATCAAAATACCCAAGAAAATATTTTATATTGGATCATTCCATCAGTTGCTTTTGGTTCATTATTTTTAGTTGATGGTCACAATACACCCAATATTATCATTTTTGTTTGGTTTCTCATTTTACTTAGTGGATGGTTGAGTAATTTTATGATTCATGAAGAGGATTTTGATAATTAAAAAAAACTTGAATTTGTTTCAATTTTAGGGATAATGTAACTAATTCTGGTTAAATCCAGATGCAATGGAAAACTTTTTCGGCTTTTTTTCAATGCTAATTTGTGAACTCGGTCAGGCCTGGAAGGGAGCAGCCGTAGCAGATGATGCATGTGAGAGAGTTTAGCTGTTAAAGTTTTCCTCCATCTTTTTTTCAAAGTCTTTTTTGACAATTTCAATTGCTTTTAGAGCGGTATTTGGACTAATGTTGTTTTGTTCTAATAATAGTATTAAATCTACTGCAAGTTTTATGTGGTCTTTTTCTTTTTCTAATCCCAGTTTTCTTTTGCTTCTCATTTATTACCCTTTTTAAATTCATTCATTTAAATTATAATAAAAAATATTATAATTATATTCAATGTTTATGAACCTTATATTTAAGTCATTACTTTTCACTTTAGGTTGTATAAGCCTGTTTTTAGGTTTAATTGGAATTGTTTTACCTTTGTTGCCGACAACACCTTTTGTCCTCCTATCTAGTTGGTGTTTTTATAAAAGCTCTAAAAGAGCTCAAAATTGGTTACTTAATGACTCAATTTTCTCATCTTTTATTTTATCTTGGCAAAACCACAAAGCTATAACTAAATCAAATAAAAGGAAAATTATTTGTTTTATGATTTTAAGTTTTGCTATTTCAATTATTTTTGTGCCAAATCTTTATTTGAAGTGTGTGCTATTTATAATGGCATTGCTTATGATTTTATTTATATCTTACAAAGTTCAAACTTTAGATGAAAGAAAAAAATAATATTGTATTACTACCAGTCACTTAGAGTAAACCCAACACCTACTGAGTTCGTATAATGATCATATTCTGCTAAACTTTGACCATAGCCACTAAAAAGTTTAATGTAAGCAGCAAAGCCATTTCCTATTTTATAAGAAAAGCTTAAAGTTTCTGCGCCTTTTGAAAAGCCAGATTCAACATTATTTTGAGATAAAAAACTTATTTTAAAGTCGTCAAAGTATCTTGTAATTTCAAAGGAGCCATGTCCAAGATAATCGGTTATATTAGGGTTATAGTCAGTTCCTGCTTCAATTCTAGACCAAACTGATAACTTGAAACTCCAATTGCCTCGCTCTAATTCTTGAGCAAGAATAATACGATTCCAGCTTCTTTCCGCATCACCACCCCTTCCATTGGACTCATGATTTATTGATAAATCGGTATTTTTAAAAAACCATTTATTTAATCGATAATCAGTATGCATTCGGAATAATAATTCTGGTTCGTAGTTCGTTTCTCTGAACCAAGCTGATTTTGAATATAGTTGCCAAAAAGATTTTTGGGTATAGGTTAAGAATAATTCATTGTCATATCCAGCAATTCTTTCTACTATTCCATGCATTATACTAAATTGGAATTCGACTTCACTTTTCTTAACATTTTCATCATTTGGGGCAATGTAATTATTATTGTAAAAACTATTGTATGGCCTATCAGAGTAGTTAAATGGTAACAAATAATTTTCTTTATAAGGCATAAGCTTAAAAATATAATGATTTGCATTTTTTTTGGTATCTGTATTTGTGTCAATGGGTTTAGTATCAGCTAGTGCTGCATGTGATATCGAAAATACAGTCATGGTTGAGATTAAGTTTAAAATTTTGTTTCTCATAGTTAGAACTCATTTTTATATTTTATATTTTAATGATAATATATTTAAAATTCATTTATATTAATATAACTAATATTTGAATAAAAAAGAGAAGCGGATGTCAGAAAAAAAAATTGAAGTTATCAGAAACAAAATAATTAGCATAGAAAATTATCCAAAAGACGGAATTGTTTTTAGGGATATTTTACCTATTTTAAATGATTATACTGCAATGAGTTATGTTTTGGATGTATTCGAAGAGCACTATAAGCAAATTACTTTTACGAAGATTGTTGGTACAGAAGCAAGGGGGTTCTTATTTGGCGTACCGCTTGCTCAGAGATTAAATATTGGATTTGTTCCAGCAAGAAAAAAAGGAAAATTACCTCCGCCTGTTATTAGTGAAACATATAATTTAGAGTATGGAACTGACACAATTGAAATACAAGCCGATGCTTTAAACTCCAATGATAATGTTTTAATAATAGATGACTTGCTTGCAACTGGTGGGACAGTTAATGCAACTTATAATTTAATAAAAGCACTAGGAGCTAATGTAGAACATGCAGGCTTTCTAATTAACCTCCCAGCTTTAGGT
Source organism: Paraphotobacterium marinum (assembly GCF_002216855.1). Lineage (NCBI taxonomy): Bacteria > Pseudomonadati > Pseudomonadota > Gammaproteobacteria > Vibrionales > Vibrionaceae > Paraphotobacterium > Paraphotobacterium marinum. Next base: position 1,072,310 of record NZ_CP022355.1, read on the forward strand.
GGAGAGTTTCTTTTAAATAAAAATAATTTACAGACATTTAATATATTTAATTTTTAAATGAATTGTTGGTGACATAATTGATGAATGATAAAATTTTAGCTTTAAAATGGAGACCTGATTACTTTGATGACTTAGAAGGTCAAGATCACATTCGTATGGCTCTTATAAATGCATTAGACGAAAAACGCCTACATCAATGTTATTTATTTACTGGGACTAGGGGAGTAGGTAAAACAACAATAGCTAGATTGCTTGCAAAGGGATTAAATTGTGAGATGGGTATTTCTGGAAAGTTTTGTGGAAAGTGTGAAAGTTGTGTCGGTATAAAAGAAAATACGTCTTTAGATCTAATTGAAATAGATGGAGCCTCCAAAACTAAAATTGAGGATATTCGTGAAATATTAGATAATGTGCAATATAAACCAACCAAGTCACGATTTAAAATATACATTATTGATGAAGTTCATATGCTCTCTAAGAGCAGTTTTAATGCTCTTTTAAAGACACTTGAAGAACCTCCTCAATATGTAAAGTTTATTCTTGCGACAACTGATCCCCAAAAAATACCTCTTACAGTCATATCAAGGTGTCTTCAATTTAAATTAAAGCCTATTACAACAGATATTTTGAATAAACAATTAGAAAAAATATTGATGCATGAAAATATTACCTTTGATATAGAAGCTATTGCTCAAATATCAAAAGAAGCAAAAGGAAGTTTAAGAGATGCTCTGAGTCTTACTGAACAAGCTATTTTAATGAGTTCTACTGACAATAAACATATCAGTGATAGTCTAGTTAGATCTATGCTGGGCTTAATAAGTCAGGAAGATAGTTTGAACTTTTTGATAAAATTTGCAAAAGAAGGGGTAAATTGTTTATCTAAAGCACTAATATTTTTTAATGCAAAGGGAGTTGACTGGTTAAAATTATTAAAAAACTTACATAGTGATTTACATAAAGTTGCAATGTATCAAGTCCTTTCTGAAAATTTATTTATTACTGATGCTAGCACTGAAGAATATAAAAGAAAAATTGAATACTTATCGAATAAATTTTCCCCTCAGGAAATACAAGTTTTCTGCGAAATTATTATAAAGTCTATAAAAGATTTAGAGTTCAGTCCAACAGAACAAACAGGTTTTGAAATAGCGATTTTACGGATGTACGCATTTCGAATTGATGAAGGTGAATTTTTGTTTAAAGCTTCAGACATGAATTCTGCTTCAGAATCTGAAGGCATTAAAAGAAATTGTTTAAAACAAAATAATAAGCAAGAAGTAGTTTCAGAACAAAATAACAATTTTATAAAAGAAAATAAAATTGTTTCATCTAAAACTGAAGATAATAATTTTGAGCAAATTGTAGAAAAAAAAATTGAATCTAAAACTAATCTAACTAATGAAAAACATAGTTTTAGTGGAGATATAGAAAAGCCATCTTTGTCAGACAGCTTAATAAAATCAAGAAATTTGCTTCGCGCAAAAGAAGAAAAAAAAAAAGATAAATTAACGACTCTATCAGCGCCTAATGGTAAGACGGATTCTGAAGGATTTGACAAAAAAAGCTCTCTAGAAGAGCCTATTCATCCAGAAAAAATGATAATAAACCAAGAAAAAATCCATTCATCCCATCTGATAAGTAATTTATCTGATGAAAACGATGAGTTCATTAATATTGAAAAATGGTCTACAATAATTGAAAAATTATCAGTATCTAAAATATCAAAACAAATATTGCTTAATTCAGCCATGAAGAAGCACAAACAGCTTATTAATTTGTTTCTTAGAGATTCCCATAAACAACTACAACAAAAAAAATATATGAATGAAATAAAATCGGAGTTATCTGATTTTTTTGGGGAGGCTGTAAACATAGAAGTTTTTATAACGAAAGAAGGTATTACTCCAAATGAAAGAAAAGACTTTTTAAGGGAACAAAAATTAACTAATATTAAGAAAGAAATAAATACAAATGAAAATGTTAAGTTTTTTATTGAAAATTTTGATGCACAAGTGGATTATAATAATATAGAATTATATTAAAGTTTTTATTTATTGAGAGAGAAATTTATGTTTAACAAAGGTGGAATGGGCAATTTAATGAAACAAGCCCAGCAAATGCAAGAAAAGATGGCAAAAATGCAAGAAGAGATTGCTAACATGGAAGTTACTGGTGAATCAGGAGCTGGTTTAGTTAAAATAACTATTACTGGTTCGCATAACGTTAGAAAAGTCCACATTGACGATTCATTACTAGATGATGACAAAGATATGCTTGAAGATTTAATTGCAGCGGCATTTAATGATGCAAGTAGAAGAGTTGATGAAGCTCAAAAAGAAAAGATGTCGGCAGTTGGTGGAGGTATGAACTTACCGGCGGGATTTAAAATGCCATTTTAAAGCATCTTATGAAAAATAGTAAGTTAATAGAAACAGCTATAGAGGCTCTCACTTGCTTACCAGGTGTGGGGCCTAAATCTGCACAAAGAATGATATATTCGTTATTAAAAAATAACAGACATGGTGGAATTAATTTAAGTCAAGTTTTGAAACAAGCTATGACTGAAGTTTCAAATTGTAGTGTATGTCAGACTTATACTGAAAATGAGATCTGTGAGATCTGTCTTAATAAAGATAGATTGGCTACAGGTACGGTTTGTGTGGTTGAAAACCCATCTGATATAATTGCTGTTGAAAGAACAGGTCAGTTTGATGGACGTTATTTTGTTCTTCATGGCAACTTATCTCCTATAGATGGAATTTCTCCTGAAGATTTAAAGATAGACATACTGGAAAATCAATTGAAAAGTGGTAATATTTCTGAAGTGATTCTTGCAACAAGCTCAACTATTCATGGGGAAGCTACAGCACTTTTCATCTCCGAAATTTGTAAGAAATATAAAATTCAATCTACTCGCATTGCTTATGGTATTCCAATTGGTGGTGAGCTTGATTTAGTGGATGGTAGTACTCTAATTCATGCATTTTCCGGTCGTAAAACATATTAGCATAAAAAATTTTTACATTCTGACTTGATAAAAATAAATTTGCCCCTATTTATAAGACATATCAAAATTTTTATTCTTCAATCTTAGGAGTAACTATGTCAGAACAAGTAACAAGTCAAAAAGAGACTCTAGGCTTTCAATCTGAAGTCAAACAATTATTAAATTTAATGATTCATTCTTTGTATTCAAATAAGGAAATCTTTTTAAGAGAATTAATTTCTAATGCCTCTGATGCTGCTGATAAGTTAAGATTTAAAGCCTTATCTGATTCAGAATTATATCAAAATGATGCTGATCTTAGAGTAAGGCTTTCTTTTGATGAAGAAGCAGGGACATTGACTATAAGTGATAATGGTATTGGAATGAACCGTTCTGAGATTATTGAGCATTTAGGAACAATCGCGAAATCTGGAACAGCTGAGTTTTTTGAAAAGTTGAGTCAAGATGAGACTAAAGATTCTCAATTAATAGGTCAGTTTGGGGTTGGCTTTTATTCTGCATTTATCGTTGCAAATGAAGTAACTGTAATTTCTCGTTCGGCATTTTCGTCTGAAAATGATGCTGTCCAGTGGCATTCTCTTGGAGAAGGAGAATATACTATTGAAAATGTCTCCAAAAAAGAAAGAGGTACAGATATAATTCTTCATTTAAAAGAAGAAGAAAAAGAATTTTTAAATGACTACCGGTTAAGAGAAGTTGTTGGTAAATATTCCGATCATATAGGTATACCTGTATATATTTGGACTACAGAAAAAGATGAAGATGGTAAGCCAAAAGAGAGTAAATGGGAGCAAATAAACAAGGCTCAGGCACTTTGGACTCGCTCCAAATCAGACATTTCTAAAGAAGAGTATAACGAATTTTATAAACATATCTCCCATGATTTTTCCGAACCACTAACGTGGTCACACAATAAAGTTGAAGGCAAACAAGATTACACAAGTCTATTATATGTACCAAGTAAAGCCCCATGGGATCTTTACAATAGAGATCAAAAGCATGGATTGAAGCTTTATGTACAAAGAGTGTTCATAATGGATGATGCTGAACAATTTATGCCAAGTTATTTAAGATTTATGAAAGGGCTAATTGATTCGAATGATTTACCTTTAAATGTTTCTCGTGAAATATTACAGGATAATAAGGTGACTCAATCATTAAGAAATGCTTGCACGAAAAGAACTTTACAAATGCTAGAAAAATTATCAAACAATGATAATGATAAATATCAAGCATTCTGGAATGAATTTGGACAAGTTTTGAAAGAAGGGCTTGCTGAAGATTTTTCAAATAAGGAAAAAATTGCAAACCTATTAAGGTTTTCAACAACTAACAATGAATCTAATCAGCAGAATGTTTCTTTGAAAAATTACTTGGAAAGAATGTCAGAAGATCAAGACACTATTTATTACTTAACAGCTGACAGTTATAGCACAGCCATAAACAGTCCACACTTAGAGCAGTTTAAATCGAAAGGGATTGAAGTTATTTTAATGTATGATCGCATTGATGAGTGGATGATGAGTTATTTAACTGAGTTTGAAGGTAAAAAACTACAATCAATTAGTAAGTCAGATTTAGACTTAAGTAAATTTGAGTCTGATGAAGATAAAGAAAAGAAAGAACAAACTGAAAAAGAGTTTTCTTCAGTGGTTGAAAGAATCAAAACTTATTTAAGTGACAGAGTTAAAGATGTTAAAACAACTTTTAAGCTTAATAATACACCGGCGATAGTTGTTACTGATGAAAATGAAATGGGAACTCAAATGGCGAAATTACTTGCTGCTGCAGGTCAAAATGCACCAGAAGTAAAATATATATTTGAAATTAACCCTGAACATACATTAATTAAACAAATGGCTGATGAAGCAGATGAAGAAACTTTTAATCACTGGGTTGAGTACTTAATTGGACAAGCAATGTTATCTGAAAAGGGAATGATGGAAGATACATCTAAATTTGTTTCCGCAACTCAAGCTCTTTTAGGAAAATTAGCTTAAACATTAATTGTAAGTGGATAATATCCACTTACGAAATAAGAAAAGGTTTTAAATGAAAATTATCTTGTTAGGCGCGCCTGGTGCAGGAAAAGGAACTCAGGCTCAATTTATTATGAAAAAACTTAACATCCCTCAAATTTCTACAGGTGATATGTTAAGGGCAGCAATTAAAGAAAAAACTGAATTAGGGATAAAAGCCCAAACTGTTATTGACCGAGGAGAGTTAGTCTCTGACGATATTATTTTAGGTTTAGTTCAGGAGCGAATAAGTAAACCTGATTGTAAAAATGGATTTTTATTGGATGGCTTTCCCAGAACATTGGCTCAGGCCAATGGTCTTAAAGAAATAAAAATCGATATTGACTTTGTCTTTGATTTTGACATTAGTGATAATGAAATTTTAAAAAGAATGACTGGCAGAAGGGTTCATCTTGATTCTGGAAGAACATATCATATTATCTATAATCCGCCGAGGGTTGAAGGATTGGATGATTTGACAGGGGAGCCTTTAGTTATTAGAAATGATGATCAAGAAGAAACTGTTAAAAAAAGGTTAAAAGTTTATCATGATCAAACGGCTCCTCTAAAAGAGTATTATAATAGAGAAAGCCAGAAATCTGATTTGAAATATTGTGTTTTTGATGCAACAAAATCAGTAGAAGTTTTAAATCAAGAAATAGAAAAAGTACTATTGTAAAATCTGTAAAAGGTTAATTATTATCTGGATTAGTCCATCTTGTGGAAATAAAATATGAAAAAAAAAGGATTATTACTTGTAAATTTGGGTTCTCCTGAAAGTTATTCAAAAAAAGATATAAGAGCTTTTTTGAAGCAGTTCTTATCTGATAGACGGGTAATTGAAAAGTCTCCCTTAATTTGGAAACCAATTTTATATTTAGTAATTCTTCCATTTAGAAGCAGGAAAAATATCGAGGCTTATAAATCCATTTGGACAGAAAAAGGCTCTCCATTAAAGCTTTATAGTAGAAAACAGAAAGAAAAAATTGAAGATGAAATTGATTTCCCCGTTGAGTATTCAATGACTTATGGGGAACCTTCGATTTCTAATGCTCTGAAAGAATTAATTGAATCCAAAAATTGTGAAAATATTATGGTTTTACCAATGTTTCCTCAATTTTCGGCAACAACATCAGCTGCTGTATTTGATCAGATAGGTCAATACTTTAAAAACAAACGGTTTATTCCTCAAATACAATTTATCAATTATTATTTTAATCATCCTCATTATATTAGAGTGTTGGCTAATAGCATCACTCAACATAGAAAAAAACATAAAAAATCAAATCTTATAATTTGCTCTTATCATGGTATCCCTAAAGATTATTCTGATAAAGGTGATCCTTATTACGAACAATGTATTGAAAACACTAAGTTATTAAAAGAAGAACTTAAGCTTTCTGATAAGGATATAATTACAACTTTCCAATCTAGGCTTGGTCCTCAAGAGTGGTTAAAACCCTATACTTTTGATACTTTAAAAGCTCTCGGTAAACAAGGAATACAAGAAATTGATATACTTTCTCCATCTTTCTCTGTGGACTGTTTGGAAACTTTAGAAGAAATTAAAGAGGAAGCTGAAGAGGTTTTTATTAGTGCTGGAGGAAAAAAATTGAATTATATACCTTGTTTGAATGATGAAAATGAACATATTCAATTTTTGGTATCGTTTATTAAAGAAAATTTTCATTCCACAAGTAATTAAAGTTATGTTAATATCTTCTTTTATTTTTAGTTTATTTATATGAAGTTTCCAGGTAGAAGAAAAACAAAACATTATTTTCCCATTGATGATGCTAATAATCAAAGCTCATTAAAGTCCCAGAAGCAATTTAAACGCAGACATCTCATTGGGATTGATCAAACTATGGTTGATATTGAGGCAAAAGTGTCTGATGACTTTCTTAGGAAGTTCGATTTAATAAAAGGTTCTTCTTTTATTATTGATAACCAAAAAGCTCTCAAGTTACATAATGAGCTTATTTCTGAAAATTTAATTGAATATGAACATCCTGGTGGAACTATAGCCAATACTTTACATAATTATTCTATGCTGGCTGATGATAAGTCTGTTTTGTTGGGAGTGATGAGTAAAAAAATCAACGTAGGATCTTTTGCTTACAAATATTTATGTCATTCATCTAGTCGAATGGATTTAAATTATCTTGATGCTGTCGATGGGCCGATTGGAAGATGCTATACATTAATTAGCTCTGATGGTGAACGTACATTTGCTATTAATAAAGGGTCTATGAACGAATTATCACCTAAAGCTATTGATGAAAGTATTTTTCAAGATTCATGTGCTCTTGTTATAAGTGCTTATATCACAAGATGTGAAAGTTATGAAGAAATCCAGCGATCATCGGAAAAAGCTATTGCGATAGCAAAAAATTATAAGATACCAGTTGTTTTATCTACAGGTACAAAATTTCTCATACAAGATAGACCTGAATGGTGGTTAAACTTTATTAAAGAAAATATCGATATTTTAGCTATGAATGAAGAAGAATCAATGGCTTTAACAGGATGTGAAAATGTCATTGAATCAATGAACCAATTATTAGATATTACTGATTATATATTATGTACAGTTGGTTCTGAAGGAATTTATACAGCTGGTTATACTGATGATGATGCTAAAAGATTAACAACTTTGCCATTAATCTCAAACTTTAAAGAGAAGTTTAATGAATACGAATTTAGTCGAGCAATGATGAAATCTGATTGCATACAACCTTTAAAAGTATTTTCTTATAAAGCACCTTTCAAAGGCGGACCAGAAAAGATAAAAAATACAAATGGTGCAGGTGATGGGGCTTTAGCTGCCTTATTACATGACATTTCAGCAAATCAATTTCATAGAGATAATTATCCTAATTCAGAAAAACATAATTTTAATTTTTTAACTTACTCTTCATTCTCGCAAGTTTGTAAATACGCAAATAGAGTTAGTTACGAAGTTATTTCACAACACTCTCCTAGACTAATGAGAGGGCTTCCTGAAAAAGAGGATTGTTTAGAGGAAGCCTATTGGGATAATTAAGAGTAATTAATATCCATCGGTATGAATTTCTGATATTATTCTACCGGAAGGGTCATTAGAGTTTTTAAATGAGCTATCCCAATTTATTGCTTCTGGAGTAGAGCAAGCCACTGTTGGACCACCAGGCACAAGTTCTAAAGAACCTTTTGTTTTAAACAGCTTTTCAAAGATATCTCTATAAAGGTATCCTTCCTTAGTTTTAGGAGTATTAAAAGGAAATTTGTATGAAGCATTTTTCATATCTTCATCAGATATTTTTTGTTCTGAATATTCCTTCAATGAATCAATCCAACTATAACCAACACCATCTGAAAATTGTTCTTTTTGCCGGTTAATGATCTCATTTGGTAAATTTTCTTTGAAAATATCTCTCAAAACCTGCTTTTCAATTTTTGATTTAGTTACCATTTTCAACTTTGGATCCATATTCATTGCTGCATCTAAAAACTGTTTGTCAAGAAATGGTACTCTAGTTTCAATTCCCCAAGCAGCCATGGATTTATTTGCTCGATTACAGTCAAATTTATTTAATGCGAAAACTTTTCTTATAGTTTCTTTATGAAACTCATGATGATTTGGAGCTTTATGAAAATACAAATAGCCACCAAATATCTCATCTGCGCCTTCTCCTGATAGAACCATTTTTATTCCCATTGCTTTTATTTTCCTAGCCATTAAAAACATTGGAGTAGAAGCCCTGATAGTTGTAATATCATATGTTTCTAGGTGATAAATTATATCTTCAAGAGAATCCAACCCTTCCTGAATAGTATACTCAAAACTATGGTGGATGGTTCCAATGTAATCAGCAACAGTTTGTGCAGCTTTAAGATCAGGGGAATTTTTTAAACCAATTGCGAAAGAATGAAGAGATGGCCACCAAGCGGTTGATTTGCTATCATCTTCAATTCTTTTGGTTGAGAACTTTTTTGCGATTGAAGCAATAATGGAGGAGTCAAGACCACCTGATAGTAAGACACCGTAGGGTACATCACACATTAATTGTCTTTTAACAGCACTTTCTAATTCATGTTTAATCGCCTTTGGTGTTGAAAAATTAAGATTTTCAACTTTTGACGTTTCCCAGGATGGCTTATAGTATCTAATATATGTCTTATTTTGGCTGGAGTAGTAATGTCCTGGGGGAAACTCAGATACATTTGAGCATACGTCCTCAAGAGCTTTAAGTTCAGATGCGATATAAATTTGTTCTATTTTATCAATTCCCTGGTATAATGGCACTATTCCAATATGGTCTCTAGCAATGAAGTATATATCTTTATTTTGATCATATAAAATAAAAGAAAAAATACCGTTTAATTTATTAATGAAATCAATTCCATATTTTTCGTATAAAGCTATGATTATTTCACAATCTGAGTCAGTTTGAAATTTGTAATCCATGACTTCACTTCTTAACTCATTATGATTATATATTTCACCATTTACGGCAAGTACGATGGATTTATCATTGTTAAATAAAGGTTGTCCACCACTATTTAACCCAACAATAGCCAGCCTTTCATGAGCTAAAATAACACTACTAGATGCAAAAATACCTGACCAATCAGGTCCTCTGTGTCTTAATTTTTTTGATTGGATTAATGCTATTTTTCGCATTTTTTCCATATCATCTTTAAGTCCTAATATTCCTAATATTCCACACATTAGTTTTGTTTTCCTTTTGAATTGAGTCCCTAAAATTAATATGCTTTATTTTTACTGTAAAATCTAGTACTTATTATCGAAGTTATATATTTTTCCTAAGAATTTTTTATATGGTAGGCATTTGATGACTCTAAAATTTTAATGTCAACTTCATTAAAACTCTTAATTACAACTATGAATATTGTAATTAAGAGTTTTAATATTGATAGATAAAGTCTTAAATTAGAATTGATTGGAATGAAGTGTTAATTTTAACTAATCATATTACCCTCAAAAACTGTACTTACCATTTTTAATGAGTGATCAAAAACTGCTAAGTTTGCTATTCTATTTTCTTTGATCCTGCCGAAATTTTGTTCACATTTAATTGCTTTAGCTGGATTAATGGTAGCCATTTTTATTGCTTCACTCAGGGGTATGCGTGTATTTAATACACAATTTTTAATTGCTTCAATCATAGTTAGAGAAGATCCACCTAATGTGTTATTTGAATCAACACACTGACCATCTTTGATGTAAATTTTGGTACCCACAAAATCAAAGCTTGGTATGTTGGAGGATGCTGCAGCTGTAGCATCAGTAACAAGAACCAACTTATCCGATAGAATGTTATGAGCTAACTCTATATTTGGGTATGAGACGTGAAAACCATCAGCAATAATTCCTGCAAATATTTCTTTTGATGAAAAAACTGCGCCTACAATACCAGGCTCTCTGCTATTTAAAGGTGTCATTGCATTAAATAAATGCGTAGCAAATGAAATTCCATTTTTAAATGAATTCATTGCTTCTTCATATGTTGCCAAGGAGTGTCCGATTGAAACAATAACGCCGGCATCATTTAATTTTTTTATGAATTTTTCTGAATTTAATTCAGGCGCCAAGGTTATTTTTCTAATAATATCTTTATTTGAAATGATATAATTAACCATTTCTTTACTTAAGGGTTTTATAAAAGACTTATTATGAATACCTTTCTTTTTTTCGTTTAAATAAGGCCCCTCTAAATGAATTCCGAGTGAACTATTAATATTTGACTGTTGATATGTTCTTACTGATTCAACAGCAATTTTCAAATCTTCTTCGGAGGCTGTAATAAAGGTAGGAAGAAAGTTTGTACACCCTGTTATTAAGTTTGTTTTATGCATAATCTCAATGGTTTTAGGCGTTGTGTCTGAATTAAACATAACACCACCACATCCATTTAACTGGAGATCAATGAATCCTGGTGTAACGAAATTACCATTTAAATCTATGGTTTTTATGGAAGAATCAATTTCTTCATTTTTACATACTTTTAGTATTTTATTATTCTTTATGATTATTGAGTGGTTATAGATAAATTTGATGCCATCATGAATAATACAATTTGTAAGGACAAACATTAAACCTCCTTAAATGTTGTAAGTTGGTCATGTTCTAGTTTTTTAAAATAATTTAAAGTTTTTACTTTCAATTCAATTGTTGCCTCTGGATCACATACTAGGATGGATTTTTTGTGAAGCTGTAACGCCGATACAGTCCATAAATGATTAACAGATCCTTCAACTGCAGCATGAACAGCATGAGCTTTATTCATTCCTGTAGCTAAAATCATAACTTCTTCTGCATCTAAGAGAGTACCAACACCGATGGTTAATGCATATTTAGGTACTTTATTAATGTCGTTTTCAAAAAATCTAGAGTTTGCAATTAAAGTTTCTTCTGTTAAGGTTTTTATTCTTGTACGAGAGGATAATGAAGATGTAGGTTCATTGAAAGCTATATGTCCATCGGTACCTACTCCACCTAGAAATAAGTGTATACCACCATAACTTTTAATCTTTTTCTCATAATTTAAGCAAACTTCCTCATGATTTTTAGACATCCCATCTAAAAGATTAATATTTTCAGGCAATATATCAATTTTTGAAAAAAAATTGTGGTGCATAAAATAGTGGTAAGATTGAGGATTATCTTTTTCTAATCCAACATATTCATCCATATTAAATGTCACTACATTTTTAAAGCTTACTATTCCTTTATTGTAAAATTCGATTAATTTTTTATAAGTTTTAAGAGGAGTACCTCCAGTTGGAAGTCCAAGTACAAATGGTTTTTCTGGTGTGGGTTGAAAAGTATTTATTTTATTAATAATTCTTTTGGCAGACCATAATGCAACATCATCACATGAATTTAATGGGACAACTCTCATATCTTTTCCTTTGTTGTTTTTTTTTGATTTTACGTTAATAAATAAAAATAAGAAATAAGTTAATGTTGATTGAGATCACAAAACACATTAAGTGAAATTGTATAAATAATGTATTTATTAGAATATTTATTCTTAAAAATTATAAACAACAAGGAAAAATTCAGTGAATATATTAGGTTCTGTACAAAGGCTAGGTAAAGCCTTAATGTTGCCAATAGCTATCTTACCTATAGCTGCATTACTTCTGAGGCTTGGAGCTCCTGATGTGTTAAACATTCCATTTATGAGCTCATCTGGAAATGCGATTATTTCAAATCTTCCTTTGCTTTTCGCATTAGGTATAGGCATAGGTCTCTCTAAGGATGAGCACGGTTCAGCTGGTTTAGCTGCTGCTGTTTCATATTTTGTATTAGTTGCGAGTGCTAAAGCTATTAACCCTGATATTGATATGAGCTTTTTTGCTGGTTTCATAGCAGGTATTATTGGAGGCGTCGTATATAATAAATTCAATGATGTGAAGCTTCCTGAATGGTTAGGATTTTTTGCAGGTAAACGTTTACCTCCAATTATGTCTGGAATAATTACACTAATTTTTGGTTTTGCAGCTGGGTATTTATGGCCATATGCTCAAAATGGTTTAAATGAAATAGCTCAAACTGTTCTAAGTTCCGGTTCTATTGGAGAATTTGGCTATGGTGTTTTGAATAGACTTTTACTTCCTTTTGGATTACACCACGTAATTAATAGTTATATTTGGTTTTTACTTGGCAGTTGTCAGCAAATACAAGTAGATCCCGTAGCAGCACTTCACGGAGCAACTCATCTATGTGTTGATCCAAGTGTGACTAAAGACTTAGTTGTAGGGCAATCACATACTTTTTATTTTAATAATTCGGTAACGCCTGAAATACAAGCAACTGTCACAAAAATCACAAACAATATTGTTAATGGTGATATAAGTAGGTTTTTAGCAGGTGATAAGTCTGCAGGTGTATATTTGGCAGGTTTTTTCCCAGTTATGATGGGCGGACTTCCTGGGGCAGCTTTAGCAATGTATTTTGCTGCACCCAAGGAGAATAGAGCTATTGTTGGTGGTATACTTTTCTCTCTAGGGTTTACAGCGTTTTTAACAGGAATAACTGAACCATTAGAGTTTTCGTTTGTATTTATAGCGCCCGTCTTATTTTTAATACATGCTATTTTAACTGGCTTATCTTTAGTTATAAGTAATGCTTTTGGTATATTGGATGGTTTTGGCTTTTCAGCTGGTGCTATTGACTATGTATTAAACTGGGGTTTAGCTACAAAACCTTTAGCTTTACTAGTTCAAATTATTGCTTTTTTCTTTATATATTTTATCATTTTTTATTTTTCAATTAAGTTTTTTAAGCTTAAAACACCTGGAAGAGAAGATGATTTTAATGCAACTACTGCAATGTCACAAAACTCAAAAACAGAACAAGAAACTTCAGAAAGAGGTAAAAATTTTATTGTTGCATTGGGTGGCGATGATAATATAGAAATAATAGATTCTTGCATTACTAGGTTAAGGTTAACTCTAAGGGACTCAACCACAATTAATGAAAACGAATTGAAAAGGCTAGGTGCAAAAGCAATCGTCAAACTATCAGATAAAAATATACAAGTTATTCTAGGTACAATTGCAGAACAAGTTGCCAAAGAAATAAAAGCTTCAAAACAATAAGTAAACTAAAAAGAATACTCGATATATTTAATAAGAATGTATATCATTTTTAAAAAAGCCAGACAATTCTGGCTTTTTTTGTTTTATTTTAGGTAAAAAAGAAACTTATACTTTATTTGTCAGTGGTTATAATTAACTTTTGTAAATTTATAGTGAAGAGCAATATGATGATAGTTAAAACAAATTTTTTTAATAAGAATTCGGTTGAATTAGCTCAAAGCCTTATAGGAAAAATGATTTATAGAAAGTATAATCACCTTGATTTAAGGGCAATTATAATTGAAACGGAAGCTTATGAATTAAATGATGAAGCTAGCCATGCTTCACTGGGATATTCGCCTAAAATAAAGGCCTTATACATGACACCTGGAACAATTTATATGCACTTTGCTCATGGGCAGGCTTCATTTGGAATACACTCAAGGAAGAATGGCGGTGCCGTTTTGATTAAATCCGCTAGAATTTATCCTGATGATTTAGATAACTCTAATGTTATAGAAACAATGCAATCTCTTTCATTATTATGTGGCGGCAAAAAGAGAAGCACTGATAAGCTTTTAACTGGACAAACGATCTTATGCAAATCACTTGATTTAAAAGTTAAAGATTGGAGCCAAAAACAATTTAATAATACTTTCAATATTCAAAATATCGATTATGAACCACAAAAAATAATCGCAACAACAAGAGTAGGTATACCTCCTAATAGAGACAATGGACTTTTGAATAGATTCATTGACTATAAATATGTAAGACAATCTTCAAAAAATCCATTAACAACCAGAAAGAAAACAAATTTTATTTTAGAAGATCATTGGCATGATTAATATTTTTCGCTAGCACACTTAATATAAACTTATATCTGTGTATTTTTTAATATAAAATTATTAATGTCACATCTATTTTATATACATTTGAATTAGGTTAAACTATCATAATGTCTAAAATATTAAAATAACTTATAAATGAGGTTTGTTTGATGAGTGTAGAAGTGGCTCGTCCAAAGAATTTTATAGAACAAAAAATAGATTCAGATTTAGAAAACAATGTTGTTACAACTGTCCACACCAGATTCCCCCCAGAACCTAATGGCTTTTTACATATTGGACATGCTAAATCTATTTGTTTAAACTTCGGTTTAGCGAAAGAATATAATGGCACATGTAATTTAAGATTTGATGATACTAACCCGTTAAAAGAAACTGCAGAGTTTGTTGAAGCCATTAAAAAAGATGTAAAGTGGTTGGGTTTTAAATGGGATGAACTTAGACACTCTTCTGATTATTTTGAACAGTTATATCTATACGCAAAAGAACTAATTAGTTCGGGTCTAGCATATGTAGATGAATTAACCGATGATGAAATAAGACAGTATAGAGGAAATTTTACTACACCAGGTAAGAACAGCCCCTATAGAGATAGAAGTATATCAGAGAATCTCAACTTATTTGAGAAAATGAAAATGGGTGGCTTTCAAGAAGGTAAGGCGTGCTTAAGAGCAAAAATTGACATGTCGTCAAGCTTTATGGTTATGCGTGATCCTGTTCTTTATAGAGTTCGATTTATTCAGCATCATCAAACTAAAGATAAATGGTGTATATATCCCATGTATGATTTTACCCATTGTATTTCTGATGCCATTGAAAATATTTCACATTCATTATGTACATTAGAGTTTCAAGATAATAGAAGAATTTACGATTGGATTCTTGATAATATTTCAATAAAATCTAGACCCCATCAATATGAGTTTAGTAGACTTAATCTTGAATATACTTTAACTTCCAAAAGAAAATTAAGCGATCTAGTTGAAGAGCGATTTGTTGATGGTTGGGATGATCCTAGAATGCCAACGATATCTGGTTTGAGAAGAAGAGGATATACTCCTGCTTCTATTAGAGAGTTTTGCTCAAGAATTGGTGTTACCAAACAAGAAAATACAATTGAATTAAATGCTCTTGAAGCTTGTATTCGGGAAGATCTAAATACTAATGCTAGACGAGTTATGGCTGTATTAGATCCCGTAAAAGTAATTATTGAAAATTTTGATGACCAACCATTTTTTATAGATGCCAAAAATCATCCTAATAATGATGAGATGGGAACTCGTAAAGTGCAGTTTTCAAGAGAGATTTGGATTGAAAGAGAAGACTTTAAGGTAGAGGCCAATAAAAAATTCAAACGTTTAGTTTTGGGTAAAGAGGTTCGGCTACGCAATTGTTTTGTTATTAAAGCTAATGATGTTGTATATGATGAATACGGATCTATAAAAGAAATAATTTGCACATATGATCCAAATACATTAGGACAAGATCCTTTAGATGGTAGGAAAGTAAAAGGAGTGATTCATTGGGTTTCGAGTACAAATGCAATCTCAGCTCAATTTAGAGTCTATGAAAAACTTTTTAATCATAAAAATCCAGCACAAGTTGAAGATTTCAGAACAGAACTTAACTTAAAATCATTGGAAACCTTCAATGGATTTGTAGAAAACTCAGTAAAAGAAAATGATATAGAGGAAAGGTATCAATTTGAAAGAAAGGGCTATTTTACACAAGACAATAAAGATTTTAGCAAAGAATTTCTAATATTTAATCAGATTGTTGGTTTAAGAGAAACAAATAAATAGCTTTCAGTTAAACAAAAGTTTTAAAAAATTGTTATATAAGAAATAGATTTTTATAAATCTATTTCTTTTTATGAAGGTCCGGATTATCTTGGCAATTCTTTTTTGTGCAATGACCGTAAAGATAAAGACTATGGTTTGTTAATCTAATATTGTATCTATCAGCTATTTCTGTTTGTCTATTTTCGATTAAGTCATCGTTAAATTCAATCACTTTCCCACAATCAAGGCAAACCAAATGATCATGATGTTCTTGCTTGGAAAGTTCAAAAACCGATTTTCCACCTTCAAAATGATGCCTTGTGACAATGCCTGCATCATCAAACTGATTTAATACTCTATATACAGTCGCTAGTCCAATTTCTTCGCCAATGTCTAAAAACTTTTTATAGAGCTCTTCGGCACTAATATGCTGATTTTCAGGATGTTGCAAAAATTCCAGTATTTTTAACCTTGGTAAAGTAACCTTTAAACCTGCTTTTTTTAGAGCATTGTTGTTTTCCATCATATATTCCTATGATTAATTATAAATTCATTTCAGTTTTGATTTGTTTAACCCAATTTAACACACGTTCTTCGGTCATTTCAGGTTGTCGATCTTCATCAATACACAAACCAACCAATTGATTATCTTCTAATAATGCTTTAGATTCTTCGAATTCATATCCCTCAGAAGATGTTTTACCAATTAAAGAAGCACCATTATTAGTTAAAATTTCTGCAATTGCGCCCATAGCATCACAAAAATATTCAGCATAATCTTCCTGATCACCACATCCAAAAATACCAACTTTCTTGCCGTTAAAGTCAATCGTTTCTAATTCAGGAAAAAAATCATCCCAATCACACTGATTTTCTCCATAATACCATGTTGGAATCCCAAATAAAAATAAGTCGTAGTTTTCAAAATCTTCTTTAGTGGAATTAGCGATATCTTTAACATCTACAATATCAGAACCAATTTTATCCTGAATGATTTTTGAAATTTCTTCTGTATTTCCTGTATCACTCCCAAAAAACAAACCTACTTTTTGCATACCATTACCTTTATTATATTTATTTAAGTTACTATAGTTGATATTATACTCTTTACAATAAAACCAAAACAACCCAAAAATAAAATAAACCAAATAATTATCTTTCCAAATTTTGAAATATTTGTTTTTTTCGTTATTGTAAGTATTGTGTAAACTATAAAAAGAACACAAAATATGAGCATAAAATTCAATATTAAATTTTCATAAAGAACTAATTTCTCATAGTTCATATTGATAAAACTTTTCAATTATTGCTATTAATTTAACTGGATACTCAGCGTGCACCCAATGTCCAGCGTTTGCAATTATATGAATTTTGCTATTTGGTACTTGCTTTAAACTATCACTAGAATATTCTGGCAATATGTAATCAGATAAGTTACCTTTTATAAAAAGAGTTTTAGTTTGGATTGGTTTAATTTCGGTCCATTCCATTATCTTGGAATAATTTTCTGACAATGATTTTAAGTTAAATTTCCATGAATAAGAGCCATTAGTTTTAACCAAAGATTTTAGCAAAAATTGAGAAATAGATTCTTCTTTTACATAAGTATTTAAAACACTGTATATTTCACTCCTATTTAAATTTTCATCTTTTAAAATGCTTTCAGTTTTAAGTAGACCCTCAAAAATAGATTTGTGTTTGTTCACTTTATAACTGATAGGTGCAATATCAATTATAACTAATGATTGTACTTTTTTTGGGTTTAAACTTGCACATTTTAAGGCAACTTTTCCTCCCATTGAATGACCAATAAGATGAGCGGACTCAATATTTTTATTTTTCATCAACTGTAATATATCTTCCGCCATAGTATCGTAATCATGTGTTATTGAGTGAAACGAATTACCATGATTTCTTACATCAACACAAATACAATAAGAATGGCTTGAAAAGTGAGTAGCAATTCTTCTAAGATTACCAGAATCTCCAAATAAACCATGGATAAAAATAATGACATTTTTGCTACTGGATTCACCAAGTGAGTTATAGGATAAGTTTAAATTATTTCGCATTATAATAATGTTTTAATAGAGAGTTTGTTATTAAAATTATATAATCTAAGATAACATAACATTAATTTGTGTGAAATAAAAAATGAAAAGAATAGATCTAGATGAAGATTTGTATAACTATATAGCAAGTCAAACAAAGAGAATTGGGGAAAGTGCTTCAGATATTCTTCGCAGATTACTGAACTTTGAGAAATTAACAGAAGACGTCTCTAATGTTGAAGTCATTAGTAAATTAGCATCATCTGAAAATCATATAAAAAAGTTTCATAGAGATGAAGCTTTATTAAATAATTTAGAGTTTCTAAGAAATAGCTCTACAATAAAAAAATAACCGATAAATTTATGATCATCTTGTCTCAACTGTATTTAGTTGATTCTCAAAGGTTTAAAAATGTGGAAGTAAGGGGAAGAAGTAGATTATATTTGTCACCATCAAAAGAGCTTTTAATTAAGAGTGGCACTAATACTCGTCCTAAACAAATTCCAAGAACTTCATTTTGGATTATCACTAATACTAACACTGAAAGAAAAAAACAAATTATTGAAGATGTAATGCAACAGATGGATTTTAAGAAACTGACTATTGAATCAGTTATCCAAATAATATAGGAGCATACTTGTTACAATGAAAACTCATCCAAGAGCTGGCCTCAAAGCAATAGAAAGTGATTTGATTGATTGTAAAAAGCTTGAAAATGCATATTACAATAAAAAACCATTAAAAGATGAAAAAGACACTTATGTTTCATTTGGAACTTCTGGACATAGAGGGTCATCTTTGAAAAGTTCTTTTAATGAACTTCATATTTTTGCGATTACATTAGCTATCATTGATTTTAGAAAAAAAAATGAAATAAATGGCCCAATTTTTGTTGGTATGGATACCCATCTTTTATCAAAGCTTGCAATGCAAAGTGTCTTGCAGGTTTTATCATTTCATGGAATTAAAACTTTAACATCGGAGAAAGAATTTGTCCCAACTCCAGCATTATCCTTTGCTATTCTAAAACATAATAGAACGAATAGTCAGGATAACTTGTCAGATGGTATTATAATAACACCATCTCACAACCCTCCAGAAGATGGAGGTATAAAGTATAATTTTACTCATGGCGGGCCATCAGAAGAAAGTATAACGAAATTTATAGAAAATAGAGCTAATGAAATTTTGTTTTCGGGATTAGTTAATTTTAATGAATTTAGAAGTCAATCATATTTAATGTCTGACTCTATTTCTGAATATGATTTCTTAACGCCATATGTAAGTGATTTAAGTAATGTTATTAACTTTGAAAAAATTAAAGCTTCAAATCTAAAAATTGCTGTTGACCCAATGGGGGGAGCTGGACTGAAATACTGGCAAAAAATTTCTGATTTTTACGATTTAAATATTGATATTATAAATAAGAAAATAGATCCACAGTTTAGTTTTATGACTCTTGATAAGGACGGAGTCATTAGAATGGATTGTTCATCCGAGTATGCTATGAATAGTCTCTTAGAACATTGCGAGGATTATGATTTGTTGCTTGGGAATGATCCTGATTTTGACCGTCATGGTGTCGCGACAAAAGCAGGACTTATGAAACCCAATCATTTTCTATCAGTTTGTATCGACTATTTATTTAAAACAAGAACTGAATGGAATAAAATTTCTCAAAATGTTGGAAAAACACTGGTATCAAGCTTAATGGTCGATAGAGTTGCAAAATCAAATAAGCTCACTGTTTATGAAGTACCTGTTGGTTTCAAATGGTTTGTTAAAGGTTTACTGAACCATGAAATAGGTTTTGCTGGAGAGGAAAGTGCAGGAGCTTCTTTTCTTAGGTTAGATGGTAAAACATGGACAACTGATAAGGATGGGATTATTTTGTGTTTGCTTGCGGCCGAGATTATGGCGGTTGAAGGTATATCTCCTCAGACTTACTATAATAGTTTAGAAAAGAAATTAGGTAAATCCTATTATACACGAATACATTTAACAGCTAATAAAAAACAAAAAGACAAACTATTAAACTTTTTAGAATCCAATTTTAAGCATAAATTTCTTGCTGAAGAAAAAATTACACAAGTGCTCACATGCGCGCCTGGAAATAATGAAAAAATTGGCGGGATAAAAATTGAAACCGACAATGGATGGTTTGTCGCAAGACCTTCAGGAACTGAAGATTTTTTGAAGGTCTACTGTGAAAGCTTCATTAGTGAAGACCATTTACAAAAAATTATAAAGGGAGCTGAAAAAATCATCTACGAAATAATGCATTAAATTTGAGTGGATATTAATTAAGTTTATTGAAAGAGGACTGTTGTGAACAATTTTAATCTCGAAAAAATTTTAAATGAGTTTTTGGATATTAAAAATATTAAAGATTATTGCCCAAATGGGCTTCAAGTTCAGGGTAGAAGTGATATTAAAAATATTATTTTAGGCGTAACTGCATGTGAAGATTTAATTGATGTTGCAATTCGAGAAAAGGCAGATGCGTTAATAGTTCATCATGGATATTTTTGGAAGAATGAATCAAGCGTTATAACCAAAATGAAATATCACAGAATATCTAAACTTATTAAAAATGATATAAATTTATTTGCTTATCATTTACCCTTAGATATATCAAAACATGTTGGTAATAATGTTGAGTTTGCAAAGTCCTTGAATTTGATTATTAATGGGCCCTTACCTGACAATAATGTTATTTTATCGGCTTGCACAGAAACTCCTGAAAATATCGAGCAATTTGTCAAGCGTTTAAACTTTTTATTAGACAGAGATGCTTTATTGATTAGCCCAGATAATAAATCAAAACAAATAAGTAAGGTAGCAATATGTACTGGAGGTGGTCAGGACTTTATAGATTTAGCAGCTGATAATGAATTTGATCTGTTCATTTCAGGAGAAATTTCAGAAAGAACTTATCATATAGCAAAAGAAAGAAACATTTATTATTGCGCCGCTGGGCATCACGCAACCGAAACCTTTGGTGTTAACAGCCTATCAACCTGGCTTCAATCTAATTTGAAGTTAAATGCTAAGTTTGTAGATATAAAAAATCCTGTTTAAAACAGGATTTTTAAACTCAAATTATTCCCTTTCATGTATTGGACTAAAATCTCTTTTTGATTCCCCGGTGTATAACTGTCTTGGACGACCAATTCTAAATAGAGGATCTTTGTGCATTTCAAGCCAATGAGAAATCCAACCAACAGTTCTAGCAACTGCAAAAATAACTGTAAACATCGAAGTGGGAATTCCTATTGCCTTTAGTATTATTCCAGAATAAAAGTCCACATTAGGATATAATTTTTTCTCAATGAAATATTCGTCTGATAATGCAATTTTTTCAAGCTCCATTGCAACATCCAACAAAGGATCTTTAATGTTGAGTTCTTTAAGAACGTTATGACAAGTTTCCCTCATTACTGTAGCTCTTGGATCGTAATTTTTGTAGACTCGGTGACCAAAGCCCATTAATCTAAATGGATCATTTTTGTCTTTAGCTTTGTCGACATACTCTTTTATATTTTCAACACTACCTATTTGCTCAAGCATTTTTAAGCAAGCTTCATTAGCACCACCGTGTGCAGGTCCCCAAAGCGATGCTATTCCTGCAGCAATACATGCAAAAGGGTTTGCTCCAGATGAACCAGCAAGTCTAACAGTTGTCGTTGAAGCATTTTGCTCATGATCAGCATGAAGAGTAAAGATAACATCCATCGCTTTTGCAACAGTAGGGTTGACTTCATATTTTTCACATGGTGTGGCGAACATCATATGAAGAAAATTTTCTGCATAACCAAGGTCATTTTGTGGGAACATAAAAGGTTGACCATTTGTATATTTGAAACACATTGCAGCGAGGGTTGGCATTTTTGCTACTAATCGAAATGCTGCTACCTCTCTATGTTTCTCATTGGATACATCTAGTGAATCGTGATAAAAAGCTGATAATGCACCTACTACTCCACACATTATAGCCATGGGGTGTGCGTCTCTTCTAAAACCTTGAAAAAAGAAGCGATCTGCTGATGTACCATAGTATGTCTAGTAATTGTATTTTTAAAAGACTCATACTCTTCCTTGGAAGGAGCCTGCCCATATATAAGGATATAACAAACTTCTAAATAATTTGCTTTCTTCGCAAGTTCATCGATTGGATATCCTCGGTGAAGAAGAATTCCTTTGTTGCCATCAATATAAGTGATTTTTGATTCACAAGATGCTGTAGATAGGAAACCAGGATCATATGTATAAATTCCATTTTTTCCTAGGCTTTGAATATCAATAACTTTATATCCATATGTACCTTCTAAAACAGGAAATTCTCCAAGTGTTTCATCATTACAATTAAAGTTTACTAATTTATTGGTCATTTGACTTCCTTAGTGACAAAAATTATGAATTTGTTAATGTTAACCATATTAAACTAAGTTACACCAATGATGTAACAATCATTTTTGATAAATGAGATATCATTTATTTTAAGCATTATAAATGATAAATAAGATATTATTTTTTATATTTATTATTTCAAAAATAAAGATTATAATTTTTTCAGGAATATTTAAAGCATTTGTGCCATAAACAAGGCTAATTAATTCATTTATTCTTTTTTTGGGTATTAGATCACATTAGCTAGTCTTATTATTCAAATAAATGGCTTTTAACGCTAACATATGTTCCGCCAATAAATATATTCTAATAATACAAACGGAGATAAATTGTGAAAAGTCAAAAGGTTCGTCCGACTAATCTTGATTTGACGACTATCAAACAGCCAGTTTCGGCCATTGCTTCAATTCTTCATAGAATTTCTGGTGTCATTAACTTTATTCTTGTAGGGTTTTTGCTTATTTTGCTAGATTTCTCTTTACAATCCTCAAACAACTATCAGTCGATTGTTTCATTTTTACATAATTATTTTGTAATTTTTATTATGTGGGGATTCTTAACAGCTCTAACTTATCATCTATTTGCCGGCATTAGACACATGCTCATGGATTTAGGGTATTTTGAAGAAATAGCCTCAGGTAGAAAAAGTGCCATAGTAGTTATGATTATAACAATTATTTTTTCTCTAATCATTTTGGGAGCTTTAGTATGATTAAGCAAGCATCTTCATTTGGACGAAATGGTGTGCAAGACTATGTATTCACACGTGCAACTGCAGTCATCATTGTATTATATGTCTTGTGGATTGTAGGGTTTATGTTATTTAAATCAGATGGTTCCTTTATTCAGTGGAAAAGTTTTTTTGAAAGTAATTTTAATAAAGTGTTTACGATTATCACCTTAATATCAATTCTTATTCATGCTTGGATTGGGCTTTGGCAAGTTTTTACAGATTATGTCAAAAACACCTTATTGAGGGCAATTTTACAATTTTTTGTTGTAACAATTCTATTAATTTACGTGATTTATGGTTTTTTTATTTTGTGGGGAGCTTAAATGAATATTCCAGTAAGAGAGTTTGACGCTATAGTTATTGGTGCTGGTGGAGCTGGGATGAGAGCAGCTCTTCAAATTTCTGAACAAGGTTTGTCTTGTGCACTATTGTCAAAGGTATTTCCAACGCGTTCGCATACAGTTTCGGCTCAAGGAGGGATAACGGTTGCATTGGGTAATTCGCACAAAGATGATTGGCAGTGGCATATGTATGATACAGTCAAAGGTTCTGATTATATTGGTGACCAAGCTGCAATTGAATATATGTGTCATCAAGGACCAAAATCTGTAGTAGAGCTTGAAAAAATGGGTCTTCCTTTTTCAAGGTTTGATAATGGAACTATATACCAAAGACCGTTTGGTGGTCAATCTAAAGAGTTTGGTGGTGAGCAAGCAGCTCGTACAGCTGCCTGTGCTGATAGAACGGGCCATGCGTTACTTCATACACTTTATCAACAAAACATAAAACATAAGACAACAATTTTTTCTGAATGGTACGCTTTAGATTTGGTAAAAAATCAAGATGGTGTTGTCGTTGGTGCAACAGCAATTTGTATAGAAACAGGCGAAGTTAATTATTTTAAAGCTAAAGCTACAGTATTAGCCACTGGCGGTGCTGGAAGAATTTATGCTTCAACAACGAATGCGCACATTAATACTGGTGATGGTGTAGGTATGTCCTTAAGAGCAGGAGTACCTGTTCAAGATATGGAAATGTGGCAATTTCACCCAACGGGTATTGCAGGCGCAGGTGTATTAGTGACTGAAGGTTGTAGAGGTGAAGGTGGATATCTTTTAAATAAAGATGGTGAGCGATTTATGGAAAGGTATGCCCCGAACGCCAAGGATTTGGCTAGTAGAGACGTAGTTGCAAGGTCAATGATTTTAGAAATAAGAGAGGGACGTGGATGTGATGGACCTTGGGGGCCTCATCTGAAACTGAAATTGGATCATCTTGGTAAGGAAGTATTGGATTCTCGTTTACCTGGTATTTCTGAATTGTCCAAGACATTTGCACATGTTGATCCGGTTAAAGAACCAATTCCAGTTATACCAACGTGTCACTACATGATGGGAGGTATTCCTACTCAAGTATCAGGTCAGGCCATTGGAGTCGATGTTAATGGAAATGATGTTAACGTAAATGGTTTGTTCGCCTGTGGCGAAATAGCTTGTGTTTCAGTGCATGGAGCAAATAGGCTAGGTGGCAACTCTTTACTTGATTTAGTTGTTTTTGGAAGAGCCACAGGTCTTCATCTTGGCGAAGCTTTGGCTGCGCAAGTAGAATCAAGAAATGCGTCTGATTCGGATATTGAAGCTTCCTTATCACGTTTAAATAGATGGAATGAGAGTAAAGATGGAGAAAATCCATATCAAATAAGGAAAGACTTGCAAACCTGTATGCAGAACAATTTTTCTGTTTTTAGAGAAGGAAAAGCAATGATGGAGGGGCTAGCTGAACTCAATGAAATTAAAGAGAGATTAAAGTATGCTAGTTTAGATGATAAGTCCAGTGAATTTAATACTCAACGTATTGAGTGTTTAGAATTGGATAATTTAATGGAAACTGCTTATGCAACTGCAGTATCAGCAAATTTTAGAACAGAAAGTCGTGGTGCCCATTCTCGTTTTGATTACCCTGAAAGAGACGATGAAAACTGGTTAGTTCATTCCATATATGATCCTACTGAAGAATCAATGAAGACTAGAGAAGTGAATCAATCTCCTGAAAAACGCGAAGCTTTTCCGCCCAAAGCAAGAACTTATTAGAGGAAAATAGAATATGAATGTTAATTTTTCAATTTATAGATATGATCCAGATAAAGATAACAAGCCTTATATGCAGGAGTATAGTTTAGATATAGCTGAAGGCTCTGATATGATGGTACTTGATGCTCTTATTCTTTTGAAAAGTCAAGATCCAACTTTATCTTTTAGACGCTCATGTAGAGAGGGGGTCTGTGGTTCTGATGGGATGAATTTAAATGGAACTAATGGGCTTGCATGCATAACGCCAGTATCTTCGTTATCTAAGAAAGGTAAAATAGTCATAAGACCATTACCAGGTTTACCTGTAGTACGTGATCTTGTAGTTGATATGGAGCAATTTTATAAAAATTATGAAAGAATAAAACCATATTTAATTAATGATAGTAACAATGAAGAACCTAAAGAAAATATTCAAACTCCTGAAGAAAGAGCGCATCTAGATGGTTTATATGAATGTATTATGTGTGCCTGTTGTTCTACATCTTGTCCTTCTTTTTGGTGGAATCCGGATAAATTTGTTGGACCAGCAGGTTTATTAGCGTCATATCGTTGGCTAATTGATAGCCGAGACACAGCTAAAAATGAAAGACTTCAAGAACTTGATGATGCTTTTAGTGTTTTTAGATGTCATGGAATTATGAACTGTGTAAATGTTTGTCCAAAGGGTTTGAATCCAACCAAAGCAATTGGAAAAATAAAATCAATGTTATTAGAAAAATCACTTTAGACCTCTAAATAAGAAGGATATTATATGCAAAATAATTCATTGAAAAAATGGATGGAGAGCTCTTATTTTTCAGGTAACAATGGGGCTTACATTGAAGAAATTTATGAAAGTTTTCTCAATGATCCTAATAATATTTCAGATGAATGGAAGCAAGTTTTTCAATCTCTTCCGCAAACTGAAATATCACAAGAAGTAAACCACTCTAAAATACGTGATTATTTCAGAAGTTTAGCAAAAGAAACAACAAACCCTTACAGTGTTGTTAAGGATCCAGATAAACAGGCAAAAGAAGTTAGAGTCCTTCAGCTTATTAATTCATTTAGATTATATGGACACAAGGAAGCTAAACTTGATCCACTTAACCTTAAAGAAATAGACAAAGTACCAGAATTGAGTTTATATCATCACAATTTAGCTGATGCATTGGATGAAAGCTTTGATGTGGGTTCTGTTCTGGGATTAAGTAAAGATAAATTAAAATTAAGAGATATATATTCGGCATTGAAGCAAATTTATTGTGAATCAATCGGTGCTGAATATATGCACATTAACAATATCGAAGAAAAAAAATGGATACAAAAAAATCTTGAACTGTCATTAGGTACATCTAATTTTACGCAAGATGAAAAAATAAATTTTTTGTATGATTTAACTGCTGCAGAAGGAATGGAAAAATATTTAGGTGCTAAGTTTCCAGGTTCGAAAAGATTTTCTTTAGAAGGTGGTGATTCATTAATCCCTATGATCAAAGAAATTATTCGATTTAGCGGTACCAAGGGTGTGAAAGAAGTTGTAATTGGTATGGCTCATCGCGGTAGGCTTAATATGTTAGTTAATGTTATAGGCAAAAAGACGCAAGACCTATTTGACGAGTTTAGTGGTAAGCATGGTGATACTTGGGGAACAGGTGATGTAAAATACCACCAAGGCTTCTCTGCAGACTTTCATACACCCAGCGGAAATATTCATCTAGCATTGGCATTTAACCCATCGCACTTAGAAATTGTTAATCCTGTTGTAATGGGTTCTGCAAGAGCTAGGGAAGAGAGATATGGAGATCTTTTAGGTGAAAAAGTTCTTCCAATAACTATCCATGGAGATTCTGCTATTGCAGGCCAGGGTGTGGTTGCTGAAACGTTTAATATGTCTCAAACCAGAGGTTATAAAGTTGGTGGTACAATAAGAATTGTTGTCAATAATCAAGTCGGATTCACCACATCTAGACCTGAAGATACACGCTCAACACCTTACTGTACAGATATTGCAAAAATGGTTCAGGCTCCTATTTTTCATGTTAACGCTGACGATCCTGAAGCGGTAGCATTTGTTTCAAGGTTAGCGGTAAATTACCGAGATAAATTTAATCGTGATGTTGTTATTGATTTGGTTTGTTATCGAAGGCACGGGCATAATGAAAGTGATGAACCCAGCGCAACACAGCCACTTATGTATAAAATCATAAAAAAACATGCCACAACTCGACAACTATACGCTGAAAAACTTCTTAAAAACAATACTATTGAACAATTTGTTCCAACGTCTCTTGTAAACGAATACCGTGATTTATTGGATAAAGGTGAGTGTGTTGTTAAAGAATGGCGTCCAATGAATAATCAAAATTCGAATTGGTCAAAATATCTTAGTCATGAGTGGGATGAGGAGTGGGAGAGTCATTTAGATATCAATGTATTAAAAGAACTTGCAAAAAAAGTGAATTCATACCCTGACTCAATAAAATTACATAATAGAGTTCTCAAACTTTATAACATTAGACAAAAAATGATAGAGGAGAACATGCCTCTAGATTGGGGGATGGCCGAGACACTTGCTTATGCAACTCTTGTTAATGATCAATATCAAATTAGAATTACAGGCCAAGATTCTGGACGAGGCACGTTTTTTCATAGACATGCAGTTATTCATGATCAAGATTCAAGTAAGGAATATATCCCATTACAGCACATTAGTGATAATCAAGGAAAGTTTTATATTTACGACTCAGTCCTATCTGAGGAAGCAGTTCTAGCATTTGAATATGGCTACGCAACAGCTGAGCCAAATGGATTAACTATTTGGGAAGCTCAGTTTGGCGATTTTGCTAATGGAGCTCAAGTAGTAATAGATCAATTTATTAGTTCTGGTGAACAAAAATGGGGTCGTATGTGTGGTCTTACAATGTTATTGCCACATGGTTATGAAGGCCAAGGTCCAGAGCATTCCTCTGCAAGA
The DNA here is from genome assembly GCF_002216855.1 of Paraphotobacterium marinum. Taxonomy (NCBI): domain Bacteria; kingdom Pseudomonadati; phylum Pseudomonadota; class Gammaproteobacteria; order Vibrionales; family Vibrionaceae; genus Paraphotobacterium; species Paraphotobacterium marinum. The sequence goes on from NZ_CP022355.1 coordinate 1,100,800, forward strand.
CTAGAAAGATTCTTACAACTGTGTGCTGAACAGAATATTCAGGTAGTTGTTCCATCAACACCAGCTCAAATTTATCATGTATTGAGAAGGCAGGTGATTAGAACTATGAGAAGACCATTAGTAATAATGTCACCAAAATCTTTATTGAGACATCCCCAGTGTATCTCATCTATTGATGAATTAGGGAATGGTTCTTTTGAGAGTGCAATTGGAGAGGTCGATGAAAAGATTTTAGCTGCAAATGTTGAAAAGATCATCTTGTGCTCAGGTAAAGTATATTATGACTTGATTGATAAGAGAGAGAAAACAAAAAACTATAAAGTCGCTATTATCAGAATTGAACAACTTTATCCATTTCCTTATAAGAAATTATTAGAGATTCTCCAAGAATATAAGCATGTTAATAGTTATGTGTGGTGTCAAGAAGAGCCTCAAAACCAAGGAGCTTGGTATTCTAGCCAACACAATTTTAGGTCAGTAATACCTGAAAAAGCAGAATTATCTTATGCTGGCCGTCCTGCGTCTGCATCACCGGCGGTTGGTTATCTCAGTGTCCATTTAAAGCAACAAGAAGCACTTATTGAAGATGCATTAAATTTATCTTAATTATTTAGTTTTTAAAAAAAGGAGTCATATAAATGGCCTTAGAAATTTTGGTTCCCGATTTACCTGAATCAGTTGCTGATGCAACAGTAGCAACTTGGCATAAAAAAGTAGGTGACTTTGTAGAGAGAGACGAAGTTATTGTTGATATAGAAACAGATAAAGTGGTTTTGGAAGTACCTTCGCCTAACCAAGGAACAATTGAATCTATTGTTGAATCTGAAGGAAGTACTGTGCTAAGTAAGCAGCTCATAGCAATTATTAACACTGATGCGACTAACACCACAGCTTCTAAAGAAAATAGTTATGAAAGTGATATTAAAGATTCAAATACAGACTCTATTCAACCTTCTGATAAAACTGATGATAAGGGATTAAGTCCTTCTGTTAGAAGATTAATTGCTGAACACAATATCAATATAGATCAAGTTCAAGCAACTGGTGTAGGTGGCAGAATTTCTAGTGAAGATATTCACAATTATTTGAATAAATCTCAAAATGAATCTAAAACAGAGACCGAGCAAACTTTTAAAGCAGCGACTGATTTTAGAAGTGAAAAAAGAGTACCTATGACACGTTTGAGAAAGCGTGTTGCAGAGAGGTTACTGGAAGCTAAAAATAGTACCGCTATGTTAACAACTTTTAATGAGGTTAACATGAAGCCAATTATGGAATTGAGAAAACAATATAAAGATATATTTGAAGAACGTCACGGAATTAGACTTGGTTTTATGTCATTTTATGTCAAAGCAGTTGTCGAGGCTCTCAAACGTTTCCCTGAAGTGAATGCTTCCATTGATGGAAATGATATTGTTTATCACAATTATTTTGATATTAGTATTGCTGTATCAACACCGAGAGGATTGGTAACACCTGTATTGAAAGATTGTGATTTATTAAGTGTTTCTCAAATTGAAAAAAATATTAAAGAATTAGCACTAAAAGGGAGAGATGGTAAACTGACAGTAGAGGAGTTAACAGGTGGCAATTTCACTATAACTAATGGTGGTGTATTTGGCTCGTTGATGTCTACTCCTATTATTAATCCTCCTCAAGCTGCTATATTAGGTATGCATAAAATTCAAGATAGGCCTATGGCAATTGATGGTGAAGTAGTCATTTTGCCAATGATGTATCTTGCTTTATCCTATGATCACAGACTTATTGATGGTAAAGAATCTGTTGGTTTTTTATTAACAATTAAAGAGTTACTAGAAGATCCAAGACGTTTATTATTAGATGTTTAATTTAAAATAAATTTATACAGGAATAAAATATGAATTTACATGAATATCAAGCAAAGCAATTATTTCAAAAATTTAATTTGCCCATTCCAGAAAATTTTGCTTGTAGTACAGCACAAGAGGCATATGAAGCCTCTGGAAAAATAGATGGAAATATGTGGGTTGTTAAATGTCAAGTTCATGCAGGTGGAAGAGGGAAATCTGGTGGAGTTAAACTTTGTAAAACTAGAGAAGAAGTAAAAGATTTTGCGCAGCATTGGCTTGGAAAAAATCTTGTTACTTATCAAACTGATGAGAAAGGTCAACCAGTATCCAAAATTTTAGTTGAATCAGCTTCTGAAATCGCACAGGAATTATATTTAGGTGCAGTGATCGATCGTAGCTCTCAAAGAATAGTTTTTATGGCTTCGACTGAAGGTGGTGTTGATATAGAAAAAGTGGCAGAAGAAACACCAGAATTAATTTATAAAGAAGCTATTGATCCGCTTGTTGGTCCACAACCATATCAGGGGCGTGCTCTTGCTTTTAAATTAGGTTTGGATGGAAAACAAATCAAACAGTTTGTTAATATCTTCATGGGTTTAGGCAAAATGTTTTCTGAATATGATTTTGCATTGTTAGAAATTAATCCACTTATCCTAACAAAATCTGGAGATTTAATGTGCTTAGATGGAAAGATAAATATTGATAGTAATGCTCTATATCGTCAACCCTTGATGAAGGAAATGAGAGATTTGACTCAAGAGGATGAAAGAGAAGCGCACGCAAGCCAATGGGAGTTGAATTATGTTGCCTTAGATGGTGATATTGGTTGTATGGTTAATGGAGCAGGGCTGGCAATGGGTACCATGGATATTGTTAATCTTCATGGCGGTAAGCCTGCAAATTTTCTTGATGTTGGCGGTGGTGCAACAAAAGAAAGAGTTACAGAAGCATTTAAAATTATTTTGTCGGATGAAAATGTTAAAGCTGTCTTAGTTAATATTTTTGGAGGCATAGTCAGATGTGACTTGATTGCAGATGGCATTATTGGCGCTATTAAAGAAGTTGGAGTAAAAGTTCCTGTTATTGTTAGATTGGAAGGGAATAATGCTGATTTAGGTTCTAAAAAGCTTGCTGAAAGTAATTTAAATATTATTGCAGCAGATTCTTTAACAAATGCAGCGGTCAATGCTGTGAAAGCAGCGAGGATTTAAAATATGTCAATTCTAATTGATAAAAACACAAAAGTTATATGTCAAGGTTTTACGGGTGGGCAAGGTACATTCCATTCTGAGCAAGCTATTGCTTATGGTACAAAAATGGTTGGTGGCGTATCTCCTGGTAAAGGTGGCTCATCACATTTAGGTTTACCTGTTTTTAACACCGTTAAAGAAGCAGTTGATAGTACGCAAGCTACAGCGTCTGTAATATATGTTCCTGCACCATTTTGCAAAGATGCTATTTTAGAAGCAATAGATGCTGGTATCAAATTAATTGTTACAATCACCGAAGGTATCCCAACTTTAGATATGTTAGAAATAAAGGTTAAATTAGATGAGTCTAAAGTGAGAATGATTGGACCTAATTGTCCTGGAATTATTACGCCTGGTGAATGTAAGATTGGAATTATGCCTGGTCATATTCATTTACCTGGAGAAGTAGGTATTGTTTCTCGTTCAGGTACTCTTACTTATGAAGCCGTAAAACAAACTACCGATGAAGGTCTTGGACAGTCCACATGTGTAGGTATTGGGGGAGATCCAATACCAGGATCAAACTTTATTGATATTCTTGAAATGTTTGAGAAGGACCCTAAAACCAAATCTATAGTGATGATTGGCGAAATTGGTGGAACAAGTGAAGAAGAAGCTGCCGAATATATTAAAGATAATGTAACAAAACCAGTTGTTGCATATATAGCTGGAGTTACAGCTCCTCCCGGTAAAAGAATGGGACATGCAGGAGCTATTATATCTGGTGGTAAAGGAACTGCTGAAGATAAATTCAATGCATTAGAAAGTGCTGGAGTTACAATTGTAAAAAGTTTGGCTGAAATTGGTTCTGCACTAAAATCCTAATGTTTTTTAAATTAACATTGACTTAAAAAAGGCAGAGAGATCTGCCTTAATCAAATCTATCCATAAGATTTTTCAATAAGTATTTTCTTTATATTTTGATTTACTTAACTAAATTTCAATTCTTACCTTGCAAATATAGCTCTTGTTTTAATACTTAAAATTATTATCTAAATAAATTTAATTTATGTTAAACAAATATAAAGTTTTCTTATTTACATTAGGTTTTTTTTTAATATTAATCTTATTAATACATTTAAAATATGAGAGTGAAAAATTTCCAAAAAAACAAATTACAGAAATAAAACTTCAAATTGATAAAAATAAGAGTTTTGACAACATAGAACAATTGGATAATTTAGAAAACTTATCAAATGACTTTGATGGTCAGGCTAATGAATATATTACGTATACTTTAAATGCGGGCGATAGCTTACAAAAAGTTTTTATGAAATTTGGTTTACCCATACGAGATTTAAATCTAATTAAAGATAAGTTACCAGTTAATAAAAAAATTTATCCAGGACAATTAATTGAATGGAAACAGTCTTCCCAAAACTCAAAAATTATTGAATTTAATATTTATCATAATCAGTCTGAAATAGATAATTTTGAGTGGAAAAATAATTATTATCAATATCGAAAAATTGTGAAAAGGGGGGTTAAAGTTGATAGGTATGTTAAAGGTTATATTGAAAACAACTTTTACCAATCTGCTATAAAAACAGGCCTAAATGCAACACAAATTCATGAAATAGGTCAGGCTCTTTCTCATAAAATAAATTTAAGTAAAGATGTTAAGAAAAATGATCAATTTATAGTATTAATGGAAGAGGAGATTTTAAAAAAAAATATCATTTCTTCGAGAGTAAAAGCTGTATTATATGAGCAAAATAATACCAAAATATTTGCTTTTAAATATAACAATCAATTTTACAATGAAAAAGGTTTTAGAAACCTTGCTAAATTTTTACCATACCCAACAAAAAAATTATATAGGATTTCTTCTCATTTTAATCCCAGAAGACTTCATCCTGTAACTAAACGCATTACACCTCATAGAGGAATTGATTATGCCATGCCAACTGGTACAAGAATACATAGTGTTGGACATGGAATAGTTATTGCGTCCCATAAAAATCGATATAGCGGGAATATAATTTCTATAAAGCATACTGGTGGGTATATCACTAAATATTTACATTTACACAAAAGAATTGTAAAAAAAGGACAGCGTGTTAAAAAGGGACAATTAATTGGACTGTCAGGAAATACTGGAATATCAACAGGACCACATTTGCATTTTGAAATTTTAAAACACAATAAACATTTAGATCCGTATAGAGTTAGTAAAATGATTAAACAACAAGTTCAGAATAGGAAAAAGTTTTATGCTCAAACATCACCAATTAAACAAAAATTAATTGGTGAGTTGGAAAGTGGTTAATGAATTACATTTTGTTTAAGGATTCTATACCTAAAAGCTCTAAACTGGTTTTCATAACAATTGAGACGATTTGAACTAACAAAAGTCGGCTATTTTTAATTTCTTCACTCTCTTGTAGAATTGGATTAGATTCGTAGAAAGATGAGAATAATCCAGATAAATTAAATAAATAACTACAAAGAATATGAGGAGTTCCATCTTTAGCAACAGTTTTAACTACGTCCTCAAACTGAGCAACTTGAAGAGCAATTTGTTTTTCAATGTTATTTGTAATGATAAACTTATACTTTTGTTCTAGTGAGTTGTTAAGGTTTGATTTAGATAAAATCGATTGAATTCTTGTATATGCGTAAAGTAAATACGGTGCTGTATTTCCTGTAAATGAAAGCATATTATCAAAGTTAAAAATATAATCTGTTGTTCGACTTTTCGAAAGCTCAGCATATTTTATTGAAGCACCTCCGATTAACTTAGCCATTTGAGTTATTTCAGCGTCACTTAATGTAGGATTTTTTTCTTTTATAAGTTTATAAGCTCTTGATTCAGATTCATCAATTAATGAAAGAAGTTTAACAGTTTTTCCACTTCTAGTTTTAAATGGTTTACCATCATCACCTAAAACCATTCCGTTTTGAATATGTTCTAGGGAAACATCTTCTGAAATATAATTTGCTTTTTTTGAGATAGCCCAAATTTGTTGTAAATGTTGGTTTTGTCTAGCATCAATACAATAAAGGATACGATCTGCTTTCAATGTTTCATATCTATACTTTAGGCATGCAATGTCAGTTGTTGTATACAAGTAAGCTCCGTCTTTTTTTTGTATGATAACTCCCATAGGATTTCCATCTCTATTTTTGAACTCTTCAAGAAATACAACAGTGGCACCTTGGTCCTTAGTAGCTATATTTTTTGATAAAAGATCATTTACAATTCCTGGTAACATATGATTGTAAAATGATTCACCCATGATATTTTCTTGACTAAGAGAAATATTTAATCGGTTATATAAAGTTTGATTTTGAGACATTGTGATGTCAATAAGTTTTTTCCATTGTGAAATTATTTTTTTATTTCCATTATGAAGTTCAGATACGTACTTACGAGCTTTATTTGCAAACTCTTCATTTTCTTTAAATTTTTTTTGGGCCTCTTTATAAAACATATCAAGATCTGATAGCTGCTGATGGTTTTTTGCGTTACTTTCAATGTCTTCTAAATGCGCAATTAACATCCCAAATGGAGTGCCCCAATCACCTATATGATTTGCTCGAATAACATTATGCCCAAGATAATCAAGAACTTTCACTAAGCAATCACCAATTATAGTTGTTCTCAAATGACCAACGTGCATTTCTTTAGCAATGTTAGGCGCGGAGTAATCAACAACAATTGTTTGCTTTTTCTGATCCGTCATCTTAATAGTATTTTCCTGAACTAAAGAAGAAATGTGCGAGCTTAGCCATTCATTTTTTAAAAAGATATTTAAAAATCCTGGACCAGCAATTTCAACTTTTTCCGCTATATTATCTAAGTCTAAATGGGTAAGAACGTTTGTGGCTAATTCACGAGGGTTAATTTTATGACGTTTAGCAATTCCCATAAGACCATTAACTTGATAATCGCCAAATTGAGGTTTGGTTGAAGCTCTAACTGCAGGATTAAACTCTTCCTGAATACCGGCTTGATGAATTGCGCTTGTGACTTTTTCATTTAAGATTGATTGAATGCTCACATTAAACTCCACTGCATTTATCTGAAGCAAAATACTTATATTAATATTTTAAGATAAGAAAAAATAATTTATTATATCATTATATTGATTCATAGTATAAAAAAAGTTAATTAAGAATTTAATGTTAAAAAAATATTTTGGTGAGAGTGGAAAACTTTCTGATCTTATTGAAGGTTATCAACTTCGTAATGAACAACTAGAGATGTCTGAAGCAATTATGGAAGCAATCTCAGATAAAAGTGTGCTCGTTGTTGAAGCAGGTACTGGCACAGGAAAAACCTTTGCATATTTGGTTCCTTCAATCTTGTCAGAAAAAAAGGTAATAATATCTACTGGTTCAATTACTTTACAGGAACAATTATTTTACAAAGATATTAATGCGTTAAAACAAATTGTTGACAAAGAACTGATTATATCACTTCTAAAAGGAAGAAAAAATTACTTGTGTTTACATAGAGTAGAACAAAACCTTCATTGTCAATCGGATTTTTTTAATGACAAAAATACAAGCTCTTATAATTTTGAAATAATATCAAAGTTGAAAAAATGGTCACGAGAAACTACTACCGGTGAGTTAAGTAATTTTTCTGATATTGCGGAAGATAGTAAATTAATTCCTCTTATTACGTCAAATAATGATAATTGTTTAGGTAGAAAGTGTGACTTTTATGATAAATGTTTTGTAGTTAAAGCAAGAGACAAAGCGGCTAAGTCCGACATTATTGTTATTAATCATCATTTGTTCTTTTCAGATCTTTCTTTAAAAGATAGTGGTTTTGGGGAGATTCTACCAGATCCAGATGTTATGATTTTTGATGAGGCTCATCAATTACCGGATATTGCACTGCAATATTTTGGCGATAGTTTTTCATCAGGGAATCTAAGCTTTTTAATTCAGGATATTAAGGATATCTACTTAAATGAGCTTAGAGATATTAAACAGTTGAAGATTGTATCATTAAAAATATCTAATGCTAAAGATAAACTATTAGAGTCATTTACTGGTTACTCTTTTAAAAAAGAGTGGGATGCTTTAGTTCATGAAAAACCTGTCCAAGATGCATTTAACCAGTTAATAGATAGTATCAATTTTGCATATGAAGTTGTAAAAATTTCTTTAGATAGAAGTGATGAACTAGATTTGATCTTTGAGAGGTTAACTAAATTAAAATTATTTCTGAAAAATTTTAAAAGTGCCTTAGATTCAGATATTTCTTATTGGATCGAAGTTAAATCTAAAAATTATTTTAAATTTAACATGACACCTTTAGATATTTCTCGTCAATACCAAGAAATGATAGGAATTAAAGATGCGGCTTGGATTTACACATCAGCTACAATTTCAGTGAATGAAACGTTTGAATATTTTAATAAAAAGCTCGGACTTTCCCCTTATAAAGAAAAGACATTCAATAGTCCCTTTGATTATGAACACCAAGCTCTCCTGTGTGTTCCTCGTTGTTTACCGGAAGTTAACGATAGTAATAAAGCAGAAAGACTTGTTGAGCTCCTAAGTAATGTGATCAAAGTTAATAATGGTAGATGTTTTTTTCTTTGTACATCTCACTTTGTAGTTAATAAATTATATGATGAATTTAGCAAAGTACTGAGTTTCCCAATTTTAAAACAAGGCGATAAGTCTAGGAAAGCTTTATTAGAAGATTTCAAGAGATTAGGAGACGCAATACTAATTGGAACAAGTTCATTTTGGGAGGGCGTTGATATCAAAGGTGATTTATTGAGTTGCGTTATTATCGAAAAGCTTCCATTTTCAGCTCCAGATGACCCATTACTTAAAGCAAAAATTAAATATTTAAAGAAACAAAATATCGACTCATTTTCAGCACTTCAACTTCCTGAAGCCGTAATATCTCTAAAACAAGGAGTAGGACGCCTTATCAGGGATAAAGAAGATAAAGGTACTTTAATAATTTGTGATAATAGAATAGTATGCAAGTCTTACGGTTCTATTTTTCTAAAGAGTTTGCCGCCCTTGAAGAAAACAAGGTCAATTGATAAAGTTGAAAATTTTATTTTACATCATGTTAAAGGAGATATTAAAAATGAATATTTTGGGTTTGGATACTTCAACAGAAGTATGCTCAGTGGCATTAAAGGTGGGTCAAAAAATAAATAAAATAAACATACCGACACCTAGAGAACACACTTTAAAAATCTTGCCATATATAGATAAATTATTAAAACAGTTTAATATTTCTATTTCTGATTTAAATTTAGTATGTGTCGGCTCTGGTCCTGGCAGTTTTACAGGTATTAGAGTTGCTTTAGGAGTCGCAAAAGGCATAGCTTTTGGTTTAAATATACCTGTTGTAAGTTTATCTTCCTTGGAGGTTATGTCTTATTCTGCTTTAAAGACACATAATTCAAAATATATTTTTGCAGCAATGGACGCTAGGATGAACCAAGTATATTTTTCTTTATTTCATAAAGCAAAAACTACTAATAACCTTGAGTCTATTTTAGATGAGAGAGTTATTGATCCTCATGAAGCTCTCGAGTTTGTTCTAAAATATAAAAGTGAGGCAATTTTAGTCGGTAATGGTTGGGATGCATACGAAGAGCTCCACAATAATTTAACATCAATTCATAATGCTGAAATTTTTTATCCAGATGCAGAAGATTTAATAAACTTGGGATACATAAGTTTTCTTAACGGAAATTATAAATCAGCGACTGAATTAGAAGCTCTTTATATTAGAAATAAAATTGTTTAAGTATTTTAAAAATGATTTCATATACTTTAATTGAAAATGAACTAGAACTTGAAAAGTCCTGCTTACTTTTGAGAGATGCACCTATTTTAATGATTGATACGGAGTTCGTTAAAACTAGAACTTTTTTTGCATCCTTGAGTATTTTACAGATTTTTGATGGAAAAAATTTATATATTTTTGATGCTATTAAAATTAAAAATTTAGATTTACTTTGGTTAACTTTAAGTAATCCTGATATCAAAAAAGTATTTCATTCATCATCAGAAGATCTGGATATTATTGTGCATTTATCTCCTTATGACATTACTAATATAGTTGATACACAAATAATGGCAGTTTTTCTTGGTTTAGGTTTATCAGTAGGTTTTTCTAAACTGTGTTCACAGTTATTAAACATTGATATTGATAAAAGTGAAAGTCGATCAAACTGGTTACATAGACCATTAAGTGAAAGTCAGCTAAGGTATGCTGCAAGTGATGTTTATTATTTATACCCCATTTATCAGAGATTAAATCATTTATCAATTGAAAGAAAATTAGACGGTTTAATTTTGATAGAATGCAATAGGCTTCTTGAAGCTAAAAAACAAACTCATAACTCTGATGTTGAATATCTTAAATTTAATGGCTTATGGAAGCTTCAACCCTTTGAATTATTTTTATTACAAAAATTAGCTAAATGGAGAGTTGAAGAAGCAATAAAAAGAAATATTGCAGTAAACTTTATCTTAAGAGAAGAGTTATTATTTAAAATTATTAAACTTGAAAGCTTCTCTATTAATCAATTAAAAAATGTGGTTTGAATTTAAATGAAATGAAACATCATGGAAAACATTTAATTACTATTCTTTCTAAAATGAAAGATGTTTGTGTTAGCAAATACCCTAATAAAATTTTGAAAATTGATGATACCCCAAAATATAAAAAAACTCATAAAGAAATTTTAAAAAGATTAATTGAATTAAGCTTAGAATTTGAAATTCCTAGAGAGGCTCTTTTTTCTAAAAAAATGATAAAACAGTTGATTGAGTGGGCGTGGTTAGATGAATATGATCAAACAAACCTCCCAGTATTAATTCAAAGTTGGAGGTTTGATATTGTTTATAAAAGTGTGAGAAATATTTTAGAGCAAAACTAATTTACGACTTACTTGTCATCCGGCAAAGTTACATTTAGCTCTAAAACAGCCAGCTCTTCATCTTTATGGTCAAGATTAACTGATACTTGTTCAGGTGAAATTTCAACATAATTTCGAATCACTTCCAAAATATCTCTTTTCAATTGTGGCAAATATGTTGGCGCAGATGTTGAGCCAGACCTTCTTTCTGCAACTATAATTTGCAGGCGTTCTTTTGCAATATTTGCAGATGTCTTTTTTTTTGCTCTAAAAAATTCTAGTAATGACATATAAAATTATCCTCCAAATAATCTTTTAAGGAATCCTTTTTTTCTTCATCAAGGAATCTAAATGCCTTATCTTCACCCAATAATCTATCAACTGTATCCATATATGCTAGGCCAGCATTTGAGTGTTCGTCGAAAACAACTGGTTCACCTTTATTTGATGAGTTTAAAACTGTTTGGCTTTCTGGAATAACACCCAATAAAGGTATGTGAAGAATTTCTTCTACATCTTTTACACTAAGCATATCACCATTCGTTACTCTAGATGGGTTATATCGCGTTAATAATAAATGTTGTTTAACCGGTGCTTCACCATTTTCAGCTCTTTTTGATTTTGAGTCTAAAATACCTAAAATTCTATCTGAATCTCGAACTGAAGAAACTTCTGGGTTTGTTGTAACAATGGCATCATCAGCAAAATATAACGCCATAAGTGCACCAGCCTCAATGCCAGCAGGAGAGTCACAAATTATAAAATCAAAGTTCATTTTTTTAAGTTCATTTAAGACCTTTGCAACACCATCTTTTGTTAAAGCATCTTTATCACGAGTTTGTGAGGCTGGTAAAATGAATAAGTTTTCTAATCTTTTATCTTTAATAAGAGCTTGAGAAAGTTTTGCTTCTTCATTTATTACGTTTACAAAATCATATACAACTCTTCTTTCGCATCCCATAATTAAATCTAAATTTCGAAGTCCAATATCAAAATCTATAACAACGGTTTTTTTTCCTTTCATTGAAAGAGCTGACGCTATTGAAGCGCTAGACGTGGTTTTGCCAACCCCACCTTTTCCTGATGTAACGACAATAATTCTTGACATTGAATGTTTCCTTATATTTTTATACTAATAATTGAATATTTAAATTATTATTTTGTAATGTAGTTAATGTTGGTTGCGCCCAATAGTCTTTGGCTATATTTTCACTTAGCCAATAATTACCTGCAATTGAAATTAATTCAGGTTTTAGATTATTACAAAATATTATAGACTCTTGATTACCCTGTGCACCGGCAATTGCTCTTCCTCTTAATGTTCCATAAATGTGGATATTTCCATCAGAGATAATTTCAGCACCTGCACTAACATTATTCATCACGACAAGATCACAATCTTGGGCATAAATTTGTTGACCAGACCGAACTGGGGTCTTAATAATTTTTGTTTTTGAATGTTCTTTATTACTTGTTTCAGTTTGATTATTTTCTTGGTGTGGTTTTTCATCATGATGATTAACTATTTGTCTTCCAGCATTCATGATAGCAAAACCTGATTGTCTAGCATTTTCTATTAGTTCGGGTTGTGAGCATCCCGTTATACCAACGGGAACCAAACCAGTTGAAAAGATTTCTTTTTTTAATAAATTAAAATCAACACTTTGTTTTATTTTGGATATATTGATTACAACTGGTGCAGATGAAAAAAAAGAAGGTGCTTGTTGAACTTTGTGATTTAAGTTTTGGATAGCTTTATCTAAATCGTTGTCATGTAGGTGGATAACAGATAAGGTAAAACTACTTCCTTTAAGCTCAATATTATTCGACATTATTGAATTACTTGATTTAAATTTTCCATGATTAATATAGTCTCATTTTATAAATAATTTTTCAATGAGACAATTCACTACATATATCGAAAATTTTAAAAAAAATGATTTTTATGATAAATATGTTAAATTTTATAAACTTTTTTAACAAATAAAAAACAATTGACTTATTATTTCATAGTGAATTATAAAGTCAAAGTTTTGCAAACAATAGTTTAGTTTAAATACTAGACATCTAAATTAGAGTATATAGATAATAGCAAATTAATTTCTAACTTTTAATTCATAATTTATTTATGTAAACTTCACAAATATGATTTTACGATTTTTAAAATTGATTTGCATTTATATTTATATGTTTGTTTTTCGTATAAATTAAAAATAGGTTATTATTATGTTTTGTTATATTTACAAAAATCCAAAAAAAGATGGAATGTATCTTTATATTCCAAAAAAAGATAACTTTGAATCTTTACCTGAAAAATTAAAGGCAACATTTAAAAGTATAAACTTTGTTATGGCAGTTAATTTAGAGAAAAGGAAAAGCCTTGCTCAAGTAAACTTAGAAGAGTTAAAAAAAGAACTAGCTGAAAGAGGCTTTTATTTGCAGTTGCCAAAAGAAGAAATGAGTTTTATTGATGAATATAAGCAATACTTTTTATAAGTTTTAGAGGAAAGATTCTTGGCACAATTATATTTTTATTATTCCACTATGAATGCTGGAAAATCTACTAACTTACTACAAGCTTCTTTTAATTACAAAGAAAGAGGGTTAAATTCACTTATTTATACAGCAAAAATAGACACACGTTTTGGTGAAAGTAAAGTGTCTTCTAGAATTGGACTCTCTGAAAAAGCATTTACATTTGACAAAAACACTGATTTTTACAAGTCAATCAGTGAAAAAGACTTTAAATTAGATTGCTTATTAATTGATGAAAGTCAATTTCTAACTAAGTCTCAAGTGCTTCAATTATCAAATGTTGTAGATATGTTAGATATACCTGTATTGTGTTATGGACTTAGAACCGATTTTCAGGGAGAGTTGTTTGAAGGTAGTCAATATTTGTTAGCTTGGTCAGATAAATTAGTTGAACTTAAAACCATATGTTTTTGTGGAAGAAAGGCTAACATGGTTTTAAGACAGACTGAAGATGGTACGCCAATAAGAGAAGGTTCTCAAATTGATATTGGCGGTAATGAAAAATATATTTCTCTCTGCAGAAAGCATTACAGAGAGGCTTTCAGAAAAAGTTAACTTTAAACTTTATTCCTTTTTATTAATACTTGCTCAATTTCTGCAAATGGAATTTCTTTCTTTCTTAATAATAATAGAAGGTGATAAATCAAATCTGCAGATTCTTCTTTGATGTCTTCTATATCAGAAGAAAGTGCAGCAAGGGCTACTTCAACTCCTTCTTCACCAACCTTTTGAGCAACTCTATTGATTTTTTGCTTCAATAAATTATTACTATATGAGTTTTTTGAATCATTTTTAATTCTATTTTCAATAATAGTTTCTAATTTATAAATAAAATTTGATTTACCGTTCAAATCATAATTAAAGCATGATTTTCTATCCAGGTGACAGGTGTTGCCTTCAGGAGTCACTAAAAAGAGTAGGGTGTCATTATCACAATCCAATAAAATTTTATTAATATTAAGATAGTTTTTAGATGATTCTCCCTTAGTCCATAATCTTTTTTTGTTCTTGAATAAAATGTAACTTTTTCAGTTTGGATTGATACTTTGAGTGCTTCAACATTCATATAACCATGCATTAAAACTGTTCCGTCATTATCATCTTGAATAATACAAGGGATAAGGTTTTGTACTTTTTTCCAATTAATATCATTAATATTAAAGTTCATGATTTTCTCAATTTTCATTATATTACCTTTAGCTACAGTATTTTTTGATTTATTGTCGTACACATATATTTTGATTTGAAAGAAACAATTTTAATTCTTTTATATTAACTATATTTTTATGGAAAACTGATGCAGCTAAAGCTCCAGTTACCCGTGTTTTTTCAAAGACATCAGCAAAGTGCTTCATATTTCCTGCTCCCCCAGATGCTATACAAGGAATAGTTAAATCTGATGTTATTTGATTAATTTGATCAATATCAAACCCCAATTTAGTTCCGTCACTATTCATTGTATTAATTACAATTTCTCCAGCTCCTCTAGACTCAACTTCTTTAGCCCAACTAAGGACAGTTCTTTTTGTAATGATTGTTTTGTCTTCTTTTCCAGTAAATTTACAGGCATAATAATCATTATTCATAGCATTCCAAAAAGAGTCTATTCCAATAACAACACATTGTTGGCCTAAATTTTTAACTAGTTCATTAATTAAATCTGGATTTTTAAGAGCTGGAGAGTTAATAGATATTTTGTCTGCGCCTAATTCCAAAATTTGGATTGCATCTTTGACGGTTTGTATTCCTCCAGCCACACAAAAAGGAATATTTATAATAGATGCAATCTCTTTAATCCATTTTTTTGGTACAGTCCTATTTTCCGTTGAAGCTGTTATATCATAAAAAACTAATTCATCAGCACCTTCATTTGAATACTTGGATGCTAACTCTGAAATATCTCCAACTATAGTATGATTTTTAAAATTAACACCTTTAACCACGCGACCATCACGAACATCAAGACATGGGATAATTCTTTTAGTTAACATTGGATACTTTCTCCTGATATGTTCTTGGAAGGTATGTTCCCATCTAAGAGCGCTTTTCCTACTATAACATTTTCAATGCCGACAGTTTTTAAATTGGATAAGTCCTTCACCGAGCTTGTGCCGCCTGATGCTTGAAAAATAATTTGAGGATACTTAAGAACTAACTCTTTGTATAGTCTAAGATTAGGACCCTCCATCATTCCATCTCGTGAAATATCGGTACAAAGTACATTTTTAACATTAAAAGAAACACATTCTGATAAAAAATTAAAAATATTTATTTTAGTTTTATTCTTCCATCCGTTTGTTGCTAAAAAATAACTATCTTTTACTTGATCATAAAAAACATCAACGGCAAGTGTGATTTTTTCCTTTCCAAATTCTTTGATACAATCTTTTAAAAATTCTCTATCATTAATAGCTTTAGAGCCAAGTACAATTTTGTTTATACCATTGTTTAAAAGAGTATTAATATCTTCTTTTTGCCTTATACCACCACCAAATTGGATCGGTGATTTTGAAATACTTGAGAAAGAAGTTATTAAATCTCTTTGATGGTTTTGAGTGTTTTCAGCTCCACTTAAGTCGACAATATGAATAAGTTTACTGTTCAATTGAGAGTATTTTTCAATTAGATCCCTAGGATTGCTATCATAATAGGATATTTCATTAAATTTTCCTTGCCTTAATCTAACCACTTTTCCTTTATAAATATCTATTGCGGGTATAATCATAATTTTTCCTTTTTAAGTATTTAAAAAATTTTTTATTATTTTGGAACCAATTTCACCTGACTTTTCAGGGTGAAACTGAACCCCAAAAAAGTTATTTTGCTCAATAGAGGCTGAGAATTCTTCCGAATATATAGATATACCAGATGTTTCTTTGATAATTGGCACTCTATAACTATGAATAAAGTATTGATAACTACCATTAGGAACATTTTTAAATAAAGGACTTTCAAATTGAAAAAATACTTTATTCCATCCCATATGTGGTAGAGGCAAATTAGATTTTTTTAGATAATTAACGTTCGCATTAAAAATATTTATCCCTGTTGTAGGACTATCTTCAGAATTTTCAGAAGATTGAGAGCAGAGTATTTGCATACCCAAACAAATCCCTAAAGTTGGGACTTGTAATTTTTTAATCGTATCCAATAAGTCATACACTTTTATATTTTGCATTGTAGCATTTGCGGCACCAACCCCAGGTAAGAAAACATGAGTGGATTTTTTTATAACTTCAGAATTGTTTGTTATACATATTTTATCATTTGTGTGCTTTAATATAGCATTATATAGTGACGCAATATTTCCAGTGCCAGTTTTTATAATTGAAATCATACTTTTTCCTTACTCTAGAATACCTTTACTTGAACTTACAATATTTATATCTCTTTGAATTGCTTGTTTTAAGCATTTCCCAAATGCCTTAAATATTGCTTCAACTTTATGGTGTTCATTTTCTCCCTCAAATTTAATATGTATTGATGCTTTTAAACTATAAGATAAAGAATAAAAGAAGTGTTTAAACATTTCTGTAGCTATCCCACCAATACTATCTCTGGAAAATGTGCCATTAAATTTTAGGGAGGGTCTTCCTGATAGATCAATAGAGCAATGAGAAATAGATTCATCCATTGGTAAACAAAAGCCATAACGAGATATATTTTTTTTGTCGCCTAAAGCTTGTCTTAAACATTTCCCAAAAGTAATAGCAATATCTTCTACTGTATGGTGATCATCGATATGCAAGTCACCTTTCGCACTGAGCGATAGAAAAAAACCCCCATGTATCGCAACTTGCTCCAACATATGATCTAAAAATGGAATACTTGTATTAATTTTTGGCTTTTTGAATAAATCTAAATTAATACTTGCACATATGTTAGTTTCATTAGTTGTTCTAGTTAGATTACTAACTCTATTATGGTAAAAAACATGTTCTGAAATTTGATCCCAATTATTTTGTTTAGAACAATATTTTATGCCTTTTATTCCTAAATTTTCAGCAAGTTTAAGGTCACTATCTCTATCCCCAATAACGAAAGAATTATTAAGATCAATTTTTTGTTTAATCAAATATTGCATCAAAAGTCCGATTTTGGGTTTTCTACATGAGCAATCATCACTTTCATAATGAGGGCAAATCAGTATATCTTCAAAATATATATTTTGTGATTTAAGTAGTTCTAACATTAAGTTGTGTGGCTTTAAAAAATTTTCTTTTGGGAAATTAGCTGTTCCCAGACCATCTTGATTTGATACCATTACTAGCTTATAACCAAAACGTATAGCTTGTTTTAAAAAATAAAAAACATTTTCTTCAAATTTTAATTTATCAATTGAATCGACTTGTTTATCTATTTTAGGCTCTTCTATTATTGTTCCATCCCTATCAATAAATAAGTATTTAATTTTCATTTTTAAGTTTCTCCAAGAAGATTTTAATATTATGAACAAAAGATTTACACTCATGCTCAGAGCCAACTGTAACTCTTAGATAATCGGAATAATGCTTGATTAATCTTGTAATAATTTTATTTGCTACCATATATTTATAGATTTCTTGAGCATTTTTACTTTTAATTAAAATGAAATTTGTGTCTGATTGATAGCATACAATTTCATTCTGAGATGCAAGAGACTCAAAAATAAATTTTTTGTTTTTTTCCAATAAAATAAGGTTTTGATTATAATTATTTGTTTTATAATTACTTAAGGCATTCAGAGCAATTTGGCTAACGGGTAGGGGAATAGGGTATGGTGCAATTACTTTTTTTAAGAAATTAATCATTTGTAGGTTTGAAATAATGAAGCCACATCTAATTCCTGCAAGAGAAAATGCTTTTGACAACGTTCTTAAAATAATTAAATTATTATATTTTTTGATTAAATCTAAAGAAGTATTTTTAAAATTGAAATCAATATAAGCCTCGTCTACAACTATTAAAGAATCATTAAAATGAGAAATAATTTTTTCAATAGTTTTTCTTGAAATTAAATTTCCAGTGGGGTTGTTAGGGTTACAAATGAAAATTAATTTAGGAACTTCATTATGTTTGAATAACAGATCTACGTTGATTTCAAAGTTTTTATCAAGAGGTATTTGTATTACCTGAACATTATTTAACTTTGATGAAACTTCATACATTCCATAAGTTGGAGGAAAGGTCATAACTTTATCTATTTGGGGCTCACAAAAACTTTTAATGATTATTTCTATGCCTTCATCCGCCCCTCTAGTGACTAGAATATTATCTTTATTTATTTTATTTTGATTGTAAGCAGCATATTCTAATATTAAATTTTGGGGCTGAGGCTCAGGGTATCTATTCATATATGAGAAATCACCAGATATGCTATAAGGGTTTTCATTAGCGTCTAGATTAATATCAGTAGATTGTGACTCATTCATGATATTTCTCGCTGATTCATAGGGCACTAAATCAAGAAGATGTTTCCTGATAAATTTGTTTAAATTATCATTCATTGTTTATCTCCAATTCTTATTTGCACAGCAGCATTATGGGCAGGTAAGTTCTCAATTGATGCCAGTTTTTGAATTGTTTTGGATAATCGCTTTAGACCGCACTTAGTAATTTCTTGGACGGATACTTGTTTCATGAAATCCATGACACCCAATCCAGAATAAGTTTTAGCATAACCATATGTAGGTAAAACATGATTGGTTCCTGATGCGTAATCACCTGCTGACTCTGGAGAATACTCACCTAAAAATATCGAGCCAGCGTTTTTAATTTCTTGTAAAACTTTTCTTGGATTTTTAGTTTGTATTATTAGGTGCTCTGGTGCAAAGAAGTTACTATAGCTAATACTTTCAGATAGACTATCTGTATGTATGAGTTTTATGTTTTTAATTAACTTTTGAATAAGCTTATAATTTGATAAATCTTTAATTTGTGATCTTATTTCATCATCCACTCTTTTGATAATTTTTTGGCATTCACAGAAAAGAACTGATATTGATTTTTCTCCATGTTCAATTTGACTCAATAAATCAGCTGCAATGAATCTTGGATTTGCATATTCATCTGCAATAATAGCAACTTCAGACGGACCTGCAGGAAAATCAATTGCGACACCAGACTTGATTACTCTTTGCTTTGCTTCAGTGACATAAGCATTACCAGGACCAAATATTTTATTTACAGGTTTGATGCTTGACGTTCCATAGGCTAATGCAGCTATTCCCTGAGCTCCACCAACTCTAAATATATTATGAACGCCACAAATGTAAGCTGCATAAATGATTTCGTTTGAAACTGGTGGGGGTGTAATCAAGCTTATTTCTGGACAATTAGCGATTTGTGCAGGTATTGCTTGCATTAAAACAGAAGATACAAGTTTTTTCGGGACATAAATTCCAACTGAATCAATAGGTAAACTGATTTTTTGGCATATTACTCCTTCAACAATAGTTGTTGGCTCAATATTTATCATTTGTTTTTTATGAAATAAATATATATTTTTATAAGCTTCATCGATAGCATTTTTAGACTCTAAACCGATGTTCTTTATGATTTTATTTATTTCGGATTGAGATAACTTCAATTCTTCAGATTTATAATTGTCAAAATTTTTGTTAAATTTAATAAGAGCTTTATCGCCATCATTTTTTACATCTTTAATAATGGATTTTACCTTTTTTGATAACTCTTTATCAGATTGTATATTAAATCTTAGATTGTTTATTTCTTTTACATTTTTTATTTTAAGTTTCATTTCTTATTCCAAAATCTTTTCAATGGGTACTACTAGGATAGAGTTTGCACCTAGCTCTCTTAGGTTTTCCATGGTTTCCCAAAATATTTGCTCATTACAAACTGAATGAATAATGATTTTATTTTTATCGCTGCCATGTGGAAGTATTGTGGGATAATCTTTTCCTGGTAATAAATTAATAATTTCATTTAAATTATTTTTTGGAGCATGCAGCATGATATATTTTGTGTAACTTGCTTTAATAATGCCATTCACTCTCGGAATTAACATCTCAATTAATAATTCATGTTGTTGGTTTGACGTGTTACTTTGAACTAATGCAGCTGTGGATGAAAAAATTTCTACGACTTCTTTTAGGTCATTTTGCTCAAGAGTCATCCCTGTTGAAACTAAGTCGCAAATGTAGTCTGATAATTTTGCTTTTGGGGCGAGTTCAACAGAACCATTTAAATAGGTTGTATTGATTTTAATATTATTTTTAAGAGCAAAATCCTCTAGAATAAAGGGGTAGGATGTAGCAATCCTTGAGTTGTTTAGTATGGTGGTATCTTCAAAGTCTTTATCTTTTGGAATAGCTATTGATAATCGACAATGGCCAAAATTTAATTTTCTTAATAATTTAAATTTGTTTGGTTTTTTTTCTTTTCTTCTTCTTAATTCACATTCTCTAAGTTCATTTAAACCAATGATACCAAGATCAATGACACCATCCATTAATAAGTCAGCAATATCATTATTACGTAATAAAAGTATATCAATAGGAGCATTTTCACATTTTAATATTAATTTATCTTTTATTGAGCCAAAGTTAAGACCACTCTTTTTTAGTAAATTAATTGATGAGTCAAATAATCGCCCTTTTTTTTGTATTGCTATTTTTAGTCTTTGTTCCATAAAATTCTCCAGTAAAAAAAAAGCCTTGGAATTCTTCCAAGGCTTTTTTTAAACTGGAAGAATTCAAAAATCTTCCAGGTATAACAAATCATCCCGAAAGATTAATCAGGATGATGATGATGATTGTTTAATTTGAAATTGTTCATAAAATATTCCTCTTTATTTTTTTAACGTAGCAGAAATTTGATTTAAGAGCAAGTATTTTTGAAGGGGAGAGTAGAAATAGAATATGAACCATTTTCTTGAAATTTTAATACGAAACCAGATTTATCCCAGTCACCTAAAACAAATCTTTTTCTCGAGACACTATTTTCATTGTAGACATGGATGTGAGGACGATGGGTGTGTCCATGAATCATTTGTGTTACATTATATTTTGTAAACATGTCTTTTACAGCGTTTTCAGAAACATCCATGATTTCCATACTTTTTAATTTATTATGGTTTTTGCTAAATTTTCTTATAATACTAGCTATTCTCTTTTTTAATGAAATAGGAGTAATAGATGAAAGTTTTCTTATAAAATAAGATCTAATAAACTTCCTGAAAACTTGATATGTTTTATCATTGAGACACATTTCATCACCATGGAGAATCAACGTATCAACTCCGTAAAGGTTTATTACACTTTGTTCATTTAATATTGTGACTCCAGTCTCTTTGGCAAAGAGATTTCCTATTAAAAAATCTCTGTTACCATGTATAAAATAGACTGGTATATTTAATTTTGTTAATGTGCTTATTTCTTTTTTTATAGTTAAAACAAGTGTTTCTTTATTATCATCGCCAAGCCAATAATTAAAAAGATCCCCTAATATGAATAAAGCATCTACATGATCTGCATTAATCTTGATGTCATTAAGCAGGTCAAGAAAACACAGGGATATATCATTCCTATTCGAACTCAAATGTAGGTCAGATATGAAATAAGTACTATTCATATTGAAAAAAAATTAATTTACGCTTACGTTATTGATTGTTACATCATTTACTGGAACATCTTGATGAACATATCCTGAATTACTTGTTTCTACTTCTTTAATTTTATTTACAACTTCCATGCCTTCTACAACTTCACCGAAAACACAGTATCCCCAGCCATCAGAAGTTTCAGATTTAAAATCCAGAAAATCATTATCATTTACATTTATAAAAAATTGTGAAGATGCTGAATGAGGATCCATTGTTCTTGCCATTGCAATGGTACCAACTTTATTACTTAATCCATTATTTGCTTCATTTTTAATAGGTGCTTTAGTGCTTTTTTCTTCTAAACCACTATTCATGCCTCCGCCTTGAATCATGAAGCCATTAATAACTCTGTGAAAGATAGTGTTATTGTAAAATCCTTCTTTACAATAAGATAAAAAGTTTTCGCATGTGGTAGGTGCTTTGTCTGTAAATAATTTAATTTTAATGTCACCAAAATTAGTGTGTAAAGTTACCATATATTTTTTCCTATTAACTGTTCAGTTTTAGTTTTAAAGACGAATAAGTTTTGTTATGCTTACAAAAACTAGTAAATAAAGTTTAATTGATTTCGCAATTATAACTTATTTTGATGATAACGAAAATAAATAAATGGTAAGCCAAAAATATGTTAAAGGTCTATAACTCCCTCACTAAAATAAAAGAAATTTTCAAACCGATTAAAGATAAAGAAATAGGAATATATGTTTGTGGAGTAACAGTTTACGATTTTTGTCATATTGGTCATGCGCGTACTTATATATCATTTGATATTATTGTAAACTATCTTCGCTCTATTGGATACAAAGTTAATTATGTACGAAATATTACTGATATTGAAGACAAGATTATAAAAAGATCTATTGAAAAAGGAATTGAATGGAAACAGCTAGTTGATGAAAATATTGAATATATGGACGATGATTTTCTAGCACTCAACATTAAAAAACCTAGTGCTGAGCCGAAAGCTACCGAATTTATAGAACCTATGATTAATATGATCTCTAAATTAATTGAAAAAAATAATGCATATATAGCAAAGTCTGGTGATGTTTTGTTTAGAGTAAATTCTTTTAGTAACTACGGTATGTTATCTGGACAAAAAGTTGAAGAGTTAGAAAATATAAGATCAATACAAAAACAAGAAGATAAAGATAACCCAGCTGATTTTGTTCTTTGGAAAATGTCAAAAGAAAATGAGCCATCATGGGACTCACCATGGGGTAAGGGGAGGCCAGGTTGGCATATAGAGTGTTCAGTGATGACAGAGGGTTTATTAGGAAAACATTTTGATATTCATGGCGGTGGCTCAGATTTAAAGTTTCCTCATCATGAAAATGAAATTGCACAGTCTTGTTGTGCCAATGAAACTAAATTCTGTAATTATTGGCTACATACTGGAATGGTCATGGTTGATAAAGAGAAAATGTCTAAATCGCTAAACAACTTCTTCACGATTAGGGATGTTCTTAAAGAATATGATCCTGAGGTTGTTCGTTATTTTCTTTCAACATCTCACTATAGAAGTAGATTGAATTATTCTAAAGAAAATTTAAACCAAGCTAAATCAGCATTGGATAGAATATACAATGCATTAGTTGGGATTAATTTTGAAAATCAAAGCAGCTATCCTGAACATACTAGCTTTGGCGAAAGATTTAATGATGCAATGAATGATGATTTCAATACCCCTGAAGCATTAGCCGTTATATTTGATTTAGTCAAAGAAATTAATAAATCTAAAGAGACAGATATAGAAAAAGCCACATCTCTAGCTTCAGAGCTTATGAAACTTTGTAAAATTTTAGGTATATTGAATCTAAAACCAGAAGAGTATTTTAATAATTTAAATTCGGCTTCTTTAAGAGAACAGGTTGAAGAGTTAATTAAATCAAGAAATGAGGCTAGAAAAGAGAAAAACTGGGCTAAAGCTGATATGGCAAGAGATAAGCTTAATGAATTGGGTGTTATCTTGGAAGACTCCTCAAATGGCACATCATGGAAAATTAAAGATAAGTAAATTTATATCTCTATTTTTTTAATGAAGGCAACTCGGCTCCGCAATTAAAACAGAATATCGCTTGTTCATTGTGATCTACTTGACCGCAGTTTGGGCATTTAATGTTGTTAGAAGATGTTCTGTTTTTTGCATCACTTATGAATTGTGCAGATACAATACCTGTAGTAACAACAAGAGTGCAATAACCTAGAAGCATAGTAAATGCAGCTATACCTTTACCTAAAACTGTATGAGGCACTAAGTCGCCGTAACCAACGGTTGTCATGGTAACGATTGCCCAATAGACACTAATAAATAGATTATTGAAACCATTTTTAGGACCTTCTACAATATAAATTAGTGTTCCTAAAACAATAACAAAAATAAGCATTGCTAAAAAAAAGACAAGTATTTTTCTTTTGGAGTTATTAATTGAACTTAAAAGTATATTAGAATCTTTTAAATAATTATTTAAACGAAGTATTCTGAAAATTCTTAATACTCGAACGAGTCTGATAATCAAAAGGTAATGAGCTGAAGGAAATAATAATGCTATATATAATGGCATCGTGGCTATTAAATCAACGATACCATAAAAACTTGTAATATATTTTAATGGTCTTGGTGAGCAATAAATTCGAGTTAAATACTCAACTGTAAAGATGATGGTAAAGGCCCACTCAAAAGCAATTATTATTTGGTTATATTTTGTCTCAATAGCCTTAACTGATCCTGCCATTAAAAGTAAATATGAAGCTAATATGAGACTAATTAAAATAACATCAAAGAGTTTACCAAACTTTGTGTCTGTACCAAAGATAATATCGTAGAGTAGTTTTCTGCGTTCACTATTATTCATAGTTAACCTAATCCTGGCAGTAAAAGTTTAATTCCTTGTATAATCATTTCTATACCCATTGAGGCTAACACTATTCCCATGATTCTAGTTATAACATTAATACCAGTTTGCCCGAGAAACTTAACTATTAGGTGAGAGGTTCTAAATAATATCCAACATGTGATAGCAAAAATTCCAAGAGTGAGAGTTGTTGCTAAAATATTAAAAATTCCGGGATTTTTTGTACCATAAACAATAGTTGCACTTATAGCGCCTGGACCAGCTAGTAGGGGAAGAGCTAGAGGTACGATACCAATTTGCTCTTTAATTTTTGATTCATTTTGTTCTTGTTTGTTTTGTTTATCTTCTCCAATCTTTCCTGATATCATTGAAAATGCAATCATAAGGAGTATCATTCCTCCTGCAATTTTAAAAGAGTTGATGGATATTGAAAACATTTCTAGAAAATATTTGCCGACTACTAATGACAAACAAAGAATAATAAACATAGCCAGATTAGCTACTAAAGCAGTTCTAATTCTTTCTGATTCATCCATATGTTGAGTAAGTGTAACAAAAACAGGCATAATACCAACAGGATTTACAACAGCGATTAAACTGACAAAAAACTTCACAAAAATTCCAAATTCCATTTTTTTTAGCTCAACAATTCGTTATATTTTAATTACTCTACCGTTAATATAATCATTTAAAATTATGTAATCAATATTATTTATGATATTTGACTGAATTGATAATTTATCTTTACTGTTAATACCAAATTTTTGACTAATGATTGAATCAATTCGAATATTTTCATTTTCTAGTTCGGACAACCAACTCTTAGTCATATCTTCACTAATTGCCAGCGATAACTCAAAACAAACATTTTGAGGTTGGAATTGAGGTATATTTATAATAATACCACTTTCATTTTTACGATTTAAGTTCTTTTTAAAGCTTTGAATTAAGTTGAAATTAGATGCTAAAGTATTAGTGAATTTTTTGCAAAAATAGTTTATTGAATTAACAGTATATTTTTTGGGAAGGGTAGTGATGCAAAAACAATTAATGCATATATGAACACATTTAAATTTACTTAAATATTTTCCAATATTTTTAGTAATACTTTGATTAGAATCATTATGAATTTTAATAAGTTTATTGGAAATAGTATTACAAAAATCATAAGTTTTCTGGAGCTTTTTAATATCTTTATCGAGCAATATAACATTGCATCCAATTGAACAAAAGTGCATTGCAATTGCTCTTCCTAAATTACTTCCAGCAGAGTTAATTAAAATGTTATGTTTATCACTTAAAAGCATATAAAAGTATAAATTAAATAATGGTATTCATAACTTTAGTCACTCATTAAAAAAGGTCATTTATTAATATAAACAAATATGATCTCAATCACTTTAGAAAATAATGTTAATTGTGTCTAAAGTGCTCTTGAGACCAAGCTACCCTTTCTTTTATAGATTTGTGCTCAAAGTCATAGCCTTTATGTTCAATAAATCTTAATCTTGGAAGAAGGCCTGCACCATTGGCTATTTGAATGGCTAAACCTGGTCTTGCATTTAACTCGAGAACCATTGGTCCTCTTTCTTTATCTAATACCATATCAGCACCCAAATAACCCAAACCAGTCATCTCCCATGCACTTGATGCTATATACAAAAGTTCATTCCAATTGGGTATTGATAACTGATTTAAAATTTGGTTTGTATCTGGATGAGTTAATACAGGAGTGTTAAATTGGACACCTTTAACTGCTTTACCTGTTGCTATATCAATACCAACCCCTATTGCTCCTTGGTGTAAGTTTGCTTTTCCATCAGACTCTGCAGTTGATAATCTAACCATAGCCATAACAGGATATCCTTGAAAAATAATTACTCGTACATCAGGTACTCCTTCATAGCTATAGTTATTGAAAGTATCATCAAAGGATATAATTTTTTCAATCATGGCAACGTCATTTTTACCACCTAGAGAAAACAATCCTGCAAGAGTATTAGTTATATGTCTTTCCACATCTTTTAAACTTATGATTTGGCCAGAAGGTTTAACATAGCTGCCATTATTGTGGGAGGTAATTACTAAAATTCCTTTCCCACCAGATCCCTGAGATGGCTTGATGACAAATCCACCTTCGTTTTCTACCATATTGTGAATATTTTTGACTTGTGATTGACTTTCAATCACACCGATAAGTTCTGGGACATTAGCCCCATACTTTTCTGCAATCATCTTTGTTTTTAATTTATTATCAACTAAAGGGTATTTATTACGATTGTTATATTTACCTATGTAATTTATGTTTCGCTGATTCATACCCATAATACCTTTAGCATTTAATTTTTTTGGAGATGCAAGCTTTGAAAAAAACATTAAATTAATCTCCTTTAATTAAGTGGTTAAATCTTTTCAATTCACTTAAACGATAACCAGTATAGTTACCTAAAATTAGGATAATTGCTAAAATAATAAACTGAGAACCAATAAAATTAAAGGTTAGGTATCTTACATACTCATTGGTCATTGCAAGATAAACTAAAATTGCTGTAAAAAGAGAACCTCCTCCTTGGATTAATACTTCTTTTGAACCTTCTTCTTCCCATAAAATTGACATTCTTTCGATAGTCCAGGATAAAATGATCATTGGGAAGTATGAAATTGAAAGTCCTTCAACTAAACCAACTTTATAGGCTACGATAGTAAATAAAGCCATAATCATGATTACGATAATTATGACCGATGATATCCTGGCTACTAAAAGTAGGTTGAGTTTAGAAAGATAGCTTCGGATGATTAATCCAGTTCCCACGAGTAATAAAAAGCCTATAACACCTACAAGAAGGGTAGTTTGAACAAAAGCCAAAGCTATCAAAACTGGCATGAATGTACCCGAAGTTTTTATTCCAATAATTAATCTTAAAAATACAACTAATAGAGCACCAATTGGAACCAATAATATAGTCTTGAACATTGTTTGCTCTTCAATTGGTAAACTATGAATAGAAAAGTTTAATAAGTTATCAGACTTTACTTTTAATTGTGTTGCATTTGAAGCACTAATATCTCTTGAGATCATTGAAAAACTGACATTACTACTGTGACCGCCAATTACGTCTAATAAGCTTTGATTTGCATTGTTCCAAATTAAATAATTATTTGGTTTACCTAAATCACCAGTTTGTATATCAAGAAGCTGCCAACTGGAGTTATTCCATACTTCTAACATAGGTACAACTGATTGATTTCTTCTACCATCTTCAAGAGCTAAAACACCAATGATGTGAGCATGAACATTACTGAGGGAAAGTAAATCAGTCAATAGTTTAGGTTTTGAATGATTTTTAAGAAGTAACGAAGCACTTTGATTAGATTTTTCATTTAATAATTTAATTAATTCTCTTGCTAAACTTGTAGGATCAGAAGAGAATTTTTGTGCAGAGTCGATTAGTTCTTGAGCTGCATTTTTTTCTACACCTTCAAAGTTAACTTCAGGAAAATTATCCTGTGGCTTTGGTTGGCTTGGGTGAATTGCATATGGGTCGGCTAATATTTGAACCTTATAATAAAGAACTTGTTTTTTTGAGGCTTCTCTGGTGTTCCATTCAACAGTTTTGTTATTATTTTCTTTGTCAACACTAAACGAACTACCAAAGCCAGGCGATGAAGTAGATTCATCTATTATTGTATAGTTTTTTTGTTGTTGAGGAATATTCAAAATAACTTTTGTTGGTCCACCATCTGCAATTAGCTCTACTTTAGCTTCAATATCCCATAAGTCACTATCAGTATTAGGTAAAAGTGGTACACCATATAAGTTGTGTCTAAGCCAAGTTAAGGAAATACCAATAATGATTAAAAATAATATAAATATATAAAAAGGAGTTCTAGATATCATTCTAAGCTCTGTATAATGTAAGTTAATTAAAATAATAAAGTAATTCCGAATTATTCAGTAGTCTGTGACAAAGCACAAAACCATTAACCTAGAGTTACTTCACAATTATTAAGGGAAATCTTTATTTTGCTTCAGTAATTTTTGGTTGAATGAATTTTTTACTAACGTCGACTACAGCTATATCTTTAATATATTGTCTTCCAAGAAGCATGGGAAATTCTAAATGAGAACGATCTGTCAACGTAAATTCAACCTTTTCTTTTGAGTCTCCAATTTGTATCCATAAGTCTACTACTGGTCTTCTTTGTTTACCCGAAGCTGAGGATTGTTTAATTTTAACCCATCGTGCAACAGGAGCTTCTATTTTGGATTTTGCATTATCTTTCAATACATTAAATGAAACCCAATTTTTACCGTCTCTTTCAAAAGTAGTAAGATTTAATGCATTTAAAGATGATGTTTTTGCGCCTGAATCGACTCTAGCTTTCAAATAAACTTTAATATCTCTCAACCAAACCCACTCAACTTGACCTAGTATAATTTTATTATCTAATTTTAAAGTTTTGGTGGTATTACCAATAGCTCGTGTTTCCTTTTTTTGCGAAGCTAAATTAGTGTTTGATTTAAAAATTTTTTGATTCTTATCTATATTCCGATTCAGTTGATTAACTTTATTATTTAATACATTTATTTTTGTTGTTTGGGTATCAATCTTACTATTTAGAGCTGAAAGTTTTTCATTTAACTTGTTATTTTGTTGAGTAATTTGATCGATGTTGCTTTGATTTGAACAACTTGCCAAGATGGATGAAGATATTAGAGCTAAAGCTATACTTATCTTGTTAATATTCATTTATTTTTGTCCCAAAAGGTTTCATTTATTATCAATTATATGTATTTAATTAAAAAACTAGATATTTCATTTCTAAATTTAGTAATGAACTTAGCAATATACTAGTAAATTTTATCATTAAGTAAGCTAAATAACTACTTTATAATTGTGATTAAAAATATTTAGTTTCAAACTTGCAGGATTTTTTATATAAGCTGCGTGAAAAGTTAAGGTCTATTTGCTGTTATTATTACCCTTCTTGGAGGGGGATAACCTTCAACTGTTAAATTTTGATTGGAATTTAAAAATGAATCTAAGGAATTGTATTTCATCCAATCTGTTTGTCTCTGTTCCTCAATGGTTGTGTCACTTTCATTGACAATTTTAATATTAGTAAATTTACACTTTTCTAACCAGACCACTAATGCTTTTGAGGATGGAAAAAAATATACATTTCTCATTTGTGCGTATCTTCCTTTAGGAACAAGAACAGTTGTCTCATCACCTGGTACAACCATAGTTTCAAGAACCAATTCACCTCCTGGCCTTAACTGGTCACGAAGTTGGGATAAATGTTCAATAGGCGAGACTCTATGATAAAGTACTCCCATGCTGAAGACAGTATCAAAACAATTAGCAGGTGGTATTTTTTCAAAAGGCAGTGGTATAAAATAAATATCATTATTGATACCAAGAAGTTTTTTTGAAGCATTAAATTGTGAAAAAAATAATTGAGAAGGGTCTACGCCAATAATTGATCTAGCTTCTTCTCCAAGCATACGCCACATATAATATCCGTTACCACAGCCAACATCTAATACTTTTCTATTTTTGAGAGGAGCTATATGTCGAATAATTCGCTTCCATTTCCAATCAGATCTCCATTCTGTATTAATTTTGATAGGTCCAAATGTAAAAGGCCCTTTTCTCCAGGGGCTGAGTTTTTTTAATAAAGATTCTAGCTTTAAGATGTCTTCTTTGTTAATACATTCACTTAGATTAGTCAGTGCTACTTGATTTTTTAATTCTGTTAAAGGCGATTGAATAATGGGTATTTTTTTTATTATTTTTTTCCATGATTCAAAGTCACTGTTTTTAGTTTCTTCCCAGTGAATTAAAAGAGAAGGGATATCTTTTATCCAAACAGATAGTTCTTTTTCATTTAAAATATAATTGTAAAAAGATTTAAAATATTGCATTAATTATAAACCTACTGTTAAAAGAAATTTTATATTAATATATGTTCTTAAAAAATTATTTAATTGCCAAGAATGAACCAAAGTTGAGATTATTATACCAGATCTCGATATTACTAAATCCTGCCTTTGCCAATCTTGTATAATGTTGATTTTTTGTATCAGTTTTCATAATATTTTCGATCGCGTTTCTTTTTTGACTAATTTCAAGATCACTATAACCATTTCGTTTTTTAAAATCATGGTGTAATAAGGTTAGAATTTGATTGATTGAAGGTGATTCGAATTTAAACTTTTCAGATAAAATTAAAACACCTCCTGGGATAAGAGAGTTAAATATTTTTTGGATTAATTCATCTCTTACTGAGGGTTTTAAAAACTGTAAAGTAAAATTTAGTATGACTACTGATGCATTAGTTATACTTGAAAGTTGTATATCTTCATTAATGATTAAAATATCATTTGAAGTTTTGAAACTGGAAATATGAAGTTTGCACTTTGCACACATTGAAGGAGAGTTATCAATACCAATCAATTTTACATTTTTAACATCTAAAACCTTATCAATACTTAATAAAACATCGCCTAAAGAGCAACCCAAATCATATAATGATGAATGTTCACTTGCATAATATTTAGATAGTTCAGCAGTACCCTTTATGATTTCACGATAACCAGGTATGGATCTAACAGCCATATCTGAAAATACCTCAGCTACCTGTTCATCAAAAGTAAAGTCTTTAATATTTTCAATATATTTAGAATATAACTTGTCGGTTTTCATTGTTTATATAAATTTAAAAAAAAAAATTATAACATAAAAAGTGTTTTTTTATCATAAAAAAACAAAAACAACATTATAATGAATTTCGGTGTCTCAAAACTGTAACAAAGTTGAAATAAAAGTGTAATAATATAGTGTGATTATATACTCAATTGATTGGTGATAATTTTAATTAAATAGGTAAAAACATGAAAACTAAACTTTCCTTGCTTGTTCCTGTAATTGCTGGAATATGTGTTTCTTCAAGTGCTTTTGCAGCATCTACTATTAGCGGTGCTGGTTCGAGTGCGATTGCACCTGCACTATACAAGTGGGCAGAAGCGTATAATAAAGCAACTGGTAACAAAGTAAACTATGCTGCAATAGGTTCAGGTGGTGGATTAAGACAAATTACTGCTGGTGATAGTGGTACTGTTGATTTTGCATGTTCAGATGAGCCCAAACCTCTTAAGTGGTTAAATGATCACAAGTTGGTGCAGTTTCCAATGGTAATGGGTGGGA
The DNA here is from genome assembly GCF_002216855.1 of Paraphotobacterium marinum. Lineage (NCBI taxonomy): Bacteria > Pseudomonadati > Pseudomonadota > Gammaproteobacteria > Vibrionales > Vibrionaceae > Paraphotobacterium > Paraphotobacterium marinum. The sequence goes on from NZ_CP022355.1 coordinate 1,132,944, forward strand.
TTGTCGCTATTTTTAACATTCCAGGTGTTGAAACAGGAAAATTAGTTCTTGATGGACCAACTCTTTCTGCTATTTTTCAGGGAGACATCAAAAAGTGGAATGACCCTAAAATTGCTAAACTAAACAAAGGTGTTAAATTACCTGATCTTGCTATTACTGTTGTTCATCGTTCGGATGGTTCAGGTACAACCTACAACTTTACCAATTACTTATCAAAAGTATCAAACTGGAAACCTGGGGTTGACTCAGCAATACAATGGCCTACTGGTTTGGGTGGTAAAGGGAATGCTGGTGTTGCTCAGTATGTTAAAACTTTACCAGGTTCAATTGGTTATGTTGAATATGCATACGCTCTTCAAAATAAATTAACAGTAACCAGCATGAAAAATAAAGATGGCAAGGTCGTAACACCAAAATTTGAAACATTTTCAGCGGCTGCTTCAAATGCTAATTGGGAAGATGCAGCTAAGAAAGGTTATGACATGATCTTAACTGATCAACCAGGTGCACAATCATGGCCAATGGCAATGTCTACTTTTTGTTTAGTTCATTACAAAGATGAAAATGGTAAAAAAGTATCTGCTAACTCTAAAGCTACTGATGCACTTAATTTCTTCAAATGGTCATATAAGAATGGACAAGAGCTTGCTAAACAATTAGACTATATCCCAATCCCTGATGCTGTTTATGGTAAAATTGAAACTTCATGGCCTGTAACAAAATAAATAGCGTTATTAAAATTTTAATATTGGAGTTGGGCATTTAATGTCAACATATAGTATTTCAAAAAAAGATGCCAGAATTCGAAAGGGTTCTGGCACTTCATATTTCTATTCTTTGACCAAAACATTATCTTTTGTGTCACTTATTTTACTCATTGCAATAGTAATTTCTATCTATTTAAATAGTAAAAACATTCTAAGTTGGGACTTTATAATTAGTACTGATTGGAATCCACCAGCTAAACAATTTGGAGCTTTGACTGCAATTGCGGGAACATTAATAAGTGCCGTAATTGCAATTGTATTTGCTGTGCCATTAAGTATATTATGTGCTTTTTTTTGTAGTGAACTAGCACCACGAAAGCTGGCAATTCTGCTGCGCGGATTAATTGATATGTTAGCAGGAATACCAAGTATTATATTTGGTTTTTGGGGATTGATAGTTTTTGTTCCATTTATGCGAGATTATATCTGTCCTTTCGTAAATAATGTTTTAGGCTCAATACCTTTAATAGGTTCTTTTTTTCAAGGACCTCCTATTGGCATTGGCATGCTGACTGCTGGGTTGGTTCTTGCCATAATGATTATTCCAATTATGACTGCAATGATTATAGAACTGCTTAATAGTGTACCGATGCAATTGAAAGAAGCTGCTTTTGGATTAGGATCCACTCGATATGAAGTTGCATCAAAAGTATTGTTTCCATATATTAAATCTGGTGTTTTAGGTTCTTCTATGCTTGGTTTAGGTAGAGCACTTGGGGAAACAATGGCGGTCACATTCGTCATTGGTAATGCTCATGTTTTACCAACACAAATATTAATGCCTGCTACAACTATTGCCTCTTCCATTGCGAATGAGTTTGCAGAAGCTACAAGTGCAGTTCATGCAAATGCTTTAATGGCAACCGGGTTTTTATTGTTCGTTATAACTATAGCTGTTATCTTACTTTCAAGATTTATTTTGGCTAAGTATTCTGAGGATCACTAAAATGAATTTGAAACGTAATGTATCTAACTCTATTTATATTCTTTTTTGTGTTGTTGGAGTTATTATTTGTTTAAGTCCCTTGTTCTCTATTTTTTGGACTTTAGTTTCGAAGGGTTTGTCTGGACTAAGCTGGAGTGTTTTAACGACTCCAACTGCATCAACTGGTTCAAATGGTGGGTTAAGTAATGCCATATATGGGAGCTTAATCTTAACCGGCTTATCTTTATTGATTGCTACTCCTATAGGAATATTGGGTGCAACTTGGCTTGTGGAGTTTGGACAGGGAACAAAGCTTGCAAAATATATTAGACTCTTTAATGATAGTTTATTGAGTATCCCTTCAATTATCGTTGGTCTATTTGTTTATAGTATCATTGTAATTCCTTTTGGGCATTACTCTGCGTATGCAGGTGCGGTCGCGCTTGCTATTATAGCTTTACCAATTATTATGCGAGCTAGTGAGGATGCACTATCTTTAGTACCTATGCAATTACGCGAATCAGCTAGTGCACTAGGAGCACCTCGTTGGAAAGTTACCATATTCATTGTATATAGAGCTGCTCGCTCTGGTTTAGTTACCTCAGTTATTCTAGCGATGGCAAGAATCACTGGTGAAACAGCCCCATTGTTATTTACTGTTTTAAACTCTCAATTTCCATCACTGAGTTTATCAAAACCTATGGCTAATTTACCTGTTACAATTTATGAATATGCATTGAGTCCCTATGATGACTGGAATCAATTAGCTTGGGGCGGTGCATTATTAATTACTATTTTCGTATTAGCTAGTAGTATGATTAGTCGTTCATTATTAAGAAAAAAAGAAGGTCATTAAAATGGAAACAGCAATTAAAGTTAGTGGATTAGATTTCTATTATGGTGAAATTCAATCGCTCTTTGGTATTAATCTTGACATCAAAGAAAAACAAATTACTGGGTTAATTGGCCCATCTGGATCTGGTAAATCCACTTTACTTAGAACTTTTAATCGAATTTATGAATTACACCCTGGACAAAAAGCAAAGGGAGAAATATCACTATTTGGGGACAATATCTTAGAACGAGGAACTGATATTAACTCCTTAAGAGCTAAAGTAGGGATGGTTTTCCAAAAGCCGACGCCTTTTCCAATGAGCATTTTAAAAAATATAACGTTTGCTCTTAAGATGGCCGGAGTCCCTAAAAATTTGCATCAAGAGAAGATTGAAGAACATTTGAAAGATGCTGCATTATGGGATGAAGTTAAGGATAAGCTTCATAAACCAGCCACAGGCTTGTCCGGTGGACAGCAGCAAAGACTTTGTATTGCTAGAACTTTGGCTACTGAACCTGATGTACTGCTTCTTGATGAGCCAACTTCTGCTTTAGATCCAGCATCTACAAAAAAAATTGAAAAACTTTTAGTTAATCTAAAAAATAAATATACTGTAATTTTAGTTACTCATAATTTACGACAAGCTATGCGAGTAGCGGACGAAACTTGTTTTATGATAAAAGGTGAAATTATTGAGTACAGAAATACTAAAGATTTTTTTGAATCGCCTCAAGATCAAAGAACTAAAGAATATATTTCACATGAATAATTAATTTTTTTAAACTTTAAGGTATAAATTTGTAAAAATAAATGATATACTTTACTTGTTTAACGGCCTGATAATCAGACCTATTTATCTGCTACATGATTGAGATTTAGTAAATACTTCGAGTTTTTATTATAAATAGTATAAAGTAAGAAGCTTTGAATCATAAATGTTAGTTAGTTATAAATAATTCTAAGTTTGGCTTGAACGTACAAATTTTATAGTAAAAAATAGGAGACTAAATATGTCTAAAATGACTGGAACAGTAAAATGGTTTAACGAAAGTAAAGGTTTTGGCTTTATTACTCAAGATAATGGTGATGCAGATGTTTTCGTACATTTTCGTTCTATTCAATCTGAAGGCTTCAAAACTTTAAATGAAGGTCAAAAAGTATCTTTTGAGTTAGAGCAAGGTCAAAAAGGTCCTCAAGCTGCTAATGTAACTAAGCTTTAATAAAGACTTAAAAATTTTTTGAAAAACCAGCCAATGGCTGGTTTTTTTTTATTTATTCTTTCTCTTTATCGTTTATAATGACTTTCAAAATAGCGAGTTATAGGAATTAAATTATGTATAAGCAATACTGTGGTCGTCTTGATACATCTCATAAAGATCAATTTATTACCCTTAATGGATGGGTGCAAAAAAGAAGAGATTTGGGAGGCTTGATTTTTATTGACTTGAGAGACCGTGAGGGTATTGTTCAAGTTGTAATTGATCCTGAACATATTGAAACAAATGATGATTTATCTAAGATTAGAAATGAGTTTTGTTTAGAGATAAAAGGGCATGTTCGTTTAAGGCCACAGCAACAAATAAATCATAAAATCACAACTGGTGAAATTGAGATAAATGCAAATACTTTAAAAGTTATCAGCTCTGCTGATAACTTGCCACTTGATTTTAATCAAAATAATTCTGAAGAGCAGCGTCTTAAGTATAGATATTTAGATTTGAGAAGAACTGAGATGTCTCAAAAATTAAAGGCACGTTCTCGAATTACATCTATAATTAGAAATTTTCTAGAAGAGCATGACTTTTTAGATATAGAAACCCCAGTGTTATCAAAATCTACACCAGAAGGTGCTAGGGATTACTTAGTTCCAAGTAGAGTCCACCCAGGGGATTTTTATGCTTTACCTCAATCACCACAGATTTATAAACAACTCTTGATGGTTGCTGGATTTGATAAATATTATCAAATTGTAAAATGTTTTAGAGATGAAGATCTAAGAGCTGATAGGCAGCCTGAGTTTACTCAGGTCGATATTGAAACATCCTTCTTAACATCTGCAGAAATAAGAAATATTGCGGAGTCATTAGTAAGAAGATTGTGGACTCAAACTTTAGATATTGAATTACCTCAATTTCCAGTTTATACATATGATTATGTTATGGAAACATATGGTAGCGATAAACCTGATTTAAGGAATCCATTGAAAATTATTGATTTTAAAAGATCATTATCTTCATGTTCACTTGGTATTATTCAAGAATCTTTGAGTGATGAAAACTATGTTAAAGGTTTATGTATTCCTAATGGAAGTAAACTTTCAAGAAAAGAAATAGATAATTATATTGCTTACGCAAAAACATTCAAATCTAAAGGATTAATTTGGATAAAGTTAAATAACATTAAAGATGGATTAAATGGAATCCAATCTTCCATTAAAAAGTTTTTAACAGATGAAATACTTAATAATATAATAAAAGCTTGTGATGCTGAAGATGGCGATATTTTATTTATAAGTGTAGATAAAAAATCAAATGTATTAAATATTCTAGGCGAATTACGAAATAAAATAGGTAACGATTTAAATTTAATACGCTTAGATGAGTGGCAACCACTTTGGGTAGTTGATTTTCCAATGTTTGAAACTTCTGAAGATGGGAATCTTCAAGCAATGCATCATCCCTTTACAAGTCCAAAAGAAACAAGTGTAGATAAAATACTAGAGAATCCTCTAGAATTACTCTCAAACTCTTATGACATGGTAATTAATGGCTATGAAGTGGGTGGTGGATCAGTAAGAATTCATTCACAAGAGATACAAGCCGCAATTTTTAAGTTATTACATTTAGATGAAGATGAACAACAAGATAAGTTTGGGTTTTTACTCGAAGCATTATCGTACGGAGCACCAGCTCATGGTGGTATAGCTTTTGGTTTAGATAGATTGGTGATGTTATTAGTTGGAACTAATAACATTAGAGATGTTATCGCATTTCCAAAAACCACTTCCGCATCAGATTTAATGATGAATGCTCCATCTTCAGTAGATATAAATGTATTAAAGGATCTTTCGATAACAGTTGAATAAATTTGAGGTGAATTATGGCGGGACATAGTAAATGGGCCAATATTAAACACAGAAAAGCAGCACAAGATGCAAAAAGAGGGAAAATATTCACAAAATTAATACGTGAAATTGTTGTTGCTACTAAAGAAGGTGGACCTGAAGTTGAAAATAATCCAAGACTACGGGCTGCTGTTGATAAAGCTTTATCTAACAATATGACCAGGGATACAGTTAACCGTGCAATCAAACGAGGTGCAGGTGGAGACGGTGATGAAAACCTTGAAACAGTAATTTACGAAGGTTATGGACCAGGTGGGACCGCAGTGATGGTAGAAACCATGACTGATAATAGAAATCGAACTGTATCTGGGGTTAGGCATGCATTTAGTAAAGCTGGAGGTAATCTTGGAACAGATGGAAGTGTTAGTTATTTATTCACAAAAAAAGGAGTAATTAATTATTCTAATGATGTGGATGAAGATTTAATTATGGAAGTTGCTATTGAATCTGGTGCAGATGATGTGGAAGTTTATGATGATAAAACTATTGATGTTATAACCACGCCTGAAGATTTTGGTTCAGTGAAAGATGCTTTAGATGAAGCAGGGTTTAAATCAGAGAATGCCGAAGTAACTCTTATGCCCTCTACAAAAGCAGAACTAGACATCGATACTGCACCAAAATTATTAAGATTAATTGACGCATTAGAAGACTTAGATGATGTTCAAGAAGTATATCATAATGGTGATGTATCGGAAGAAGTAGCAGAAAAACTATAATGATTGTGTTAGGCATAGACCCTGGCTCTAGAGTTACTGGATACGGGGTCATTAGTTTTCATAAAAATAAATTAAATTATTTAGGAAGTGGTTGCATTAAGACCACTTCTTCTGACATTCCTTCAAAAATTGGAGAAATTTTTCAGGACTTAACAGCTGTAATTTTGGAGTTTAGGCCTCATATTTGTGCAATAGAAAATGTTTTTATGGGGAAAAACCCAGGATCAGCACTAAAATTAGGTCAAGCAAGAGGCTCTGCAATAGCTGCGGCAAAAAATCAAAACTTAGATGTTTTAGAGTTTGCACCACGCACAATTAAGCAGCATGTGGTTGGCAAGGGTTCAGCGTCTAAAGAACAGGTAAAACATATGGTTTGCTATCTCTTGAATATACAAGGGAAATTGCAAATAGATGCTTCTGATGCCTTAGCAATATCAATTTGTTGTGCTCATAATATCCGAACTTAGATAGAATTTTTACTGGATATTTAAACAGCTATAAGTTAACCTATTAATTCCAATAAAGTTCAGGATGAGTAAATGATAAGCCAGATTCGAGGTAAATTACTGAGTAAAACCCCCCCTAATATTATTTTAGATGTTAATGGAATCGGTTATGAGATTTCAATACCTATGACTAACTTCTACAATTTACCACAGGTTTCTGAAGAAGTGAGTCTTTTTACTCATTATGTGGTTAGGGAGGATGCTCAACTTTTATATGGATTTTTAACATCTTTGGAAAAATCTCTTTTTTGCGAGGTAATTAAAGCAAATGGAGTTGGGCCTAAACTTGGTTTAGCTATTTTGTCATCCATGAATGCCTCAGAATTTTGTATTGCTATTTCTGAAAAAAATACAAAACAGTTATTAAAAATACCAGGTATTGGTAAACGAACAGCTGATAGGTTAATTGTTGAGCTTGCAGATAAACTTGAAGATTTCAATACAGAATTAGCTGGATTAAATTATGATGTTAGTCTCTCTGAAAACAATTCTAATATTGAGTCTGAAGCTGTTAATGCTTTGGTTTCTTTAGGATATCGAGAAACTGATTCGAGAAAGACCGTCAAGAATATTTTTAAACAAGATTTTAGTTTAGAAGACACAATAAAATATGCACTTAAAAGTATGATAAACTGATAGGGTGTTCAGTTATGTTGGAAATAGATAGAGTTTTTAATGTTGATGATAATGAACAAGATAACGACAGGGTCATTGATAAGGCTATACGACCTAAATTTCTAAAAGATTATGTAGGACAAGAACCAGTAAAAAAACAAATGGCTGTTTTTATTGAGGCAGCTAAAAACAGGGGAGACTCACTTGATCATGTCTTAATATTCGGTCCTCCAGGCCTAGGAAAAACAACATTATCTCATATAATTGCAAATGAAATGGGAGTAAATCTCAAAACCACATCAGGCCCTGTTATCGAAAAACAGGGAGATTTAGCTGCTTTATTAACAAATCTTGAAGAAAATGACATTTTATTTATTGACGAGATTCATAGGCTTTCACCTAACATTGAGGAAATATTATATCCTGCAATGGAGGATTTTCAGTTAGATATTTTAATTGGTGAGGGACCAGCTGCACGATCCATAAAAATTGATTTACCTCCATTTACTTTGATAGGTGCTACAACAAAAGCAGGTGCGTTAACTTCTCCTTTAAGGGATAGATTTGGAATAACACAGCGCTTAGAGTTTTATAATACTGTAGATTTAAAAAATATTTTAATTAATAATGCAAAGTCTTTAAATGTTAATATTGATGAAGATGGTGCTTATGAAATTGCAAGACGGTCTCGCGGCACACCAAGAATCTGCAATCGGTTACTAAGAAGAGTAAGAGACTACATTGAGGTCGGTCAAAGAAGTTGTATTAATGAAGAAACCGCTAATGATTCGTTAAATTTATTAGACGTTGATGATTTGGGTTTTGATTATTTAGACCGAAAATTAATATCTGTTATTATCGAAAAGTTCAATTTTGGACCTGTTGGCTTAGATAATTTAGCTACCGCAATTGGAGAAGCTAAGGAAACCATAGAAGATGTTATTGAACCTTTTTTAATACAAAAAGGATTTATACAAAGAACACCTAGAGGACGAATTATTACTGAATTTGGCATTACCCAATTTAAAAAAAATAATTTATTTGCGTTATCAAACAAGAATCAATGATTGATGTTTTACATACATTATGTATTATAAATAAAAAGATATAATCCTAATTTTTCCATGAAACATGAGTACAAATTTAAAATTTTTTATGATGATACTGATGCTACAGGATTAGTTTATCACTCAAATTATCTGAAGTTTTTTGAAAGAGCACGTACTGTATATTTACAAGATAAAAACATATATCAAAAAGATCTTTTAAAAAATGAAATTTGTTTTGTAGTAGCAAAGGCAGATCTTTCTTTTTGAAACCAGCATTTTTTGAAGATGAATTAATAGTTTTTACTGATATCCTTTATAAAAAAAAGACAAGTGTTAATTTTTGTCAGATTTTAGTTAATTCTGATAATAAAGTTTTGTGTAAAGCAAATATTACGATAGCATGTGTTCATACTAAAAATTTAAAACCATTAAGAATACCTGAACAAATTTTACAGGAGATAAATAAGTGAATTCAGATACATCCATTCTTCAACTTTTTTTACAGGCAAGTCACCTTGTTCAAATTGTAATGTTATTACTATTAGCCTTATCTATTTTTTCTTGGACTGTAATTATACAAAGAACAGCTTTTTTGAAAAAAACAAAAAAAAATACAGAAAATTTTGAGGAAAGATTTTGGTCTGGAATTGAACTTTCTTCTTTATTTAAAGAAGCGCAAATAAAAAAAGATAAAATCCAAGGATCTGAAAAAATATTTTACGCTGGTTTTAAAGAGTATGCACGATTACATAGAACTCATAACAAAAACCCAGAATATGTTTTAGAGGGAACAACAAGAGCTATGAGAATTAGTTATTCTAAAGAAGTAGATGCCCTTGAAAATAATTTACCCTTTTTAGCAACAGTTGGTTCTATAAGTCCATATATAGGTTTATTTGGAACCGTCTGGGGTATAATGCACTCATTTATAGCTCTAGGTTCAGTTAAGCAAGCTACCTTGTCAATGGTTGCCCCTGGTATTGCAGAGGCCTTAGTAGCAACTGCAATGGGTCTGTTTGCAGCGATCCCAGCTGTAATGTTTTACAATAGGTTAACAAATAAAGTATCGAAAATTGAGCATTTATACGAGACATTTATGGAAGAGTTTTCAAGTATTTTACATAGACAATCTTCTTTAAATACTGAGGAATAAAGAAATGTCTTTTAAGAGAAAAAAAAGAAAGCTCACTGCTGAAATTAATGTGGTTCCATATATTGATGTAATGCTTGTTTTACTTATTATTTTTATGGTTACAGCTCCATACGTTACACAAGGTGTGGATGTTAATTTGCCTAAAACAGAAACTGCAAAAACTGCGGCTGAGCTTTCCGGAAACAAAAGTGATGCTTCTTTTATAATCGTTGAGGTGACGAAAAATGGTAGCGTCGGTTTAAGCATTGATAATGAACCAGTAGAAAGAGACTTAACAAAAAATGAAATATATAACAAAGTTAAGCAAGTACTTGCCGAAAAGCCAGATTCTACTGTTTTAGTTGGTGGAGACTCTGAAGCTCAATACGCAGATATTGTTACTGTTATGGATGAGTTAAGGCAAGTTGGAGTTAAACAAGTTGGTTTAATGACAGATTTAATTAATAAAAAAGCATAATTATATGAAACTAAAAAATTTTAAACTTGCTTTTGTTATTTCAATATTGATTCATGCTTTATTGTTAGCCTTACTGATTTATAAACCTGTTTTTAAAAATACAACCCCACCATCTTCCATAAAGGCTGTGGTTGTTGATCCTAAAATAATAGAACAACAACTTGCATTGATGAAAAATAAACAAAATAAAAAGCCTGAGCAGGCTGGTAAAGTTGTAGATGAGAAGTCAAAACAAGAAGAAATGGCAAAGCTAGCTGAAGAAAAAGCAAAGCAGGAGGCAGCAGCTAAAGCGGCAGCAGAGAAAGCAAAGCAGGAGGCAGCAGCTAAAGCGGCAGCAGAGAAAGCGAAGCAGGAGGCAGCAGCTAAAGCGGCAGCGGAGAAAGCGAAGCAGGAGGCAGCAGCTAAAGCGGCAGCAGAGAAAGCGAAGCAGGAGGCAGCAGCTAAAGCGGCAGCAGAGAAAGCGAAGCAGGAGGCAGCAGCTAAAGCGGCAGCAGAGAAAGCGAAGCAGGAGGCAGCAGCTAAAGCGGCAGCAGAGAAAGCGAAGCAGGAGGCAGCAGCTAAAGCGGCAGCAGAGAAAGCGAAGCAGGAGGCAGCAGCTAAAGCGGCAGCAGAGAAAGCGAAGCAGGAGGCAGCAGCGAAAGCAGCAGCAGAGAAAGCTAAGAAAGATGCTGCAGCAAAAGCAGCAGCAGAGAAAGCGAAGCAGGAAGCAGCAGCAAAAGCTAAAGAATTGGATAGTGTTTTTCAGGGTTTAGCATCAGAAAAAAATCAATTAAGTGCGGCTAAAAAAAGTGAAAAACAAAGTACTATTGCCTACTATAGAGATAAATATATTGCATTAATAGAAGCTAAATTCATTACAAGACCTTCTTATAATGGCAAAACTTGTACATTAAACTTTAGGATGAGTGCCTCAGGGCGAGTTATTAGTGCTATTCCGCAGAGTGGGCCACAGGATTTATGCCAAGATGCGCAGGTTGCAATTAGGAAAGTTGGAGTATTCCCAATGCCCGAAGATGCAGAGCTATCAAAAGAGTTTCAAAATGGTTGGACCTTGAATTTCAGTCCATCGACTAATTAGTGAGAATACATTACTATTGAGGTTTAAATAATGAAAAAAAAATTAATAAAATTGTTATCAATTTTACCACTTGTATTTTGTTTGCCAGCTTTTGCTGAATTATCTTTAACTATAACGAAAGGGCAAGATACCGCACAGCCAATAGCCATTAATAGTTTTGATGGTAATCAAGGGTTATCACAAAATATATCAGAGATCATATCATCAGATCTTCAAAGAAGTGGCAAATTTTCGCCACTTTCACAACAAGACTTTCCAAGTAAAATTTCTTTCACTTCGAATGTAAATGGTCAAGCTTGGTTGGATAAGGGCGTAAATGATATATTGGTAGGGAAAATTGAACGTGACTCTTCAGGCCAATATGCAATTAGTTATAAGTTGATAGATGCTGTTAAATCAACAAAAAGTAATAGTGTTGTTGCTCAGGGATTGTATAGGGTACAAGATAAAGATTTAAGAAGAGCTGCACATACCATTTCAAATGTTATTTATCAAAAGATTTTAAATGAAAAGGGTGCTTTTAATACAAAAATCGCTTATGTTACTCAACCTAATAACAAAAAATGGCTTTTAAATATTGCTGATTATGATGGTTACAACCCAAAAACCTTATTAACATCTTCAGAGCCAATATTATCCCCAAGCTGGTCACCAAATTTAAAAGATATTGCTTACTCTACATTTGAAAATAATAAAGAAAAAATTTATATTGTTAATATGTATTCGGGAAAGCGTGTACTTATTTCAGATGCACGAGGCATTAATTCCGCTCCGTCATTTTCTCCTGATGGAACAAAACTTGCGTTAGTTCTCTCAAAAACTGGTAATGCGGAAATTTATATCAAAAATTTAATGACTGGCCAGTTAACACAACTAACAAGAGGTAGATCTGTTAACAGTGAGCCTTCTTGGAGTCCAGATGGAAACTCTATTGTATTTACTTCAAATAGAGGAGGAAGCCCTCAAATTTATAAGATCGATGTTTCTGGTAGTAATGTTAAACGACTTACTTTTGAAGGTAGAAAAAACCAGAATGGTCGTATTACGCCAGATGGTAAAACTCTAATTAATATTAGACAAACTAATGATGGGTACCACTTAGTTAAACAAAATCTTGAAACTGGCGCTACAGCTATTTTAACTAGTACTTTTTTGGATCAATCTCCGACAGTAGCACCCAACGGTAGCATGATTATTTATACAGCTACGTATGGAAATCAACAAGATTTATCAATGGTTTCTATTGATGGTCGTTTTGCAGCTAGATTACCAGATTCATCAGGTAATGCTAAATTTCCTTCATGGTCACCATTTGGAAAATGATATTTATTCTTAATTAAAACAAAAGGAAAATTAAATGAAATTGAATAAATTAATGAAAGCTCTCGCAATCGTAGTTCCTATGGCTGTATTGTCTGCTTGTAGTTCAACAGGAAATACAGGCAGTGACTCTGATATGACTGGGGCTGGTCAAGACTCTTCGGTTACTCCTTTGAAACAAGAGCAAGAAATGTTTGCCCAAAACGTTGAAAATGGTTCGTTAACAGATGAAGAATCAATGGTTTGGTTTGCATTTAATGATGCAGTCGTTGATCCTTCTTATAATAAAATGCTAGAACTGAATGCAAATTATTTGACGAATCACCCTGATGCAAAAATTGTAATTCAAGGAAATACGGATCAAAGAGGAACACCTGAATATAACATTGCTCTTGGTGAAAAGAGAGCTCAAGCTGTTGCCGATTATCTAGAAGCACTTGGCGTTAATGCTTCACAAATTTCGACTGTCAGTTATGGAGAAGAAAAACCTCTAGTTCAGGGGCATACAGACGCTGATTATGCAAAAAATAGAAGAGCAAAAATCGTCTATAATTAAGATTAAATAATCAGAGGAAAAGTTAAAATGTGCAGTCATATATTACGTAGAATGATTGTCGTAAGTATTGCTGCAACGGCAACGGTTTCTGCCGTTGCTAATTCAGCACCGGTTTATTCTGCCTACGATACAAATAAAAATAATACTAGTAACGCAACTCAGTCTGTTTATTCAGTAACAGATGACTCTAATAATGAGTCAGTCAATCAACCTTCTAATAACAATACTTATGTAAGTTCTAAAGCACAATTACAGCTAAGAATGCAACGAAATATTAACGAACTTCAAAGGGAAGTTGATGAATTAAGGGGCCAAATACAAGAAAATAATTTCCAAATCCAACAGCTGATACAGCAACAAAAAGAAATTGCTGCCAACAACAAATCAAGTAACTCTCAAGCTCCCAAAAATGCTGGTAAAGATTACTCAAATTCACTGCAAGCTGCTTCAGAGTACAATCAAGCAATTGATTTGATTTTAAAAAAGAAAGATTTTAAAACAGCAACTTCTAAATTGGAAAGTTTTTTGAGTAAATACCCTAATTCTAAATATAACACTAATGCTCATTTTTGGTTGGGGCAGTTATATTATGTTGATAAGAAGTTTTCAAAGTCGCTAACTAACTTTAAGATTGTAGCTGCTGATTCAAGTTCATCTAAAGCGCCTGAAGCAACATATCGTATTGCCCAGATATACCAGCAAAAAGGAGATAAAACTTCCGAAAAAAAATATCTTCGAGAAGTAATTAAAAATTACCCTCAGTCAAATATTGCAATTAAAGCTAAAAAAGACTTAGGTTTAAGTAAATAATTCATTTGCAATGAATTATTTTTAATTTATAATTTTCTTTTATATTTGAATTAGTGGTCCTATCGTAATGTTAAATGTATTGGAAAATTATAAGTTTCCAGCTAAGGAAAAACCTCTATCGGAAAAAGAATCCGAAAAGGTAATTAATGAAATTAAAATCTTACTTAAAGATAAAAATGCGGTTTTAATATCACACTACTATACAGATCCCATTATACAAAAGTTAACAGATGAAACTAATGGTTTCATTGGTGACTCCCTTCAAATGGCAAAGTTTGGTAAAGAACATCCTTCAAAGACTATGGTTATTTGTGGTGTACGATTTATGGGGGAGACTGCTAAAATATTAAGTCCTGAAAAGAAAATTCTTATGCCAACATTAGAAGCTGAGTGTTCTTTAGACTTAGGTTGCCCACCAAAAAAATTCAATGACTTTTGTGATTCACATCCTGATAGAATGGTTGTTGTTTATGCCAATACATCAGCTGCAGTTAAAGCAAGAGCTGACTGGATTGTTACATCCAGTAATGCAATCCAAATAATAGAACATTTAGATCAATTAGGGAAAAAAATTATTTGGGGACCAGATCGACACTTAGGGTCATATATTCAAAAACAAACCAAAGCGGATATGCTTTTGTGGGACTCTGAATGTATTGTTCACGATGAATTTTCATCAAAGTTACTAAAGGATATGAAATATTTATACCCTGATGCTGCTGTATTGGTCCACCCTGAGTCCCCTGCAAGTGTTGTGGAGTTAGCTGATGTAGTAGGTTCAACCAGTCAACTTATAGAAAAAGCTAAAACATTAATGCAAAAACAACTAATAATTGCAACAGATAAGGGTATTTTCTATAAAATGCAAAAAGCAGTACCTGAAAAAGAGTTGATCGAAGCACCTACAGCTGGTAATGGAGCTACTTGTAGGAGTTGTGCTCACTGTCCCTGGATGGCAATGAATACATTAAAAAAATTAAAAGAAGCTTTAACTACTAATATTAACTCTAATGAAGTTTTTGTTGATGAGGCCCTTATACCTAAAGCTTTAATATCATTAGATAGAATGTTAAAATTTAAAAATTGATTAAAATAAAAACATTTGATTTTTTTTTTAAAATTTGTATTTGACGATATCATAAAATAGTTTTATATTAATTGCTCAAATTTAGGTGAGGTGTCCGAGTGGCTGAAGGAGCACGCCTGGAAAGCGTGTATACGGAAACGTATCGAGGGTTCGAATCCCTCTCTCACCGCCAACTCAAAAAATTTTTCTTGTGATTTAAATAGTAACTACAATTGATAGGTCTTTATTTATTATAATAGCGGACTAAATAAATAAAAAAATTGTTCTAGAACCTTTTTTCCAAAACTTCTTTTTTTCCAAGATTTTTCTGAAACTTCAATTGAATTTCTAATATATTCCTGCTGAATGCTATTTAATTTTTTGGTAAATTCTGAATCTTCTATTGCCAGTGTCAATTCATCATTTATTTGTAAACTTCTCACATCTATATTGACTGTACCAACTAGTGAAAGATTGTTATCAATTACAACTGATTTAGTATGTAAAAGCCCTTCAGTATAACGAAAGATACGAACACCAGACATTAATAATTCCTCAAAAAAGCACGACTTGCCCATTCCACCATTATTGAATCATTTTTATTTGGAATAATGATATTAACTTTTATGCACCTTTCACCAGCAGTTTTTAAAGCATGTATTATACGATCACTTGGCACAAAATAGGGTGTAGTAATAGTAATTTCATTCCTAGCATTGTGGATAGCTAGAACTAATACTTGCGAAATAATACTTCCAAACATCGGGCCTGATGGAATAACTTGAACTGAAGAAAGATAGTCTTTATTTATTGGAATGAAATCTTCTTTCTTTAAAATACGTTGGTTTGTTTCGATTTCCCAGTCCCATGATTGAATAGCATGTAAAATGTAAACTGCTGGTCCTTTCATTCGAACCATTAAATCTATCCATTGCCCCACATGGCTACTTTTTTTAAAGTATCTTGGATCAATCATATTCATGGAGCCGGTGTAACCTATTTCATTATCAATAACAATAATCTTTCTATGTTGGCGATAATCAAGACGTCTAAAAAACATCCTTAAAGGTTGTACTTTAAGAGCTTCTTTTATTTCTATATTATTTGATTGGAATATTTGTGGCCATTTTGTTTTAAAAAATTTCCTCGATCCGGCAGCATCAAGTAGAATTCTTACTTTAACACCTCTGCTAGATGACTTAATTAATTCTTGTGCGATTACATTGGTTACTCCACCTGCTGACCATATATAAAACTCAAAGTGGATAAATGACTTCGATTGACGAATATCTTTAAGAATGGAAGACAATATATTGTTTGGATGGTTTAAAATTTCAAGGTTGTTGTAAGTTAGGCTTGGTATAAATAATTTATTTAAGCATAATTTATTGATGAAAGAAGAAGAATCATGATGAAAGTTATCAGTTGTTATTTTTTTTCCCTTTAATTTTCTGAACCATTCAATGTAAGGAAAAAACATTAGTTTTGTTTTGCTATTACGGATATAACCCTGGCCAAGCTCGCCAATTAATAAATAAATTATCAAACCGAATAGAGGTATTATATATATAATAAGTAACCAAGCAAAAGCGGATGACACTTCTCTTCTTTTAAAAATGATACGGACGGTAATAAATGCTAATAAAAGCCAATAAGAAAATAGTGAAAGCCAAGTAATTACTTGATAAATTTTTTCCATATACAGAAGTCTTATAAATAAATTTCATAAAAATAAATAAATAATATATTATAGACTTTTATATAAAAAATAAATAAATCAATTCCTGTGTTTAATTTAATTTTTCAAAACGAGGACTTTATTGTTGTTGATAAACATCCTGGAGTCAACGTTCACTATGAAGGTAATGAATACTCTTTGTTAGAGAGTATTAAAAGATATTTAAATTTTAATGATATATATTTGTTACATCGATTAGATAAGGATACATCTGGCTTGATGGTTTTGGGTAAAAGTAAAAAGGTTGCTCAGGATTTTTATTACTTATTTAAAAATGAGGGCATTCAAAAAATATATATTGCATTAGGTAAAAAAAAAATAAAAAAGAAAATGGGCATCATCAAAGGAGATATGTCAAAAAGTAGGAATAAATCTTGGATACTTAAAAAAACTTATCAAAATCCAGCAATAACAAAATTTATTTCAGCCGGAGCTTCAAACAATAAATACAGACATTATTTTTGTTATCCACTTACTGGAAAAACACATCAGATAAGAGTTGCATTAAAAAGTATTGGTGCTGAAATTATAGGAGATAAAATCTATGGTAGTGGGGATGAAGATAGAATGTATCTACACTCACTAGTCTTGTCTTTCAATTATAAAGGAGCAGATTTTAATTTTCAATGTGCTCCAAAAATAGGTTTACTTTGGCAAAAAGAAATAATAATGGAACAACTGTTAAATACTAAAGAAAAATTAAAACTTAACAAGATGAAATAAATTTTACTGAAATTTTTTGACCATTCATTGTTAAAACTTGGATTCTATATTGTATTCCTTTTTGAATAATTTCTTTTAATTTTAAATTTTGACAGAAACTTTTTGAGTATTGTTCGGTAAATTTTTTTGCATAATTGGGGTTCCCCCCAGAATATAAGAAGTTTAGTGTAATTAGATTTTTTGAAGATTTAGCATTAATAAATTTCAATGAATTATAACTAACTGACTTGCTGTTATTAAGAGATGCACTTCTATAGAGAGCTAGTGTATTTAATTCATTTTGATTGGTGGTTGAACAACCCCCAATCATGAATACTAGGAATAGAAATACAAATATCTTTTTCATGATAAGCCATTAAATTATTAAATAATTTCAATTTAATCATATATTGTAATTTTGGCTTTATCTATCAAAAAAAAAAATAATTCAAAAATTGTGACTTTTAACCGAAATTAAGTATGGTTTGACTATTACACTTCCATACACTTCATTCAGTACAAAAGGATCTTTATTTATCCAATTTTTAGCTGACTTGATATCATCAAACTTAGCAATTATTATAGATCCAATTGATTTAGAATCTTTTTCGCAATGATCTTTATCTAATATTGGACCTGCTAGCAGTAGGTTCTTGGATTCATTTAGTTCATTGATACGTTTGATATGATCAGGCCTAAATTTAACTCTATCTTCTTCTTTGTTGGGGGCATCTAATGCATATATAGAGTAATACATTTAATTTTTCTCCTTCTTTTTTAGCCACTTCGTCATGCAGAACACCATTATTCCTATAGGTATAAACATTAAAATTAAAAAACCAAAAACTTTAAAATCAACCCAAATATCCAAAGAAAAATTATAGAATATTATTAAATTCAGGATAGAGCCAATTAAGAAGTAAATAGACCAAATATTAGAAAGTGTATCCCATTGTTTTTTTTCCAAAGAATATTCTTTTGCTAACATTTTCTTAATCAGATTATGGTTAAAAAGTGCGGAGAAGAATAAACCTATACTGAAAACAAAATAAACAACAGATAACTTCCAAGCTAAAAACTTTGGTTCTTTATAAAAAATCGTCAGGCCACCAAGAATTACAAGAGCAATCAAGCTAAATAAAAGAGCTTTCTTAACTTTTTTAGTGATAAACCATGTTATTAATAATTGAAGTGACGTAACTATAATAAGGGCTATAGTTGCAGTGTAAATATCATATAATTTGAAAAAAACAAAAATATAATTAAAGGTATAAACTCGATTAATGCGTTCATATTTGTTAGCTAATAATTAAAATAATTAATATACTGAATTTTTTTAGAAAAACCACAATAAAAAAATAAATCTGTTTTATTAAATAGTTTTATAGATAAAATTATACTATAATGATTTAAATAACTAATTAATTTATATAGAAAAAACAATGAAAATCATTCTCATTATTAAAGGTGTGATATGACTGAAAATCAAAATATAATTATAGCACTTAATAAAATATTAACTGTTGAATTAACGTCTATTAATCAATATTTTCTCCACGCTAGAATTTTTAAACACTGGGGTCTTGAAGGCTTAAATTCTAAGGAATATAAAAAATCCATTTTAGATATGAAACAAGCTGATAGATTAATAGAAAGAATTTTATTTCTAGGGGGTCTGCCTAACCTACAACTTTTAAATAAAGTCAATATTGGAGAAGATACTGAAGAAATTATTCAAGCAGATCTTGAATTAGAAAATTCAGAACTTACTCTACTTAAGCAAGTTATCCAAGCTTGTGAAGATGCAAAAGATTTTGTTTCTAGAGATATTATAGAAAAAATTTTAGAAGAAGAAGAAGAGTATTATGATTGGCTCATTGTTCAACAAGAACTAATTGGTAATATAAATATTAAAAACTATCAACAATCAATGATGGAGAAATAAAATGAATGGTAAAAAGTCTGTAATTGATTTTTTAAATTCTCAATTGACACTTGAATTAACTTCAATGGACCAATATTTAGCGCATGCTAAAATTTATGATGATCTTGGACTTTCTAAATTACATGAAAAATTGTTACATGAGCATGAAGAAGAACTTGCTCACTCTAAACAGTTAATTGAAAGAATTATTTTTCTTGGTGGAGAGCCTGATACTATTTCCAGAGAAAAAGTTAATATTTCAACAAAACCAGTTGAGATGCTACAAAATGATCTCGATGGGGAATATTTAGTTGCAGAAAACTTAAGAAAGGGGATCTCCTTGTGTGAAAAAGAAAATGATTATGTTTCTAGAAATATTTTAGTTGAGCTGCTGAATGATACAGAAACTGACCATATTTTTTGGTTACAACAACATCTTCGCCTGATTGATAAAATTGGTATTGAAAACTATCTTCAATCTCAATTATAAAATAAAGAAGAGTTCTCTTCGATATTCTTTCTGATTCCAACTAGGAATAATATACAAGAAAACTCTTTAATTTAACCCCTGTTTAATTATATGAAACACTTCACTAACCTTTGATATATCTTTTACACCTGGCATTTTTTCTAGCTTTGAATTAAAATCAAGACCTTTAGCTCCCAACGCTAATGCTTGTCTAATGTTATCAATTGATAGACCTCCCGAAATAATTATTTTTGATAGATCTGTTTTTTTTGGGATTAGTTTCCATTGAAATGGTTTTCCTGTACCACCTAATTTTTCCCCAACCCTATTATCTAAAACATGTGTGTCAATAGATCTCATAAGTCTGGGAAAATTATTAGCGATTCCATATGCTTTCCATATAACCAATTCAGGGTTGTATGATTTTAAAGATAGAATGTACTCCTCAGTTTCATGGCCATGAAGTTGAATATGTCTGATACCAATTGATTTAATAACATACTTCACATAATCAATTGGTTGGTTTTGAAAAACACCAACAATTTTCATATTAGTATTATTTTTAATTGTATATGCATGATCTAAACTTACTTTTCTGATAGATTGTTCTGCAAATATTAACCCTCCATATAGAGCACCTGCGTTATTACACATCGTCATGTCATGTAATGATGTGATGCCGCATACTTTGTTCTCACCCCAGATTAATTTTTTGACGGCACTATTGAGATTTTTTTTACTCATTAATGAACTACCGATTAAAAAACCATTAACATAAGGAGATAACTTTTTTATGTCTGAATTTTTTTTCAAGCCAGACTCAGAAATTACTATCCTATCTTTAGGTATTTGTGGAGCTAACTTTAGAGTATTGTTAAGATCAATACTTAAATCTTCTAAATTTCTATTGTTTATACCTATAATTTTAGCTTCAAGCTTAATTGCTCTGTTTAACTCATCTGTATTATGTACTTCAGTTAGGATATCTAAATCTAGGGTATTTGCAACGTGTGAAAGTTTTTTGTATTCATCATCTGATAAAATGGATAGCATTAGTAAAATTGCATCTGCATTGTAATATCTAGCCAGAAAAATTTGATATTCAGATATTATAAAGTCTTTACACAGAATTGGCTTATCTGTTGTTAATGAGGCAGTTGTTAAAAAATCAAAATTACCATCGAAGTACTTTTCATCTGTCAATACAGATATTGCAGATGCGTATTTATCATATTCACTTACTATATTTTTAATATCAAAGTCTTTTCTTATTAGTTTTTGAGATGGAGATGATTTCTTACACTCTAAAATAAAGTGTTTGGTGTTCTTTAATAAAACTTTAAGTAGAGAGCGTTTGCTTTTATACAATTTATTTTGGAAAATTTCTTGTGGGAAGCTACTTTTACTATTTATGATCCATTTTTTTTTATTTTCTACAATTTCGTCAAGTATATTATTTTTCAAAATGTTATTTCCTTTTGTAATTCTTGAATTTCATGGACTTTCTGAGCAGCTTTGCCCGATTTAAGGTGTTCTAGCACAAATTCTGTATTATGTTTAATATTTTTTTGTCCATTCAATTTCATTACATAAGATACAGTCATCGCTATAACTGAATTTTGAGCACAACTTCCCTCACCGTTAAGTATATTTGTAGTTATTCGGGCATTTTTATCAGGATTACCTCCTTTAAGTTCGCTTAATTTATGTTTTGTCAGACCAAAATCTAAAGGCGATAGTTCATAATATTGCATTTCATTATTATAAATTTCTATAATTTTTGTTTTATCATGAACTGAAAATTCATCTAACCCTGAGCCAAATATTACGGCAGCATTTTGTACACCAAGTTTTACCAAAGATTTAGATATTGGTTTTAGGAGACTTTGATCATAGACTCCAATTAGAGTAAACCTGGGATTAGCGGGATTGATTAGAGGTCCCAAAATATTAAAAATGGTACGTGTTCTAAGTGCTTTTCTGACGGGCGTGGCATATTTAATACCCTTATGATAGTAGGGAGCATATAAAAAGCATATGCCAAGTTTATCTAGAAATAATTTAGAATGTTCAGGCTTATTATCAATTTTTATTCCCAAGGACTCCAATAGGTTTGTTGAACCACTCAAACTACTAACATTTTTATTGCCATGCTTAGCGATTTTGATATTACATGATGATGCTACTATTGCTGAGGTGGTAGAAATATTAAATGTGTTGGAATTATCGCCACCAGTACCAACAATATCAGTAACAGGGTAATCGATTAAAGGAAAGTTAAGAGCATTATTTTTTAAGGCTATAGCTGCACCTACAATTTCATTTTGATGCTCACCCTTCATTTTTAAAGCAGTTAAAAATGAAGATAAAGTTACTGAATCGAATTGATCTTTTATAATCATGTCGAATACAAATTGACTTTCTTCAATTGATAAACTTTGGTGGTTATATAGCTTAGAGAGTATTTTTTCCATTGTGTACCTCATTTAAGAGCTGTAAAATCATTAATTAAAATGTTAAAATATTATTTATATTTGATATATTGTTAAGTTAACATACAATCGGCGAACTAGCAAACTAGTTTAGAGATACGGAGAGGAGGAGGGTAATTTGCTTATTGATTTACATATGCATACAAATTTATCTGATGGAATTCTTTCGCCTGAAGAGTTAGTTAATAGAGCAATTTCTAAAAACTTACATATGATTTCAATTACAGATCATGACTCTATTGATGCCATCAAAGTCGTTGAAAAATATATATTGAATAACAATCTAAATTTAAAATTTATAAAAGGTATTGAGTTATCAACTATTTGGAATCATACTAAAGAGGTACATATAGTGGGTTTAAACATTAACCCTAATAATGAAAGACTACTAAAGTTGATAGAAGAACAAAAGAAAAAGCGTAATATCAGGGCTGAACTAATTTGTAAAAAATTAGAGGAAAGTCTAAATATCGATAATATTTATAGCAAGATTCGCTCTACTTTTGGTATTGATTCTAATATTACTAGATACCATATTGCTAAATGGCTTGTGAATGAAAAGATTGTCAATAATGAACAACAGGCATTTAAAAAATTTTTGTCTAAGGGAAAAAGTTGTTACGCCAAACCACAGTGGTGTGATTTACATGAAGCAATTGAAGCAATTCATGCTAGTAATGGATTAGCTGTATTAGCTCATCCACTGAGATATAAATTGTCTACATATCAATTGAAGGAATTGATTGAACACTTTGTAGCTCATAATGGAGATGGTTTAGAAGCAATTCAACCAAACCAAACAAATAAAGAAAGAAATTTGCTTCGAGAGTTATCAAATAAATATAAACTTAAAGTATCGCAAGGTTCCGATTTTCATTATCCTTGTGCATGGAATGAATTAGGTAAAGATCTTTTGGTTACAAAGGATTATAACTTTATCTGGAAAGATTGGATTTAATTTATTTAAGGAAATATATGAGTCAATATTTTGTTGTGCATCCTCAAACTCCCCAGACTAGACTCATTAGCCAAGCTGTGGCTATTGTTCGTAATGGTGGTCTACTCGTTTATCCAACTGACTCAGGTTATGCTGTAGGTTGTAAGCTAGAAAATAAATCAGCTTTAGATAGGATATGTTCTATTAGAACGATTGATGCTAATCATAACTTCACTTTGATGTGTAGGGATTTATCAGAGTTATCAACCTATGCGTCTATTAATAATATAGCTTATAGGTTAATAAGAAACAATACACCTGGTCCATATACATTCATACTCAAAGGGACTAAAGAAGTTCCAAGAAGATTAATGAATCAGAAAAGAAAAAGTATTGGTATTCGGATTCCGAATAACAAAATAGCGTTGGCGTTGTTAGAAGATTTAGGTGAACCACTTATGTCAACAAGCTTAATTCTTTCTGGTTCTGACGTTACCGAATCAGATCCGGTAGATATTAGAGAAAAACTTGAGCATCAAGTTGATGTTATAATTGATGGAGGTGTTTTAGGAAATACTCCTACTACTGTTGTTAACTTTGAAAAAGATAATATAGAAATTATGAGAGAGGGAAGTGGCGATATTTCTCCTTTTGTCAATTGAGTTTATAGAGTATATACAAAAAAATGAATGAAAAATTACATAAATTACTAGCAAGATCAGGTTATGGCTCTAGGCGAGATATCGAAGAGCTAATTCGTCAAAAAAGAATAAGTATTGATGGAAATATTGCTCCAATTGGTGCGAGAGTTGATTCAAAAAGCTCTATAATTAGAATTGATGGGCGTATCGTGAAAATTGTAAATGAAGATGAAGAAATCTGTAGAGTCATTGCTTACAATAAGCCAGAAGGGCAAATTAGTACTCTTAAAGATAAAAATGGTAGACCTTCAGTATTTGATAGATTACCTAGACTTGATAAAGGCAGATGGATTGCAGTAGGCCGCTTAGATATTAATACAGCTGGACTTTTGCTATTTACAAATGATGGACAACTTTCTAATGGTCTTTTGCAACCTAGTCAAAAAATTGAAAAAGAATACATGGTTAGAGTATTTGGGAACATTGATGAGAGTAAAATTAGAAATCTTGTTAACGGGATCAAAATTGACGGTGAAGTATTAAGGTTTGAAGATGTTGTTTATGCTGGCGGAGAGGGAATGAATCATACTTTTTACGTCATGATTCGAGATGGTAAAAATAAAAGTGTTAAATTGCTTTGGGAGTCGCAAGAAGTAACAGTTAGTAGAATTAAAAGGGTTCGATTTGGTGAAATATTTTTAACAAAAGATATGCCTAAAGGAGCTTGGAAAGAGCTTGATCTTAAATCAATTAACTACTTAAGAGAGTTGGTCAGCCTTCCTCCAGAAAAAAATACTTTAATTGCCCCTGATCTTAAAAGGGGAAAAAGTAAAGTTCAAAAAATAAAAAAAGCAGTCAGAAGATATGAAAATAAGTTAGTAAAAGATTCTAGTTCCTTTAAATCTTCTACTCGTTCTAAACTGAGACACAAAAAGTAATAACTACTTTTTCATTATTGGGAGTAATATTGTGGGTTTTTTAGCAGAATATAGTTTGTTTATAATTAAATTCGTCAGTGTAATTGTATTCTTCTTTTTAATATTAATGATTCTTAAATCGGGAAGATCAAAAGCGTCTAAGCAGGGAAGTATAGTTGCAACTAATTTATCTGATAACTATCGGAGTTACACAAAGGTTATAGATGAAGTTATATTTGATAAGTTCTCATTAAAGCAAAAATTAAAATCAGAAAAAAAAGAAGCAGAAAAGCTTTCAAAACAAAAAAATTTAGCAACCAAAAAAGAATTAAAGAATAAAAGTGACTTAAACAAACTAAGAGATAACAAAATGTTTGTTATTAACTTTAAAGGTAGTATTGATGCCCGAGAAGTAGAAAGTTTAAGAGAAGAAATTAGTGCTATAATATCCGTTGCAATTCCTGGTGATGAGGTCTTACTTCGCTTGGAGTCAGGTGGGGGAATGGTTCATGGTTATGGATTAGCAGCATCTCAATTAGATAGGCTTAAAAAGAATAAAATAAAGCTAACTGTTTCGATTGATAAAGTTGCTGCTAGTGGGGGGTATATGATGGCTTGTGTAGGTGATCAACTTTTATCTGCTCCATTTGCAATAATTGGTTCCATTGGTGTTATTGCCCAAATTCCAAATTTCAGTAAAATTTTAAAGAAAAATGATATTGATTTTGAGCAAATGACAGCTGGTGAATTTAAAAGAACAGTGACGATGTTCGGTGAAAACACCCCTAAAGCAAAAGAAAAATTTCAAGAGGAGCTTGAGCATACTCATAAGTTATTCAAAGATTTCGTTGCATATCATAGAAGAGACTTGGACTTAGAGAAAGTAGCTACTGGTGAACATTGGTTTGGAGTAACAGCAAAAGATTTAGGGTTAGTAGATAGTATTCAAACTAGTGACGACTACATTAAAGATATTGTGAAACAAAAAGAAATTATTGAAATAAAATTCTTAAAGAAGAAGTCAATTTCAGATAAAATTACCAAATCAAGTGTTAATATAATTGATGATATTTTATCTAAAGTTGTTCATAGAAATACAAATCATTTACTATAATTTATTAAAATTCAAAGGTTAATCGTAACATGAGTAAATCCCTTGTAATTGTGGAGTCGCCAGCAAAAGCAAAAACAATTAATAAATATTTGGGCAAAAATTACATTGTAAAGTCAAGTGTGGGTCATATTCGAGACTTACCAAAAGGAAGTTCTTCAGACCGAAAAAAGGCGGTTAAAAAAAAAGAAGGTTTAACTAAAGCCGAAAAAGAAAAACAAAAAAAAATTGATGAAAAAAATGCCTTAATCAGAAAAATGGGAATTAATCCTTTTGATCATTGGAAGGCTCACTATCAAATATTACCTGGAAAAGAAAAAGTAGTTGCAGAGTTAAAGAAGCTTTCAGAAAATGTTGACTGTATATATTTAGCAAGTGATTTAGATCGTGAAGGTGAAGCAATTGCTTGGCATTTGAAGGAAGTAATTGGTGGAGATAATTCTCGCTTTAAAAGAGTTGTTTTTAATGAAATTACTAAAAATGCAATAAAAACTGCATTTGACCATCCAACTGAAATAAATATGGATAGAGTTCATGCTCAACAAGCCAGAAGATTTTTGGACAGAGTTGTTGGTTTTATGGTTTCTCCATTGTTATGGAAAAAAGTTGCTAGAGGACTTTCTGCTGGAAGAGTTCAGTCAGTAGCTGTTAAGTTACTAGTTGAAAGAGAAAAACTTATTAAAGCTTTTGTTCCAGAAGAATATTGGGATATTGATGTTGAAACAAGCACAGTTAGTAATAAATTATTAAATTTAAAATTAACACACGTTAACGATAAACCTTATAGAATTCCAAATCAAAAAGATGCAGAAAGTATCGAACAAAAAATTCGACAAAATACCGTAAAAGTTGTTGAGTGTACATTAAAACCAACGACAAGCAAACCACCTGCCCCATTCATTACATCGACACTACAGCAAGCAGCTAGTACTAAGCTAGGATTTGGTGTAAAAAGGACAATGTCCCTAGCTCAGAGACTTTATGAAGCTGGTTATATTACATATATGAGGACGGATTCAACAAATCTTAGTAAAGAAGCTATTTCTTCGGTAAGGCAATTAATAGAAGAAGATTTTGGAAGTAAATATTTACCGAAAAAAGCTAATAGCTATGGAAACAAAGACAACTCTCAAGAAGCTCATGAAGCTATCAGACCCTCTGATGTGTTAGTAAAAAAAGAACAATTGTTGAATATTGAGCCTGCAGCTTTAAAACTTTATGAGTTAATATGGGCTCAATTTGTAGCATGTCAAATGACACCCGCTGAATATGATTCATCAACAATAGTTGCAAAAGTAACTGAATTTTCATTAAAAGCAAAAGGAAAAACTTTAAGATTTCCTGGTTGGACAGTCGTAATGAAGTCATTTACTAGAAATGAAGATATTTTGTTACCTGATGTTACGGTAAATGAGAGTTTATCTTTAAACAAAGTAATAAAGAAACAGCACTTCACGAAACCACCAGCGCGTTTTACAGAGGCTGCATTGGTTAAGGAATTAGAAAAAAAAGGAATTGGCAGGCCATCAACATATGCCTCAATTATTTCGACAATTCAAGAAAGAGGTTACGTAAAGGTTGACCAAAGACGTTTTCATGCAGAAAAAATGGGTGAGATAGTTACTGATAGATTAGATTATAGTTTCCATGACCTTATGAGCTATGACTTTACCGCTAAAATGGAAGGTGATTTAGATATTATCGCAGAGGGTAATGTTAACTGGACTGAAGTTTTAGATTCTTTTTTTAGTAAATTTACTACTGAATTAAATAAGGCGGAACTTCCAGACATTGATGGTGGAATGAAGCCAAATGATATGGTGATAACAAATATTAGTTGCCCAACTTGTTCTCGACCAATGGGAATAAGGAATGCTTCAACTGGTGTCTTTTTAGGTTGCTCGGGATATAATTTACCTCCGAAAGAGAGATGCAAGACAACTCTTAATTTAATGAATGAAGAAGGTGTTGTAAATATACTTTCAGATGATGTTGAAACAGACGAACTTCGTTCAAAAAAAGGTGCTCAATATGTGGCACAGCAATGGATCCCTATTTAATCGACGAAAAACGTAAATTACATATTTGTGGTAATAACCCAGCATGCTCAGGTTATGAAGTAGAAAAAGGTGAATTTAAGTTAAAAGGATATGATGGACCGGTAGTTGAATGTGAAAAATGTGGGTCAGATATGCAGCTTAAAGATGGACGATTTGGCAAATATATGCTTTGTACTAATGAAGAGTGCAAAAATACCAGAAAAATTCTCAAAAATGGTGAAGTTGCACCACCACGCGAAGATCCTATTCATTTTCCTGAATTAAAGTGTACAAAGTCTGATGCATATTTTGTTTTAAGAGATGGAGCATCAGGTTTATTTTTAGCTGCTAGCAGCTTTCCAAAATCTAGAGAAACAAGAGCGCCCTTGGTGTCAGAACTACTTAAATATAAAGATAGACTACCTAATAAATTTTTATACTTAACTGAAGCTCCTCTTGAAGATCCAGAGGGTAATCAATCAGTAGTTAGATATAGCAGAAAGAATAAAGAAAGTTATGTAAGAACAGAAGTAGATGGAAAGCCAACTAATTGGAGTGCACTTTATCGCGAAGGAAAATGGGAAATTCAAGATAAAGGTAAGAAAAAGTAATTTAAATGAATATAGAAGATTTAACTAAGCCGGCTATAGAGTTTTTGCATTGTGAGACCCCAAAAGAATGGATTAATGAAGCCTCAAGGAAAGAAAATTTATCGATTATTTTATTGGATCATTTAATATGTGAATTAAAAGCTGCCCAAACAGCAATGTGGCTAATTCGAAAATATGCCGTTGACAAACAAAGCGGAGATCATTTATTAAGTTGGTTAAAACCATATGAGGATTTTGTATACCGAAATGAGGGCAGTTTAGAAAAACTTTCTAAAAATTTAAAGTTCAGTAAATCGATTATTTCTAAAAATGGAGCACATTTCAATCAAGATTTAGTGAATAAGATGGTTTTGTTAATAAATGAGGAATTACATCATTTCTATCAAGTACTCGAAATAATGGAAAGGCGGAATATATCATATCGTAATATATCTGCAGGTCGTTACGCGAAAGGTTTGATGTCGCATGTTAGAACTTATGAACCGGAAGCATTAATAGATAAATTAATTTGTGGTGCTTATATAGAAGCACGATCCTGTGAAAGATTTGCAAAATTAGCCCCTCATTTAGATGATGAGCTTCAAAAATTTTATTTTTCTTTATTAAAATCAGAAGCCCGACACTTTCAAGATTATTTAACTTTGGCTCAAAATTTATCTAAAGTTAACATTTATACTAGAGTTGATTACTTTGGAAAAATTGAAGCCAGCTTAATTCAATCAGATGATACTGATTTTAAATTTCATAGTGGCAAACCAATCACAAAAGATTTAATGTTTAGTTAAAGAAACTGTATTTTATTAGTTACAACTTATTAGGAAATAAAATATGAAGATTCAGCATCTTAAAACTTTGGTGGAACTAACGCAGAATAATTTTCATGTTTCTGATACAGCTAAAAAATTACATACATCCCAGCCTGCGATAAGTAAACATATAAAAATTCTAGAAGAAGAGTTGGGTATCCAACTTTTTAACAGACAGGGCAAATCATTATTGAGTTTAACCCCAGTAGGGAAAAAAGTGCATAATATTGCAAAAGATATTTGTAAAAATTTAACTGACATTGAGTTTATTGTTGCGCAAGAAATACAACCTAAAATTGGTGTTTTAAATGTTGCTACTAATCATACCCAGCTAAAGTACATACTTCCAGATGTTATTTTGCAATTCACAAAAAAATTTCCAAATGTAACAATAAATTTTCTTCAGGGCACTCCTCAACAATTATCAGATTGGCTTCACAATGACCAATGTGATTTTGCTATTATTACTGAAAATACCTTTTTACATGAATCAACATTAACTTTTCCTTGTTATAAATGGCACCACTCAATTATCCTTCCGAGTAATCATGAGTTAACAAAGTTATCAAGCATAAGTTTAGAGCATATATCAAAATACCCCTTAATAACTTATAATTTTGGCTTTAATGACACTTCTATATTAGAGCGAAGTTTTTTTGAACAAAAATTAATACCGAATATTATTTTGACAGCTGGTGATACCGATATTATTAAGACCTATGTCAAAAATGGATTAGGCATTGGAATCATCGCTGACATGGCATATAATTCTGATAGGGAATTAGTGAAAATTTGTGGTAAAAATTTATTTCCTTTTTCAACTACTAAAATTGCAATAAAAAAAAGTAGTTTTGTGAAGGATTTTACTTTTTATTTTATTGAACTTTTTAATTCAAAATTAAACAAAAATTTAGTACAAAAGTTGATTTATACAGGCAATCAAAGTGATATTGATTCAATGTTTGACAACAGAACTTTAGATGTCAAGTAGGTTATTGAATAGACCTTCCTTATAAAATAGTATTATAAAGCTAATAGTAAATAAAGATAGGAGCGTTGTTAAAAGTAAGGCGCTTGATGATTCTTTTTCGTAGTTTTTATATTTCTGCGAAAATAAAACTGGAGTCGCCCCAACAGGTAGAGCAGAAAGAAGAATAGTTACAATGCCCCATAAACCGCCAACCTTAAAAAAATATACAAAAACTACGGCCAACATTGGTTGTAAAATAGCCTTAATAAGAATATTTGAAAATATTTCTTTAGATAATTTTACCTTTTGTTTTTGTAAAATCATTCCGACAGAAAATAATGCAAGGCTACTTGTTGAAAGACTAATTTCATTTACACACTGAGACAAAAAGAAAGGTAATTTAATTTTAAAAATTGAGAACACGATACCTAAAATGGCACTTATTACAACACTTTTCTTGAACACATTTAGAAAAACTTCATGTAATTTTGTTTTGCTATCATTTTTTAAATCTAGTTCAACAATAAATATTGCTAAAGGCATTAAAAAAATATCATTTATAAATGTTCCTATTACTATTGGAGATATAACTTCAGGACCAATCAGTGTAGTTAGAATAGGTAAACCAAAATAACCTGTGTTTGAAAAACTACTTGTGAGGGCTCTTAAAGAAGACTTTGATACAGAACCTCCAAAAATCCTTTTTAATGTGATAAAACTAAATATAAAGGTTACAAGTAATATTAAACTGTATGATATTACAAAATTTATGTTAATTAACGAGGATATATTTTTTTGTGCTAAATGAATGAAAATTAAACAAGGTAGCGCAATGTTTAAAACAAAATTTATAAGATCTTTATAAAAGTCATTGGCAAAATATTCTTTTTTACTGCAATAATAACCAAGTAAGATTATTAATAAAAATGAAAAAATTGAAGAAAATATAGCTTCCATGTTTTTGATGTTAAATAATTTTGAGTAGGTTAACTTTAAATTTTAATCTACTCATTGTAAATAATTTTTGTGACTTTAATTTATTTTATAGATTTTATTTTATAGATTTTATTTTATAATTAAAATCCAATTTTAAATTTGTTAGGGGTATGCTACAGCAAGTTAAAATTTCACTTGATTGAATATAGGCAATAGAATCTTGGTTAAATCGAACATCTCCTGATAACAATTTACATTTACAGGCTCCACAAAATCCACTTCTACATTGATTTTCTATATTAAATCCAGCCTTTTCCAGCTGGATTAAGAGGGGTTCTTTTGGATTTAGCTTCATCTCTATTGATTCTTTTTCAATAATTAATGTACTCAAAAGTCCTTCTCCCTTTTATAATTCAAAATCACCGAGATCTTCATCCTCAACATCATTGGAAATTTGTCCGACAAGGTATGAGCTTATTTCGACTTCTTGAGGAGCTACTTGAACATTATCAGAAGAAAGCCAAGTATTTATCCAGGGAATTGGATTTTGTTTGGCTTGTGGATATGCTGGTGACAGTCCAACTGATTCCATTCTTAAATTTGTTATGTATTCAACATATTGGCAAAGTATATCTTTATTTAACCCAATCATTGAACCATCTTTAAATAAATATTCAGCCCATTCTTTTTCTTGTTCAGCGGTTTTGTAAAAAATATCAAACGACTCATTTTCTAATTCTTTTGATATTTGGAACATTTCAGGGTCGTCTTGATTATTTTTGAATAAATTTAAAATATGTTGAGTACCACTTAAGTGAAGAGCCTCATCTCTAGCAATTAGTTTGATAATTTTTGCATTTCCTTCCATTAGTTTTCTTTCAGCAAATGCAAATGAACAAGCAAAGCTTACATAAAATCTAATAGCTTCAAGAGCATTTATAGACATTAAACATAAATATAATTGTTTTTTTATGTCATAAAGGGAAATATTAATTTTTTGATCATTTATAATATGATTTCCTTCGCCCAATCTATGATAATCATTGATAGATACGATAAGATTATCATAGTACTTTGAAATATCTTCAGCTCTTTTAACTATATGTTCATTTTGCACAATATCATCAAATATTATAGATGGATTATTAACAATATTTCTTATTATGTGGGTATAGGATCTTGAATGAATTGTTTCCGAGAAGGCCCATGTTTCAATCCAAGTTTCAAGCTCTGGAATTGAAACAATAGGTAAAAGGGCAACATTAGGGCTTCTGCCTTGTATAGAATCTAGAAGAGTTTGGTATTTTAGGTTACTAACAAATATATGTTTTTCATGCTCAGGTAGATTTTGATAGTCTATTCTATCACCTGATATATCAACTTCTTCAGGCCTCCAAAAAAAAGATAATTGTCTTTCTATAAGTTTTTCAAAAATTTCAAATTTTTGTTGATCATAACGAGCTATGTTAACTGGCTGACCAAAAAACATAGGTTCTTTTAATGGGTTATTACTTGATTGAACAAAAGTACTATATTTCATAAAAACAATTCTCTCGATTCCTTTATTAAATTTTGCAACTTGCACAGTCTTCGGCAGTTTCATTCTGCTGATCAGAAGCACCATCTCTTGTATTATGATAGTACAAAGTTTTAATACCTAACTTATAAGAAGTTAATAAGTCTTTTAATAAGGTTTTCATTGGTACTTTACCATCAGGAAACTTCATGGGGTCATAATTAGTATTAGCTGAAATTGACTGATCTATAAACTTCTGCATTATACCAACCAATTCTAAATAACCATTATTATTTGGTATATTCCATAATAGCTCATAATTATCTTTATATTTGGCGTATTCAGGAACAACTTGTTTAAGAACTCCATCTTTTGAAGCTTTAATCGATACAAATCCTCGAGGTGGTTCAATGCCACTTGTCGAGTTTGAAATTTGTGAAGATGTCTCCGATGGCATTAATGCGGAAAGGGTCGAGTTTCTCAATCCAAATTTCACAATATCTTCTCTCAACTTCTCCCAGTCTAATTTTAGGGCTGTATTACAAACTTTATCTAAATCTTTTTTATAAGTATCTATTGGTAAGATTCCTTGAGAGTATGTTGTTTCGTGAAACTTCGGACACTTACCTTGCTCTTTTGCGAGCTCCATAGATGCCTTCAACAAATAGAATTGAAGAGCTTCAAATGTTTCATGAGTTAATTGATTCGCGCTCCCATCTGAGTATCTTTTGTTGTTTTTGGCTAAGTAATATGCAAAATTTATAACACCAACGCCTAGAGTCCTTCGATTCATTGTTGCTTGTTTGGCCGCCGGTAAAGGGTAATCTTGATAATCTAATAGAGAGTCTAAGGCCCTTACTGTTAAATTGGATAAATTTTCCAATTCATCAAGTGACTGAATTTTACCTAAATTTATCGCTGATAAAGTACAAAGTGCTATTTCACCTTCAGGGTCTTCTACATTATTTAAAGGCTTGGTCGGTAATGCAATTTCTAAACATAAATTAGATTGTCTAATTGGAGCTACTGCTGGATCAAATGGACTGTGAGTATTACAGTGATCGACATTTTGGATATAGATTCGTCCTGTAGATGCTCTTTCCTGCATTAATAATGAAAACAAATCAATTGCTTTGATTTGTTTGCGTTTTATTGTTTTTTCATTTTCATACTTTACGTATAACTCTTCAAATTTATTTTGATCTTGAAAAAAAGCATCATATAAACCAGGCACATCAGATGGAGAAAATAATGAAATATTTTCTCCTTTAATTAAACGAGTATACATTAATTTATTTATTTGAACACCGTAATCCATGTGTCGTACTCTGTTTTCTTCAATACCTCTGTTATTTTTTAAAACAAGTAGAGATTCTACTTCAGCATGCCATATTGGGTAGAAAAGAGTAGCGGCACCACCTCTAACGCCTCCTTGTGAACAACATTTAACAGCTGTTTGAAAGTACTTATAAAATGGAATACATCCAGTGTGGTATGCCTCACCATTTCTGATAGCGGAACCTACACCTCTGATTCTTCCAGCATTTATTCCTATACCTGCTCTTTGTGATACATAACGGACTATAGAGCTTGCTGTAGCATTGATTGAATCTAAGCTATCATCACACTCAATTAAAACACAAGAACTAAATTGACGAGTTGGTGTTCTCACTCCAGCCATAATAGGTGTTGGTAGAGAAATTTTGAAAGTTGAAATAGCATCATAGAACTCTTTTATGTATTTCAATCGTGTTTCTTTTGAGTACTTTGAAAATAAACATGCTGCAATTAAAATATATAAAAATTGAGGGCTTTCATATATATCGCCTGTCACTCTATTTTGAACAAGGTACTTTCCTTCAAGTTGTTTAACCGCTGAATATGAAAAAGACATATCACGCCAATGATCAATATAGGTCTCGATTTCTTCAATTTCTTCTTTGGTATAATCATTGAGAATATGTTGGTCATATTTTCCCTTTTCTACTAAATTAACTATGTGATCATAGAGTCTTGGGGGCTCAAATTGATTGTATGCTTTCTTACGAAGATGAAAAATTGCTAACCTAGCCGCTATATGTTGATAATCGGGTGTTTCTTCAGAAATTAAATCTGCAGCTGATTTGATTATTGTTTCGTGAATTGTTGATGTTGTAATACCGTCATAGAATTGTATTTGTGCTTTCAATTCGATTTGCGACACTGAAACGTTTTCAAGGCCTTCTGATGCCCATGTTATTACTCGATGAATTTTATCAAGTAAAAGAGGTTCGCGTTTACCATTTCTTTTAAGAATGCTTATTTGTTTGTTCATTTTGAAATCCATTAATGCGTAATATTAAAAACACAATATGTAGTATTAATTAATAATATAAAAACAAGATAGAGTATTTTTTTAATAAAAGCAAGGTATATAACATTCAGTAACCTGTGGATAATTACGTTACTTTTATTTAATAAGTTGTGATTATTCAATGCAAGAGTATGTTTTAGAAAACTTTTAAGTATTTTAGAGAATTTTTGAAATATTTTTCAAATTATCCGATTCTTTAAAAATATTTTAATCAATAAATTTAGCGTGTAATATATAATTAACATCTACATTATTATTGCTCAGTGAAAACTTGTAAGTTAATGGATTGAATAAGATGCCAGCAATTCGTTGCTCTTCAAATTTGGTATTATCAAGTATTTCCATAATGTCAGAGGGCTTTAAAAACTTTTTAAAATCATGAGTTCCATTAGGAACAATTTTGAAAATTTTCTCAGCGGCCAAAATTGCTAAAAGATAAGATTTCATATTTCTATTAAGAGTCGATAGAAATATGTGACCATTGGGTTTAATAAGTTTTGCACATGATTTTATTATGGAAGAAGGATCGGGAACATGCTCAAGCATTTCGAGACAAGTTATAATATCGTATTTTTTCTGTGATTCATTAGCAAACTCTTCGATGGTAAGGTGCTTGTAACTTATGTCTAAATTAGATGCATAAGCATGCTCTTTAGCAATATTGATTGATGCCAAAGCAGGATCCAAACCTGTTACTTTCGCTCCTTCTTTAGCTAAAGCTTCAGAAAGAATACCTCCACCACAACCAATATCGAGAATTTCTTTCCCAAATATTCCACTGCATTGCTCAGTGATGAAATCTAGCCTAATAGGATTCATTTCATGTAATGGTTTAAATTTACCATTGAGATCCCACCACTCATTGGCGATATTGTTAAATTTATCCAGTTCTGTGTTATCAATGTTATTGTTCATTTCATTTTAATAAAATTTTAAAATTTATATATTTAATATTATTTAAATTTTAATAGAAAGTACATCATATTTAAAAAAAATTGAAAATATAATTTATCATACTGAGACTAAACTAGTTATAAAATTAACTCTAGTGTGATAAAATAAAAAAAAAATTCACATACTTCTATCTAAAGGATTTATCAATAATGAGTGATAAAGCTAGTGCAATAACACCAATTAATATCGAAGATGAACTTCAAAACTCATATTTAGATTATGCGATGTCTGTTATAGTTGGGAGAGCATTACCTGACGTAAGAGATGGTTTAAAACCAGTTCATAGGCGAGTTTTATACGCCATGAATGGATTAAATAATGATTATAATAAACCTTACAAGAAATCGGCTCGTGTAGTTGGTGATGTAATTGGTAAATACCATCCGCATGGCGATACTGCTGTTTATGATGCTATTGTCCGTATGGCGCAGCCATTTTCATTAAGATATATGCTTGTTGATGGACAAGGAAATTTTGGCTCTGTTGACGGGGATTCACCTGCGGCTATGAGATATACAGAAGTTCGTATGACTAAATTGTCTCATAAATTATTGGCAGATATTGATAAAGAAACAGTTGATTTTGGACTAAACTATGATGAAACAGAAAAAATTCCCGAAGTTTTGCCAACTAGAGTACCCAATTTACTTATAAATGGCTCATCAGGTATTGCTGTGGGAATGGCTACAAATATTCCACCACATAATTTAGGTGAAGTTGTTGATGGTTGTATTAAGTTAATCGATAATGAAAATATTACGACTCAGGAATTAATGGAGGTTATTCCAGGCCCAGACTTTCCAACTGCTGGAATTATAAGCGGTCAACAAGGTATTATTGATGCTTACAACACGGGGCGTGGCAAAGTGTACATGCGAGCCCAAACAGATATTGAAGTAAGTTCAAATGGTAAAGAAACAATCGTAATTACTGAAATTCCTTACCAAGTGAATAAAGCTCGTTTGATAGAAAAAATTGCAGAATTAGTTAAAGATAAAAAAATTGAAGGTATAAGTGCTTTAAGAGATGAGTCCGATAAAGATGGAATGAGGATTGTAATTGAATCTAAACGTGATGCCTCAGCTGAAGTAATTCTTAATAATTTATTCAACCACACTCAATTACAGTGTACATTTGGTATAAATATGGTTGCATTAGATAATGGCCAGCCAAAACTATTTACCTTAAAAAAAATGTTAACAGCTTTTGTTAATCATAGAAGAGAAGTAGTAACAAGAAGAACAATTTTTGAATTGAAAAAAGCTAGAGATAGAGCACATATATTAGAAGGTTTAGCTGTAGCACTGGTTAATATAGATGAAATTATAGAATTAATTAAGAATTCGGAAACATCACAAGTAGCAAAAAATGAACTTACGAATCAAGGTTGGAGTTTAGGTGAAGTAAAGGCGTTATTATTTCAAAGTGATAATGAACAAAATGTAGCGAAGCCTGATTGGCTTGAAGATGGATTTGGAGTTATTTCTGATAAATATTACCTAACAGAACAACAAGCGCAAGCAATCCTAGATATGCGCTTACATCGATTAACAGGGCTTGAGCATCAAAAGATTTTTGATGAATATAAATCTTTACTCGAACAAATTAGAGAATTGATTCATATTTTAAATAGTCGTCAAAGGTTAATGGAGATTATTCGAGAAGAATTGCTTGAAATACGAGAAGAATTTGCTGACTCAAGAAGAACCGTAATATCATCAGCGATACATGATATAGATTTAGAAGATCTTATTAGACCAGAAGAAGTTGTACTAACACTATCACATGAAGGTTATGTCAAGTATCAACTTTTAACTGAGTATGAAGCACAAAGAAGAGGTGGAAGGGGTAAGTCAGCTACATCAATGAAAGACACTGATTTTATTGAAAAGCTTATTGTTGCGAATACACATGATAGTATATTATGTTTTTCAACAAGAGGTCGATTGTATTGGTTGAAGGTTTATCAATTACCTCAGGCTAGTCGAGCTGCGAAAGGTAAGCCAATAGTTAATTTACTGCCATTACAAGAAGACGAAAGAATAACCGCTATTTTGCCAGTTAAAAGCTTCACTAATGATCACTTTGTTGTGATGGCAACTGCTCATGGAGTAGTAAAGAAAACAGCTTTAGATGCATTTAGTAGGCCAAGAGCTGGCGGTATCATTGCTATAAATTTACGTGATGGTGATTCCTTAATAGGAGTTTCCATAACAAGCGGAACAAATAATATTATGTTATTTTCAAAGAAAGGGAAAGTTGTAAATTTCCATGAAGATAACATAAGAGCTATGGGTAGAAGCGCTACAGGAGTTAGAGGAATAAACCTTGACAAAGACGAAGTTGTTTCGTTAATTATTCCAAATGAAAATGGTGATGTGCTAACAATCACTCAAAATGGATTTGGAAAAAGGACAGATATAAGTGAATATCCAGTCAAAGGAAGAGCAAATAAAGGAATTATTTCTATTAAAATATCTGAAAGAAATGGTTTAGTTGTTGGGGCTGTTCAGGTTCAAGAGTCTGATGAATTTATGATGATTACTGATCAGGGAACATTGGTTAGAACAAGGGTTTCTGAAGTAAGTCGTATCGGAAGAAATACACAAGGTGTTACTTTGATTAAAACATCTGATAAGGAACATGTTGTTGGTATTCAGAAAATTGAAGAAGCAATTTTTCAAAAAGATGATGTAATTGATGATGATGAAAAAACCAATAATTTGAATAATGAGTGATCTTCAAAATGATGAAAAATTATAATTTTTCAGCTGGGCCAGCTATGATCCCAGATGAAGTTAAAGTTCGTATGCAAAATGATCTATCTGGATGGAAAGTTCCAGGTATATCAGTTGCCGAAATAAGTCACAGATCATCAAGTTATATCGATCTCCTTGATGATACTAAAGAGCGATTTAAAAGTCTTTTAGACATCCCAAATGATTATGAGGTTTTATTCTGTCATGGAGGTGCTCGAGCACAATTTTCAGCTGTGCCATTAAATTTAGTCAGTGAAAATGATAAGCCACAATATTTGAATGGAGGTTACTGGGCCCAAAGTGCTTATGATGAGGCTAGATTATTTTGTAATGCAAAACTTACATCAATTGAACAATATCATAATAAAGTTTATAGTTTGAAGCCCTGCGATGAGTGGGATATTGATATAGATGCACCATATATACATTTTTGTTCAAACGAAACATTAAATGGTATTGAAATAACGCAATTACCTGAACAAAATTTTCCTTTTATTGCGGATATGACATCTAATATTTTGTCTAGACCAATAAATGTGAATAAATTTTCTATGATATATGCAGGTACTCAAAAAAATTTAGGTATTCCCGGGTTAAGTGTAATTATTTTGAAGAAATCTATTATTAATTCTGACAACGAGAGAGTTCCGAGCGTACTGAATTATAAAAAATTACTTGATAGTAACTCTCTATATAATACCCCATCAACGTATGCAATTTATGTTACAAATCTTATTTTAAAATGGATTTCAAGTCGAGGTGGATTAATGAAAATATTTCATGAAAACCAAAAAAAAGCTGATTATTTATATAGCTACTTAGATAATTCACCTTATTATTCTAATAATGTTGATCCGAAATATAGATCTTTGATGAATGTTTCTTTTAATATTGAAGGTAACAACTTTTTAGATGAAAAGTTCATTGAGGCTGCTGAAAAAAATGGTTTACATTACCTCAAGGGACATAGAGCTATTGGAGGTATGCGGGCTTCTATTTATAATGCAATGCCGTTTGAAGCTATTGAAAAACTAGTTAACTTTTTAGATTTATTCACAAAAAACATTAAGTAAATATTTATGAAAAAATTGAAGATAGAACCTATTCAAAGTGTGTCGGGAGAATTGGATATACCAGGTTCGAAAAGTATTTCTAATAGAGTCCTCTTAATTGCAGCATTGGCATCGGGAAATTGTCATATTCATAATCTTCTGGATAGTGATGATGTAAGTTATATGTTAGACGCTTTAAAAAAACTTGGCATTAATTTAAGCCTAAGTGATGATAAAACACAGTGCTCTGTTGTTGGCAATGCAGGTTTATTTAAAAATAATGAAAGTTTGGAATTATATCTTGGAAATGCCGGTACAGCGATGAGACCTCTTGTTGCAGCATTAGCTTTTTCAGGTGGTGAATATCTTTTATGCGGCGAACCAAGAATGCATGAAAGACCGATTGGCGATCTAGTAGAAAGTTTAAGTCAACTAGGCGCAAATATTCAATACCTTAATGAATGTGGATATCCACCATTAAAAATTAAAAAAAGTAATTTAAGTGGTTCTGATAATATATTCATTAAAGGAAATATATCTAGCCAGTTTTTAACCGCTATTTTAATAGTAGCCCCAATGTTGAAAAAAAGGATTCTAATTAACATTGAAGATGAACTTGTTTCTAAGCCATATATTGACATTACTTTAAAGATTATGGAGGATTTTGGGGTTACAGTAATTAATAATAATTATAAAACTTTTGAAATTAATGGAAATCAAGAATATACGTCGCCTTCTTCATATTATATTGAAGGTGATGCATCTTCTGCCTCTTATTTTGTTGCTGCTGCTGCCATATCAGGAGGAACATTAAAAATCAATGGAATCGGGAATAAAAGTATTCAGGGTGATATTGGCTTTCTGGATTTGGTAGAAGATAGTGGGGCTAAAATTGAAAGATTCGATAATTATGTTAGAGTTACCTCTACAAAAAAAATTCATCCAATTGATAGGGATCTAAATCATATACCAGATGCAGCAATGACGGCATTAATCTTAGGATTATTTTCAGGAAAAAAAACTGTTATTAGAAATATTTATAATTGGCGAGTAAAAGAAACAGATAGATTAAGTGCAATGACACATGAATTAAGAAAAATAGGTGCAGAGGTTGTTGAAGGAAAAGATTTTATTGAAGTATCGCCAATTCAAAAATTTAATGTAGCTGAAATAGAAACATATAATGATCATAGAATGGCAATGTGTTTTTCTTTAATTGCTCTTTCAGGAACATGTGTCACTATTAAGAATCCATCATGTGTAAATAAAACTTTTCCTAATTTTTTTGATATTCTTGATTCAGTTGCGATAAGAACGGTGGTTTGATTGAGTAGCTTAAAATTAAAAAATATGCAGTTATTAAAATAAAAATGAGATTAAAGATGAATAATTTAATAGTTCCTGTAATAACTATAGATGGTCCAAGTGGAGCGGGAAAGGGTACAGTAAGTCAAATACTCTCAGAAAAATTAGGTTGGAATTTATTAGATTCAGGCTCACTATATAGAATTGTAGCATATGCCATTTTAAAGAATCACATTAATCTAGATGATCAGGTTTGTATTGAACAATTAATCAAATCTATTGATATAACCTATAATGTAACTGAATCATCTACGGAAGTTTTGTTAGATGATAAAAATATTACAAATTACTTAAGGGATGAAAAGATAGGTGAAACTGCGTCTGTTATTGCTGCAAATGAGATTGTTCGAGGATATTTAATTCAGAAACAAAAAGATTTCGCAAAGCCTCCGGGCTTAATTGCTGATGGTAGAGATATGGGAACTGTTATTTTTCCTAATGCTTTATTAAAGATATTTCTTGATGCTTCACCTGAAGAAAGAGCAAGAAGAAGAACTAAACAATTGCAAGATAAGGGTTTAGATGTTAATATTGATGAAATTTTAGCTAATATAATAGATAGGGATCAAAGAGATCGTAATAGAAGCATATCTCCGTTAGTTCCAGCAGATAATGCAATTGTAATAGATTCCACTAATTTGTCTATAAATGATGTTGTTAGCTATATCTTAGAGTCTTATGCTCTATTAAGAAAATAAATTTACTATTAATTTCAAGGACCGAAATTAATTACTTTAACAGCCCCATGTGGTAGGAAACTACGTGGATGTTTATAAAATGAAGATAAAATACATGACAGAATCTTTTGCTCAACTTTTTGAAGAATCACTTAAAGAAATTGAAACACGTCCAGGAACAATTGTTAAGGGCACTGTAGTTGCTATTGATAATGGTTACGTTCTGGTTGATGCCGGTCTTAAATCTGAATCAGCTATCCCAGCAGAACAATTTAAAAATGCATCAGGCGATCTTGAAATTGAAATTGGTACTGAAGTAGACGTTGCTTTAGATGCGATTGAAGATGGATTTGGTGAAACTCAGTTATCACGTGAAAAAGCCAAACGCCATGAAGCTTGGATTGTTTTAGAAAATGCTTATGAAAAAGCAGAAACTATTCTTGGTATTATTAATGGTAAAGTTAAGGGTGGATTTACGGTTGAACTAAATGGTATAAGAGCATTTTTACCTGGTTCTTTAGTAGATGTTAGACCTGTTAGAGAGACTCTACATCTAGAAAATAAAGAACTTGAATTCAAAGTAATAAAACTTGACCAGAAACGTAATAATGTAGTTGTATCACGTCGTGCAGTCATTGAATCAGAAAATAGTGTTGAAAGAGATGAGTTACTAGCTTCTTTACAAGAAGGTATGGAAGTTAAAGGTATTATTAAAAATTTAACTGACTACGGTGCTTTTGTTGATTTAGGCGGTGTTGACGGGTTATTGCATATAACTGATATGGCTTGGAAAAGAGTGAAACACCCAAGTGAAATAGTTAATGTTGGTGATGAAGTTAAGGTCAAAGTTTTAAAATTTGATCGTGATAGAACTCGTGTATCTCTGGGATTAAAGCAATTAGGTGAAGATCCTTGGATTGCAATTGCTAAAAGATATCCTGAAGGTAAACGTTTGTCTGGAAGAGTAACTAACTTAACTGATTATGGTTGTTTCGTTGAAATTGAAGAAGGTGTGGAAGGTTTAGTGCATGTTTCTGAAATGGATTGGACAAATAAGAACATTCATCCGTCTAAAGTAGTAAATGTTGGCGATGAAGCTGAAGTTATGGTTTTAGAAATAGATGAAGAAAGAAGACGAATTAGCCTAGGTCTGAAACAATGTAAAGCAAACCCTTGGCAACAATTTGCTGATGCACAGGAAAAAGGCGATAAAGTTACTGGAAAGATTAAATCAATTACAGATTTTGGTATTTTCATCGGCTTAGAAGGTGGTATTGATGGCTTAGTGCATTTATCTGATATTTCATGGAATGTCGCTGGAGAAGATGCAGTAAGAGACTTTAAGAAAGGTGATGAAATATCTGCTGTAGTGCTTGCAGTAGATGCTGAAAGAGAAAGAATTTCTTTAGGGATTAAGCAAATTGAAGAAGACCCTTTTAATCAATGGACAGCTGACAATAAGAAAGGTGCAGTGGTTAAAGGTAAAGTAATTGAAGTTGATACTAAAGGTGCAACTGTATCTTTGGATAATGGTGTTGAAGGTTACATTAGAGCATCTGAAGCATCTAGAGATCGTGTCGAGGACGCTACTTTAGTTCTTGCGACTGGTGACGAAGTAGAAGCTAAATTTACTGGTGTAGATCGTAAGAATAGAGTTATACACCTTTCAATTAAAGCAAAA
Source organism: Paraphotobacterium marinum (assembly GCF_002216855.1). Taxonomy (NCBI): domain Bacteria; kingdom Pseudomonadati; phylum Pseudomonadota; class Gammaproteobacteria; order Vibrionales; family Vibrionaceae; genus Paraphotobacterium; species Paraphotobacterium marinum. The sequence continues at coordinate 1,176,574 of NZ_CP022355.1, forward strand.
GACGCTGCTGAAGAGCAGGAAGCTATGGCTAGTGTTAATAGTAAAAAAGATGATCAGAATTTTACTAATGCAATGGCTGATGCTTTCAAAGCAGCGAAAAGTGAGTAAACACTAAAAAAAATAATATCTATTATAAAATATAAGTTATAATAGATATTAGTCAGTAAATTTTGGAGCTTATTCATGACAAAATCCGAACTTATTGAATCTTTATGTTCTTTAAAGATTCACCTGTCTTCTAAGCAACTTGAAGATTCAATAAATGTTATTGTTGAGTCTATGTCTCAAACTCTTGAAAGTGGAGATAGAATTGAGGTTAGGGGATTTGGTAGTTTTTCTCTTCATTTTAGGGAAGCAAGGATGGGTAGAAATCCAAAAACTGGCGAAAAAGTCCAGTTAGATGGCAAATATGTCCCGCACTTTAAACCAGGTAAAGAACTCAGAGAAAGAGTTGATTACTAGTGTATCTAAAAGCGCTTCAAAGCGCTTTTTTTGAATATATCTATTTTGATTTAATAATATTAATCGTAATTTTTTTAATTTAGTTATACTAGTTAAAATGAGTTGATTTTAATAGCTTTGGGTAACAAAGATGAAGTTTTTTAATGGTTTTTTATTAGCTATTGCCCTTATAATTGTATTGGCGCTGGGGTTTTACAATGATGAAGTCGTGACTCTGAATTATTTGTTTGGTTCACACCAGATCACACTTTCTTTATTAATTGGTTTTTCTTTTGCAGCAGGATTTATAATTTGCTGGTTATTTTGCATTACAAGTTTGTTGAAAAATAAGTTTGAAGTAAGAAAATTGAAAAAAAAAATAAATAAGTCAATAAATACAACTGAAGAGCCAAAAATAGACAATGATAAGTAATACTGAATTATCTGAGAAAATTAAGAATTAATGTTTGATTTACTTTTTTTACTTTTACCCATAGCTGCTGGTTACGGTTGGTATATGGGCAGTAGAAGTGTTCGAGAGAAAAAAGAAGAGGATTCATATAATATTTCAAAAAATTATATTCAAGGGTTAAATTTACTGTTAGCTGATAAAACAGAAAAGGCTCTTGAAGTATTTATTAATTTATTGGAGCTTGATGATGATACCTTAGATACTCACTTAACTTTAGGCAATTTATTTCGTCAAAATGGTGAAATTGAAAAAGCTATAAAAATTCATAAAAGCTTATTAAGTAGGGATGGTTTAACTTTTAATCAAAACTCATTGATACTTCAAGAACTCGCAAAAGATTATTACTCCGTTGGTTTGTATGATAGATCTGAAAAAATTTATTCTAAGCTTTTGGAACAAAACTATGATAATTTGAATGCATTACAAAATCTAGCAAACATATATATTAGAACTAGAGATTGGGAAAAAGCCATTTCAATAACAAAAATAAATAATAATATTGAAAAAAAACAACAAAAAACTCAAATTGCACAATTTTATTGTGAGCTCGCATGTAATGAATTTGACATAGGTAACTACGCTAAAACAGAATCTCTTGTTAAGAAAGCGCTATCTGAAAACCCTAATTGTGTCAGAGCCTCATTATTAATGTGCGACATTCTCAGTAACTCTAAACAAGAAAAAAAATTATTTAAACAACTCGAATTGATTGTGAAACAAGATATTCGTTTTGTAACAGAAATACGCCCATTCCTTGTAAATCTCATTGATAAAATACCTTATAAAGAAATAACTGACTTTTTTGATATATTAATATCAAATAAAGCTGGTACTTCATTTGATATTATGTACTCTAATTTAATCGAAAAAAAAGAAGGCTTTTCTAAGGCACTTGCTTTTATGGACAAGCAAATCAATGCAAACCCCTCAATGAGAAATTTTGCACATTTAATTTTGTTTTATATTAAGAGCTCATCAAATGCACAAGAAAAAAACAATTTAATTAAATTACAAGCTTTGGTTCAAGAAGAAATTAAAACTTTAGCAAAATATCAATGTAACAACTGTGGTTTTGAAACAAACACACTTTTTTGGAATTGTCCTTCCTGTCATAGTTGGGAGACTATTATTCCTGTTAGAGGATTAAAAGGCGAATAAATAAAGGAGAAAAACTTTGAAAAACAAAAATATTATTGTAGCTCTGGATTATGATTCTGAGTATAAAGCTTTAACTTTCCTTGATTCAATAGATCCTTGCAGCTGCCGAATTAAAGTGGGGAAAGAAATGTTCACATTATTTGGCCCCTCATTAATTAAAAGTATTCATGCTAGGGGGTTTTCAGTTTTTTTGGATTTGAAATTTCATGATATTCCGAACACATGCGCAAATGCGGTTCGAGCAGCTGCTGATCTTGGAGTTTGGATGGTTAACGTTCATGCATCAGGGGGAGAAAAAATGATGTCTGCTGCAAAAAAAATAATAGAGCCTTATGGAAATGATAAGCCTTTATTAATTGCAGTAACTGTCTTAACTAGCTTTAGCCCATCGGATCTCATATCTATTGGTATAAATAATTCAACTAATGAACAGGTGCTTCATTTAGCCAAATTAGCTCATCAATGTGAACTTGATGGTGTTGTTTGCTCAGCACTAGAAACACCTTTGATTAAGCAACATATTGATAAAAGCTTTCTTACAGTTACACCCGGCATAAGAATGGATAATGATAATGTAAATGACCAAAGCCGAGTTATGTCACCATTTAATGCGATAAAAAATGGAGCAGATTATCTTGTTATTGGTAGAAGCATAACAAGTTCAGAAAAGCCATCTTCAGTATTGGATAGTATTATTTCGTCTATTCAAAACTAATGATTTTTTTTGTATAGTTCTCTTGGGGATTGAATAATACATCTTTAGTTGGTCCCTGCTCGACAATTTCACCATTTTTTAAAATAATTACCTTATCTGACAGGTGTTTAGCTAAATCTACATTTTGAGAAATAAAAATATAAGAAAGTCCCATTTCTTTTTGCAGATCAATTAATAGATTAAGTATTTGAGCTCTGATTGAAATATCCAATCCATTAATTGATTCATCCGATATAATTATTGATGGTTGTAAAATTAAAGAACGAGCAATCATTACTCTTTGTTTTTGTCCTGCTGATAGCATCGATGAATAAAAAGTAGCATGTTCAGATAAGAGTCCAACTTTTTTTAATATGTTATTTACTCTTATTTTTCTTTCAGTAGAATTCATGTTCGTATTTGTTTTAAGTGGATTTTCAAGAATATCACCAATTTTTAGACTTGGATTAAGAGAGTTGCTTGAATATGAAAATATCATTCTAATTAATCTCGTTCTATGAGAAGAGTTGTAAAAAATATTTCTATCTCCATTTATTTCTATTAATCCTGAAGATGCTTGAGTTATACCAGCAAGAATTTTAATTAAAGTTGATTTTCCGGAGCCATTTTCTCCCATGATTACAAGTGTTTCGGCTTGATTTAATTCAAAATTTATTGCATTTAATATATTAATATTTTTTTAAAAAACAACATTTTTGTAATTTTAATATTCTTAGATATGTTTTGTACATTAAGTAATGGAATATCCATATTTATTTCTCTGATTTTAATTCAATTTTTTAAATTTAGAGGGAAGTGGCAAAAAAACTTGTGATTTTTTAATTTTGTTTGAGGAGGGACCTCAACACATTTTCTCTGGGCATAAGGGCATCTTGGACCAAGTCTACATCCGATTGGTAAAGCTTCCATGGGAGGAACTGACCCTTTTAAAGTAGTAAGCTTACTTTTATGAGGCAGATTAACATTAAAAGAGGGAATTGCATTTAATAAAGCTTTTGTATATGGGTGATGAGGTTCTGAAGTGACAGCTTTGTTTGTACCTGATTCCACAGTTTGACCACAATAAAGAACCGTGATTTTATGAGCAATATTAATAACTCTATTTAAATCATGGCTGATTAGTAATATGGAGGTTTTATTGATTTGATTCATCTTATTTAAAAGTCTAAAAATTTGATCTTCCGTAACAATATCCAGACCGTTCGTTGGATCGTCGGCAATAATAATTTTTGGTTTATTAGCTATAGCCATTATAATCATTATTTTCTGACATTCTCCCTCTGTGAGCTCATGAGGATAACTATTCATTAATACTTTATAATTTCTGATTCCAACTTTATGCATCAATTGCTTCAAATAGGTAGATTTCCATTTAAATCTTTTCCACCATTTCCCAGTGTAAGTAGAATTAAACAGGTTAAATTTTAATTGTTTATCAATTTTTATTGAAGGGTCTAAATAACTTGAAGGTTCTTGGAAAATAATACCAATTTCTTGTGCAACAATTTTTCTTCGTTTTCTAGATGATAATTGCAAAAGATCAATACCATTTAGTCTGAATCTATCAGCGGTTACTATCCAATTAGTTTTTGTAGCTCCAATAATAGCTTTTGCGATTAAGCTTTTTCCCGATCCTGATTCTCCTAATAATCCGCGAATTTCCCCTTCATTAATTAAAAGACTCACTCTATCAAGAGCTTTAAACTCACCATGAGGTGTATTAATGGTAATAGATAAGTGTCTAATATCCAAAAGAGCCATATATTATTCAATTCCTTCATTTAAAGCATTAATAATAGAGTTACTTAAAAAATTTGTAGAAAATATACATATAGATAAAGTTATACCCGGAATTATAATTAACCATGGGGCAATGTAAGTAAATTGAATGGAACTACCAATCATACAGCCCAACTCAGAAGAGGGTGGTTGTGCACCCAAACCAAGAAAACCAAGTGCAGAAATATCTATAATTGTTATAGTCATTCCTCTAGTAAATTCATTTATAATTGGAACTAATAGGTTGGGTAAAAGTGAGTTTTTGAATAAACCCCAATTTTTTTCTCCATCCAGTTTAGCTGCAGTTACATAATTTTTATTCAATTCGGCTTTAGTGATTGTTCTAATATTTCTTATAAATTGTGGTATTAAAGATAATCCAATTGCAAATAAAACGTTAAACTCGCCGGGACCAACTATTATAACTATAATAATTGCAATCAAAATAGAGGGCATTGAAAGAATTGGATCAAGAAAATGATTAATCACGCTAGATTTTAGGCCTCTAGTCATCCCGGAAATGACACCTAAAAATACACCAACTATAATAGAGATTAAAACAACACATATTGAATATCCATAAGTTAATTGTATTCCAGTGATAATTCTTGTAAATACATCTCTACCATAGGAGTCAGTTCCTAAAAAATAATTTAATGATCCTGATTGGTCCCAAGAAGGTTTTAGTAAAGGAATACCTACTGAATCGTTAGGCGAGTAAGGAGAAACAATACTAGCAAAAATACTTACAAAACATATAAATATAACCAACCAAAATGAAACATGGGACAAGGGGTTATTTAAAATATAAATTTTTATTTTTTGAAAGTTATTTACTACTATATCTTTTTTATATACTGATTTATCCTCTTGCATAATTCTCCCTTCTTCTTAAAGGGTCAATAAAGAATCCTAATATATCAAATACCATATTTATAAATAAGATAAAAATACCAATAGAAAGAACACCAGCCTGAATAGCTATTAAGTTTTGATGTTCCATAGCAAAAAGTAACCATCGACCAATTCCTGGCCAAGAAAAGATAGTTTCTGTAATAATAGCAAAGGTTACTAGAGTAGAAAATTGATTGCCAATTTTTGGAATAATTGGAATTACTATATTTTTTAGTAGGTGTCTAAAAATTGTTTTAGTTGTGGATAGCCCTTTGGCATTAGCATTTTTTATAAAGTTTTTTTGAATTAATGATTTGGTTTTGTCCTTGGTATTATTTAAAACCTCTGATGTAGGAACAACCGCTAAAACAACTATTGGAATTAGAATATGAGAAATATTTTGGACATCGATAGTTCCTTTGAAAATAGAAAAAGAATAAGACTCATTAGTTACTAAGCTTACATCATGTGTTGATAAGGGCAAAAAATTAAGTATATATGATGAAAAAAAAACAATGACTACAATGGATAACCAGTATACAGGTATCGATAAACCGATATTTGAAATAAACGAAATTAGTTTATCAACCCATGTGTTATGATTATATCCTGCAATTATTCCAAGTGGAATACCGATCATTAAAGAAAGTAAAAGGGCTAGAGAGCAAAGCTCTATAGTTGCAGGGAAGACATTAAGAACTTGGTTTGTTATATCTGACCTTTCAGCAAATATACCTAAATTACCTTTAAATAACTCTTGAATGTAAAAAAACCAACCGTTCAAAACTCCTGAAAATAAATTAATGTGAGTAATATCAAATCTAATTATACTATAACCAATTAAAGTTAAAAAAAAACTACTAACTATAAATAAGGATACTCTCTTAAACAAATAAAGAAGCATTAAAAATAATCCGAGAGACAAATATCAAAATATAATTTATAATTGTAACTCATTTGTTAGATTTTCGAAATTAAAATATTTGATGTTGAGTGAGATTAACAGGAAAATAATGTACATTCAAATTGTTATTAAAAATGATGTGGGAGTTTGTTTTTATCAAATTTTAGATGTTTTTAATAAGTTAAATATGAGAATTGTTAAAACTATTTCTAAAGAAAACACTTTACAAATAGAATTTGAAAATGTTCACTTTAAAGTTTTTTCTGAGTTAATGAAAGCATTACGAGAAATTGAATTGATATCTGATGTTAAAACAGTCAGTTTTTTGTATGATAGTCTGCATGAGGATAGTAACAACCTCTTATATAAAATTATTAATGAAAATATTATTTCTTTAAATCACAAATACCAAATTATCAACTTGTCTAATTTAGCAATTAAAACTCTTAAACTCAATGCGAAAAATCAAAAAACAAATTTTATTGGAGAATCAATTTTAGATTTTATTCCTGGGTACTCGGACAGTTTAAAAAAAACAAATAAAACATTATTAGAGTTGAATAATCATAAATATATAGCTAAAACATATCCATTAAAAGAAAAAGACATGGTTAATAACCATAAGGGTTATATTTTAAAATTGGAAGCATATGATAAAAAAATTTTAAAAAGAAAATTTGAAGCAATTTTTTTCGAAGATTTAATCGGAGAATCAAAATTATTTTTAAATACAATCGAGGTTTTAAAAAATTATGCGAATGTGAATGAACCTTTATTTCTTTATGGAGAAACAGGAACTGGAAAAGAAATTTTGGCTAGGTGCAGTCATAATTATTCAGAACGAAAAAATTTCCCTTTTATAGTTATAAGTTGCGCAAGTATTCCAGATTATTGTTTAGAAACTGAATTATTTGGGATAAAAGTTCTTTCGTCAGGTCGAGTATCTCGCGGAATTTTTGAATTAGCAAATGGTGGTACTGTATTTTTTGATAATGCTTCAGAAATGTCTTCGACTTTTCAAACAAAATTACTTAGATTATTAGAAACTAAAACTTTTAGAAGAGTGGGTAGTGAAGAGGAAATTAAAGTAGATGTTAAGATTATTTGTTCTGCACAAATGAAATTAAAAACATTAATGAATCAAGGACTTTTTAGAAAAGATCTCTATTATCGATTAAATGCTCTTTCAATTGATATACCACCATTAAGATATAGAAAAAATGATATTACTTTATTCTGTAAATATTTTTTTAAAGAATATTCTCATAAACAAACTTATGAAGCTTTTATTAACAAATATCCTCAATTTGAAAAAGAAGTCTTGCAAAATTTTTGGTATGGTAATATAAGAGAATTAAAAAATTATTTATTGAACAAAATTTTTGATGTAAATACTAGCAACACTTTTTATGTAGATGAAATTGACAGTCAACAAAGTCTTCTAAATCAGTTAGAGTATGAAAAAAGAAGTTTAGATGTGATAATGAAAAACTATGAAGCTAAGATTTTTGAAAGTCTTTATAAAAATTATCCATCAACTCGTAAACTAGCAAAAAGATTAGGTATTTCACATACAGCAGTTGCGAACAAATTAAAAGAATATGTTATTAAATTAAATTAAAATATGGAATTGAATATGATAGTAAAACCTAAAGTCAGAGGATTTATTTCAACAACAGCTCACCCTAAAGGTTGTGCTAAAAATGTTGAAAAACAGATATCTTTTGTAAAAAACAATCCTAAAAAGATTAATCAAGCACCCAAAAATGTTTTAATTATTGGTTCATCAACGGGTTATGGTCTTGCAACGAGAATAGTATCTGCGTTTGGCAGTGGCTCTTCAACTATAGGTGTTTGTTTTGAGAAAGAAGCAACGGATAAAAAGACTGCCACTGCTGGGCTATACAATACTGTTGCTTTTGAAGATGCTGCGAATGCTGAAGGATTATATGCTAAAACAATCAATGCAGATGCATTTTCTGATGAAACTAAGGAAACAGTTATTGACTTGATTAAAAAAGATTTGGGTAAAATTGACTGTGTAATATATTCTCTTGCATCTCCAGTGAGAAAGATGCCAGAATCAGGAGAGTTGATCAAGTCAACTCTTAAGCCTATTGGCAAACCATATATTGCTACAGCTGTTGATACAAATAAGGATCAATTGTTTGAAGCAAAAATTGAGCCGGCTACACAACAAGAAATTGATAATACAGTAACAGTAATGGGCGGTGATGATTGGTCTAGATGGATACATGCTCTACAAAATGCTGATGTTTTATCAAAAGGTTGCTTAACATTAGCTTACTCATATATTGGTGGAAATATAACATGGCCAATATATTGGGAAGGGACTATTGGTCAAGCAAAGAAAGATTTAACTTCAACAGCTAAAAAATTAAATAAATTTTTGGAAGAGAAGCTTTCGGGGCATGCACATGTTGCTGTTTTGAAAAGTGTTGTTACGCAAGCTAGTGCAGCTATCCCTGTAATGCCTTTATACTTGTCAATGGTTTTCAAAAAAATGAAACAAGAAGGAATTCATGAAGGGTGTATTGAACAAATTTTTAGAATGTTTGAAAGTAAACTATTTAAATTAGAAAATCAGTTCGAATTAGATAATGATGATCAGGTTAGACTTGATGACTGGGAATTGAGAGAAGACGTCCAAAACTTCTGTAAACTACTTTGGCCAAATTTAACTAATGATAATTTATTTGATGAAACAGATTATCAATACTACAAAGATGAATTTATGAAACTTTTCGGTTTTAACTTTGATGAAGTAAATTACGATGAAGATACTGATATAAAGGTAAATATTTCCGAAATTTAAAGAGTAAGAACACTGATTTTATAAATTAAATTCTAAAGAGGTTAATTAAAAATACCTCTTTATTTTATTGGGTTATGTCAAATGTAATATAAAAACATGCACCTTGTAATTGTGAAGTTTTAATATTTATTTGCCCATTGTAACTTAAGACAATATCATGACACACAGATAGTCCAATACCTTGGCCAGGATTTAGCCTATCAGCTCTAACGCCTCTTTGAAAAATTGCTTCACGATGCTCCTTATTAACGCCAGGACCATCATCTTCTACAGTGATTTTAAATTTATTATCGGTTCTCTCAGCCGTTATCATAATATGCTTATTGGCAAACTTAAAAGCATTTTCAATTAAATTCCCCATTAACTCCATTAAATCCATTTGAGAAATTGGTAAAGTGAATGTATTCGATAGTTCTAAGGATATTTTTATATTTTTATGGTTGTGTATTTTTTCAAGAGTTTTTGTTATTGATAAAAGAACTGGGTAAAGTTTTGTATATTCCGTTTGTAAGCTTTTTTGTCCTAGTCTAGCCTTTCTTAATTGATATGAAATTAATTCATCAATTTGACTGAGTTGTTCTAATAGTTTTTTATTTAACTCAGATTGTTTATTTCCACTGGTCATATCTGATTCAATAATTGCATACATTGCCGCAAGCCTTGTTTTCAAACTATGAGCTAAATCATCTAATGCATTTGTATAATTTTTTTGTCTAGAAGAATTAATTTCAATTAATGTATTGATCGTTTTTGTTAACTCTAATAAATCAGCTGGATAAGATGAACTTAGTTTTTTTATTTTTGAATCAAATAGAAGTTGCAGTTCATCAGTAATTTTTCTAATTGGAATAAAGCTCCAATAATTAGAGAGCAATAAAAAGATAGTTGCTACAATTAAAAAAACAATTAAAAGAGCAAAAACTTCTCTTTGATTATGAAGTTGTGCCTTTTGATAATTGGCTGCATCTGTATAGAAAACAGCATAGTTTTCGGTAAGGATTTTGTTATTTATTTTTCTTTTAAATTGGTAGCCCAACGCAATAATAGTGTGGTCTTTAATTTTTAAAAGAACTCCACTCGGTTGATTCAATTTCAATTTATTCAAGTAAAAGTTATCACATAACTCATAAATAGTGCCTGTAGAAAACTTTTTATCGGCATGATTATCTATACAAATTATTCTTTTTATTGATTTTAATGGTTTTATCTTATTTGTTTCAACCACATCTTCTAAAGAGTCATAATATTTACCATCAATTACTTTTTGTAAAAAAATAGGAGTTTGGTTTCTTAAAGAGTCAATAAAACTTTTTACTAACAGAGTATTATAGAGTTTATTTAAGATTAAAAACATCATTAATATAGATATAATTAAAATGATGAATGATGTTACAAATGAGCGATTAATAAGTTTAGGACGGTATGATTTTTTTAAACTAAAAATCAAAGCGATTTGCTTAACAGTTTTTTTTATCATAAAGCTTAAGTTGTTTGTAGATTAAACATATAACCTTGTCCACGAATTGTTTCAATGGGGTTTGATATACCAGCTGTAGTTAATTTTTTTCGTAATCTACTAACCATCACCTCAATAGTATTAGGATCTCCTGACTGGTCTTGATAAATAAGATCTAATATTTCGAATTTTGATTTCACTTGACATGAATGTCTCACTAAAAATTCTAAAATATCATATTCGAATGCAGTTAATTCAATTTCTTCTTCAAAAATAAATAATTTTTTTTGCAAAAGATTCAGCTCCATGTTTTCAGCATGTATTGTTGATTGAGCTATTCTATTATGTCTTCTTATGAGCGCATTCATTCTGGCTATAAGCTCTTCTTTTTGAAATGGCTTGACCAAATAATCATCTGCTCCAGCATCTAGTGCTCTAACTTTTTCTTCCCAATTTGATCTTGCAGTTAAAATTAAGATCGGTATTGATATTTTTAGAGATCTGACTTTTGTGACCAGTTCAACTCCATCCATATCAGGAAGACCAAGATCTATAATAGCAATATCGCATGGATGATCTTTCAAGAAGTAAATACCTTCTTCAGCCGTTTTAGCACTCAAGACATTATGTCCATCAGAGTTTAGTTGGACTTTTAAGTGATGATTTAAGATAACATCATCTTCAATTATTAAAATTTTATACATTTTGGGTTTATCTTTTTATACACACTTAAATTATGCATGAATTTGATGAAAATGTGCAGGAATTTAAAAAAAGCATTCAGTTTATATTAAGCTCTGAATGCTTTAAAAGCTATGAACGGAGTTTTAATTGTTTAAATGTTCTTGAGCATATGCATTAAACTCTGTATAACCACCAATAGGCTTTTCATCAATAAAAATTTGAGGAACAGTTTCAACTGGTTTACCTACCGATTTTTCTAAATCTGCTTTAGAAATACCTTCGGCATGGATGTCAACGTAACGAAAGTTAAAATCATCACGTTTTGATTTCAAGTCCTCAGCTAAATCTTTTGCTTTAACACAGAAAGGACAACCAGGCCTTCCAAAAATTACTACAAACATTTATATACCTTATTTTCAACAAAAAAATTATTATATCTTAAATAATAACTAACATAAAACTTTTATTGCTAATCCACCTTTTGATGTTTCTCTATATTTTTCATTCATATCTTTACCGGTTTCAAACATTGTTTCAATGACCTTATCTAAACAAACTAAAGGAGTAGACTTTCTTCTCATAGCCATGCGAGATGAATTAATTGCCTTAACAGCACCTATTCCGTTTCTTTCAATACAAGGAACTTGTACTTGACCTCCAACTGGATCGCAAGTCAATCCTAAATGATGCTCCATCGCTATTTCAGCAGCGATACAAATTTGCTCAGGAGTTCCCCCTAATAAAGCTGTAAGTCCTGCAGCTGCCATTGAACAAGCAACTCCCACTTCTCCTTGACAACCCACTTCGGCTCCTGAAATTGATGCATTTAGTTTGTATAAGCCTCCTATTACGGTCGTGGTTAAAAAGAAAATTTTCAATTTATTTGAATCAATTGGATTGATAAATTTTTCGTAGTATTTCAGAACGCTAGGCACAATTCCACAAGCACCGTTTGTAGGTGCCGTAACAACTCTACCTCCAGAAGCATTTTCCTCATTAACAGCAAAGGCATATAAGTTAACCCAATCCAAAATATCCATTGGATCATGAACTACCTTTTGGGAACTTAGGTCATTAAATAAATCTGGAGCTCTTCTTTTCAGTTTGAGAGGTCCTGGAAGCGTATCTTTATTTTTTAGGCCATTAGCTATACATTCTTGCATAGTTTCCCATATTCTGTTGATGTAGTTATCTATATCTTGCTCAGACTTAAATGCTAATTCGTTTTCATTGGCAATTTCATATATATTTTTATTATTTTCTTTACATAGCATGAGGAGCTGTGATGCTGAAGTGAATGAATATGGCTCAATTTTTTTTGAAGGAGTAGGGTTATTGAAATCCTGTTCACTAACAATAAAACCTCCTCCAATGGAGTAATATGTGTTTTCATATATAGTTTTATTTTGATATTGAGCTCGGAACGTTAAACCATTTTCGTGTAGAGATAAATTTTTAAAATGAAAAATTAAATTTTCATCTGGATTGAAATTAAAGTTGAAATCGTAATCATTCAATTTAAATTTAATCTTTTTGTTTTTTTTAATTGAATTTAAAATAAGCTTCTTTTGTGCCATTGTTATTGTATCAGGATCATAACCATGAAGACCAAGTATTATCGCTTTATCTGTATGGTGTCCTTTACCTGTAAAAGATAGAGAACCATAGATATCTACATATATTGAACTTACATCTTTGGGATTTATACGCGAAAGCTCATTTAAAAATTGCTTTGCAGCTTTCATTGGTCCTATGGTATGTGAACTTGAGGGTCCAATACCAATTTTAAAAATATCATAAACACTTATCATAACGATGTCCTTTTTTCGTAGCTCCTGAAGTTCAACATAGTTTTTTATGATAATGGAAATTAGAGTAAGTTCAAAATAAAAAATTGATTTTAGTTTTCATTTTTGAGGAGCTAAGCAAATTTTGTGTGTACATATTAGTATAGCTGAAAATATGGTTTTTTCTAAGCTGAATAAGTTCCCTGTGCGAACTAAAATCATTGCTTATAGTGATTCACACAAACTTTTGATTTTAATTATGTAGGGTCCTACTCTGAACTGTTCGATGAAATCCGTTTAGATAGATCATGCAATAACACTGCAGTAAGTCCCCAAATGAAATAGTTTTTAAATTTGATAGCTAAAGTATTTTTTATTTTATTTTTGTATAAAAAGGAAAATTTTTTATAATTTTCAAAATTTAGAAATATTTTAAAAGGAATTTCCACAATATTTTGTACTTCGCTTTTATTAATTATAAATTTCGGAGTTGTGTTAAGAAAAGCTATATATGGGTATACTTCGTATCCACTAAGTGTGTATGTTTTACTTAGTTTAGATATAACTTGTTTTCGAGGTATTATCAATCCAATTTCTTCCTCAGTTTCTCTGGTTGCAGTTTCTATTAAACTATTGTCAAGTGCATCATACCTTCCGCCAGGGAAAGAAATTTCATTTTTATGTCTACTGAGGCCCTTAGCTCTTTGCGTAAGAATAATAGTTTTATTCACTAGATTAAGTATAATTAATACGGATGATTTATGAACTTCCTTATTAAATATAACTTGATCATTAACATTATCTTGTGATTTTTGTAATACTATCAGAGATAAAAGATTTTGTTCAATATAACTTAGTTTCATCACTTTCTAAAACCGATAAAATTTTACTCAATTTATCAAAACTTTCTTGATACTCATTTTCCAAAACACTATCAAAAACTATCCCTCCACCAGCCCAGACATATATCATATTATTTTTACTTAATAACGTTCTAATACAAATATTTGTATCCATTTGACCACAGGCACTAAAGTAACCAATGCTCCCACAATAAATATCTCTAAAATTTTCTTCAAGCTCATTTATTATTTCCATAGACTTTCTTTTTGGAGCACCCGTTATTGATCCACCAGGAAAAATACTTTTGAGTAAATCAAAATGATCATATTGATGGCGTAGATTTGCTTGTATAGTACTTACCAGGTGATGCACTGCATTAAAAGATTCGATTTTAAAAAGTTTGGAAACTTTCACAGTTCCTGGTTGTGCTAATATGCCTAAATCATTCCTCATTAAATCGACAATCATTAAATTTTCAGATCTGTCTTTTTCTGAGCGCTGGAGTTTGATTTTATTTAAATTATCAATTACTGGATCAGATGATCTAGGCTGTGTTCCTTTAATAGGCTTTGTTTCAATGCGCCTATTTGCATACAACTTTGTGAATCTTTCTGGTGACAAAGATAATATACTATAATCTTCTAATCTTATAAAACTTGAAAAGGGTGCTTTATTTTGTTGATCAAGTTTGAGATATGCACTCCAAGTGTCCCCTTCAAATTTAGATGAAAATCTATGAGTTAAATTAACTTGGTAACAATTTCCCTGATTAAGGTGATCCTTAATTTTTTCAAATTGTTTTTCGTAACTTGAATATGTCGTATCAGACTTCCACTTTGATAATAATTTAAATTTATTTTTTGAAACTGTTAAGTGATTTCTTAGCCAAGTTAATCTTTTGGAGACATCCCATTCAACAAGAGTACATTTTTGTAATTTATGATCAACGATAATACACCAGTCATATATACCGATAGCAAAATTAGGTATTCTTAATTCATCATTTTGTTTTTGAGGTATATCGTGAAGTTTTAATCCTTGTTCATAACCTAGATAACCCATTGCACCTCCACAAAATGGAATATTTGGTATAGATGGAACTTTTTCAAAGCTATTTCTCATTAAATTTTGAGTTATTACCCAAGGGCATTCTGTAGAAGAGTACTTTTTTTCTTGAACAGAATCTGAGACTATAGTTTTTTCTTTGTGAATAATTTTGTAAATAGGCTCAGAAGTAAGAATATCGAAGCGGTTGGAATTTTCACACTCTGTTGTTCCCGAAGATTTAAGTAAAATACTCCATGGGATGTGTTCGAACTTTTCAAATAATTCTATAGATATATTCGTCGAATATTCTAATTCTTGTAATATAATTTTTCGTTTTCTCTGACTATGCATTTATTTTGATATATGAAAGAATAAATTATTTGTAGAATATAATAACATTTTAAAAATTTTTATAAACAATCACGATATATAAATTTAAAGTATCAGGAAGGAATTGATGACAATAATTAAAAGCAAAGATTTGATTGATAGCGTGGAAGATGCACTACAATTCATATCGTACTATCACCCTAAAGATTTTATTGATGCACTTTACCAAGCTTATTTAAATGAAGAAAGCAAGGCAGCAAAAGATGCAATGTCGCAAATATTAGTTAACTCAAAAATGTCTGCAGAGGGAAAGAGGCCTATTTGTCAAGATACAGGTATTGTGACATGTTTTGTTAAAGTAGGTATGGATGTGAGGTGGGACTCAAAACTTTCCCTACAAGAAATGATTGATGAGGGTGTTAGAAAAGCATATCTAAATCCGGATAATCCTCTTCGAGCTTCTATTGTTTCTGAACCAGCAGGTAGAAGACTTAATACAAAAGATAATACACCATCTGTAGTTCATGTTGAATTAATACCAGGTAATACAGTTACAGTTTATCTTGCTGCAAAAGGTGGTGGATCAGAAAATAAATCTAAATTGGTGATGTTAAACCCTTCGGACGACATAGTTGAAACTATAGCTGAAATTGTGCCTAAAATGGGAGCTGGTTGGTGTCCACCAGGTGTGCTCGGTATTGGTATTGGTGGTACAGCAGAGAAAGCGGCTGTGCTTGCAAAAGAGTCTTTATTAGATCATATAAATATTAATCACTTATCTAAAAAAGATGTGCTTACGGACGAGGAACAATTAAGATTAGATATTTATAATAAAGTTAACTCTTTAGGTATAGGGGCACAGGGATTAGGAGGATTGACAACTGTTTTAGATGTGAAGATTAAATCAGCACCTACCCATGCCGCATCAAAACCTTTATGTATAATTCCAAATTGTGCCGCGACACGTCATATTCACTTTACATTAGATGGTCAAGGTAAAGCATCTTTACCAAAACCCAATTTAGATGATTGGCCAGAAATATCAATGGGTAACTCTGCTGAATCAAAAAGAGTTAATTTAAATAATATAACTAAACAAGACATAGAAAGTTGGGTTTGTGGTGAAACTTTATTAATCTCCGGAAAAATTCTTACAGGTCGAGATGCAGCTCATAAACGCTTATTAAATATGTGGGAATCTGGAGAAGAGTTTCCAAAAAACATTAACTTTGAAAATAAATTTATTTATTATGTTGGTCCAGTGGATGCCGTTGGTGACGAAGTTGTTGGTCCCGCAGGACCAACAACTTCAACTAGGATGGATAAATTTACAGATTTTATGCTTGAAAAACTAAAAATTTCTGGAATGATTGGTAAAGCTGAAAGAGGTCCCAAAACTGTAGACTCCATAAAAAGAAATAAATCTGTTTATTTAATGGCTGTTGGTGGTGCCGCTTATTTGGTTTCTAAAGCAATTAAATCAGCAAAAGTTGTTGCATTTCCTGATTTAGGTATGGAAGCTATTTATGAATTTGAAGTAGAAAATATGCCAGTAACTGTTGCCGTTGATACAAATGGAGAGAATATTCACGAGAAGGGTCCAGGAATATGGAAAATAGAAATTGAAAAAATGAATCAACTTCAACAAAAAAAGATATAATTTAAACTCATTGTTGTTAGCTAAGCCATTATTACTAAAAATGGCTTAGTTCAACTTTAATCTAATACTTTCCACGAAATATTTTCATTTGCGCGAATAGGTTTTAGTATTGTATCTCCAAAGGGGAGGTGATCAGGAACCAACCAGTTCTCTTTGACTAAGGTTATTTTATCTTTATTTCTAGGAAGATTGTAAAAATCTGGCCCATTAAAACTTGCAAATGCTTCTAAATGTTGAAGAGCATTTTTTTCTTCGAAAATCTCAGCGTAAAGCTCCAGGGATGCATGAGCAGTATAAGAACCTGCTCCGCAACATGAAGATTCTTTCTTATGTTTAGCATGAGGTGCTGAGTCAGTTCCCAAGAAAAATCTCGAATCACCAGATGTTGCTGCTGTTATTAATGCATTTTGATGTATATCTCTTTTTAAAATTGGGAGACAATATAAATGAGGCTTTAAACCTCCGACTAACATATCATTTCTATTAAACATTAGGTGATGAGCAGTGATTGTGGCGGCTGTATTCTTTTTTTGAGAGAGTACATATTCTACTGCATCTTTTGTTGTAATATGTTCTAAAACTATTTTTAAATTAGGAAATTTTTTTCTAGTAGGGATTAAATGTTTATCAATAAAAGCTTTTTCACGATCGTAAATATCAATATCATTTGATGTTACTTCGCCATGTAAAAGTAGAGGAAATTTCGCTTTTTCCATAATTTCAAGAAGGGGATAAATGTTTTTTATGTTAGTAACACCTGAACTTGAGTTTGTAGTTGCACCAGCAGGGTATAATTTTACAGCAAAAACATGAGGATCTTTAATCGCTTCCTCAATATCCTTTACCGTTGTATTATCTGTCAAATATAATGTCATTAGAGGATTAAATTTATTTTCAGCATGAGCCATAATTCTTTTCTTATAATCTTGTGCCATTTTTGAATTAATTATAGGTGGGACAAGATTAGGCATAACGATAGCACGTGACATATATCGACTAATATCTTTTACTGTTTGTTCTAAAAAATCATCATCTCTTAAGTGAATATGCCAATCATCAGGTCTAGTTATTATGAGTTTGTTCATTTTTTTTTCCATCATTATAATATATTATTATTTTATAAATTGTCTAAAATGAAGTAAAGTGATTAAAAAAATATATTTTGGATAAGGAGATATTTATGGAAGAAACAATTTTTAGTAAAATTATTAAGCAAGAGTTACCAGCAGATATTATTTATCAAGATGATTTGGTAACAGCATTTCGCGACATAAATCCAAAGGCCCCAGTTCATATTCTTATTATTCCGAACAAACTGATCCCAACAATAAATGATATTGAAGATTGTGATGAATTGATGCTAGGCAGACTTTTTACAGTAGCAAAAAATATCGCAAAAAGTGAAGGAATTAGTAAAAATGGTTATAGATTAATCATGAACTGTAATCAACATGGCGGTCAAGAAGTTTATCACATTCACATGCATTTAGTTGGTGGTGAGCCATTAGGCCCAATGTTAATGAATTTATAGAGTCAAAATATTAATAAAGGAAATGAAAATGAAAAAAATTGTCTATATTGCAGCTGGTTTATTTATCCTGTCAGGTTGTAGTTCTTTAAAGAATCTTGGTCAAGATAATAATACTCAGGAAACGCAAAAGCAAAGTCAAAAAGCTCAAAACAAACCTCCTGTAAAAAGGGATTTTAATAGTGAAGCTGATAGCGCAGCAATGGATATCACTAAAAAGTTACTTTCGAGTACAACAGTTAGTAATGATCAATCTAATACTCCACTAATTTTTATAGAAGGGGTTAAAAATAATACAAATGAGTATATAAATACTAATAATGTAAAAGACATAATTAAATCTAATTTAGTTGACTCTGGGAAGTATGGATACCCTGATTCCGGGAAAATATCAGAAGTTAAGAATCAATTAGGTTTTAATGAAAATGATGATTTTGTAAATCAATCTCAAATTTTTCAATTTAGTAAAATGATCGGAGCAAATTATGTTGTTCGTTCCAATATCAATGGTAAATCGAACAATTACTTTTTATCAATGAATTTAATCGACATAAATAGTGGGGCGATTAAATGGTCAGATAAAGTTAAACTCGGTAAAAAAGGTGAATAGTGTTCATAAACTATTCTATGATTGGGCGTTTTTAAACGCTCAAGATAAAATCATCGAATATGCCTTTTTAGAAGGTGGAATGTCTTCCGAAGTTTTGTATTTTAAGACACAAAATAAACAATTGGTGTGGAAAAAATCAAATGAGGAGCTACCAAAATTAGGCCTTTCAGCTTTCAACGAATATTTTATATTAGAAAAAATTATTGATCAGAACTTTAGTCCAAAACCTATTGCAAAAGCAAAATTTGGTTACATACAAGAGTTTATAAATGGAACAATAATTGATTTAAAAGAGTTTCAAAGTTGTGCTGTTTCAATTCTATCTAGGATTCATAAAATTAAATTAAATACTTGGCATAATACTATTTCACCCATTTCAGTTATTGAGCTCTATTGGAATTCGCTTGCAGATTCTCATAAGAACACTGCAATAATAAAAAAAAAAATATTTTATTAAACTCTTTTAATGGCAACATTTTCAAGCCAACTCTTTGTCATAATGACCTGCATCCCGGTAATCTATTCAAAGTTAAAAATCAATTTAAAGTTATTGATTGGGAGTATGCCTATATTTATGATCCTTCTTATGACTTGGCTATGATGATATACCTTAATCAAATGGATATTGATGATGCAGTTAGTCAATACTGTTCTATAAATTTTCAAATTAATGAAAAGAAATGGAAAAAAGCAATTATATATTGGACACCATACTGTAAATTTATTTGCAAACTATGGGAAAAGTTGAAATAATTTTTTGATTTTTTAACTAGATCACAATTATCATATTGACGTGAATTTGTTATAATTAAGTTAGATAGAATTTTAACGGGGTTTTGATTTGATGAATATAGTTGTAGTTGGTGGTGGGGCTGGCGGCTTAGAGTTAGTAACTAAGCTAGGTAATAAATTAGGTAAAAACAAAAAAGCTAATGTAACTTTAGTTGACAGAAACACAAGCCATGTTTGGAAACCACTATTGCATGAATTGGCTACAGGTGCAATTGATGAGGGTGTTGATGCATTAAGTTATAGTAGTCATGCTAAAAATCATGGGTTTAATTTTCAACTGGGCACGCTTTGCGACGTTGATACATCATCGAAGTTTATAACACTTGCTCCCTTAATAGAAAATAGTGAAGTTATTTTGCCTGAAAGAAAAGTTGATTATGATTATTTAGTTCTTGCAATTGGCTCAACCTCTAATGATTTTAACACACCTGGCGTATCGGAAAATTGTATTTTTCTTGATTCACCTTCTCAGGCACATAAATTTAGAAGAAAGCTTTTTAACTCTTTCATGAAAATACAAGGAGATTTAATTGAATCCTCAGTAGATGTGGCTATTGTTGGTGCAGGTGCAACGGGAGTGGAATTGTCAGCTGAGCTGTATAACGTTTTACAAGAATTAAAAAGATATGGTTTTAAAGATTTAACACAGAAAAATTTAAATGTTAATTTAATTGAAGCAGGAGATAGAATTTTACCAGCGTTACCTCCAAGAATTTCATCATCTGTTCATAATGAATTATCAAAACTTGGTGTAAAAGTTAAAACAAACACCTTGATAGTCAAAGCTGATTCACAAGGTCTTTATACTAAAGATGGAGAAACTATTAGAGCAGATTTAATGGTATGGGCTGCTGGCATTAAAGGACCAGACTTCCTGAAAGAGTTTAAATGTTTTGAAATTAACCGTATTAATCAAATAGTTGTTAAGCCTACATTACAGACGACAACCAGTGACGATGTTTATGTCATAGGTGATGTAGCACAATTTACTCAAGAAAATGGAAAATTTGTTCCACCAAGAGCTCAATCAGCTCATCAAATGGCAAGTACTTGCTACAAAAATCTAATGAATAGACTTAAAAACAAACCGCAATTAAATTTTATCTATAAAGATCAGGGTTCATTAGTTTCATTGAGTCGATTCAGCACTGTAGGCAATTTAATGGGTAATTTGACAAAAGGAAGTATGATGATAGAGGGAAGAATTGCAAGAATTATGTATGTTTCTCTTTATAGAATGCATCAAAGGGCGCTCCATGGAACCTTTAAAACTCTATTAATGATGCTTGTAGGTAAAATTAATAAGGTATTAAAGCCATCTGTAAAACTACATTAATTTTTCATGAAATATACAATAGATTTGTTACTTAATAATTTGTTATCTATTGTATAAGCTTTATTAATTTCAAAGAAATAATATTTTTTACATTTTAAATTAATTTACAAATGTCTTTATCCAATAATTATAAGAGTTTTACTTGATTAACTAACATATCTTAGAGCTAAAAAAAACTTATTGCTTGTATTTAACAGAAGCAATAAGTTTTAAATATTCTATGAATTATTTTATTTGTTTAATAAATTCGTTTATGAAATCTATTCTTTTTGCAGGTTGATTATTTTCATATTTAATAATCAGTGTATCAGGACCTTTCAAGGAATATCGGTTAGGGAATTTTTGAAGTAATTGAATCATTGATTCATGAGAAATATTTGGTTGCTTAGTAAACTCAATCTTCCCTGAATTATTATTTAGCTGTATTTTTTTGATACCCAGTGATGATGAAATATTTTTAATTTTTTGTATTTCAATAAAATTCTTCACATAAGAAGGTAGCAAGCCGAAACGGTCTATTAATTCAATGTGAATTTTTTCGATTTGTTCTGAAGTTTCACAGCTTGATAAACGCTTGTAAATTGAAAGTCTTATATTTGTATCAGGAATATAATCTTCAGGAATTAAAGCACTTATTCCAAGCTCAACTTCGGTGGTCCTATGATTGATTAAATTTAGAGATTCTTTAGAGTTGCCATTTTTTAAGTTTTTAACAGCGTCATTTAACATATCTATGTACATAGAATAACCAACAGATTGTATTTGCCCGCTTTGCTCTTCACCTAACAATTCTCCAGCCCCTCTAATTTCTAAGTCATGGGTTGCTAACATAAAACCAGCACCTAGATCTTCCAGAGAAGATATTGCTTCTAATCTTTTTAGTGCATCTTTGGTTATTAATTTTTTGGGAGGTGTCAAAAGATATGCATATGCTTGGTGAGAAGATCTTCCAACTCGTCCTTTAATTTGATGTAACTGCGCAAGCCCTAATTTATCTGCTCTATCGATGATTATAGTATTAGCACTGGGTATATCTATACCCGTTTCAATTATTGTGGTACAAACTAAAATTTGAAATCGTTGATGATAAAAATTATTCATCACGTCTTCTAATTGCTTTTCTCTCATTTGACCATGGGCAAACGATACCTTAATTTTAGGAAATAGTAATTGTAAATCTTCAGAAACTTTTTCAATTGTTTTAACATCATTATGTAAAAAAAACACTTGGCCACCTCTTAATGTCTCCCTTTCGATAGCCTCTCTTATAGTCGAAGAATTATGTTCAGTAACAAAAGTTTTTATTGGCATTCTTTTAGCTGGTGGTGTCGCTATAATTGAGAGTTCTCTAATTGAATGCATTGCCATATTTAATGTACGTGGAATTGGAGTAGCAGTCATTGTAAGTATGTCTATTGAGTTTCTGAATGCTTTTAGTTTTTCTTTTTGTTTTACACCAAATCTATGCTCTTCATCAATAATTAAAAGACCTAAATCATGGTAATCAATTGTTGTATTGATAAGTTTATGAGTACCAATTAGGATATCAATTTTTCCAGCTTCTAAATCAGTTAGAATTTGTTTTTGTTCCTTTGCAGTTTTAAATCTTGATAACATTTCAATCTTGAATGGAAAAGCAGAAAATCTATCTCTAAAGTTTTCAAAATGTTGTTGTGCCAGAAGAGTTGTAGGCACTAGTATGATTGCCTGCTTAGCATTTTCCACACATAAAAAGGATGCTCTCATAGCAACTTCGGTTTTTCCAAAACCAACATCACCACACACTAATCTATCCATTGATTTTGGTGAGGTCATGTCTCTTAATACATCATTAATTGCATTTAATTGATCTTCAGTTTCTTCAAAGGGGAACATTTCAGAAAAAGAACGATATAGGTCTTTATTAAGATTAAATGCAAAGCCCTTAGATAATTCTCTAAGTGAATAAACATCCAAAAGTTCGGCGGCTACATCATGAACTTTTTCCTTTACTTTTTGTTTTGTTATGGCCCATTGTTCCGTTCCAAGTTTACTGAGTTTTGTATTTTCTTCGTTACCACCTGTATATCTACTAATTAGATTTAGTGAACCTACTGGAACATATAGGACGGCATCGTTTTGATAATGAATCGTCATAAACTCTGATATCATATTGTTTGTTTCAATGGTTTCAAGACCTTTAAAACAACCAATCCCATGATCATGGTGAACAATTAGTTGGTTTAATTTTAGCTCTGCTAAATTTTTAATAATTGTATTGGGGTTATTTTTGACTGATTTGTTTTTATTCTTTTTGTTATTATAGTGAGTGATTCTTTGACCAAATAAGTCATTTTCACAAACTAAAGCGAAAACATTATTTTCGAAAATAAAACCATCTTCTAATTGATTTATTGTGATTGTAAATTGTTCAGAACTGTTTACACATTCAAGTAAAGTATCGTAACTTTTCGGATAAATTTTGATTTGAGATAAAAACTGAAGCAAAACCTCTCTTCTTCCAGATGACTCTGTTGTGAAAATAATTCTTCCTTCAAATTTTTTCTGAAAAATTTCAAAATGATGAAGTGGATTTTTTTGTTTATTATTTATAGATATATTGGGTAATTTGGTCAACAAGTCCCAAGCTTTAAATTTATCATTATTTCCAATGATATACTGTTCGTATTTGGTTAACTGTTGATGAAGTTGATCTTCCTTCAGCCATAATTCTTTTGGTTCTAATAGAGGTCGATGAATGTCAACGTTCATGTTAACAAAACGAGTCTTTGTTTCTTGAAGAAAGTTAGGGATATCTTTTGTATTGTAGGCAAAATTTAAAATTAAGGTATTTTGGGAAATATAATCAAAGAAATTCGCTGTTTCTTTAAAGAATAATGGAAACCAATACTCAATTCCATCAGGGATTATTTTTTTGGAAACTTTATTATAAATTGACTCAGTAGCTTTGCTGGATGTGAACTTTTCTCTCCATTTTGTCCTAAATAATTCAATGCCATTCTTATCAGTAGGGAATTCGTAAGCTGGGAGAAGCTCTACAGAAGCTACTTCATCCGTACTTAATTGAGTATCGATATCAAATAATTTAATGGAATCAATTTCATCATCAAAAAAGTCAATTCGTATCGGAAGCTCACTACCCATTGGGTAAATATCCAATAGACTTCCTCTTTTTGCAAATTGTCCATGCTCATTAACTTGTTCAACCCTAGAATAACCATTATTAATAAGCTTCTTTACAAAATTTTCTAGGGGTAAAACTTGTTCTCTCTTAATCATTAGAGAGTATTGGTTAATATAAGTTACAGGTGGTAATTTAAGTAAAAGAGTCGTAACTGAAACAATAATGATTTTTTTTTCTGTAAAATGTAATGCTTTATTTAGTATTGTTAATCGATTAGATATGATATCTTGATTGGCTGAAAAATGGTCATAAGGTAAAGTTTCCCAGTCTGTAAAAACATCAACTGAATAGCCTGATAATTGTTCAATTTGATTTTGTAAAATAAATGTTTCTTGATTATTTTGCGTTATAATCAGCATCGATCTTGTCATACTTTGATAAAGTGAATCAATAAACACTGCACGAGAGGATCCTTCAAGGGGAGGTAAAAAGTGTTTTTTATGATTAGAGTTATTTACAAGTGATTTGAAAAGGTTAGGGTAGTCGAATTGCATCATAATTAAATTTACATTTTGTTGATAATATATTACTGGAATATTTTGAGAATACATTATAACATGACTTTTTAAGATTATATATGTTGATATTATTAGTATGCATTTCCCAATAAGTTTATTTATAGGTCTTAGGTATTTAAAAGGTAGAAATCAAAATTACTTCAATAAATTTATATCTCACATTTCTACATTTGGAATTTTAATTGGAGTTATGTCTCTAATCATTGTTTTATCGGTAATGAATGGTTTTGAGTCTAAATTAAAGGGACGTCTACTGGAACTAGTACCTCAAGCAGTTATAACTAGTGATGAAGATAGAGTATCAGAAAACCAAATGGTTAAATTGAATTCAGACAACCAGTTAAGAGTTAAGTTATCAGAGCCAATTGTTCAAATTAACAATGCATTAGTTTCAAATAATAATAAGATTACCGTCGCAAATATTCAAGGTATCAGTAATAAATCTCCCGATCCTCTTATGGACTTTGTTTTCGCTGGCAACCCTGACTCTCTTATTCCTAATACATATAATGTCATACTCAGTCAGCAAACAGCAAACCAATTAAACGTTAGTATTGGTGATAAAATTGATATTCTTATACCTCAAAAACTAATTTATTCCCCTATGGGATTACTGCCAGCTCAAAGACAATTCAAGGTTTCTGGTATATATAATACTGGGACATGGTTAGACAAAGATCTGATTGTTATCAACATAAAAGATGCTCAAAAATTGCTTCGATTACCGTCTGATATATATACAGGAATAAGGTATTATCTGAGAGATCCTTTTAAAGTAGATCAGCTTGAAGCTCAAAACTTACCTAAACCATTAAAATGGAAAGATTGGAGAACAGAATTAAACCTTGGAACTTTTTTTCAATCTGTTGCTATGGAAAGAAAAATTATGGGTTTCATGTTAGGTCTTATAATATTAGTTGCTGGGTTTAATATGATTTCATCCTTAATATTAGTTGTTTTACAGAAAAAAAGTGAAATAGCTGTATTTAAAACACTTGGGCTCAAACAACGACAAATTATTGAAGTTTTTATTATTCAGGGTGCAACAAGTGGAATCATTGGTTCAATTTTAGGTGGTGTTTTCGGTGTATTGATAGCTAAAAATATTAACAGTATACTGAATTTTTTTAATTTAAATAACTTACTGTTGGGACAAAACTTGCCAATTAGCGTAAATTCAAGTCAGATATTATTGGTGATCATTCTTGCCATCTTTTTGAGTGTTATTTCAACTATTTTTCCTGCTTATCAAGCATCAAAAGTTAATCCATCTGAGGAATTGAGACATGAGTAAAATATTACTTAAGTGTGAAAATATTTGTAAAACATATACTGAGGGAAATATTTCAACTCAAGTTTTAAAAAATGTTAATTTTACATTAAATGAAGGTTCATTATCATCGATTGTTGGTTCTTCAGGCTCTGGAAAGAGTACTTTACTCCATATTCTTGGAACCCTTGATAAGCCTACTAAAGGTTCAGTATTTTTTAATGAAACTAACATTCATAAAATGAAGTTAAACAAACAAGCTTCTTTTAGGAATTCAGAAGTTGGATTTATTTATCAATTTCACCATTTATTAAATGATTTTAATGCAATTGAAAATGTTAGTATGCCACTTTTAATAGCAGGCACAAAACGAAAAAATGCCGAATTAGAAGCAAAAAAAATGCTACAACGTGTAAATCTTGGACATAGATTGAAGCATAGACCATCAGAGTTATCAGGAGGTGAAAGACAAAGAGTTGCTATAGCGAGGGCATTAATAAGACATCCAAAGCTTATACTTGCTGATGAGCCTACAGGTAATTTGGATTTTAAAACTGCAGAGGAGACTTTTAATTTGATTAAAGAATTAAATAGGGACTCTAATTGTTCTTTTTGATTGTCACGCATGATAATGATTTGGCAAAAAGAACTGATAATATTCTTACAATGAAAGATGGGAAGTTAGCACATGTTTAATAGAAGGAAACGAGAGATATATTCCCTTTGGATTGCGTTTAGATTTAGTCGTTCTAAACAAAAAAATACTATGATATCCTTTATTTCTCTATCCTCTATTATAGGAATTTCGTTAGGCGTAGCAATTATAATTATTGGTTTATCTACAATGAATGGTTTTAAAAAAGAACTTCAAACTAGAATTTTAAATGTTATTCCACAAGTTTCTATTTCCTCCCTGGATAATGGTGGCTCAATAAATGATTGGTCTAAAATATCTGACAATTTATCAAATATTCCGAATGTACAAAGTGTTACCCCTTCAGTTAACTTATTCGCCTTACTAATAAATGGAAGCAAGTCGAAAGGTGTTGCTATAAGAGGTGTTGATACTAATTCATTTTCTACAAATATAAAAAAATATATTATCGGCAATGATATTCAAAAATTTGAAAACAATGAAAACGACATTATAATTGGCCAAGGAATTGCCAAAAAATTAAATGTTAAAGTAGGTGATGAACTTTCTGTTTATTTACCAGGAAAAGATCGACAAAATATAAACTCCTATCAAATTAAAACATTAAAAGTTTCAGGTTTAATTAAGTTATCAGGTGAGTTTGATGATTTATTGGCATTTATTCCTCTGGTGGATGCTCAAAAGTATTTAGATTTGAATAATGCTGTAAATAACATTGAATTAAAATTAAAAGATCCATTTGAAGTAGAACAAGTATTAAAGCAAGTGTCTGAAAAACTTCCTACTAATCAAAGTTGGAGCTTAAGATCATGGAAAAATCAATATGGTTATTTTATTAAAGATATAAACCTTGTTAAAACTATCATGTATATCGTGATGTTTTTGATTATTGGCGTTGCTTGCTTTAACATAACCTCCACCTTAATGATGTCTGTAAAAGATAGAGAAGGAGATATAGCTATATTAAAAACGATGGGTGCAAGTAAGGCATTGATATACAGGATTTTTATCTGGTATGGATTTTTTTCTGGTTTAATTGGCGCGTTGTTTGGGTCATTGGTAGGTGTATTTATAGCATTAAATTTAACATATATAACAAATTTCCTTCAGAATATTACCGGAGTTACACTTTTAAATCAGAGTATATATTTTATTGATTTTATACCTTCACAAGTGGATTTTTATGATGTTACTTTGGTCAGTTTTACTGCGATTATGCTAAGCTTAGTTTCAACCTTTTTTCCGGCTAAAAAAGCAAGTCAAGTAAATCCTGCTATAGCATTGTCAGGATGAATTATTTAAATAAAAATAATAATTCTCAAAATTTATCTATTATTTTTCTTCCTTTTTTTCATTTGAGAAATAATAGATAATCGCCAGAGAAATCTAATTGAAAAATAACCAATTAAACTTGAAACACTTGCACAAATTAATGAACCAAGTAGAAGAGGGTAACCAATTAAAGTCATTTGAGATGATAGAAACTTCCAACTTAGTTCAAATTCAAAATTATTACTTGGTATATGCAAGATAGAAGCGCCTATTTTATATGCAAAATAAAACATTACAGGCATTGTTAGAGGATTGCTTATCCAAACTAATGCTACTGAAAGAGCTATATTAGCACTAAAGATAATGGCAAACAAAGCAGCTAAAATCATTTGCGCTGGAAGAGGAATAAACATAAAAAAAAGACCAATCGCAAAGCATTAGCCGCGGAGCGCCTATTTAGGTGCCAAAGATTTGGTTTATGAAGCCATTCACCAAATATACTTAAACACCTATTAGATTTAATTTTTTGATGATCAGGTAAAAATTTTTTGATTGTTTTTTTTGGCATAAATAAATGGCTTAAGTTAACGTAAAGTGAATGAATTTATGTTATTATATATTTTTTAGACTAATTTTGTATTAGTTAAATTAACTTTTATTAAGAAGATTAAGACAAATTAAAATGGACAGCAAAAATCAAAAATCATTTCAAATTTTTAAGCTTTTAATACCATATTTTAAACCTTATAAAGTTATTATTATTATAGCTGTAATTGCTTTAATTATCACTCAAGTCACTACACTTGGTGCCACTTATCTTACAAAACCTATAATTGATGATGGTTTTAATGCACAAAGTCAAGGGAATAATTTTTGGGTTTGGTTGCCCTTAGTTTTATTAGGATTAGTAATCATTAAAGGGTTCACACAATTTGTTTATGTTTATTTAATCGAATATACCACCTCTAAAATGGTTATGTCATTGAGACAGCAATTATTTGAACATTATTTGAGATTGCCAGTACAATTTTTTGACAAACGAAATACAGGCTCTTTGTTATCAAGAATTACTTATGATACTGAGCAAGTAGCTCAGGCTTCAGGGGATGCCTTAATACGTTTGATAACAAATACAACACTTGTTATTGGTTATTTAGCGCTTATGATTTATCAAAATTGGATTTTAAGTTTATCTACATTAGTTCTCGTTCCAATAATGGGGTATTGTTTAAAATATATACAAAACAAAATGAGAACAATCGCAAAAAGATTACAAGATACTATGGGAAGTGTCGCTGCTGTAAGTGAAGAGATGTTGAGAGGACACAGAGAAATAAGAAGTTATGGCGGACAAAAACATGAAAAAAAGAAATTTTTAGAAACCAATAATTTTTACCGTAGACAATATATGAAAATGCAGACTGTAACTGCAATTGGGGATCCAGTCATTGTCATTATCAGTAGTTTTGCTGGTATCATATTAATTTCATTGATGAATTTTGAATTTATTAGAGACTCATTGACACCGGGCTCTTTTGTGTTGATTGTTTCTTCAGCAATGATGTTGCCAAAACCAGTTAAAACTTTTTCCAAAACACTTTCTAGTTTCCAAAAGGGGATGGCTGCCTGTGAAACGCTATTCCAGCTTTTTAATTTTAAACCAGAAAAAGACGATGGTAATCTTGAAATTAATAAAATTTTAGGAAATATAGAATTTAAAAACGTAAGTTTTGAGTATGAAAATAGTGATTCAAAAGCTTTAAAAAATTGCTCATTCAAATTACAGAAAGGTAAAAGTTTAGCTCTTGTTGGACGTTCTGGTTCTGGTAAAACGACCATTACTAATTTACTCAATCGTTTTTACACTGTCACAGAAGGTAATATTTATATTGATGGTCATGACATTAATCAACTTAAACTGAATGATCTTAGAAAAAACATTTCAATAGTCTCTCAAAACATTCATTTATTTAATGACTCCATTTATAATAATATTGCATACCCATACAATAATGTTCATGAAGATGAGGTAATAAAAGCGGCTAAATTAGCAAATGTATCTGAGTTTGCAGATAAGTTAGAAGCGGGTTTAAATACCGTAGTTGGCCAGAATGGTGTATTATTGTCTGGAGGACAGAAACAACGTATTGCTATTGCAAGAGCGTTATTAAAGAGTTCACCAATTTTGATTTTAGATGAGGCAACATCTGCTTTAGATACAGAATCTGAAAGATTAATACAGCAGGCAATAGAAAACTTAGAAAAAGATAAGACTGTTATTGTTATTGCTCATAGGCTTTCTACAATCGAAAACTGCGATACTATTGCAGTCATGGATCGAGGTGAAATTGTCGAAATGGGTACTCACAGTGACTTAATCAAAAAACAGGAAGCATATTATGCTTTTCACAATACTCAGTTTGAACAGTAATTTATGATAGAACGTTTTTTTAATAAGATATGGTATAAACAAACAATATTATTTTATATCTGTTTTCCAATACTGGCTTTTTTTTCTTTTATATATTTTTTAGTTACTAAACTAAGATATCACTTATATTTTACATTTAAATTTTTTAAAATATATAAGGCTAAGGCTCCCGTTATAGTTATAGGGAATTTGTCTACTGGTGGAAATGGAAAAACACCAGTGGTTATTTGGTTAGTGAATCTTTTAAAAAAAAATGGATATAAACCAGGTGTCATTTCACGAGGTTATGGTGGACACAGTCAAAATTATCCTGTACTAGTTGATGATAGTATGTTACCTAATGAAACAGGTGATGAGCCCATAGAGATCTTTAATCGGACTGGTTGCAAAGTATCTGTTTCTCCAGATAGAGTTCAATCTATCAAACAACTTTTAGATTGCGGTTGTGACATTATTATTTCAGATGACGGATTACAACATTATAAGTTTCATCATGATATTGAAGTATTGGTTATTGATGCAAAAAGAAGATTTGGCAATGAATATTTATTACCACTTGGACCTTTGAGAGAGAATATTAGCAAATCTAAAAGTGTTGATTTGGTAGTTTATAATGGCCAAACAAATGATGAGTATAATTTTTCAATGGATCTTGTACCTTCTGAAATAGTAAATATAAAAACACGTAAAAAAATTGATTTTAAGAACTTGCATAACGTAATTGCAATTGCAGCTATTGGAAACCCTGAAAGATTCTTTGATACTGTAGAAGGAATTGGTATCGATATTTTAAAAAAAGTTTCATACCCTGATCATTACAAATTTTCAAAAAATGACTTTAAGGGTTTATTAGAAAAAAACCAAAATTTATTAATGACTGAAAAAGACGCTGTTAAGTGTAAGCACATATGCAATAGTGATAATTGGTGGAGTTTAAAAGTTGATCCTATCCTTGATGTGCGAGCTGAACAAAAAATTTTAGAAAGAATCGAAGGATTAAAAATATGAAACAAGAACTAATCAATATCGTAGCATGTCCACTTTGTAAAGGGAAACTACAATTTGATAAACAAAAAAATATATTGGTTTGTAGATTTGATAAATTAGCTTTTCCTATAGTTGATGGTATTCCTGTTTTAATTGAATCAGAAGCTGACAAAATAACTCTTGATGACTGAATCTTAGAACATGCAAAAGGTATAAATTTATAAAGTTTTAAATTTGAATTTTTATTTATTTTAATCTTAATTATATATTTTTGAAGGCAATTGTTATGGACTTTCCCACTTACATTTTCTTTATAATGTTTTTTGTTGCCTTATTAGCAGGTTATGTTGATGCCGTTGCTGGTGGAGGAGGGATGTTAACTGTACCAGCATTACTTTCTATTGGTTTGCCACCATCCCAAGCTATTGCAACTAACAAACTTCAGGGTACAGTAGGAAGTTTATCTTCAACTTTATACTTCCTTAAAAAAAAACTAATTAATCTAAATGAGCTCAAGTTTGCTATATTATTTACCTTCATAGGAGGGTTGCTGGGCTCTATTACTATTCAAATTATCCACGCAGACTTTCTATTAAAATTAATACCAATACTCTTAATTATAATTGCTTTTTATTTTCTTTTGGCACCTAAGGTTACTTCTAATAATAACATTAAAAAACCCATTTTAAGCAATTTTAATTTTGCATTAATAATAGGATTATTGATTGGTTTTTATGATGGATTCTTTGGACCAGGAACAGGTTCCTTTTTTGCTATCGCTTTTGTTTTTTTAATGAAATTAGATTTAGTAAAGGCTACAGCTAAAACAAAAATTTTAAATTTTACAGCGAATTTATCTGCACTCATTATGTTTATATTAGGAGGAGCAATTATTTGGAAAATTGGCCTAGTAATGGCTATAGGACAGTTTATTGGTGCACAAATAGGAGCGAAGATGGTTGTAGGGAAGGGGACTAAGTTTATTAGACCAATGGTGATAATTGTGTCGTTAATAATGGCGTTTAAATTAATAGTTGCGAACTTTTAATATTAATAATTTTAAATATAAAAATTAGACAATTCTGACATAATTATCTATAAATATATATTACAAATAATAATTATTTAGGAAATATAATGTCTATGGTAAGTGCTAAAGCATTTGCTTTATGGCTTAAAACAAGGTTTTCTGATTTTGAGGGGATTGTGCTCGAAAGACAGGATATTAACATATTGACTGGTAGGCAGAATTTTACCATTGACTTTGTCAACGATATTCACTACGAATTAATGCGTTTTGGTATGGCATTCGTGACTGATACAAATAGAGAAAAATTTTATTTAATAAAAATTAAAGAGCAGAAGTGGGAAGATATTTTAGTAAATAAAATTGATAAAAGTTTGAATTTGAATATATTTGCTATGGATAAGTTAAAAAACCAATAACACTTGCCTTATATAACAAGTTTAATTGGTTTTTATAATTTTTAAAGCACTGAATTTATTGAATCCGCAACATATCTAATGTTTGAATCATTTAATCCTGCTATATTTATCCTTCCTGATTTTAGAAGATAAACGCCAAACTCATCTTTTAATCTAGTTACTTGTTTCCCATCTAAGTCAATGATTGAAAACATTCCTTTTTGGTTAATAATGTAGTCAAAATCAACCTTACTTTGTTTTCTCGATAGATGTTCTGAGAGCAAAGATCGCATATTATGAATTCGTTTTCTCATTGAGTTCAATTCATTCATCCATAAATTTTTTAGTACGTTATCAGATAAAATTTCAGTTACAATTCCCGCGCCATGGAAAGGAGGATTCGAATAATTTGAACGAACTATTGGTTGAATATTTGTTAGTATAGTTTCACTCATATCCTTATTATGAGAAATTATGTGTAATGCTCCAATACGCTCATTATATAAACCAAAATTTTTTGAAAAGGAGTTTGCCAAAAAAAACGTATTCAATTTTTTCTCAAATATTTTTATTCCAATAGTATCAGACTCAAGATTATCCCCAAACCCTTGATATGCCATATCGAATAATGGAATAAGTTCTTTTTTACAACAAATATCAGCGAGCTCTTCCCATTGATTTAAATTTAAATCAACCCCTGAAGGGTTGTGACAACATGCGTGCAGTACTACAACATCATTTGGTTTTGATTGTTTAAGATCATTTTTGAACCCTTCAAAGTCTAGGGATTGGTTACTTTTATCAAAATATCGGTAGTAATTTGTTTTTAATCCAGAATTTTAAATATGCTTAAATGATTTCCCCAAGTTGGATTACTTATCCAAATTGTTGAAGAAGGAAATCTTTCGAACATAAAATCTGAAAAAACTTTTATTGCTCCAGTCCCACCAGGTGTTTGTATAGATTGCACTTTCTTATTTAAAACCAAATTTGAGTTCTTACCAAAGATTAGTTGCTGAGAAAGTTTTCTGTACAAAGGATCGCCTTCTATGCTCAGATAGGACTTACTCCTCTCATCTTTTAATAGTAGCTCTTCAGCTTTATGTACAGCCTCGAAGATTGGTGTAACACCATCATTGTTTTTATAAATTCCAATAGTAAGATTCACTTTATCAGAACGTTCATCTTTTGCGAATTGTTCACTCAAACCAAACACGGGATCTGGTGGTAACATCTTTAAATTGTTAAACATTTAAAATCCTTATTATTAAAAATATTAGAGCATATTAAAACTTAGCAGATCTCGGGGCTCTAGGAAATGGGATTACATCCCTAATATTTGAGACGCCAGTTACATATGAGACAAGTCTCTCTAAACCTAATCCCCACCCAGCATGTGGGACAGTACCGTATTTTCTTAGGTCCCTATACCAATCCATATGCTCTTTTTCAATACCAACAGATTCCATTCGTTTATCCAGAAGCTCTAATCGCTCTTCTCTTTGAGCTCCTCCCATAATTTCTCCAATTCCAGGAGCTAAAACATCCATTGCAGCAACAGTTTTACCATCATCATTTAATCTCATGTAGAAAGCTTTGATGTCTTTAGGGTAATTAACAACAACGACTGGGCTATCAAAATGCTCTTCTGCTAGGTAACGTTCATGCTCAGATGACAGGTCAATTCCCCAGCTTACTGGAAATTCAAATGTCTTGTTTGCATTTTCTAAAATTTCAATTGCATCAGTATAGTCGACCGTAATAAATTCTGACTTTAAAAATTTTTCTAAACGTTGTATTACTTCATTATTAACTCGTTTTTCAAAAAATAACATGTCATCTTTACATTCATTTAATACATTTTGAAAAACATGTTTTAACATTTTTTCAGCTAGAAGTGTAACATCAGATAAATCAGCAAAAGCCATTTCAGGTTCAACCATCCAAAACTCGGCAAGGTGTCTACTTGTATTAGAATTTTCAGCTCTAAAAGTAGGACCAAACGTGTAAACTTTACTGAGAGCACAAGCATAGGCTTCAGCATTCAATTGACCAGATACAGTAAGATAAGACTCTTGACCAAAAAAATCTTTATCATAATCAACCTTATTATCAGCCGTTTTTGGTATATTTTGAAAATCTAAAGTGGAAACTTTAAACATTTCTCCAGCCCCTTCCGCATCCGAAGAAGTTATTAATGGAGATGCAACCCATAAAAAACCTTCTTGATTAAAAAACTGATGAATTGACTGGGATATGCAATTTCTAACCCTAGCTACAGCACCAATTAAGTTACTTCTCGGTCGAAGGTGCGCTACTTCTCTCAAAAATTCAATTGATTGTCTTGTTTTTGCTAAAGGATATGATTCCGGATTTTCTACCCAGCCTACAATACTCACTTCATTTGCTTGAACTTCATATTCTTGACCTTTTGCAGGCGATGTGATGAGTTTTCCTTTAATTTCAACTGCACACCCAGTTGTGAGTTTGAGAATATCATCATAATTTTGCAGTTCATTTGGAGTTACAACTTGTATTGGATCAAAACAAGAACCATCATATACAGCTAAGAAACTAAACCCAGCTTTAGAGTCTCTTTTAGAACGGACCCATCCTTTGATTATGACTTCTTGATTTACATGTTCAGAATTTTTTAATATTTCCTTTATTGATAAACCAGACATTTTGTATTCCTCAGTTACATTACACTAAAAGTATCATATTACTTGTATTTATAATTGCTTCAAGTATCTATGAAAAAAAATAGAAAATTAAATAAAAAAATTAAAATATTAAATTTATATTGAAAATATAAAAATTTTTAATTATTATTAAATGTTTTTTTTTAACCTTGCATGATTATGACAACAGAAATATTTAAAGAGTTTACGTTTGAAGCTGCCCACAAACTTCCCAATGTCCCAGAAGGTCACAAATGTGGGAGATTACACGGTCATTCATTTGTGGTCAGACTATACATTACGGGTAATGTAGATCCACATACAGGATGGATCTTAGATTTTTCAGAAGTTTCTAAAGTATTTAAACCAATTTACAATCAATTAGATCATTATTACCTTAATGATATACCAGGTCTAGAGAACCCTACAAGCGAAGTGCTAGCCAAATGGATATATAAAAAAGTCAAACCTAACCTACCATTGTTATCTAAAGTTATGATAATGGAAACGTGTACTGCAGGTTGTTTCTATACAGAGGACTAATCTATATTTATATATTTGTGAACTTGGATTGATAAATTCCAGTTGTTTTTTATGCATTCTTGTACGCATAATTTAGTTGCTCTTTCTTTTTGACTAATTGGCTGTAAATAGATTTTTGGTTGTTGCTTTAAAAGATTCGATGCTAGGATATTTTTTAGGTTAGCTATGTCTTTATGAGTACCAATGGGGTGCTTAATTTCGTTTGCTCTGCTCAAGGCTTTATGATTGAGTTTTAATTTTCCTTTCATATTAATCTTTGGTGATAAAGTTACCCAAGATTTTGATGAGGCCTTAACTTCAAATGTTCCGCTTGTCTCAATCTGACAGAAATAACCTTGTGACTCCAATGATTCTGTTAAAGAAGTTAAATCATATATGCAAGGCTCTCCTCCCGTAATGACAATATGTCTAGCATTGAATTTTTTGGCTAAAAAATTTAGTATTTCAGATTCACTTGCTTGTCCCCAAGAATTAAGGATAGAGTTTTCATTTACTAATTCCTTAAAAGGGATTCGGTTTTCTTCATTTACAAACCATGAATGTTTTGTATCGCACCAACTACATCCTACAGGACAACCTTGTAGTCTGATAAAGATCGAAGGTTTACCAGTGAAATGTCCTTCACCTTGGATTGTCTCAAAAATTTCATTAATATTATACATATAGTTAGTTAGTTAATAAAAAACGAAATATTATCTCAATCTTTTAAGGTAATTGTCAATTGTTTTTAATAATTTTAACAGTTCTTTATTTGAAATAATAAATGGAGGCATTAAATAAATTAAATTTTTAAAAGGTCTAATCCATACGCCTTGTTTTACACAGAATTTCTGGAAAGACTCAATATTTATATTATGATGTAATTCAATGACACCAATAGCACCAAGTACTCGGATATCTTTTACTAATTCATACTTTAAAAATTTGGGAAAAGTGTTAGAAAATATATATTCAATGTTTTGAACTTGCTTTTGCCATTTATTAGTCATGATAATATCTAGGCTAGCATTTGCTGCTGCACAGGCTAGAGGGTTACCCATAAAAGTAGGACCATGCATGAAGCATTGAGATGGGCCATTACAAATTGTATCTGCAATTTTTTTGGAAGTAATTGTGGCTGCTAATGACATGTAGCCACCAGTTAATGCCTTCCCAACACACAAAATATCAGGTTGTATTTTGGCGTGTTCATAAGCAAATAATTTACCTGTTCTACCAAAACCAGTTGCTATTTCATCTAAAATTAAAAGTATATTGTATTTGTCACACAATTTTCTAACTTCAGTAAGAAAGTTTTTATGATAAAATCTCATTGCACCAGCACCTTGCACAATTGGCTCCAAGATAATAGCAGCAATATCTTCTTTATTTTCATCTAATAATTTACTTATTGAGGCTATATCTTTTTTATTCCAAGAACCATTAAATTGGCTTTTGGGTGGTTCTGCAAATATATGTTCTGGAAGAAAACCTTTATAAATTGAGTGCATTGAATTATCTGGATCTGTTATCGACATAGCAGCAAAAGTATCACCATGATAAGAGTTTTTTATTGTTAAAAATTTTGGTCTAATTTTGTTTTGACTATGCCAAAATTGTAATGCCATTTTTAAAGCTACTTCAACACTTACAGAGCCAGAGCAACATAAAAAATGAGTATCTAAATTAGATGAAGTTAACTTGTTTAATTTTTTACATAATTCTATAGCTGGGTCATGTGTGATACCACCAAACATTACATGAGAAACATTTTTTAATTGTTTTTTAATGGACTTATTAATTTTTTTATTATTGTAACCATGTATAGTTGACCACCATGATGACATACCATCGATAAGAAATTTATTGTTATCAATTTTTAATTTGGACTTTTTTGCAGACTTCACTAAATAATTTTTTAATGGATTTGATGTAGAAGTATATGGGTGCCAAATATGTTGTTTATCAAAATTGAGATCTTTGTTCATTAATAAGCCACTTGTAAACTTTGTTTTCTTTATATTATTGACATGCTAACTATGTTTTATTAAGTTATCAACAAATATTAAGAGGTAAGTTATGGAAAATTCCACAATAAATTATAATGAAGTAAAAAAATTATTTGAACTTCCATTCATGGATTTAATTTATAAAGCCCATTCTGTTCATCGTCAATTTCAAGAAAAAAATAAAATTCAAGTGAGTACATTACTATCTATCAAAACAGGAAAGTGTCCAGAAGATTGTAAATACTGCCCACAAAGTGCTCGCTATAATACTGGTCTAAAAAATGAAGATTTAATGCAGGTTAAAGATGTTATTGCCACAGCTAAATTAGCAAAAGAAGCTGGTTCAACTAGGTTTTGTATGGGCGCAGCATGGAAAAATCCTAAAGAAAGAGATCTTCCCATGCTAGAAAAAATGATCAAAGAAGTTAAATCTTTAGGGTTAGAAACTTGTATGACTCTAGGAATGTTGACGCAATCACAAGCCGATCGTCTCAACAAAGCTGGTTTGGATTATTACAATCATAATTTGGATACTTCAAAAGATTTTTATGATCAAATTATAACAACTAGAACATATGAAGATAGACTTAATACGCTTCAATTTGTGAGAAATTCAGGGATGAAAATTTGTTCTGGTGGGATATTAGGCTTAGGAGAGCAACAAAAGGATAGAATCAATCTTCTACTTCAACTTGCTTCTTTAAAGCCTCATCCAGAAAGTGTGCCAATTAATATGTTAGTTAAAGTAAAAGGGACTCCACTTGCAGATATCGAAGACTTTGATGATTTTGAATTCATTAAAACCATTGCTGTGGCAAGAATTTTACTTCCTAATTCGGCTATTAGGTTATCGGCAGGCAGGTCAACCATGAATGAACAGATGCAAGCATTATGTTTTATGGCAGGTGCAAACTCTATTTTTTATGGCTGTAAGCTTCTGACGACGCCAAATCCAAAGGAACAGTCAGATCAATTGCTCTTCAAAAAATTAGGTATAAATCAGGTGGAAAAATCTCAAATACCTGATGAGGTTAATGAAGAACAAATTATGAAGCGTATTAATAAAGAAGATCCTCTATTTTATGATGCATCAATTTAAACAAGAATTAAAAAAATTAAAAATTGATAATAACTTAAGAAAGTCGTTAACAATTTGCAATGTAGATAAAAACCATATTCTTGTACATGGAAATAAAAAATTAAACTTTTCAAGTAATGATTATCTAAGCTTGAGTTCCAGCTCTTATTTAAAAAAAAAATATTCTGAGGGTATAAATAACTTTGGAACGAGTAGTTCATCCTCTCCATTAATTTCTGGTAAAAGTGAAGTTCATGAATCATTAGAAGAACAACTTTGTGCTTGGCAAGGCTATGAGGCTGCTATTTTATTCAACAGCGGTTATTCAGCAAACCAGGCATTAATAAGGCTTTTGACAGATCAAGATACTTTATTACTACAAGATAGGCTTAATCACGCGTCATTAATAGAGGAAGGAATACTTTCACCGTCTAAAATGTTTAGATTTAAACATAATGACGTTGAGCATCTAAAGACTTTATTAGATAAACAATTTACTCATAAAATTGTTATAACTGAAGGTATTTTTAGTATGGATGGGGATTTTGGAAATATTAAAGAAATTCATAATATTCTTAAACCAAGTGAAAACGAATTTATTGTTGATGAGGCACATAGTGTTGGCGTTATAGGCAAGGAAGGCAAAGGTATCTCAGATTTTCTTGGAATTAAACCAAACATTAAAGTAATTACGTTTGGTAAAGCTTTTGGTTTAAGTGGTGCAGCCATTTTATGTGATAGTGAATTGAAAGATTATTTTGAAAATAAATCTAAACATTATATTTATTCAACTTACATGCAGCCAGCGCTTGCTTTTGCTTTAATGTCAGCATTAAAGATTGTAAGAACGGATAATCATAGGCGGTTAAAATTAGTTCAGCTTTCTGAAGCTTTTCACGATGAATTAAGTAATCGTTTTCAAGTAGTTTCTAGAGATTCCCCAATAATTTCCATAATTACAGGCAGTAATGTTAATGCTATTAAATTATCAGAGTTTTTATTGCATGAAGGCTTTTTAATATTCCCTATTAGACCTCCGACTGTTCCTAAGAATATGTCTAGAATTAGAATAACTTTAAATTATAGCCATAAAATTGATGATGTATTGAGATTGGCGAAAACTCTTAATCAATATAAGGGTACCTTTGATGCTAAATAATCTAAAATTTGTGAAAAAATCATTTAGTGCTGCAGTGCCTCACTATGATAATTTTGCTTTACTACAACAAATAACGAGTGATTTGTTGATTTCCTTAATACCTATTGAAGTTGTCAATGATAGACTTATTTGTGCAGATTTAGGGGCTGGTACAGGGTATACCTCAGAAAAGCTTTCAAAGCTAAAAATAAAGAATTTAACAATGATTGATTTATCTCAAAAAATGCTATCGCAGTGTAAAAATAAATTTGAAAATCAATTTTTGTATTTGAATGCGGATGTAAATCAATTAGGTATTAAAGATAATACGTTTGATTTAATTTGTAGTAATTTAATGATTCAATGGTCTGATAACTTAGATAAAACATTATCAGAGATAAATAGAGTACTCAAAGAACAGGGAACTTTCTTTTTTTCTACTTTATTACCAGGAAGTTTAATAGAATTAGA
Source organism: Paraphotobacterium marinum (assembly GCF_002216855.1). Lineage (NCBI taxonomy): Bacteria > Pseudomonadati > Pseudomonadota > Gammaproteobacteria > Vibrionales > Vibrionaceae > Paraphotobacterium > Paraphotobacterium marinum. The sequence goes on from NZ_CP022355.1 coordinate 1,217,487, forward strand.
TAAGTCATGGAAATCTGTTGAACAGGGGGATCATATTAATCAGTTTTTACCATTTGATAATTTGAAAAAAAGCATCTTAGAAAACAATTTTCAAATTCAATCACTTACTAAAAAAGAAATAAAACTGGAGTTTAATAATCCATTGGAGGCAATGAAAAGCCTAAAGTATGTAGGTGCAAACTTTGTGAAAAATAGACAAAATAAAGGACTATGTACTGCAAACAAACTAACTAAAATGTTTGACTTTTATTCAAGAAATTTCAAAAAGATAATATGGTTGAATTAAGTTACCAAGTTTGTTTTGGACATGTTGTGAAAAATTCATTAAACAGCTCCAGTGAATTAATAGGACAAATCAATTGAAAAAATTAAACCAACTTTTAAATAATCTTCCTAAAAATATCTTTTTGACCGGAGTTTCAACAGATGTAGGGAAAACATATGTAATGAAACTCATCATAAAAGAATTTCAAAAAAATGGAATAAATGTTGCAGCCTATAAACCTATATCTTCAGGACATTCGGAGTTCGATAATAAAAGTGACGTAAATCAAATATTAAGTGCTTTAACAAACACACAACATTATAAAGATATAAATACGTATACTTTTACTATGCCAGTTTCTCCACATCTAGCTTCTCAAATTGAGTCAAATCCAATTGATGTATCAAAAATAGATGAGAAGTTGGAAAATTTAAATAATAAATATGAATGTGTGATTATTGAGGGTGCGGGTGGATGGAAAGTTCCTTATTCATCTGAAGGCTTTATTTCAGATTGGGTCACAAAAAACAAATTTCCAGTTATTTTAGTTGTAGACAATAAGTTAGGGTGCATAAATCATGCATTATTATCAGTAGAGTCAATTGTGAGTTCTGGTAATTGTTTAATTGGATGGTTTATGAATCACACATCTGAAGTTGATGAAATTATTGCTGATGAAAATATAAAATTCTTAGAAAAACATATTTCAGCTAAGTTTTTAGGCGTTATAAAGTTTAATCAAGAATAAAAAAGCCTCTAAATGAGGCTTTTCAAATTTGTCTATACTGACAAAAGCTATCAATCGTTGTTAGCAAAACCTAAAATACTTAATAGGCTAATAAACAAATTATAAATTGAAACATATAAAGTTACAGTTGCTGAAATATAATTCGTTTCACCACCTCGAATAATTGCTTGCGTTGTCAGAAGTATCGCCATTGTTGAAAATATCGCAAATAAACTACTTAAAACAACATGGAAAATTGGCATTTGTATAAAGAAACTAGCTATCATACCTACAACTAAAACAACGAATAAAGCAAGCATCAGTCCGCCGAGAAAAGATAAATCTCTTTTTGTCGTTAAAGCATAAGCAGATGCTGCCAGAAAAGATAGAGCTGTAGCTCCTAAAGCTGGCATAATTATACCACCAAGACCGGCAGTTACATATGAATTTAAAATAGGTCCGAGTGTATAACCCATAAAACCAGTAAGAGCAAATGTAAATAATAGCCCAAGAGAGCTATTCTTATTTTTTTCTATTAAAAACAACAATCCATAAAATCCAACTAAAGTAATTATAATACCTGGATAAGGAAGCTGAAATGCGAAAGAAACGCCAGCAATTACAGCTGAAAATAGTAAAGTTAGGGATAACAGAAAATAAGTATTTCTGAGTACTTTATTTGTTGCAATCACACTTTGGTTGGAAGAACCGCGTGTAACTATTCTCTCGTTCATAAAATTCTCCTTGCAATAGTCTACATACTTAGACAAGAATTGTGGTTAAAGTTCAAAAAATCAAGTTTAATTATAAAATAAATTTTAAAATATAGGGTTAAGTTTAAAATATTATTTGATCAAGAAAAATTCTGGTCCTATCATATTTTGGATTTTCAAAAAATTCTTTGGGTTTATTTTCCTCTATAATTTCACCCCTGTCCATAAATATTACTTTATCAGCAACTTCTTTAGCAAATCCCATTTCATGAGAGACAACAATCATAGTCATTCCTTCATTTGCCAATTCAATCATTACATCTAAAACTTCCCTTACCATTTCAGGATCTAGAGCAGAAGTTGGTTCATCAAAAAGCATCACTTCTGGAGTCATGGCAAGCGAACGAGCAATTGCTACTCGCTGTTGTTGTCCTCCTGACAATTGACCAGGATATTTATTTGCTTGCTCTGGTATTTTAACGCGTTCCAAATAAGACATTGCAATCTCTTGCGCTCTTACTTTTGGAATTTTTTTTACCCAAATAAGACCTAAACTACAGTTGTCTAGGACACTTAAGTGAGGAAATAAGTTAAAATGCTGAAAACACATTCCTACATTTTTTCTTACTAACTCAATATTTTTTAAATTGTTATTAAGTTTCGTGCCTAAGACATTAATCGTTCCTTTTTGGTGTGTTTCTAAATAATTAATACATCTTATGAGAGTTGATTTCCCTGATCCAGATGGACCACATATGACTATCTTTTCGCCTTTTTGAACTCTCAGATTTATATTTTTGAGTACGTGAAAAGAATCATACCATTTGTTCAAACCGGAAATTTTTATTACATCATCCATTGCTATTAATCCTTTTTAACTTGATTTTTTTTAAAATTATTTTTTAGAGTTTGTGTCTAGTTTTTTTTCTAGATAGTGACTATATCTAGACATTATGAAACAGAAAAACCAAAAAATCATACCTACAAAAAGATAACTCTCTGTTGAAAAGCCTAACCAATTTGGATCATTATTTGCTGCCTGACCAATCCCTAATACGTCAAACATACCAATGATTAAAACTAAACTTGTATCTTTGAAAAGTCCAATGAATGTGTTAACAATTGAAGGTATCGAAATTTTTAAAGCCTGCGGTATAATAATAAGAAAATTAGTTTTCCAATATGTTAAGCCGAGGGAACTTGAAGCTTCATATTGACCCTTAGGTATGGCTTGCAAACCACCTCTGATAACCTCTGCCATGTATGCGGAACTAAACAAAATAACCCCAATCAGGGCTCTAGATAATTTATCAATTTCTGTGCCTGAATTTAAGAAAAGTGGAAGCATTACTGAGGCCATAAAAAGAACTGTAATTAACGGAACCCCTCTCCAAAACTCAATGTATATTATTGATATACTTCTAATGATTGGCATTTTTGAGCGTCGTCCGAGAGCAAGAATGATCCCAAGAGGAAGAGAAACAATTATTCCTGATACGGCAATAACAATTGTTATTAGTAATCCGCCCCAAAGATGAGTATCTACTTTTACTAACCCCAAAAAACCACCATATAAAATAATAAAGCTGAGTATTGGATATGTTAAAATTGAAAATATCTTAATTTTATTTGGGGTTTTTGATAAAATTAAAATAAAAAATATTGTTGATAAAGCAAAAAAAACATTTACTCTCCAAATAGATTCATCAGGATAAAACCCATAAATAAATTGTTGAATTCTAACTAAAATAAAAATCCAACAGGCACCTGAACTGTTGCACTGCGCTTTGGTGCTACCTAACCAATCTGCATTTATTAATGCCCAATTTAAAAAATAGTAATATTATAAATTACTAATATACTAAGAATGATAGAGATAATACCGCTTGTAAATGAGTAAAATAAATTTTTCTTTAACCAGTAAATTAAGCCATGAGTTTTTTGGGGTGGGGGCAAGTCTGGTTTAAATATATGTTTTTTCATTATTTATCTCTCTATTAAGGATATTTTTTTATTATAGATATTCATAATGACTGATGTGAGTAAGCTTAGAGTTAAATAAACGCCCATAGTCATAAAAATAATTTCAATAGCCTGACCTGTTTGATTTAAGGTTGTTCCTGCAAAAACAGATACTAAATCAGGGTAACCAATTGCCATAGCTAATGATGAATTTTTTGTAAGGTTTAAATACTGACTTGTTAAGGGAGGGATAATTACTCTTAGAGCTTGTGGAATTATAATTAATTTTAAAATCTTGTTTTTTTTAAGACCAATTGAGTAAGCTGCTTCCCACTGACCAAGACTTATTGAAGTAATACCTGATCTCACGATTTCGGCAATAAATGAAGCTGTGTACAATGAAAGTGCAATTAAAAGTGCTGTTAGTTCAGGTAGTAAACTGATACCCCCAGAGAAATTAAACCCTTTGAGAATTGGTTTAGTAACGTTGATATCTATGTTAAAGGTGAAGATAGAAATTAAAGGTATACAGATCAAAATAAAGAGTGAAATTAATAATGCAGGTACTTCTTTTCCAGTTTTATTTTTATAATAATGTACATATTTATACCAAATGAAAATTAAAATGAAGCTAATAAATATACTAAATAATAAAACTTGGTATCCATTTATTATATCTAAAGATGGCAGATAAAGTCCCCTTACGTTCAAGAATACAGACTCTCCAACATTAAAGCTATTTCTCGGAGAGGGGAGCGTTTGTAAAACAGCAAAATACCAAAAAAAAATTTGAAGCAGTAAAGGGACGTTACGAAATATCTCTATGTAACATGTTGCTAATTTTTTTAGTAACCAATTATTAGACATTTTGGTAATACCAATCAGAAAACCCAGTATTGTTGCAAAAAATATTCCTAAGATTGACACTAATACAGTATTCAACAAACCTACTAAAAAGGTATCGCCATATGTATTATTTTCCGAATAGTCAATTAATGACTGCGATATGCCAAAACCAGATTTTTCAGATAAGAAATCAAAACCAGTTGTAATTCCTCTTGAGGATAAATTAGAAAATGTATTATTTAAAATGTAATAAAAAAAATAACAAATAATAATTACACAAATTATTTGAAAAAATATAGCCCTTGCTTTTTGATTGTAGATTAATTTCACTTTTCCTCCTTAAAAGTAAAAATTAAAAAGGATGATTTAATATCATCACTTTTTAATAAAATTTTTATTACCTAATTGGAGGCGCATATTGAAGACCCTGTTTTGTCCATAAGTTATTGAGTCCTCTATCGATTTTAAGAGGGGAGTTCATGCCAACCGTTCTATTAAAAATTTCACCATAGTTGCCAACTTGTTTTATTATTTGATATCCCCAATCTTGAGGTAAGTTCATGGATTTATGATGAGTTGATCCTGTTCCTATTAATCTCTCAACATTTGGATCCGTAGATTCTTTCTGCATTTTATCAACATTTTTTGAGTTTATATCTAGCTCCTCCGCATTAACCAAGGCAAACAACGTCCACTTTACAATATTAAACCATTGATCATCGCCTTGTCTTACAACTGGTCCTAGTGGTTCTTTGGAAATAATTTCAGGTAAAATTTTTACAGTATCTGGCTTATTCATTTTTAATCGTAAGGCATATAATGCAGATTGATCCGTAGTTAAAACATCACAACGACCAGCTTCAAATCCTTTAATAGTTTGATCTGCTGTATCATAAACAACAGGCTTGTATTTCATTTTATGTACCCTAAAATAATCAGCTAGATTAAGTTCTGTTGTCGTACCAGATTGCACACAAACTGCAGCCCCGTCAAGTTCCTTTGCACTATTAACACCAAGATCTTTTTTGATCATAAATCCTTGGCCATCATAATAAATAATACCAGTAAAATTTATTCCTAAAGATGTATCTCTATTTAATGTCCAAGTTGTATTTCTTGATAATACGTCTATTTCACCACTTTGCAGAGCTGTGAATCTTTCTTTAGCTGTTAGTGGTATATATTTTACTTTATTTTTATCTCCAAGAGCTGCAGCCGCAACAGCTTTACAAAACTCGACATCTAATCCCTCCCATTGACCTTTTGCGTTAGGGTTTGAAAATCCAGGTAATCCAGCGCTAACTCCACAATTTAGATACCCATTTTTTTTTACTTTTTCAAGTGTTTTTGATGCATACACATTGAACGAAAATAAAGCCGTCAATACTAGTATTAAAGATACTTTTTTGACTTTGAATAGATTCATAAGTTTATCCTTGTATTAGTCGTTAAATTACTTTATTAAAATTTTAGTATAAGGTTTATTTTCAGTTACAATAGATAAAGATGTTGATTTATATCCAATTTATTTTTTTAATTTTATACATAAATTGAAAAATTGAGAGTAATATTGAAGTTATTAAATAAATTTGATAAAATTATAAGTGTTCAGAGGTCGTACTAATGCTTAATCAACTTAACCCGAGAGATAATATACCATATTTGTATAGACAGTTTTTTGGATGCTTGTCTGAATGTGAAAACTTTCTCGGTGAAATTGACTTTTCTTACTCTACTCGAATCATTTTTTCTACAGATAATAGTATTTATCAAAAATTACCTATTGCAGTTCTATATCCAAAATCTGAAGAAGATATCATTATTTTATCAAATTTACTCTCTAAACAAGAATTTAGTGAAATTTTTTGTACATCAAGAGGGGGAGGCACCGGGACTAACGGACAATCATTAAATAGAGGAATTATTGTAGATTTTTCTAAGTATATGACTAAAATACTCAATTTCAATTTAGCAGAAAAGTGGGTTGAAGTTGAAACAGGGATCGTGAAAGATAAATTAAATGATTTTTTAAAGCCTCATGGCTTATTTTTTGCCCCTGACACATCTACCAGTAATAGAGCGACTATTGGTGGTATGATAAATACTGACGCCTCTGGTCAAGGTTCCTTAAGATATGGTAAAACCTCTGATAATGTATTGGGTTTGAATGTTGTTCTTCCGAATGGTCAAAAATTAGTTACTTCAAAAATTAACACAAACTCTCCTATAAAAAATGAAACTTTAGAGTTTAATTTTTCTAAAAAAATACTTGGATTGTGCAGTAACAATAGAACAGAAATAAAAAAATATTCCCAGATTTGAATAGATTTTTAACAGGTTATGATTTAAATAATGTAACAAACTTTAAAGATCAAGTTGACTTGTCAAAAATATTTTGTGGTTCAGAAGGTACATTAGGATTTGTTACAAAAGCGCGATTAAAATTAATAGATATACCACAAAGTAGAATTTTATTTAACATTTTATTTGACACTTTTGACTCAGCATTAAAGAGTGCTCCAACTATGCTTGATATGAAAGCTTTGTCTGTTGAAACGATAGACTCTAAAGTCTTTAACTTAGCAAAAAAAGATAATAGCTGGAGAGACGTTAAAGCAATATTAGATCCACATGATAGTGTGAATTTTGGAGTTATTAATGGTATTAATTTTGTTGAATATGCATCGAATGACCCTGAAGAAAATGAAGTACAAGCTCAAAACATTTGTAAGTATCTCGATGAAGTCATCAAAAATGGAAAGAGTGGTATTAAATCATATTCTATATGTAGAGATGAAAAAAGTATTCTTTCGATTTATGGTATGCGTAAAAAAGCAGTTGGGTTGTTAGGGGCTGTTAAGGGATATAGAAAACCAGTCCCTTTTGCAGAGGATACCTGTGTTCCTCCTCAAAATTTACTAGATTTTATTCTCGAATATCGTGCATTACTTGATCGTTATAAACTGGATTATGGTATGTTTGGACATGTTGATGCAGGTGTTTTGCATGTCAGGCCTTGTTTAGACTTAACAGACGAGAGTGATGAAAACTTATTAAAAACAATTTCAGATAGTGTGGTCGAATTAGTATGTAAATATAATGGCTTAATGTGGGGGGAGCATGGAAAGGGTTATCGTTCTGAATATGTTGAAAATTTTTTTGGTACGAAATTATATAATGTTTTAAGAATGGTAAAGACGCTCTTTGATCCACATAATCAGATGAATCCAGGAAAAATTTGTAGCTCATTTAATTCAAATGTTGAAATTGTGAAAGTAATTGATCACAAAAAGAGTTTTTATGACAAACAAATAAGCATTAATACTCGAACTAGCTTTAAAGAAATATTTGAATGTAATGGCAATGGCTTATGTTTTAATTATGATTCTCAAAATATGATGTGTCCTTCATGGAAAGTTACGAATAATAGAAGTTACTCCCCTAAAGGAAGAGCATCTTTGTTTAGGGAATGGATAAGACTAATCACTGTTTCTGGACAAAATATCTCAGTCCTCGAAAAAAAGTCTAGCTTTTGGAATTCTTTCTACAATTTTTTTCGTAAAAAAAGACAAAATAATCTAGCAAATGATTTTTCTCTTGAAGTGAAGCAATCAATGGATGAGTGTCTTGCTTGTAAAGCCTGTTCATCACAATGTCCAATAAAAATTAACATTCCAGAATTTCGCTCCAGATTTTATAATATTTTTTATACTAGGTACTATAGACACATATCAGATTATGCAATAGTCTCAATTGAGAAGCTTTTTAATTTTATTAATTTTAAACCTAGCGTGTTTAATAGGTTAATTAGTTTGAATTTCACAAAAAAAACATTAAAAAATTTTTTTGGTTTGGTTGATTTGCCTAAAGCATCTAATCCATCAATAAGAGATTACAAGAAAAAATATCCTAGTTTTTTTTATGATTCAACAAAAAAAATAGAAAACATAAATGGAAATTATGTATTCATTCTACAAGATGCCTTTACATCTTTATTTGACGCAGAATTGATTATTGAGCTTGCTCAATTTTTAGAAAAATTGAACTTTAATCCAGTTATCTTACCATATAAAGCATCTGGAAAAGCAGCGCATGTTAAAGGCTTTTTAAACCATTTTAAAAAAATAGCTGAAAAAAATATAAATTTTTTGAATCAATTTAAAAAAAATAACATCCCAATTATAGGATTAGATGCTGCTACAGTCTTACTCTATAGGGATGAGTACAGAAAGTTGATTGGTGAAAAATTAGAAGTTGAAATTCAATTAATTAATGAGTTTTTATTTGAAAGGCTAAATGAATTAGAACTGCCACATATAGAAAAAAAAGATTCGGTTGAGTATTACTTATTTACTCATTGTACTGAAAAATCAAATTTAATTGACTCAGATGTTTTTTGGAAAAAAATATTTGCTAAGTTTGATTTAAAATTAAATCCGATTTCTACGGGGTGTTGTGGTATGGCTGGAACATATGGTCATGAAAATAAAAATTTTGAAAATTCAAAAAAATTATACGAATTAAGTTGGAAAAAATATATTGACGATATTCCCAATGAGTCCACTGTAATATCAGGGTACTCTTGTAGAAGTCAAATAAAAAGACTTGAAGGACGAAAAAGTTTACACCCATTTCAAGTGCTTAATAGATACCTGAACTAATTTAATATTGTAAAATAAGTTAAAAAAATATAAAATTGATGATTAAATGAACAGGATTTGTTCATGTTACAAACAAATACAGGGATAAGGACAAAGTGATGTTTGAGTGTGGTATTAAATTTAAAAACACAAATTTTTTCTTCAATAATGTTGATTCAGCCATTGGGTTTTTAGAGCACGAAATTTTAAATAATTGCAATGATTTTATTGATGCCAATATTAAGCTAAATACTTCCAAAAAAAATTATGAATTTTTTTATGAAAACCCTAACAACCTTTTAGAAGATTTGATGAATTTATAATAGATACCCATTGATTGAGAGCATTATTGTATGTTATATCTTGATAATGTGACTTGATTAATGGATACTATTTAATGAATATTTTCGAATTTAATTTTGATGGACTGGTTGGGCCTACTCATAACTATAGTGGTCTTTCCGTTGGGAACTTAGCTTCAGGTTCACACAAAAATCAAATGTCAAATCCCAAAGAAGCAGCTCTCCAAGGTCTTTTAAAAATGAAAGCCCTACATGATCTTGGTTTTAAACAGGGTGTACTACCTCCACAAGAAAGGCCCAATATAGCCGTACTAAAAAGTCTAGGCTTTGAAGGCACAGATGAATCTATCATTACACAAGCTTTTAAGTCATCACCAGAAATTTTGTCTTGTGTAACATCTGCTTCTTCAATGTGGACAGCTAATGCAGCTACAGTTTCTCCCTCATCAGATACTGCTGACAATAAAGTACATTTTACACCAGCAAATTTAAACTCAATGTTTCATCGCTCCATCGAACATAAAACCACATCAAAAGTACTTAAGAAAATTTTTGCTGATAATAATTATTTTGTTCATCATAATGCATTACCTTCAGTATCTCACTTCGGTGATGAAGGGGCTGCTAATCATACCCGATTTTGTAATAATTATGGTGATAAAGGTATCGAATTTTTTGTTTTTGGTCAATATGCCTTCGATAAAAGTAAATTAAGGCCTAAAAGCTTTGTAGCTCGACAGACTTATGAAGCCTCTCAGGCAATTGCCCGTAAACATAAACTAGATCCTAGATTTGTAGTTTATGCACAACAAAACCCAAATGTAATTGACCAAGGTGTTTTTCATAATGATGTCATCTCCGTTGGAAATCGAAATATTTTATTTTGTCATGAAGAAGCTTTTTTAAATAAAGCAGAGATATATAAGTCATTAACACAAAAAATAGATTTGGGTATTATTGAGGTACCAACTAACAAAGTTAGTGTTAAAGATTGCGTGCAATCATATCTATTTAATTCTCAGATTATTACACAGAATAAAATAAACACTATCGTACTTCCTGAAGAATCTCGTAACAACCCAAGAGTATGGAGTTTCATAAACGATATTCAATCTGACCCTCATTCTGGAATTGATGAAATTAAAGTATTTAATTTAACCGAAAGTATGTCTAACGGTGGAGGACCAGCTTGTTTAAGACTTCGTGTTGTTTTGAATAAAAAAGAACAAGAAGCAATGAACTCCGAAGTAATTTTGAATGATGAAAAGTATAATGTACTTGTAAATTGGGTCAATAAATATTATAGAGATCAATTGGTTCCGAATGATTTAAAAGATCCACTTTTATTAAATGAGAGTCGAGCTGCTTTAGATGAACTGACTAAAATATTATGCTTGGGAAGTATTTATGATTTTCAACAAATCTAACTTTTTTATTTTTAGTTAAAAAAGGTATTTAGGGATGAATTATATATCCCTAAAGTCAATCAAATCACGTCTTCTTAACACTCGCTCTCATAATCAACCCGAATATTGTCGCTTTTTAAAATACTTTCTGTATGATTCGATTTAATAATCGTTATGATAATCATTATTATTATCATTTCAAACTTAAGAAAATTGAATTTTTATGGAAACACTATCAAATATAAATAAAGAAATCATAGTGCATAATTACAAAAAAAATTTAGGGTAAAGTTTTTAATATTATGTGTAGCTTTAAGTATTATTTTTTTGTTACTCGATATTTTAATTGGTTCAAAAAGTTTATCCTTGAGCCAAGTTTTTTTTGCATTAATGAATCAAGATAATTCTCCCTCGTCTATTATAGTTTGGGATATCCGTATGCCAATGTCTTTGATGGCGCCTTTAGTGGGTGGAGCTTTAGCTGTATCGGGATCACAGATGCAAACTACCTTAAATAACCCATTGGCTGATCCTTATACATTTGGTTTATCAGCAGCTGCGAGCTTAGGTGCGGGGTTAGTAATCACAAATGTTATTTATATTCCATCCATTCCTCAAGTTTATCAAATAAGTGCAATGGCGTTTATTTTTTCTATAGGAACAATGTTAATTTTGTCTTTTGTATCTAGTATTCCACGAATTTCTATTGAAGGTGTAATGCTTTGTGGGGTTGCATTGATGTTTAGTTTTGATGCTTTATTGATAATGGTTCAATATATTGCGAGTGATATGCAACTCCAAACATTAACATTTTGGAAAATGGGTTCATTAGCAAGAGGTTCGTGGCTTAAAATTGGAGTATTAGTAATCATCATACCTATTATTTTATTTATTTTACTAAAAGATTCTTGGAAATTATCTATTTTAAAAATGGGTGACAACAGAGCCCAATCCATGGGCATAAATGTGAAATATTTACGAACTAAGAATTTGTTATTGATATCTATTTTGACAGCACTTTCAGTTTCATTTGTAGGAGCAATTGGATTTATTGGACTTATAGCACCACATATAACGCGTATGTTAATTGGAGAGGATCAACGTTTTTTTATTCCAGCATCTTTTTTAATTGGTTCAATATCTTTAGAGCTTGCATCTATTGCATCTAAAATAATATTACCTGGTACTGTTTTACCGTTAACTGTTGTCATGTCACTGGTCGGTGTGCCTTTTTTAGTTTTCTTGATTATTAAAAGTGGAGGTAAATTCTGATGTTGTCTATTTCTTCCATTTCAAAAAAAATTAGAAAAACAAATATTTTAAATAACTTTACATTACCTCCTATTTACGAAGGGGAAATAGTCACTATATTAGGTAAGAATGGTGCAGGTAAATCAACCTTTTTAAAAGAACTTATAGATTTAATCGGTAAAAAAAAACCAGTAGCTAAAATTAATTCTTCAGTTGTGTCTTATGATGATGTGGGGTATTTACCACAGAATTATAGTATTCCGTTATCAGTTACAGTTCTTGACTTACTAATAACAACTTTAAACTTGCACAATAAATCGTTATTGACGAAAAAAAATAGTTTAGAACATTCTATTAAGATCTTAAAACAAATCGATATCACTCATTTAGCGAATAAATACTGTAACCAACTTTCAGGTGGTGAAAGTCAGCTTGTTGGCTTAGCTTTAGCTTTGATTAATAACCCTAAAATAATTATTCTGGATGAGCCCACCTCAGCATTAGACTTAAATAATCAATTACTTTTAATGCATTTTGTGCACGATTATATTAAAAAACACAACATTTATGGGTTAATGGTAGTTCATGACATTAACTTAGCAATACAATTTTCAGATAAAGTTGCAATTATAAAAAATGGTGAATTATATGATTATGGAAATTTAAATATTATTGATCCAGCACTAATTAAAAATGTATTTGATGTAAATTCAAAAATTATTGTAACTGAAAAAAACCTATTTTATTTACTTATAAATAAAATTTATATGAAAAATCAATACCTAAACTTTAAATCTCACGAACGGAGGAACAGAAAAATTAAAAATGAAAATTACTAACAGCTTAATCCTTTAAAAGGAAAACAAAAAACAAAAAACAAAAAAACAAAAAACAAAAAAAGTATAAAATGAAAAATAAAAAATAAAAAATAGTAAATTAAAAATTAAGTTTATAAAATTAACAATTCTATCTGGGGTTATACTTTCTCTAAATGCGCAAGCAAGTATTACTTTTGGTGATCCAAACAAAACCTCAATTCTATGGGGGGGATATATAAGATCTAATTTAACAACTTTAGATAACGATATTAGTGGATCTCATATGAAAGGGATGACTTTTGATGATTATGAACACGCTTCAAAAGGGTCAGTGTATAATCTTAATTACATGAATACATACATTCAAGGAAAGTCCTATTTTTCAGAGCATTCATATGGCATTGGTTATTTTTACACAAGAATTTGGGGCAGTAGTGTTGGTGTTGCTCCTAGATCTTTATATGCGGGTATTGGTGATGACCGGTATGGCCAATTAGTATATGGATTTATGTATGGAGCGTTATCATGGGGGGAATATGGAAATGTTGGTCTTAATTGGGATTGTCGTTCAGCAACATCTATAATACCTCAGCCCTTTCAAAAAAGAACAAAAAATACAATCGGTTATAATTTTAATCAAGGCAATTTTTACTTAAAAAGTACTTTCTCTCTTAGTGATGGGAATTATCACGAATCTGAGCTTAAAATTGGAAGTAATAACTCTGGTTACAAAGGAGCTGATCAAGTATTTTTATCATACGCATTAGATAATACAGGTGTCACAATTGGTGGGGGAGGTGGCTTTGCACAAATTAAAACACCTGAAGGTAATTATGGCACAGCTTGGATGACTGAAGCAGATCTAAAATATTCAAATAGTAATTGGTTTTTTGGACAAACTTTTATGCTAGGTAAAAGCATTACTTCAGGGATTTCTGGAATCGATCAGACAGGACAATATGTTTTTGGTAAAGCTACTAATCAAGCAGATCCTATGATTCCAGATCCTAACCCTATTAAATGGGGGACTTCTTTAGCAAGGTTTGCCGCATCTATAACAGGAATAAAATATACCTCTGGTCAACATCAAATTGGTTTAGAATATGATTATGGCCAGTTTTACGATTATGAAAACTCGGAAAATTTAAAAATAGATTCAACGAAAAAACTAAACCTTACCGGTTCAAATGATGCCATCAACCAAGTACTCCTAACATATAATCATGTTTGGAATAAGCACATGTCTGCTGGAGTTGAATATATTTATGACTTAATCTCTAAGAAAAGCTCGTATCACCAAGGAAATGGACTTTATGCTCAAGTCCAATACACTTGGTAAAAATATAAAATAAATAAAAACACCAAATTACACTTAGAGCTGATCTTTTCTTATTTTATTTGGTTAAGCCTATTTTTAAAACAATTTATCATGAAGTTGATTAATGATTTCTACTGATATTTACACTCTTTTGTTCAAATAATTGTTTTGATTTTTTATGTATTACTATTGAGTTAAATATAAAAAATAACTATCGGATAAATAGGTTATCAGTTTTAGTAAGTAGGATTAAAATACTACCTCCATTGAGCATAATTTCTATTTTTCATAAAGAGGTAGCTTTTCAATTTTTTTGGATAAATTAATTAATTAATTAATTAATTTATACTGTTCTCTCAAGATAGATATAATTTCTTCTCTTGGAGAGTCAATTATTGATATTTTGTTTCCAGTTATTGTTTCAGCGATATCTAGATAAGTTTTAGATACGCTATTAATTAGCTCTTGTGGTAAACGAAGAGTTTCAGCTAATTTTGTACGTTCTTCCATGCGATCTTTATTTACAATAATATCCTTTTGATCTTCATTTACGAAATTAAGAAGAGCTTGTCTAAATTCTTCTTTTGAGTTTTCAACTATGACGCCATTTTGATATTGTTCTTTGTCCCAAATTCTCGAAGAATCAGGTGTTCCAACTTCATCCATATATATTAGTCTTTCTTCGCCATTTGAGTTTTTTGCGTAACCAAATTCAAATTTTGTATCCACAAAAATTTGAGAAACTTTGTTTAATTCATCGCTAATTAAATCAAACCCTTCCGTTAAAAGTTTTTCATATAAATTAACATCATCAGCTGATTTAAAATTAAAGGCCTCTAAATTATTTACTATATCTTCTCTAGTAATATTTACATCATCTAACTCGGGTACATTTGGTATGCCCTTTAAGATACCTTTCGTTGAAGGTGTAATTAATAGTTCAGGTAGTTTTTGATCTTTTTCCAAATGATCGGGAATTTGTATCCCACAAAATTCTCTTTCGCCCTTAGCATATGAACGCCACATTGAACCAGTGATGTATTGTCTTGCAATAGCTTCTACCATAAGTGGTTTAGCTTTTTGTACAATCCAAACAAGAGGGTGAGGAACATCTAAGATGTGACTGTCAGCTAGGTTATTTTCTTGAAATAGTTTGAACCAATGAGCAGAGATTGCATTGAGAGCCGCTCCTTTCCCTGGAATACCATTTTTCCATTTGGACCTTTCCAGTGACACTCAAAGGCTGATAGACGATCGCTTATTATCATCACTGCCAAGTCAGAATCAGGAGATACATTATATCCTTTTTCTCGAATCAATCTTTGGCTATCTTCTTTTGTTAACCAGTAAACAGCTCTGACTTTTCCACTATGAATTGGCTGATCTGTTTTTATTGGAAAGTCATCATTTTGAGATAATATAAAGTTGTGTTGACTCATTTTACTACCTTTTTTTGGAATATTTGTAAACAAGAAATAATGCTTATGATAATGGTTTTTTAAAAAAAGCAAACGATTGCTTTAAATAAATATACTTAGAAAGTTTTTTTATATTAGGTGGGTTTAAAAAGAAAGCCTCTTAACTTATCTTTATTAAGAGGCTTTCTTTGCGGTAATTACAATTAAATAACTTTAATTACTAAAGACTAGATTTTTTAAAACCAAAGTAAGAAATCATAGCCATACAAAGAGCAGGTATTATCCAAACAAGAGAAAAGCTTGGAACTTTATCAGCTAAGAAGCCAAGTATGACTGGAATTATACCTGCACCAACAATCATCATGACCATAAATGAAGAAGCAATTTTTGTGTCTTTTCCAAGTCCTTTAATTCCAAGAGCAAAAATAGTTGGATATGAAGGAGCTAAGAAGAAGAATGCGACTGGTATTGACCATATACCGAACCATCCTGGTAAAACAACGGCAGCCAAGCAGGCAATTACACCTAAAGCATTAAACATCCCGAGCACATTTCCATCTTTATTTGTATTTTTTAGGATATAGGTTCCTACAACCCTTCCAGAAATTGCTGCAATTGCTAGCACTGACGCTAAAAATGATACATGACCAGGATCTGTGTTCAATTCAACTATTGCATATCTTAAAAAGAAACCCATCATACATGCCTGTGTTCCGTTCATCAGAAACATAGCTAATAAAGACCATCTAAAATGACTAAATTTCATAACTCTTTTAAATGTTGAAAAATATCCGTCGGATGATTCATCAAGAGCTTTAGTATGTGGAAATTTAATAAGTGCAAATAAAATAGATAGACATACAAGTAAAGCAGCCATAAAAATATATACAGGAATGCCTGAGGCTACTAACATATGGTGGTAATGTGTGGCGCTATCTTTAGGTAGTTTTGCAATTTCTTCAGCTGTTTTATAATGGGAACCCCCTATAATAATCATTGCTCCAACTGATGCGGTAGTTAAATTACCTACTTGATTAAAGATTTGAGCAAAATTAATTCTATATGAAGCTTGTTCTTTAGGCCCTAAAACAGTAGCTAATGGATTACAAGCTGTTTCTAGAAAACCACAACCAAGTGCTGTCGTTGTTAACCCACCTAAGAATAAACTTAAGGTATATGTATCTAATGCTGAAAAGCACAGCAAGGAGCCCAGAGCCATAATAAGAAAACCAATTATTATGGTTGACTTATATCCAAGTTTGTTCGCAATTAATCCAGCAATAATTGGTGCGAAAAAATAACCTATATAAAAATTTGTATCTAGTAACGATGTAGTGAAATTATTCATCATAAAACCAAGTTGAAGTTGTGGCATCATTATGGTCTGTAGATTATTTGGAATAGCCCAAATGAAAAAAGCTGAGCAAAGAACATAAAAAGCAAGTTTAGTGTTACTATTTGTATTTGTTCCCGAATGGGTTTGGCTTGTCATTGTTTGTGTTTTCATATTATTTCTATTACCTAAATAGTTTTTTATTGCAAATAATTTAAATGTTTTTTATGGGTTTTAGAAAGATTATGAACCAAAGTGTGTCATATTTAAAATTAAAGTGTTTTTTATATGCTTTTTATTTTATATGTTTATACTTTTATTTTTATTGTAAAAAAAAAGCTAAAATTATAAAAATTTTAGCTCTGATAAAGTAATGGTTTTTGAGACTATTTGTTTAAGAGGTCATTTAAATTTTTTACGTTTTTTGCAATAGTTGGCCAGTCATTTTCACTAATTGTTTTTGAGGGTGCGATCCATGTTCCACCACAGCCTATTACGCCTTTGATTGATAAGTAGTCCTTTAAATTACTAGGAGTAATGCCACCTGTTGGCATGATCTTTATATCTTTATAGGGTCCCAATAAAGAATTTAACATTTTAATCCCTCCAGATGCTTCTGCGGGAAAAAATTTCAAATACTTTAAATTAAAGTCTAAAGCAATTTCAATTTGAGATGGATTATTTATTCCAGGAATAATATCAATATCTTGTGACAAACAAAAATCGACTAGCTTTGGGTTAAATCCAGGAGTGATTACAAAATCTGCGCCAGCTTGAGTCGCATCTAGAACATTCTGTTTAGTTATTGCTGTGCCAGCACAGACCAGCATTTCTGGAAAATTATCTTTCAAACTCTCAATTGTTTTGGTAGCTGCACAAGTTCGATAAGTAATTTCTGCAGCAGGTAAAAAATTGTCTACTAAAGTTTTACCCAAATTAACAGCATCTGAAGCATTTTCAATTGCAATGACTGGTAAAACTTTTAAATTTTCAATTTTATTTATAATACTATTTTTCATGATTAATCTTCTTAAAATTTAATTTGATCTGTTATAGATGATGATATAATTGCACCTTTATGTTGGATAACTACACCTGCAATTTTATTTGCTCGCTCACAGCAATCTTCTAATGAAAGGCCTTTTATATAACCTGATAGGAACCCTGCATTAAATGAATCACCAGCTGATGTTGTATCTATAACATTATTAACTTTAATTGTCGGAACATGTTTTATTTGTTCGTTATTTCTTTCAAGAATATAAGAACCATTCTCACCATCTTTGACAATAACTGTTTTGACACCCATTTTGACCGAACGCCTAGCTGTTTGTTCAACGTCAACATCATCCCATATCTCTTTTTCATCATCAAATGTTATTAGTGCTAAATCTGAAATTTCCAGAATCTCCCTATAAGTACTTTTTACTTTTTCTTTAGAGTCCCATAATTTGGGTCTATAATTTGAATCAAAAATAATTTGAGTTTTTTTATTTTTCTTAAGAGACTTTAAAAACTTTACGAATTCAATTTTATCAGCATCAGATAAGATAGCTAAAGTAATTCCTGAAATGAAAATAAAGTCAAAATGATGTAGTTGATCAATTATTTTACCGAAATCTGGGTGGTGCATCATATGCTTAGCAGCAGAGTTATCCCGCCAATATGAAAAAGATCTTTCACCATTTTTATCAACTTCTATCATATAAAGACCAGTGCTATGCAATGGATCTGTCATGACTAAATCCGTTAAAACTCCATCATTTTTCCAGATATTTTTCATCTTTTCACTAATTTGATCATTAGACAAAGCAGAAATAAAGTGAGTATCAATATCTGACTTTGAAATTCTTGATAGGTATGTTGCCGCATTTAAGGTATCACCGCCATAACTTTGAATCATAGACCCAAAAGCTGTTCCTGATAGCTCGATCATACACTCACCGATAAAAGCTATTTTTGGTTTATTCATAAAGATTTCCTAAATTTCAATACCGTAAAAATCTTTTGATACATTAAAAAAGATATTTTCGATATCTGTTTGTATAAAAGAGTCACAAATTTTTTGAATAAAATAAATATGTTCATCGTATGTAGTTGCTAGCATGCAAACAGGCCAATCACTTCCAAACATGACCTTACTAGGAGTAAATGTTTCAAGTATAAAGTTGGAGTATCTTTCTATATTTGCCCAATCAACATTTTGATGATTTTCTTCAGTAGCCAATCCAGATAATTTACAAAAAACATGTGGAAAATTTTTTGAAATATATGATATGTGGTTAGCCCATGATTCCCATTCATTTTCTAACATATTTGGTTTCGCGATATGATTAATGACCAATTTCATGGGGGGTAGCTTGTGAAGAAGTTTGATAGTATTTTCCAGGTGGTATGATTTTATAAGAATATCATAGGTATAATCATACTTTGCTAATAACTTTATTCCATCCACAAACTTTTGGTCAATCATAAAGTCAATGTCTGGCTCGTCATGGATTACATGTCTAAAACCTTTTAACACTTTAAATTTTTTGAAAAATTGGAGTTGTTTTTCTAATTGGGGTGACTTAAGATCAATCCAACCAACAACTCCCTTGATTAATTCATCTTGTTCGGCTTGATTAATTAACCACAAAGTCTCATCCAATGATTGTCTAGCTTGTACAACAACACTTCCAACAACATTATGTTCTTGAGTTACATTTTTTAAATCATTAGGATAAAAATTATTTTTCAAAACTGACATTTCATTATCAATCCAAGGAAATTCACTTTGATTAAACTCCCATAGATGATGATGTGAATCAATCACTTTTAATTTATTATTTATATTTTGCTTTTGTTTTTCTAAGTACTTTTGACATTTTTCCATGCTATAAATTTCTGGAATTTCTGTCCATTTAGCTTTTGCGGATGCATCTGCATCAACTCCTTGAAAAGAACTTACGTAAGCTTCCCATTCCGACTGACGAGGCTTACTGGCTAATAAAGATAGATCTCTGTCAGCACAAAAAGAATCTGTGGTTCTCATTGTCATTATGATCATGTTTTCCACATGATACAACTCCATACCTAATATACCTACATCTTCCATACCTTTAACAATTTCAGGCCACATATTTTCAGGTTGGTGAATTTTAATGTATTCAGTGAGGTTAGTATTTCTTTCAATTTTTAAATATTTACAAAAAAATTTCATCTAATATTTCCTTTAAATTTTATTCATTTAAATATTTACTTGTCACAAGTCCACTTTTCGTGAGCTCAGACCAAAATTCAGATGGAATTTTATAATCAAGCATAGCGTTGATTTTCTCAATATTTTTAAATTTCATTGTATTTTGCATAACAGAAACAACGGCAGGATGAACAAACGGAAATTGAATTGCAGCTGTTGTAGGTGCAACATTAAATTTATGACACAAATCAAAAATTTGCTCAACTTTTTTTAATATATATTCAGGTGCAGGCTCGTAATCATAATAGGCTCCTTCTTTAGGTCCCGTAGCTAAGATTCCTGAGTTATAAATTGCTGCAGCAATGATTGATACATTTTTTTCAACACATTGATCTAGAAAAGATTCTGCCGTCTGCTCTAATAGGGTGTATCGACCAGATAGCATAAAGCAATCAAAATCAGCATATTTAAAGGTTTCCTGCTGAACTTGCCATTCATTCGTCCCAAGACCTATAGCTTTAACAAGTCCAGCTGATTTAAGCTCATCTAAAGCTTTATACCCACTTTCCATAGCTACTTTAAACAATTCTTTGTTTTTTTCTCCATGTGTCATAGAACCAATGTCGTGGATAAATAAAATATCTACATAGCTGGTGCCTAATCTTTGTAAGCTATCTTCAAAAGATCTCATGATGCCTGTATATGAGTAGTCATACGTTCTGTCAAATGGGCCAGCATTGACAAAGCCATCAATGGTACCTTTACCTATATTCTTATTAGGTTCTAAAAGCCGACCAACTTTTGTGGAAATAATAATATCACTTCTCTCAACGTCGAGTTCACTTAATGCGAGTCCAAGTCTTCTTTCGGATAAACCGGCCCCATAATGAGGAGCTGTATCAAAATAATTAATTCCAACTTCATGGCATTTTTTTATCACATCTATTGCATCGGAAGTTTTTACAGTTCTGTACAGATTTCCAAATCCACTAGCACCGTAACCAACATTACTGATTTCAAGGTTTGATTTCTTTATAATATTTTTCTTCATTTTACTACACTCTTTCTGATGCTAACTCAAATTTTTGAATAGTTGATACGGTTCCGTTTTTATTAATTTCTTGCATGAAAAGATATACTGTTTCTTTCAAGCCAATATATTGATTTAAGTCACAACCCCAAAAGCTTTGATTGGCTAGTGTCTTATTTGCAAGTTCTTCTAGGTCATTCTCAAATAGAGAATCATTTTCTTTAAAAAATTGCTCTATTTCAGTACTATCTTTTACAGGTGTTTTTATATCTCTAAAAGTACCTCTATAAAAAAGAATTAAACAAGCAAGGGAAAAAGCTATGTTTTTGGGGACTTCGTTAAATTTTTCAATATAATGAGTAAGTGATGGTAGAAGCCTTGTATGAAATTTTGAAATAGAATTCAAAGCAATTGCAGATAACTCGTGTTTAATATAAGGGTTTTTAAAACGTTTAAAAACATTTTGTGAAAAATCCTCTAATCGATCTTTGTTTAAAGATAAGGTTGGAATCACTTCGTCTTTAATCATATTTGATATAAATGAAAAAATTATTTCATCATCCATTGACTCTTTTACAGTCTTATTTCCTGATAAAAATGAAACAGGAACCATAGCTGTATGGGCACCGTTTAAGATACTTACTTTCTGTTCTTTATAGGGTTTGATATCGTCAACAATTTCAACATTTAAATTTACTTTACTAAGCTTAAGCTTTTCTTTTAAGAACTCAGGACCTTCAATTACAAATAAATGAAAATATTCTGAAGTAACCAGAAATTTGTCTTCGTAACCCAATTTTTCTTGCAGCTCTGAAATTTCATCTCGAGGATAGCCTGTCACTATTCTATCGACTAAGGTAGAGCAAACTGTATTGCTTGATTCAAACCAATTTAAAAAATCTTTTCCTAAGTCCCAATGATGAGCATACTTTTCAATACATGACTTCAGAAGTGGACCATTATTTTCATTTAGCTCGCATGGAATAAGAATCATACCTTTGTCTGGAGAAGCATTAAAGTATTTAAATCTATGGAATAATAATTTGGTTAATTTACCTGGAAATGTGGATGGAGGCATATCACTTAGATTATCTGATGCTTCAAACCTGATTCCAGCTTCCGTAGTATTTGAAAAAACCCACTCAAGCTCTGGATTTTCAAATGACTCTATAATTTTATCAAATTCACCATATGCCAATAATTCTTTATTAACACTTCTTATAATTTTTGTATCAACTACTTTTTGGCCAAGTTCGTTAATACCTCGCACAACCGATGTATATAAACCATCCTGACTATCTAGTTTGGGTTGAGGTGTATCAATAGGTCGCACAATCGTAACACCACTATTAAAATCTGTAGAAGTATTTAAGCCGTCAATAACCCAATCAACAAAGGCTCTTAGAAAGTTGCCTTCTCCAAACTGTATAATTTTTTCTGGGTATTTATTACCTGGAAAGTTTGTTCTATTTAATGTTTTCATATTTTAATTCCGATAGGATCTAGTCATCTTAATAATATTAAAGATTTTACCTAAAAATAAAATTCATAAAAACTTTATTTTTTTATAAATTAAATAATGTGCCTCATGCATCATAAAAGTGTTTTTTATATGATTTTTATATTTATTTTGATATTGTTTTGTTTTTTTGAAAATTATTAACTTGTTGATTTTAATAGATATTATTATCTTCTTGGGCTTGGTGCACAATATTAACATACTGATTTATAATGTTTTTTTTAATATAAATGTTATTGTTGTGAATGTATGAGTTTAATTGCTTTTAAAAATTCTAAAATTTAACATATTTACATTAAATTATTATTGAGGTCTAAAATGAAATCGTTTGTTTTAATCCATCCAAAGGATTCAGTTCTTATTGCTCTAAAAGATATGATTGAGGGAGATAAAATTAAAGATGTAGAACTAGGTTTTGATTTTATCCTAAAAGAAAATGTAACTCGTGGATCTAAGATAGCTATTAAAGATATGAACAAGTTTGATGTTGTTTTCAAGTACGGCTATCCGATTGGACAACTCACGGAAAATGTTCGACAGGGGGAAATAATTCATGTTCATAATATTAAAACATTACTTTCAGAAGAAGGTGATTATGTTTATAAACCTGAATTTAACAAAGTTAACGTTACTCTTCCTGAAAGAAAGATAAAAGCATATACCAGAGACAATGGTGAGATAGGTATAAGAAATGAACTGTGGATTATCCCAACGGTTGGATGTGTGAATGCTACAGCTCGCCAGATTATCAAAACTTTTGAAAGAGAAGTTGATACTTCTGTCATTGATGGAGTTCATTTATTTAGTCATAATTATGGATGTTCTCAATTAGGTGATGATCATGAAAATACCCGAAAAATTCTTGCGGATATGGTTAATCATCCAAATGCTGGTGCTGTTCTTGTGATTGGTTTAGGTTGCGAAAATAATCAAATAGATGCTTTTAAGGAGTTAGTAAGCCCTTATAATGAATCAAGAGTTAAATTTATGGCAGCTCAGAGAGTTGAAGACGAAATAGAACAGGGCGTTAGCTTGATGAAAGATCTTTTCAATTATATGAAAGACTTTAAAAGGGAAGATCATTCAATTGGTAAATTAAAGGTTGGCTTAGAATGTGGCGGCTCAGATGGTTTATCAGGTATTACTGCCAACCCATTATTAGGTCAATTTTCAGATTATTTAATTAACTATGGGGGAACTTCTGTATTAACGGAAGTACCTGAAATGTTTGGAGCAGAAGAAATTCTTTTTTCTAGATGTGACTCTAAAGAAGTTTTTAATGATGCCGTTGATATGATCAATGACTTTAAACATTATTTTGTTAAAAATGAACAACCTATTTATGAAAATCCTTCTCCAGGTAATAAACAAGGCGGCATTTCTACACTTGAGGATAAGTCCCTAGGTTGTACTCAAAAAGCTGGAGACTCAAATGTTGTTGATGTATTGAAGTACGGAGAGGTTTTAAAAAAGCCAGGACTAAATTTATTATCTGCACCTGGAAATGATGCTGTCGCAACTTCCGCACTGGCTGCTGCAGGTTGTCATTTAGTTTTATTCACAACTGGCAGAGGAACGCCTTTAGGTGGCTCTGTTCCTACCTTAAAGATTTCGACTAATTCGGATCTAGCGAACCGAAAAAAACATTGGATTGATTTTAATGCAGGTAGTTTAGTTGAAGACAAAAATATGGACGACCTTTTGATTGATTTTATTGATTTAGTGCAAGATGTTGCATCAGGTAAAGAGTCTAAAAATGAAATAAATGATTTCCGAGAGTTAGTTATTTTTAAGAGTGGTGTGACGCTTTAAAGTTTTTTGTTTTGAAATAACTTATTACATAGGCCTCTGTTATTAGAGGCCTTAAAAATTTGGTTGATTGTTCTAATTAGCTTGACTAAAATAACTCCACTAATATTATAAAGATATACGCTGGTAATAAGTTTAAGATGGTTCAAGATAAAGAAAATGTGTCAATTTTTGTGGACGTACAAAATATTTACTACACTTGCCAAGAGGCATTTAAAAGAAACTTTGATTACAATGCGTTTTGGTCTGAAATATCTCAAAGTTATAACATCATAGATGCATATGCATATGCAATCCAAAGAAATGAAATTAAACAGATACAATTTCAAAATATCCTAAAGGCCATTGGTTTCCAAATTAAGCTAAAACCTTTTATTAAAAGAAAAGATGGGACGGCTAAAGGAGATTGGGATGTAGGGATAACAATTGATATGCTTGATGCAGCAGAGACTTCGGATAGATTAATACTTCTGTCTGGAGACGGAGACTTTACCATTTTATTAGATACCATAAAAACTAAATTTAGAAAAAGGGTTGATGTTTACGGAGTTAATTCTCTCACTTCAAACTCCCTTATTAACAGTGCTAACTTATTTAGAACAATTGATGATACATTATTATTGAGATAGTAGGTGTTTGTTTTCGGTCATATATTTTTCTATGAAAAAAAACACATTTTATTTATAATTGCACATCCTTTAATCGCAGAGAACTCTAACCATGTCAAAAGCAGTTTTAACAACTGGTTCAATTTCGACGCATTTGCTTAAGTTAACATTGCCAGCTTTAGTCGGTATTTTATGTACTTTTAGCTTTACAATTGTTGATACATATTTTATTTCATTACTTGGGCAAAATGAACTTGCTGCTATAAGTTATTCAACACCTATGATTGATATTATTATCGGTGTTGCAATAGGTATCGGTATTGCTATTTCATCAATTGGTGCAAGAATGTTTGGCTCTGGTGATTTTGAAAATATTAAAACATTTATTTTCCATGCATTTTTATTTTGCTTATTTTTATCTTTGATTATTACAATTTTTGGCATATTAAATATTGATACCATTTTTAAAGGTCTTGGTGCTGCTGGAAATACACTCGTTGAAATTCACAATTTCATGATTGTATGGTTTCTGGGCGTTTTCCCATTATTTATGATTTTTGTTTGCTCTAATGCTTTGAGAGCTAATGGTAAAGCAAAGGGGCCTGCAAAAATTCAAATATATATGGCAATTTTGAATTTGGTACTTGATCCGATTTTTATTTTTTCACTTAATTTAGGAATTATGGGAGCAGCGATAGCAGGTCTGATTTCCAGATTTGCAGGTTTGTTTATATTGATAAGAATTTTGATAAAAGAGGATATGATTACCTTTGATTATCAAAATCATATGAAAGGTTTTTTATTATCTTGGAATAAAATTATAAAAATGAGTGTTCCAGCATGTCTAGCTAATATGATTGGACCATTAGCTACTTTTTGGATCACTTATTTATTATCAATAGTAAGTCAATTTGCAGTCGCAGGCTTTGGTGTTGCAACAAAAATTCAAATGATTGCAGTTATTCCCATGTTTGCATTATCTGGCAGTATTGGACCTATAATTGGTCAAAATTTTAGTGCAAAAAAATGGGATAGATCTTTTTTAACTCTTAAAATGAGTTCGATTTTTTCGATATTTTGGGGAGTGTTTATAAGTTTACTATTACTCGTTTTAGGGCCGTATCTATCTAGAGTTTTTAGTGATAATTTGAAAGTAACAGAGGTTTCTGATAGTTATATGTATATTGTACCAGTCAGTTACATAGGGTGGGGTATAATTATGATGGTATGTGCAAACTTTAATTCACTTGGAAAGCCTATAAGGTCAACTTTAATTTCCCTTTTTAGGATGTTAATATTATTTATTCCACTTTCATATTTTATGTTTAATTTATATAGTTTTAAAGGTGTGTTTATCTCTTTCAATATTTCAACCTTATTTGTTGCTGGCGTTGCATATTTTTGGGCCTATAAAGATTACAAAGGGTACGGCTCTTAATCAAATATCATCGAAATATTTAAAGTTATATCTACTTTCTAACTATTGGTTTGGTATTTATCTAAATTAATATTTTAGAATCTCATGTGATTTATTGTGTAAATCTTTTTTTAGTACTTCTATAAATTAATTGTGAGAAGTATCTTCTTATAAAGAATAATTTTAGAGATATTTTATATTAAATATAAAAAAACCACTTTCGAATAAAGTAATCAGTGTAAAATTTAGTATTCTTAATTTTCTTTAATTTAAAACGTGAATATCTATTAGTAAAAAATAAAACTGGTCTTTATATCGGAAAATTTTCAAATATACTTGAATAATCACAAAATTAAGACCAAAATTTTTTAAATATACATTCAAAGTTGTCGTTTGATATATATTGCATCCAAACTATGAAACATAAAAAATGAGGAATAAGCAATGGAAAAATTTAATTTTAAGTTCGATCGGACGAATTTTAAAGTCAAAGAGTTAGTGAGCATTACTAAAATTTCTACCCATGGGATCTGTTGTAAACGTAAACCCATCAACCAAAAAAAATAGTATTTCATTTTATTCTTTGTAACTTATAATGAATCCACGAGATTTCTTGCTTTCAGAGTCAACTCCTTTAGAAATTGCTGTGAATAATTTTTGTTGAGGAATCCAAGTGGGCTGATATTTATATCTTGAAACATCTAATATTAAAAACATTTTCTTATGAGCGTTATATGCGCCTACTGGTGAAAAGTGACCACAGGATGTGGTGTTTCTAATATACTTACGACAATAATTTATAATAACTATTTTGTTTTTTAGAATCGCTTGAATGATAATTTCAATGAATTGCTTTTCATTTATATCAGAACCATAGTAAATCTTATTTTTTAGATTAAAGGTATTCAAAACCTCAAACATTTCATTTAGTGTCATCCCGGATTTTTTTATTTTATTTTTTTTTATAATTTTATTTACTTTAATATTAAAAATGTTGTCTTGATCAAACATTTTATAATTATTTAGATTTTCTTCAGTTAGAGCAGGCGGGTCAAGCTTCAATGCATTTAAGGTCATAGCTATAGAAGCTGGTCCACAAAAGCTTAAGTTTTTTTGTGTTATAAAATAGGGTATTAATTGCCAAAAGCTATTTTTATAAGTTGTTTGTTCGAAAATTAGTTGTCCTTCTTTTGAGTTTAAAGATATTAAACCGGGTTTAAATTTAGGGACTTTGGCATATGAGCACAAAGTTAATAAGAAGCTTAATAGTAATAATTTTTTAGAATAAAAGTCACTTTAATTTTTTTTAAATGTGATTATTTATATGATATTTATAGAACTAAAATATTATGTTTTCAAATTTAGTCTGAACATGCTGTATTATGATATAGATAAAAAACTTTTGTTTTTTATCTATTTGTTTGTATTAAAAAGTATACTGAAGAGCTTCTTTAGGAAGGTGTTTTAAAATTAATTTTTGTTTTTCTTGTGGCTCTAATTTAGCTATTTTTCTTTTCATAAGTTCAAATGCGTTTGAGCTTAAACAAGTTTCGTGATTTGAAAAGATTTAATTCTGTCGACTAATAATATTTGTTCAAGGGTTAAGTTTATTTTTTTTTCAAGTTGAAAAAGTTTTAAATACATTTCTTTAAAATAAATTGTTTCTTCATGAGTAATATGAATGTTAAGTTTTGATAATTCCTGAGGTGACATACAAAAATCCTTTTATGTAATTAAACCATCAATATATATAATTTAATTTATTTTGAGATAATGATCAATTTTTATTATGAGTTATATACTTACCAAATTGTTTGCGGGATAAAAATAGTCAGTATACCTAACATTAAAAAAATACATGAATTTATAAAGAGCGATATGAAAAGCAAATTCAATATTAAGCCCTTTTTAGATTTAAAAGATTGTTGAATATCAATTTTAAACAAATACCATATTATTGATATTATTATAAATGGTATGTATAAAGTTCATGGCGGTTTTAATGAAGAAAAGGCAAAGCCAAAAATGACCCATTCAATTAAACAGAAGTAAAATAAAGTGAAAAGCCAAATAGTAGTTAAAATTCCTACGAGAGAAAAGCGAAATGAAGACAAAAGAAAGGTTTTATTGTGAAATTTATATAAAATAAATGTAACAAATTTTTGATTATTTCGTATAACAAAATAAATAAAAAAACTGAACATGACAAATATGAGCAGCAATATGTAGTTGATTAAAAAAGCACGGATCATATTTTTAATTAATTACTATTATAGTTGATAAAGAACATTATAAATCATTATATGCACATTGTTCAATTAGTGATTTTTAAAAAAACTTTCTTGCAATTTTTTTTTATTCGATTGATTATACAATTTGTATTACAGGATCATTTCGCTTCTTAGTAGATTTGTTTGATTAACAGCATTTTTTATCAATTTTGTAAGGTGAATATGTGAAAAAGTTGATTTCATTTGATGAGGTGAGCAAAAAAATTGCCCACAAAACTATATTAAATAAAATTTCTTTTGATTTATATGAAGGGCAAATACTTGGTTTGCTTGGTCATAATGGCGCAGGTAAATCAACTATTATTAATTTATTGCTTGGTGCAGATAATTATACTGGAGTAATTAATGTGATGGGGAAGACCCCATACAAAGATAGACAAATTATCATGCAAGATTTGGCTTATTTATCAGATGCTGAGTGTCTTCCGAAATGGATGAAGGTTAGAGATATCATAAAATATATGAAAGGAGTTCATCCTAAATTTTCAGAAGAGAATGCAGTTTCGTATTTAAATAAAACAGATATAAACTTAACTACCAAAATAGCCGAATTATCTAAAGGCATGACAATGCAACTTCATTTGTCTTTAATTATGGCTACTAATTGTAAAATTTTGATATTAGATGAGCCTACTTTGGGGTTGGATTTAATGTATAGACATGAGTTTTATCAATTAGTCCAGGAGTGGTTTAATGAATCCGGAAGAAGTATTCTAATTACGAGTCATGAAATAAATGAACTTGAAAATTTTATAACAGATGTTGTTTTTATCAAAAATGGTTTTGTTACTACACGCAGCAGCTTGGAAAATATAATCAGCGAATATTGTAAGTGCAAGGTGGAAGTTTCACATTTTGAAAAATTGAAAAAGTTCAACCCCTATATTTTGGAGTCGAACAATCGAGAAAATATAATCTTAATTAAAAAAGAATTTCTTGATGAGGTAGAATCCATAGAAACTATCATACCGAATATATCTGAAATTTTTCTTGCTCATCAAAAGGGAGCCTAATAATATGAAATTGTTTTTTTTGGTAGAAAGAGAGATTAAAGAAAATAAAATGAATTTTAAAATACCATTAATAATTGGTATTTTATCTATTTTATTTAACTTCACCGCAAGTTGGAAAAATCAAGATTTTATTTATGAATCTAACTCTACAAATTTATTTATTTCTAATCATATCATTTCTGGCATATCGTCAAACTTTGCTTTTGATTTATCTGGAGTGCTTTTTTTGTTTTTATTTATTTCATATATCTCCAGCACACTTCCAAAAGAAAGAAAAAATGGTAGTTATATGTTTTGGAGAAGCATGCCTGTAAGTAATTCAATGCACTTAATTTCTAAACTGTTTTATAGTTTAATTGTATTACCATTTTATTGTTTGTTACTTTTTTTATCTTTGGAACTTTCGATTCTAATAAAATATACTTTAGCTCATTGGGGAAATATCGTATCTCAGGAAATTTTGAGTTTTTTTATATTTAATTTGCTGAATTTTTTAAAAAATATCTTTTTTACAAGCATAGTATTATTTCCATTAGCATCATTGTTTCTGGTAGTGTCTCAAATTACAAAACGTCCGATAGTTATTGTTATAATAGCTTCATTTTTTATATTTTATTCAGCTCTTTATTTCTTCATGGAATATTGTATGAATACTTGCTCCATAATTATTTTTCCCTATCATTTAAAGTTATAACCTCTGAACACCCTTATCAAGAGATAACTAATTTTGGCTTAAATCGAATGATAGGTTTATTATTTATTGGGTTTGGTTTATTTTTATATGCTAGTAAATTATATGGAAAGGAAAGTTTGTCGCGACGATTTTCAATATAGTAAATATTGATTTTAAAAATTTTTATTTGAATGTACCAAATGAACTAAATTCCTAGTAAGAAATATATAAAATATATATAATTGAAGATAGTAAATTACATCAATAATATTATGTTTTAAAATATTATTGATTATTTTTGAAAAAAGGAAATTGAAAAAAATGGGTCAGCCAACCAAAATCGTACCTAATGAACAAGATGAAAAAGCTAAAGTAACTTTGTATATAAGTTATGGCATGATGCTTCTAGGATTGATATCGGGAATTTTTTTTATAGTGGGGTATATTTGGGCATTAGTCAAAAAAGATGAAATAATTAATTCAATGTTTTCTAGGCATTTCGAGAATATACAATTTACATTCTGGGTGGGCTTGGGCTTAACTATTATTGGGTTTCTTACTACATTAATTTTAATTGGCTGGTTCATTTTGTTTTTTGCATATATTTGGGTTATTTATAGACTCTTGAAAGGCTTAGCAAACTTAACTTCTTGTAAAGACTTCTTTTAAGATTATTTGACACTAGATTTGTAGTTTGTAAGATGACTATATTAAAAGAAAACCGATAAACACTATATCGTTTATCGGTTTCTCTTTTTGAAGCTTCATTAAGACCTATTTTGAAAATTATGAAAACTCAATAATTCCCTTAAATAAATTCTTGTTGTTTACAACTTCTTCTTCGTAAACATTTGCTAAAGTATCAAACTTAAATTTATGTGTTAACATTAATTTATAAGATAAAATTCCTTGACTCATTAAATTAATAACATGTTGGAAGTCTTCTTTAGTAGCATTTCTGCTCCCCATCATGGTCGTTTCTTTTTTATGAAATTCTGTATCTTTAAAAGTAACATCGCCTTTATGAAGTCCTATGAAAACAATATCTCCTCCATGGCTTATTAAATTTACCGCATTATTCATAGAGTGCATATTACCTGTAGCATCAAGAACTTTAAGAGGTAATCTTCCACCAAACGCGTTTCTTAATGACTCTTCGAAGTTATCGTCCATTGGGTTAACTGTTTTTAGTTCTAATTTATCCTCAATGAAGGCTTGACGCTCTTTACTTATGTCAGCAACAACAACATTACCACCATTTGCTTTCGCTACTGCAGCAGCTCCTAAACCAATTGGACCTGAACCAACCACAAGAACATTATGACCTGGCTTAATATTAGCTCTTCTGACAGCATGTGCTGATATTGAAAAAGGCTCTATAAATGCAGCTGCATCGGCTGATACATTATCATCTACAGGTAAAATGTTATCAGCGGGTACCGTTAAAAACTCAGAAAAACCTCCATCTTGATGAACGCCAATAACAGAAATATTTTCGCAACAATTTGTTTTCCCATTCAGACATGCATCACACTTGCCGCATGAAACATATGGCATTACAATGGCTCTTTGATCTTTTTGAAGGTTTGTAACATTAGAGCCAACACTGTCGATAACGCCAAATATCTCATGACCTAAAACTCTGGGATATTCAAAAAAAGGTTGGACCCCAGCCCATGCATGAATATCTGTTCCACATATACCAACAGCCTTAACTTTTAAAACAACTTCATTGGATTTAGGTTCAGGTTTAACTCGAGTTACATACTCTAAATTCTTTGGTTCTGTGCATACTAGTGTTTTCATAATAATTATTTGCCTAAATTTTGTTTCATTTAAATACTGCTTTAAATGAGTGTTGAACATGAATGGTGATTAAATTAACGAATAATTTTTAAAAGTGTTAACTACGACATAATAATGTGATCAATATCGTGTTATTATGTATTAAATATGTTTTTATTTCAAAAAATAATGCCTAGAAATCAGAACCTGAGAAATACAGTAATTAACCAATTTTTAGACTCTATTAGCCAAGGAAATCTCTCCTCACCACTTCCATCTAATAGCGCACTCTCAAATATGTTTGATGTTAGTAGAACTACAGTCAAAAATGTAATCCTATATTTATGTCAGATTGGAGTTTTGTCTGAAAAGGGAACAGAATATTTTTTAAAAAGAGAACCGAAAGAAGAAGATTTTTTTAAAGATATTATCCACAACAAATCAAATGATAACGAACATTTCGGCCAAGTATTTACTCAATTAATTTATGATCGTATTATAAAGCCCGGAGACACATTCTCAGAAATTGAGCTTGCTCGGAGAGTTGGTGTTCAACCTATTGAAGTAAGGGAGTTTTTGTTAACTTTTTCAAAATATAACTTGATTGAAAATATTAATCGAGGTCAATGGATGATGAAAGTTTTTGATGAAAAATATGCGCAGCAAGTGTTTGAATTACGTGAACTTCTTGAAACATATGCTTTACATAAATTTATAAACCTACCTGATAATGATATTAGGTGGTCTCAGGCTAGAGAGCTTTTGATTTCTCACAGAAGTTTAAGAGATACAGTTGGAAGCGATTACAAATTGTTTTTTGAATTAGACAGGCAATTTCATCAACTGATTTTTTCAGCGGCTGACAATCCATTTGTTGACCAATTTTGGGATATATTTACTATAATTTTTCATTCACACTATCAATGGGGAAAATCAGATAACTTGAAAGAAAGAAACATTCTTGCAATTGAAGAACATATGGCTGTCTTAACTTGTTTAATTAACAAAAATGATATCGGCGCAACTCATGAGTTATATAGGCATCTTAACACTGCAAAAAAGAATATGGTTGAAGGTCTACATAACTAAATGTATATAATAAAATTAAGTTTATAACCAGAAAATATTAGGTTTAAAATGAATAATGATAATTATAAAAAATACTTAGACTCTTACTGCAATCTAATAAAAGAGTCATTTAATATGTTTAATTTTATACCTGAAATCTTAGATGATGAATTCAACGTTGACTTTGAGGATACTCGCCTTTTATGTCAAACCAGAAATATTTATTTCTTAATTAAATATTATGAACTATTTAAAGATGAAGAATCTAAGTTTTTAGCATTAAGACTTTATAAGCAAACAAAAAAAAATTATTTTGATCCAGTCCAAGGTTATTGGAAAAAGCGTCCATCATCTGGAAAATTAAATGATTTATATGAATTTTCTTTTTTAATTTTTTCTTTTTCAATTTTATATAAACACTTTTTATTGGATGAAATTAAAAATGATATTCTTTTCCTTTTTGATGAAGTGAGACAAGATTTTATTTCAAAAGGATTTGAATCAATAAAAGATGATAGTGGCGTTATTTGTCAAAATGCTATAATGCATTTATATGAAGCACTGCTAGAGTATTATAGAGTTACGAATTCTACTTCAACTAAAATAGAAATAAAATTATTGTTTAGTGTGATTAAACAGAAATTCATTAACCCAGAAACCAACTTGATTGCAGAGTACTCAAAAAACCATCATGAAACTGTTTACGAGCCCGGACATAATTATGAGTGGGCTTCTTTATTATTAGAAAGTGAAAAACTAGGACTGAAAATTGAGACCAAAGATTTTTGTGAACATTTAGTACATTCTATGGAAAATATGGGTTTGTCCACTTTAGGCTTTGTATATCCTAAGTTAAATGTGAGTGAGAAAAATGCTGAGTTTAGAATTTGGCCGAACCTAGAAAGACTTAGATATTTTTTATTGACAAATAATGATAGTAAAAGTGATACTGCAACTAAAATAATATGTCAATTTTACTTTAACAAGTGTTATCCTATAGAATATATTGATTCAAGGGGTAAAGCTTTAACAAAAAAAATTAAAGCAACAACTGGATATCATTTGATAAGTGCTTTTAAAGAAGCGTTTTAAAATTTAAAAAAAGATAAGGAAAATATATGATTGTTTTGTCAGGTGATATTGGTGGGACAAACACGAGACTTCGCCTAGCTAAAATGAATGAAAAATTTCAATTAGATGAAGTATTATGTATTAAAAAATACAAAGGAGCTGACTTTTCAAGTTTAGCTGAAGTTTTGAAAGTTTTTATTGTTGAGTCAGGTATCGAAGTAACTTCGATAAAATCAGCCTGTATTGCAGTTGCAGGACCTGTTAAAAATGGAGAAGTTGAATTAACTAATTTGCCATGGATTGTCACTGAAGAGCAAATGAAAGAAGTTCTTCAGATTGAAAAAGTTAAACTAATTAATGATTTTGAATCTATTGGTTTTGGTATTAGCACGCTTAATAAAGAAGATATTTACACTCTGCAAGAAGGTGACTTACGAAGCGAATCACCCATATCATATATCGGTGCTGGTACTGGTTTAGGGGTAGGTATCTGTTATGAATCCAATGGACAAACACACGTATTTCCAACAGAAGCTGGTCATGTTGATTTTGCTCCAGTAGGAGATGATCAAACAGCATTGCTTGAGTTTTTGAGAAAAAAACTTCGTAGAGTTTCTCTAGAGCGGGTTTGTTGTGGTACAGGCTTAGTCAATATTTACAAATATGCATTGAGCAATCCACTTCCAGGGCAAAATGAAAGTCCAGAAATGCATTTAGCTATGTATAACTCAAAGGATTTAGGGGCTACCATTGCTGAATATGCCTTTAAGCATAATGATCCATTAGCATTAAGAGTTATTGATATATTTATTAAAGTATACGGTTCAAGTGCAGGTAATCTTGCTTTAAGTACGTTGCCTTATGGTGGTTTGTATATTGTAGGAGGCATAGCTCCAAAAATGTTAGATCAACTTAAGGATGGACGATTTATGTCTATGTTTAGAGATAAAGGTAGGTTGTCGTCTCTTCTTCATAATATTCCTGTTTATGTTTCACTCAATCCTGATATCGGACTTCAGGGTGCAGAACAATATGCTTTTAATATGAATAAATAAAACGTTTATGAAGCGATTTATATATACTATTATTAACGCCTTCAAATATAGAGCTTGTCTCTATAATTTGAAGGATAAAAAACATCAAATTAAGGATGTTTTTTGTTTAACAAAATCATATTTGAAAGAGCTAAAGATTTCATGTCTTGTGCTGGATTATGACGGGGTTTTAGCACCACATGGTGAAAATGTTCTTTGTGAAACTATACTTCAACATTTGAGCTCTTTATCGGAAGAATTAGGTCCGGGAAGAATATATATTTTAAGCAATAAACCATCTTTAATAAGAGCGGAAATGTTTAAAAAAAACTTGCCGAATATTATATTTATAAGAGCTTTCAGAAAAAAACCATACCCAGATGGATTAAATGAAATCATTTCAATTTCAGGAATTGAGTCTAGTAAGATTTGCCTGGTTGATGATCGTCTATTAACCGGATGCTTATCTTCTATAATTTCTGGCTGTTATCCTATACTTCTAACGAATCCTTTAATTAATAAAAACAAAAATAGGTTAAATGAAGTATTTTTTAATATCCTAAGATTTATAGAGCAAAAAATTTTTCTCGGTTGAATGGAATCTTTTTAATCACAAAGAGATTCTTCTATTATATTTATATGAGTTAAATTGGAAAGCTATTAAAAGTTATTTATTAACTTTTCTTTTATCAAAGCAAGAAATCAGTTATTTCGCTTACTTATAAACATTTTACTGAAACTTTATTGATTCTAATGTTTTTTATAAAATAATTATTTATTGGATGCTGCAAGGGTTATACCGAAAATAATAAAAATGCTTCCACATACTTTATTTAAAACTGCATTCCCTTTTTTGACAATAATTTATCTTGAGCAAATGATGCGGAAATAGCATAGATAGCGTGAATGATAATTATAAGAAAACTATAAGTTAGAGTTAAAACTAAGAATTGAGGAGCGTATGATTCGTTTAAATTTATAAATTGAGGAAAAACAGACATAAAAAAAACGATTGCTTTGGGGTTTGATAGAGAGACAATTAATCCTTTTGAAAATGATGAAAAAACTGATTTAGGGTTATTTTTATCTGACTCTAAGTTTAGGTTTAAACCTGTTTTTTTAAACATTTTAATGCCTAAATACATCAAATATATTGAACCTAAAATTTTAATACACGTAAAGGCAATCATTGATTTGGATAAAATTAACCCTAAACTTGTTGCTGAAATTAAGCCAACCAAAAATATACCAACTGAAACCCCAAGGATACCGGTCAAGGTCTGTTTAGTGCTTTTTTGCATTGAATTATGTAGGGTTAATAACACACCTGGGCCAGGCAACAAAACTGTAAAAGCAGTGATCGATAAATATATTAAATAGTGATGCATAAACTATTCAAGAACCAATTGAAAAATAATTTGATATATATTTTAATTAAAAAACTCCCGATTTAAAGTGAATTTTATTGAAAGGTATTTTTCATTTTAGGAAATAATAATTAATTTAATATACCTATTATTATAAATTAAAGAAAAGCACAATAAGCAATATTAATTTTAATATTGCTTATTTAAAGTATATTTTAATATTAATTCATGAATAAATGTTGATAACGAGGCAAGATTATCTAAATTTTTTTCCAGTTTGATAATAACTCAATAAACTCAGATTGATTGAGATTAAGAATGCAATCCAGCAAATCCTGAGTATTTTTCAGTTCTGTATTCAATTTGATTTTGGAAAGTTGGACAGAAAAATTGTCCATAAATGACTTTTTAATGTCGTTGGATTCCATGCTCGATAAGTTTAAAAAAAATTTTCACACGCGTCTAATCTATCTGCTGTTTGCTCAATATTAAATTTTTTTAATATATCAGTGAGAGAATCAATATCAGGAGAAATATTGAACTCTTTGAACTTATTAAACAAAAGCTGGTTTCTATTTTGTAAATTTTTTGCTTCCATTGTAATTTCCATTTATAAAAATAGATTGAAGATTTCACTATACTCCATTGAAATCAATTTTCAATAAAAAAATTACTTTCTCAATATCTTAAATAAGAAAAAACCACCCAAACCCCAAGTAAGGATAAATGAAATTATTAAAAATATTATTGCAAGAAATGTCATAATTTGTTCCTTTTGGAAGTTACAATATTCAAAAGAACACTTATAAAAATATTTATGAGAAGGATAATCCAACCATAATAGAAAAGATTTGAGCTTGAGTAATTTTCATAACCACTGTTATATAGCTTGTATATTGTACCAATTAACAAAATGAAAAGTATTACGGGAACTACAAATTTTATACAATATTCAAAGAATGTATTTACTCTGATATCGGAATGCGAGTTTATGTAATTTCTAATGTTATAGTATTTTATAAAAAGGAGGCCAATTATTACTTCCATTAAACAGGAGAAGTATAGTCCTATATTACACATCAAATAATCAACAATATCTATTAAATACAATCCTCCATTTAGTGTAAATATTAAAGAAAGGACGAATCCACACAAACAGAAAATATTGACGATCGACGATCGCCGAAAATTAAATTTTGATTGTAAAGCACAAATAACTGATTCGACGATCGATATTATCGAGGTTAATCCAGCAAATGTTAATACTAGAAAGAAGATTGGACCAAGAATATGTGCAAAGGGTAATAAATTAATTGCTTTTGGAATGGTTATAAAGGCTAGACCAGGACCAGATGAAACAGCATCTTTCATTGAAAGACTTTCAGCGTGAGCCATATAACCAATTATTGAAAAGACTAATATACCAGCAAGTAATGAAAAACCACAATTAATAAAAACCGTAATGAATGCGTTAGAGGATACGTCACTTTCTTTAGGCATATAACTTGAATAAACAATCATGATTGAAAAACCAATGCTAAGTGTAAAAAACATTTGGGAGTATGCACTTACCCAAATATTTATGTCTAATAATTTAGAAAAATCTGGTTCAAAAAGATAATTGATGCCACTTATTGCGCCGGGTAAATTAATAACTGAAGCAATTAAAATTAATACCATGAAAAAAAGAAGTGGCATTAATATTTTTACGGCTTTTTCTATTCCCTTTTTGACTCCTCTGATAATTATTAGATATGTAGCAGCCCATCCTATGAAGACCGCTAGTGCTATATGCCATTGAATAGAGCCAAGATTGTCAACGCTGTCAGATAACTGCAAAAAATCTTGCATAAAAAATTGTTCAGTATCATTGCCCCATATACCGGAAAAAGAAAATAAAAATAACTAATAGACCAACCAATTATAACCATGTAATAAACTGATATTACTACGCCAATGATAACTTGAAACCAACCCAACCATTCAAACTTATTATTTATAGTTTTAAAAGTTTTAGGAGCACCGTATCTATATTTATTACCGAGATAAAACTCGTAAATCATTAGAGGTATCCCTGCAGTAAACATTGCTAATAAATAGGGTATTAAAAACGCTCCACCACCATTTTCAAATGTAATATATGGAAATCTCCAAATATTGCCTAAACCAATAGCTGATGCAATTGCAGCCATTATAAAACCTAATCGAGAATTCCAGCGTTGAGCATTCATATCTATGTTCTTTTAATTTTTACATAAATATGATTATAGAATATAATTTAAGACTTTATAGATTTTGATATTTAAATAAATTTAGGAAAAACACAACATTATGATTGATAAAAATAAAAAAAAATATCATTAGTTACACAGGGCGGTGGACAAAGAGGGATATTCACAGCAGGTGTTCTTGATGCTTTCTTAGAAAATAAGTTTGATCCCTTTTCTTTGTATGTTGGGACATCTGCAGGTGCCTTAAATTTGTCTTCTTACATAAGTAGGCAATCAAATCTTGCTAAAGAGTTCATTTTAGATTTTTCTTCGCAAAGTAATTTTTTTAACTTGAAGGAATATATTCGAGGACATAATTCATTAAATTTAAATTGGGGTATTAGTCAAATTGGTAGAGATGGAGGTTTACCATTAGATTTTAAGAAGGCACATGAAACATTAATGAATGGAAGGCATGCTCTGGCTTGTTTAACCGAAAGCACTTCTCTTAGAGATGAATATTTCCCACTGTATAGAAAAAACTGGAAAGAAGTTTTGATTGGTACAAGTAGCGTACCTATTTTATGTTCACAACCTATTAAAATTGGTGCAAAACATTATTTTGATGGAGGAGTTTCAGCTCAAGTTCCCATCCATAAAGCATGGAGCTTGTCATCGGACACAATCATTGTGATCAGAACAGAACCAATTGCATTTGAAAAAAAAATTGATATTGAAACCATTATTAAATGGAAGCTGCAAATTATGGAATCTCTTCCAAATTACTGGTCGAAATTTAAATATAGAAAGACATTAGAGAAGTTTTCAGATTGGCAAACAAATGTAAGAAATAAGTATTTAGATTATAGAGCAGCTTTGAAAGAAAAAATGTCCAACATTCATCATAATTCAGAACATAATATTGAGCATACTCCACAACTGGCATGGGAGTCAGCTGATGAAAGTTACTTTAATTTAATTGTCAATGAAATTAAATATGAAAAAACACCCACTCATGCAAAACTTCTTGATATAATGACCAAACATTATCAAAACATGGTTGATACAGAAAATTTTATTCATAACCCACCCAAAAATGTTAATATATTACAAATTGCACCACCAAAGCAACTTCAAGCCAGAGTATTAATGAGTAAGAAAGATGATCTTAATTCTGACTATGAGATGGGTTACGAAACAGGATTGAAATTTTTAAATGAAAATTTTGATGAGTTAATGTCTAACAAATATGTTAAGTTTTAAAAAAATTATAAACCAAAGAGAAAAAATAATGTCCCCTAAATTAACTATTAGAGCAAGAGTCCCATTTAAAGTAGGGTATCAAAGCAACATTCCAGCAGAAATTGTAACCTTTCATGGCTTAGATTCCAAAAAAGAACATATTGCAATTATTTTTGGTAATGCTGATTTGAATAGGGCTCAAACGCCTTTGGTAAGGCTTCACTCTGAGTGTTTAACAGGAGATGTGTTCCACTCTTCAAGATGTGATTGTGGCGAACAATTAAATGAGACCATTGAAAAAATGGGGAAGGAGGGTGGAGTGTTGTTGTATTTGCGTCAAGAAGGGAGGGGTATTGGACTTTACAATAAGATAGATGCATATACGTTACAAATATCAGGTTTAAATACATATGAAGCAAATAAGCATCTTGGTTTTGGTGCTGACTTGAGAGATTTTAAAGAGGCTGTTCAAATGCTTGAGGCACTTAATATAAAGAAAATAAAATTAATCACTAACAATCCAAAAAAAATAAAGCAAGTTAGAGATTATGGTTTAGATGTTGAACAAGTAGTTCATACTAAAGTTCATTTGAAAAGTGAAAACGAAGCATACTTAAAAACTAAGGCTGAGAAGGGAAACCATCAAATAAATATAAAAAAAATAAATTGGATTAGATTTACTAATCTTAAATATTAAAAAAAATAGCAAAAAAAACATCACATTTTCTCAAATCATTCTTGCATTATAGACCTAATTTATTTAAGATTCGCCCATATTTCCACATATTATGAAGATTTTATAGTTAGGGCTGCGAGATGAGTTTTTTTGAAAAATTAAAATCATATAAATTAATTTTTTTAATCGTAATTTTAGCGGCCTTGGGACAAATGACTCAAACCATGTATGTCCCATCTATTAATTTAATGAGTATATATTTTGACACTCTTCCGTCTAATTTAGCTATTGTTATGGCTGTATACATGATACCTTATGGGTTTTCACAGTTCATTTATGGTCCTTTATCTGACATATATGGTCGAAAAAATATTATTCTTATTAGTTTGATTATATTTTTGGTAGGGACTGCTTTAGCAGTTTGCACATCAGATTTTGATTTATTTTTATTAGGAACATTTATTCAGGGGATTGGCATTGGGTCTAGTGGTGCTATGGTTCGGACTGTACCAAGGGATAAATATTCGGGTTTTGAATTACGCAAGGCTAATAGTATAGCTAGTATGGGTTTAGTAATTTGTCCATTACTAGGCCCATTACTCGGAAGCTTTTTATCTACCATTTTTCCATGGCAATCAAGTTATATTTTTTTGTTGTGTATGTGCGTGGTTGTATATATTTTGATGCAAACTTCTTTTGACGAAACGTTACCTGTAGAATTGCGAAAAAAAGAGAATATAATCAGAAAATATAAGGATGTGCTATTAAATAAAGAATTTAGTACTTTTTTGTTATGTATCCTTGCAACTTGTTCAGGTCTTGCAATTTATGAAGCAGAAGCAGGTATTTTATTAGGTTCAACTTTACACTTCAAACCTGCCGAGGTCAGCATTCTATTTATTATACCTCTACCAGGGTTTTTAATTGGATCTTGGTTGGCTGGAAAGTGTCACACAAAAAAAGTTCTTATAAGTTAATGCTGACATCATCTCTGTGTTTGGTTTTAGGTTCATTAATTATACTCAGTGCAGGTGTGTTGTACCAGGTTAATACAATATCTATCATACTTGGTGGGCTTATATACTTTTTAGGCGCAGGTGTTATATTTCCCTTATCGGTTTCATTTGCCATTGAACCTTTTAAGAATAAAGCTGGAACGGCTGGAGCTTTATTAGGAGGAGTGCAAAATTTAGGAGCAGGTATTTTTGTATTGTTAGGATCAGAAATGTCAACTCAAACTGAAATTGATTTAGGTATTGTATTATTGTTTTGTTCTTTCTTGAGTTTGTTAATGCTATCCATGGTATATAGAACATTTAGGAAGTATGCCTTGTCAGTTTAACTGGTAAAGGTAAGTAACTTCATTAACCAGAGTCTTTACTTGTATTAAGTCGTCAGATAGTTCTATAATAAAATACCTTTTATCTTAATTAAAGAGAAAATCACTTTGGAACAATTGGACTTTTTTGATGTTCCTTGTCCTTGTATTGGGTTATGTCAAGTTAATGATAAAGGTTATTGCTT
The DNA here is from genome assembly GCF_002216855.1 of Paraphotobacterium marinum. NCBI lineage: Bacteria > Pseudomonadati > Pseudomonadota > Gammaproteobacteria > Vibrionales > Vibrionaceae > Paraphotobacterium > Paraphotobacterium marinum. Next base: position 1,260,004 of record NZ_CP022355.1, read on the forward strand.
GGGCTGCTTTAGAAATAGGAATGAGCGCTTTCATTGGAACAAATTGACGAATGAACAAAAGAGAAATGTCATTAGACTATGTAGACTCAGGAAGAATAAAATTACTAGATTAAAACGAAATGACAATATTGATAAGGATTTTTTTGAGCAGAAAAGCCTCTTTTAAGAATAAAATAGAGGCCTCATAGAAAACATTAAACTCTGATAAAGTCCATGTGCATAACTTTTGGTTTAAAAGCATGTCTTTGAATGTCTTTAAGTTTTACATTTTCTTCTTTACCATCGATAATCAATGTAATAGCTTCATAGAATTTTGGATCATCAAGCTTATTGATAATATCGCTGTGTTTTAATTCAATTGAAATTGCATTTTCGTTTCCACCGTAAATTACAGCTGGGAACTTATCTGCATGACGAAGACGGCGGCTCGCACCTTTCCCTAAGTCAGTTCTAATTTTTGCTTCGAATTTCATAGTTAATTCTCTTTGTTATTTAAGTAAAATAATATACTAGTAATGCGACCTTACTAATACTTGTAAAACGATGCCGATGTTATCATTGATGTCGGACTAAATCAAATAAAAAAATTATATTTTTAAAGTTCAATGATCATATTTGATTAGCTTTTCTCTTTAAACCGACATAGTCAAATATTTTATGAATAATTACCCATTTAAGTTTTCTTTTCTCTAAAATTAAGAAGTCAGGGTACTTCATAAAAGAAAAGTATTTCTCAAAATCACTGAAGTTTTGTATTTTTTGATTGCTGAAGTATGGTTTGAAAAACTCATGAAAAGCTTCTGTATGGATTTGGGGAGTTATTTCAGTAAACTCTTGGCCATTCTCATCATGATAAGTTAGAAAGATACCATTTTTTGCTGACGAATATGTTATTCCTGCACATACAAAAACATCTTGATTGGATAAATCATATGCTTTTTTAAGTATGTTATCATGATCTATAAGTTGAAAATTACAATTTGAACATGTTCTTGCAGCAATATCATTTGTTCCACCACATTGTGGACACTCTTTAGATTTAAAGTAATGACTACACTGTTCATTTTTATTTTGGTTGATATTAATTCCTTTACATTTTCGACCATAGTGTTCAATTATATTTTCGTGAGGATCTAAAATTCCCCAAAATAAATTTTGAAAGCCACAAATTGGACATTGAACTTGAACAATCTTTACATTTGGATTTTTAGGTTTTTTTCCAATTTCAGGCTGAAAAATGTCATGATTATTTGCAGCATAATCAATAACTATACAATTTGTTTTTTTAGGGTGTAACCTCAAACCTCTACCTACTATTTGTTGATATAAGCTTACTGATTCAGTTTTTCTCAATATAGCTATTAAATCAACATGGGGAGCATCAAATCCAGTAGTTAAAACTGATACGTTGATTAAAAATTTTTTATTTTGGTTTTTAAAACCAGAGATAATAGCCTCTCTATCAGAAAGGGAAGTGTTTCCAGTGATGAGATAACTTTCATTACCTAAATAAGTATGAATTTCACTTGCATGTTGGATAGAACTAGCAAATATCATGACTCCTAATCTTTCTTCGGCAATTTTTTTGAGATGTTCAATAATAGCTTTAGTGATTCTGGGAGACTGTTCAATCTGTTTATTTAAACTTTCATAGTTGTAAAGGTCATCTTCAGTATTAAAGTTATATCTATCCTTTGGTGGGTTAACTTGTATAGGTGTTGACAGATAACCCTCACGAATTAATTTTGATATTGGTAAATCGAAAATACATTTAGAAAAAGGAGTTTGTTTTTCAGACTGAATGTAGCCGTTGTAATGATATTTATAAATCCAGCCCAAATCTGTTCTGTAAGGGGTAGCAGTTAAACCCAAAATTTTTAATCTTCTATTTTTTAATCTAAAATAGTTTATAATTTTCAAGTATTCAGAGTTTTTTTCTTTACCAACACGATGACATTCATCAATTATCAGCAATGAAATTTTTTGATTAAAATTGCTAAGGTTTTTGGCAACTGATTGAACCGTACCGAAAACAACTTTTGCAGAACTATTTTTTTGATTTAAGCTAGCAGAAAAAATAGAATAATTTAAGCCATAATACTTAAACTTTTGACTATTTTGTTCTACAAGCTCTTTAACATGTGCTAACACTAACACCCTGTTGTTTGCTAGTTGAGAAAGCTTAGAAATAATTAAGCTTTTCCCGGCTCCAGTCGGCAGTGTCAGGACGGCAGATTCATTTGATTCTTTGAAATGAGAGATGACGCTTTGCACAGCACTTTTTTGATAATTTCTAAGTTCCATAATAAGATTTTGATGAAAAATGTAATACAAATAATATATACTTTATCTAGGTAATTGAGTTCTTAATAAATAATTTACTCGAATAAAAACACATATAAATAAAATCAACTTTATGATAATCTACAACCATAATTGAAATTTATATAAGACACAAGAAAATGTTGAAACACAAAGTCTATGTAGAGTTAGAAGACTCTATAACAGATGAAAAAATTAGTGAACTAAAAAAACAACTAATGAGCTTAGAATTAATCGATGGAGTTTCAGGTTTTAAGTGGTATAAAAATAATAGCGAAGAAGGATTAAGTAAAGGATTCACATATTGTTTTGAATTTAATTTCCAAAGTCATCAGACGAGAAAAATATATATTCAACACCCCAAGCATCAAAAAGTTGTGGAGCAATATTTAATCCCACATTTAAAGAATAATCTAGACTCAATTTTAGTCTTTGACCATGAAATATAATTATGAGACTAGATCAGTTTTTAAGTAAAGCCTTACATATTTCCCGAAAAGATGCTCAGTTGCTTTTGAAAAAAAATAAAATTTTGGTCAACAAAAAAAAGATAAATAAGCCAGCTACTAAATTAAATCCGATATCGGATATCGTCGAATTTGAAACAAGGGAAGTAAAATTACCTGAAACTAAATATTTTATGTTGAATAAACCTGTAGGTTATGTCTGCTCATCTGAAGATTCTAGCAATAAGACAGTTTATGACTTATTTTCGCAAATTGATAAGTATGATCTAAAAATAGCAGGGAGACTAGATGTCGATACAACAGGATTGGTTTTGATGACTGAAAATGGAAAGTGGCTTCACAATGTCATCTCACCTAACAAAAAGTGCGCTAAAAAATATCTGGTTGGATTAGAATACTCTTTCGATATGAAGTATGTTAGAGAATTTGAGATGGGGTTACTTCTAAAAAATGAAATAAAAAAAACTAAACCAGCGCATATTGAAGTTCTTTCTGAAAAAAAATTATATATTACTATTCATGAGGGGAAGTATCATCAAATTAAACGTATGTTTGCCTCGATAGGAAATAAAGTAAACTCTCTCAAAAGGATCCAAATTGGTAATATTAAATTAGACGAAAATTTAAATTTAGGAGAATACCGCCGTTTAACCGATTTAGAAATCGCTTCTTTTTTATAAAAAAGCAACTTAACATATAATATTTATAGGATTACCTAATTGATTCCGTTATAATAAATAAATTTTATTATTCAATAGATGTTATGATTCAATACCCTGATATAAACCCAGTTGCTTTACAAATTGGTCCATTAAAACTCCACTGGTATGCATTAATGTATCTGTTTGGTTATTTTATAGGAGGCAGTCTTTTATTCAAAAGAATAAAGAAACTCCAACTGAGTTGGACAAAATCTCAGCTTGAAAATTTAACTCTCTACGTTGGTATAGGATGTATTTTAGGCGGACGAATTGGATATGTTTTATTTTATGACTTACCTTATTATGTAAGTGATCCTTTAAATATTTTCAAAATATGGCAAGGAGGAATGTCTTATCATGGTGGCTTAATAGGTGTTTTAATTAGTATTGGGATTTATTCAAAACTTCACAAACGTAGTTATTTTTCAATTGCTGATTTGATAGCACCAGTTATTCCTATTGGTCTTGCTGCAGGTAGAATTGGTAACTTTATTAATGGTAGATTATTTGGAAAGATTACAGATGTTCCTTGGGGTATGGTTTTTCCTGACGGAGGTCCTTATGTTAGACATCCTAGTCAATTGTATGAATTTCTTACTGAAGGAGTGCTATTATTTATAATTTTGTGGGTTTATTCTAGTAAACCTCGAAAGCCCATGAAAACTTCTGCTTTGTTTTTAATTGGTTATTCGGTCTTCAGGATTTTTTGCGAATTTTTTAGGCAACCAGATCCTCAAATTGGGTATATTGCTTTTGGTTGGTTAACCATGGGACAAATATTATGTATTCCAATGATTTTAGCTGGATTTGTTTTAATATATTTAAGTAGAAATAAAGCTCCCAGTCTTTGTGGAGAGAAATCTATAAAAAACAATATATGATTAAATTAGAAAAGATAAATAAAAGTTATAAAGACTCCCAAGGTTATTCTTCTATACTGCAAAACCTTGAACTAACACTTAATAAAGGTTCAAATATATCTTTGATAGGTGAAAGTGGCTCAGGGAAAAGTACGCTTCTTAATATCCTTGCTGGTATTGAGAAAGTAGAAAGTGGTCAATATTGGTTTTTTGGAGAACCTGTTCATTTAATGAGTGAAACGAAGAGAACCTCTTTGAGACGCAATCATATTGGCATCATCTTTCAAAATTATAATTTAATACCTACTTTAAATATCAGCGATAATATTAAGTTCAGTCGAGCAATAAAAGGACTAAAGGAAGATGAGACATTATGGTTAAAGCTTCTTTCATCTCTTAACTTAATTAGCTTATTGCATATGTATCCAGAGGAACTTTCAGGAGGACAGCAACAAAAAGTGGCAATAGCAAGAGCACTTTATATGGAACCTAAGTTATTGTTAGCTGACGAACCAACAGGATCACTTGATGAAAAAAATTCGCAAATTGTAATGAACATGCTTTTTCAATTATCTAAAGAGTTTTGTTGTTCCTTAATATTGGTCACACATAGTTTAAAATATATAAAGTTATCTGAGCATAAATATAAATTATATGGTGGGATTTTAAATAGTGTCAGTCCTACCTTATAAAGCTTTATATAAACATTACAGAAAAAATTCACTCCAGCTTGTACTCTTGATTATAAGCTTAGTTCTTTCTATCTCTTTATTAGTAAGCGTTCTTGAAATAAATGTTTTAACTAAATCTGTCATGGTTAATAATCAGGCAAACTACCTTGATGAATTTCGATATACGATCGCACCAATTAAAAAAACAGGTCCTTCTGTATACAAACAATACCAACTAATAAATAATAAAGTTCCAGATAAGTGTCTTATTTTACAGAATGCAAAGTTAAGAACACTAAACCATTCCATAGATCTTACATTAATAGATCCGCTCCAATTAAAACGATTAAATAAAGGTAACTCACAAGTTTTTTTAAAAAATATTACTCAAAAACTAGAGCAAAATAATGTGCTATTAACGCCTAATGCAGCTAGGGGGATTAATATTCAAAGTAACGAGCCTTTTGCCCAACATATAAATCAAAATAGAAATTTTGACTTTTATATCACGAACCTGTTTTGGGGAGAGCCTAATGTTATTTTAGCTAGTAAAAACTACAAAACTCATAACCTCGCTTCTTTTACCAAGGAAAGTCAACATATAAGTTGTATTAATTTATCATCTGATAGTTTAGAGAAAGTCTTTTCAGTGGTTGATAAAGATTTTCGTTTTGAAAAAAAACAAACATATAACTTCAAACCAATTACTCAATATTTTTATATTCTTTTATTTACAATAGGCATGCTTGCTTTTTGCATAGGGATTTTTGTTTTTTATCAAACAATGTCATTATCTTTTGCTCAAAGGCAGATTTTGATAGGACAACTTAGAAAACTTGGATTGAGTCGAATAAAAATAATTTTTATATTTTTATTAGAGATAATAGCTTTTTTGTTATTAGGACTTTTTTTTGGGAATATAATAGGTTTTTGGCTTGTTAATCTGAGTATATCTGAGCTTTCATATACTTTTGAAAGAATATATGGTTTCAGCTTATATAATAGCCCTGCTTGGGATTATAGTTGGCTCAAAGTTAGCTTTTCTCTAGCTTTTATTGGTTTATTATTGGCATTTGGCTGGCCTATTCTAAGGGTTGTGAAGATCAACTCAAAAGATTTAGCCAAGCATATTTCGTTCTATTATATCTTAAAAAGGGAATATCTATGGCAGGCCATTACATCGTTAGCTGTGTTCATAATATCTGTGATAATGTTAATTAGCTTAGATATTGAATGGAAATATAAAGAGTATTTATTTCTTATAGCGTTTGTCATTTGCTCTTCTTTGATTTTTCCTTATTTTTTAAGATTAATCACACAATTTTTATCTAAGGTTTCTAAAAATAATCTAATTAAATGGTTTTTTCTCGATATCTCATCAAGCCTATCTTTCAGAACCATATCTACTGTCCTCTTATTACTTTCTTTTATTGGGATGATTAGTATTCAAATTTTAGTAAAGAATTATGAGCATAATTCAAATACTTGGCTTGAAAAAAAGTATAAGTATGATTTTGAAATATCGCTTCAATCATCTGAATATGAGCCAGTTTTATCTTGGCTTGAAAGTCAAAGAGATGTAAACAATATCCATATTAAAATGATAAACTATAGTTATTTTAGAAAAAAATTATTAAAATAATTTCTTTTCAAAATGTTTACCTCAATAATAAAAAAGGGTTAAATAATGAAGAGTTATCTGTAAAGCAGGTTCATAACTATCATCACATTATGGTTAATAGAAAGTTTTTGGAGAAATTTCATCTTCAAAAAAATAGTATATTTAAAATGGATGAGATAAATCAAAAATTAAAAATAGAGAATGTTTTGTATGGAGGGGATACCTTTTATCCTGAAATTATTGTTAAACAAAATTTATTTAGGCTTCTTAGTTCCTCAGGGGATATTTATCAAATATCCTTTTCCCTCAAAAGTTTAAAAGCTAATCATATAAGCTCTACGTTAATCTCCAAATTTAATTTAAAACCCAATTTAATTAACAAATCTAAATATAGACATGATTTTTTTAGACAAGTTCTTGATAAGTCTTTTTACTTTATAGGCTATTTTTCTAAGTTTATTTTTATTTTAGCTATTTTAGGAATATATTTTTCTTCATTAGCTGGAGAAGAAAGAAAAATTAAGCAATTAGCTTTGTTGAAGTGTTTGGGGCTTAAAAATGTGCAATTAATATTGGTAAGTTTAGGAGAGTTAATTTACACCGGTTTAATTTGTTTTATTTTTGCTTTACCTTTATCAATAATATTTTGTTTAAGTATTACTAACTTTATTATTTCGGCCAATATTTTGATGGATTCATCATTTAGCTTACCTTACATAACTATTTTGTATGATGCAGTTTTTGCATTGTTCTCATTGTTGATTATTGGCATACTTCCATTAATTAAGTTATCAAAGTCGTCCACATCGAGAGAAATAAAAAAATATTTCTAAATCAATCAGTGAAGTAGAAAAAATTTTTCCAGAAAACTGTTTTATTTGATAAATAAGTTAAATATTTCCATGACATTATTGGTATAATTTTCTTAATTAAAATTTCATGTAAGATAGTTATGATTAATAGAAAGTTTCAAATTTTTTTATTTATAAGTGTGTGTATTATTTGGGGCACAACATGGATGGCTATGAAAATTGCTGTATTAACCGTGCCTCCCATTTTAGCAACTGGATTAAGATTTTTAATTGCAAGTCCAGTATTGTTTTTTCTTGCATATATTTATAAACAACCGATATTTTTTCCAAAGGGCACAGGTAAGTGGGTTATAATTTTGTCATTAGCTTACTTTGCTATTCCTTTTACTTTAATGATATATGGTGAAAAATACATATCTTCAGGCTTGGGAGCAATAATTTTTGCAAATATGCCAATTTTTGTAATGTTGTCATCTTTACTTTTTTTGAATATGAAACTTTCGAAACATCAAGTCTTTGGTCTATTACTTGGCATAGTAAGTGTAAGTGCTATATTATTTCGTGAACTTAATATCACTGGGGCATCCTATTTTATTGGTATCGGCTCACTGATATTAGCTGTTATTATACAAGCCGTGATTTATGTATTAGTTCAAAAACACTGTAATCAGATATCAGTAATTACCTATAATACATTGCCTTGTTTGTTAGCTTCTATTTTTCTAATTATTGTGTCATTATGCTTTGAACATATCGAGGTCAGTAATTTTTCTGAAAGTTCAGTTTATGCAATTATTTACTTAGGTATAGTCGCTAGTGTCGGTGGGATAATGGCATATTTCAAATTAAACTCTATCTCAACTCCGTTTTTAGCTTCTAATTGTTTTTTAATTTTTCCAGTTGTAGCATTATTAATCGGAGCCTATGTTAATCATACAACTATTTCAGGTATTTCAGTTCTGTTGTTGATTCCGTTATTTATAGGTGTTTTGTTAACAAAAGTTGAAAAAGAACAGATAACTCATTTTATACTGCGATTAAAAAATAAACTAAAAACTAATGTAAACGCATAAGCTCCTCAATTTGTTTAATTTGTAGTGTAATAAAGATTAAGTCACTTTGATTTTCTTCTTTTGCTTGTAAAAGTATATTTTCAATAACGGCATCTATTTTATTAAAAATATACTTTTTGTCACTTTCTTTTAAGTTTTTCGTTAATTGTTCATTATAGAAATAAAATTGTTTTAGTTGATTCTTGTATCGGTAAAATTTTTGGTTAAATCTATGCGATCCCAATGATGATATTAGGCTTAATACGATTTGATTGTTATATGAAAAGTTTTCTATTTCTTTACATTCCTTCGATGAGTTGGGCTCCTGAAGTATATTTTTTAATGAGTAGTTCAATTTTAAATTGGAGTTAAACGCTTCTCTGCGGATTAATCTATAGCTTATATTTTTGTATGAAACGTCATGCATGAAGCGAGTTAATACTTGATTAAGATAACGGAAATTGTTTTGCTTACATTCTTTTATCAGTTGTGAAACATTATTTTTTTGCCAATTTTGAAATAAATACCTTGTACAAATCCAAACAATAAAAGCACCTATTAAAGTATCGATTAGTCTTAATTCAAAAGTTTTAAGGCTTATAAAATCACTTAAATTTAATGATAAAAATACAAAAATAGTTATAGAAGCAGTTGCTAAATAATATCTATAGTTTTTAAAAATAAAAAATGAAACCCCAGAAATAATCAAATAAATACATTGAAAATAAATTGTGTCAGAAATATTTATTAATAAAAAGCTAGTAATTAAACCTAATATTGTTCCAAATATTCTTTGTAATATAAGACTTTTTGAATTTGAATAAGATGGTTGACAGATAAAATATATAGTCATTAAAATCCAGAACTCTGGTTTAGACACAAAAGCAAAAATAATAAATAAATAACCGGTAGATAAAGAAAATGCTAATCTTAGAGCAAATTTATCGTTATTATCTTGAGTTTTATTTTTAAACCAAAAAAAATTTTTGATGTCTCTAAATTGTAATTTGTATTCTTTTACTAATGCGTCTGAAATTCTTTCATCAAATTTTTTTGTTTTCCCATCCAAAATACTTTTTAACTTGAAGTTTATTTTCATAAGATTTTTTTTCAAGTATTTAATTTGAATAGAATTAAGATCTCTTAAGTTACTGAGTTGTTTGTCTGTAGATACTAAAACATCAGATTCTATATTGGTGATATTATTATATGAAATTTTATTTGCAATTAATTTCAACAAAATTGATTGGTTGGATATTATTTTTTTTATTGATTTAATTAATATTTTGTCCGTTTGTTCTGTATATTTAATATGACTCGCATTAATTTTTTCATGAAGTTCCTGGGATATAATATAAAGTTGAGAAAAATATTGTTTACTTTTTTTACTAAAAAAAGGGTTTTGATGAGAATGATAAAGGGAATACTTCATTTGGTTAAGAAGGTTTATTACTGAAATGTTTTGTTGAATAAACTTTTTGTTTAACGTTCTGATATCCATTAAATTTTCTGCAAAAAACATACTTTTTAATGCATAAAGTTTGCTAAGTTCAATGTATAAATGATAAAGGTTAATTTTGATGAATTGTTGTTTAAAAACTATTTTCCAAAGTGTGGAGATTGTGAAGAAAATTATTGCGCCACATAATGGAATAAAAATTAATAATATTGAATATTTATTATTACTTAATAAATACAACAAGAAAATATTGAAAAGTATTGCTGTGTTGAATGATTGCGAATAATTTTGGATTAAACTTGATAAATTTATAAATAGTAAAGGTAAAATAAATAACCAAAATAAAAGAAATGTATGATATTTATAAACAAAAAATGTAACACATGATGTAGATAAAAATAATATCAGACTAACAATCGTATGCTTTATGTTAAATAATATATCATTATAAGTTTCTGTATTAGCCGCGCAAATCACACCCAAAAAAAGAGGTGATAAATAATTTAGCGAGTTGCTGTAATAACAGTAAGAAATAATTATTGATAATGTTATTAGTACGTTAATGCCTAAATACATTTTAGATAAATTAATTTTAGAAAATATTTGCATAGATTTAATGTTTACAAGAAGTTTTAATTAGTTTAATTTACAAAGCACTATTATTTTTAATTAGTGGAAAAATGCAAGTAAAAGCTCATATTTTGATTCGTTTCCTTTTAAGGCATACTTACCATATACTGGTTTTAAATTCAAATAACAATTCTATATCTCTGCACAATAAAGAAAAGAACCTATCTTTTCAATTTAATTCACTACTTGGAGAGATTGCAATAGAGAGGGGTTTTGTTTTTACAACAATAAGGATCAAACTTTTTGATGAAAGAGTAATTAAATTCAAGTGGGTGTCCTGGAAGTGTGCTAAACGTTTTTCAAGTGAATTCCATTATTTATTTGAATCCTGGTTGAAAGATAAATTAACCAAAGTTGATACTATAGTTAATCTAGTTAATAAAGATATTCAAAAGCTTATAGAACAGCAACGATACATTAAACAATCTGAGGTTGATAGTTTCGTTCAAAAGTTTGAATTAAAAATGAAGCAGTTAGATTTGCTTCCTGAATATATAAAGATATATCGTAAAGAAGTTTATGAATTTTTTGAAGAAAAAATGATTTATGATCTTATAGATAAAAGCAATCAGGCTTGGATAAAAAAAGTTTCGAACCATTGGGACAACTGGTTTCAAGCTAATCACAATATTTCACTCAACTCTTCTCAGTTAAAGTCGATTTTAGTTGATGATGATATTAACTTTGTTCTTGCAGGCGCTGGCTCCGGTAAAACAACTGTTTTAGTTGGAAAACTTTTATACTTACTAGAAAACAAAAGTTACTTGGAGGATGAGATTTTATGTCTAACATTTGGAAAAGATGCAGCAAAGGAAATACAAGATAGGTTAAAAAAACGAGGCTTTGCGAAATGTAAGGTTCAAACTTTTCATAGTTATGCTTTAAGTATCGTTAATGAAGTAGAAAATAATAATAGGACTTTAACAGAATTTATAAGTAATCAAACACAAAAAAGACTGTGGCTACAAAGTAAAATATACAAACTCCTTGAAAACACTCACATATTTGTAAAATGGAAAAGATATCATTCGGACTTTAAGATATTTGGTTTATGTAAATTTGAAAAGCCGCAGGATATTAAATCCAATACGACTTTAGAATATATTTGGAGTCGCATTATGGAAATTCATAACAGTGATTTAAGTAAAAAGGATATAATAAATAAGACGCTTAATAATGAGAAGGTTCATAAAGAGGTTTTGTTATTTTGGCCATTATACAAACAATATTTATTATATTTAAAAGAATCAGCTAAGTTAGATTTTCATACTACAATAGTTGATGCTACAAAATACATAAAGAAAAATAAATTTCAAAATATTCCTAAGTTATTGATGGTTGATGAATTTCAAGATATTTCCCAAATTCGCTTAAATTTACTTATGAGTATTTTAAATACAAGAAAGCCTATTTCTTTATTTGCTGTTGGTGACGATTGGCAGTCGATCTTTAATTTCGCTGGTTCTAGGGTGTCATTGATGACAAACTTTCAAAACCTTTTCCCAAGAACTAAGTTAACCAGATTAAATAAAACTTATAGATATAATCAATTTATTAGTACAGTTTCCTCAAAGTTTATTACTAAAAATAAAAATCAACTTAAAAAGGTTACGCAAAGTAATGATATGAATAATTCTAAATCTATTTTTTTTACAAAAAATGATAACCTCGAGAATATTTTAATTAAATTAAATAACAGCTATGATAAAAATATCCAAAATATTTTATTTTTAGGGAGGACAAAAAAAGATAAGCCTCATATCATTAGCTTATTGAAGGATAATCTTAAAAACTTAAAAATAAAGTTTATGACATGTCATGAGAGCAAAGGGCAAGAAGCAGATTATGTTTTTATTACAAATGTTGATCAAGGGAAGTTTCCATTAGAGAGAAATCTAGCTACATTAAATGATTATTTGAACAGTGAAAGTAGCGAAGTCAATGATGAAATGGAAGAAAGACGTTTATTTTATGTTGCCATAACTCGCGCAAAGAAAAAAGTGTGGGTTAGTTATCAAACAAACCCATCAAAATTTTATTTAGAATTAAAAAAAATATCAGATCTTAAACACTGAGGAGTTAACTACTCTTGAGTTCTTTCTTTGATATAAGTAAGATAATCAGGAACTTTTATTTGTTGCTCAGAGTCAATTAAATTAGAACTAATTAAATAATTTGCAGATGAAATGTTTGTTGCAATAGGGATATTCCAAACAGTTGATATTCTTAGCAAAGCTTTCACATCTGGATCATGCGGCGCTACATTTAAAGGATCCCAAAAAAAAACTAACATATCTATTTTACCCTCAGTGATTCGAGCTCCTAATTGCTGATCTCCACCTAATGGACCACTTACTAGTTTTGAGATCTTAAGTTTAGTTTTTTTTTCAATTAAATGTCCTGTCGTACCAGTTGCATATATATTATGTTTAAATAATACCTCCTGGTTTGATTTAGCCCATTTTATTAGTGAATGCTTCATGTTGTCATGTGCTACTAGAGCTATGTTTTTGTGCTTTGGAATTATTCTAGTCGTTGTTTTCATTAAATTACTCATATTTTTAAATATAAAAATGAAATTATATATCATATATTTTTTTTTAAAATGAAATAAAAAAAAGTAATTATTCTATTTTTATTACTACTTGTGATATAATGCCGCCCATCTGAGTATTTTAATTAACCTTAAAATTTTAATAGAGTATAACAATGACAGATTTATCTAAATACAGAAACATTGGAATTTTCGCTCACGTTGATGCAGGAAAAACCACAACAACAGAGAGAATTCTTAAATTAACTGGTAAAATTCATAGAACAGGCGAAGTTCATGATGGTGCTGCAACAACTGACTTCATGGAACAAGAGCAAGAAAGAGGGATAACAATTCAATCTGCTGCAACAACTTGTTTTTGGAAAGATCATCGTATGAATATTATTGATACTCCAGGACACGTTGACTTTACTGTAGAAGTATATCGTTCTTTAAAGGTTCTTGATGGCGGTGTTGGAGTATTTTGTGGTTCAGGCGGTGTAGAGCCACAATCTGAAACAAACTGGAGATATGCCAATGATTCAGAGGTTTCTCGAATTATTTTCGTCAATAAACTTGATAGAATGGGAGCAGACTTTTTAAGAGTTGTTGAACAAATTAAAAATGTTTTAGGTGCAAATCCTCTTGTAATGACTCTTCCAATTGGTAGAGAAGACGATTTTGTTGGTGTTGTTGATTTATTAGAAAGAAAAGCATATGTTTGGGATGATTCTGGATTACCTGAAAACTTTGAAGTAAAAGAAGTTCCTGAAGATATGGTTGATCAAGTTGAGCAGTATCGTGAAGAACTGATTGAGACTGCAATTGAACAAGATGATGATTTACTAGAAGCATACATGGAAGGCGAAGAGCCAACTATGGAGCAAATTAAGAGCTGCATTAGAAAAGGTACAATTAACTTAGACTTTTTCCCAACATATTGTGGTTCAGCTTTTAAAAATAAAGGTGTCCAGTTAGTATTGGACGCTGTGATCGATTACTTACCAAGCCCAACTGAAGTTAAGCCTCAACCGCTTACTGATGAAGATGGTAATGAAACTGGTGAATTTGCTATTGTTGATCCTAATGAACCTTTTAAGGCACTTGCTTTTAAAATTATGGACGACAGATTCGGGGCATTAACTTTTATTAGGGTATACTCTGGTAAACTTAATAAAGGTGAGACAGTATTAAATTCTGTTACAGGAAAAACTGAACGTATTGGTCGAATGGTTGAAATGCATGCAAATGACAGAAATGAAATTTCATCTTGTCAAGCTGGTGATATTTTAGCTGTTGTTGGTATGAAAAATGTTCAAACTGGTCATACATTATGTGATCAAAAGCATCCAGCAATTCTAGAGCCAATGGTTTTCCCTGAGCCAGTAATTACAATTGCAGTTAAACCTAAAGATAAAGGTGCATCTGAGAAAATGGGTGTCGCTTTAGGAAAAATGATTGCAGAAGATCCATCTTTTGTTGTTGAATCAGATCATGAAACGGGAGAAACTATACTTAAAGGAATGGGTGAATTACACCTTGACATTAAAGTAGATATCTTGAAAAGAACTCATGGTGTTGAGTTAGAAGTTGGTGCTCCATTAGTTGCTTACAGAGAAACGATAACACAACCAATTGAAGACACTTATACGCATAAGAAACAATCAGGTGGTGCTGGTCAATTCGCTAAGATTGACTATCGAATTAAGCCTGGGGAACCTGGCTCTGGTTTTCAATTTTCTTCAAGCGTTGTTGGTGGTAATGTTCCTAAAGAATACTGGCCTGCAGTTGAGAAAGGATTTAAAGACATGATGGCTGAGGGTACATTAGCTGGTTATCCTGTTCTTGACTTTGAAGTGGAATTATATGATGGTTCTTTCCATGCCGTCGACTCATCAGCAGTAGCTTTTGAAATTGCATCTAAAGCAGCCTTCAGACAATCTATGCCTAAAGCAGGGCCGCAATTAATTGAGCCTATAATGCATGTTGATGTATTTACACCAGAAGATCATGTTGGTGACGTTATTGGTGATCTTAATAGAAGAAGAGGGATGATTAAAGATCAGGAAGCTGGCACAACAGGTGTAAGAATTAAGGCTGATGTACCTTTATCTGAAATGTTTGGTTATATTGGTCACTTAAGAACTATGACATCTGGAAGAGGTCAATTCTCTATGGAGTTCTCTCATTACATGCCATGTCCAGCAAATGTTGCAGAGACTGTTATAGAAGAAGCAAAAGCAAGAAAAAATGCTTAATTTAAGATTAAGCTTATAGTATTGAAAGAAGCTATTGATAACAATCAATAGCTTTTTTTTGTTTAATAAAGCTTAAATGCTTAGAACGTTTTTTTATAAATACATTTTTTCTTAATTTTGAGTTTTTTTTCAATAACCATAAAAAATACATACCATCATAAATAGTTTTTAATATTTACAGTAACTCCAGGCCTTTTAAAATATACTTTCCAGTTTTTATTAAAGTGCGTAGTGTGGTAGTATTTAATTATTAGTAACTCTTTTAATCTAATACTAAATAAACGTAATTAAAATACTTTTTAACATAAACATAATTCGATATATATATAAAAATTGTAATTTAATCAGTTGGTTATAGCTTTGTAACTGTTACATGGAAGACTAATTGTATGTACTAAAATTTATATAAAAGAGTATTCTAGACAAATTACTAAAGGTTGCTGAGTTTTTTGGGTTTTGCTTTTGGTTTTGGTTGATTGCTTGAAACCGGTTGAGCTATATTAATTTTTTACCTTTTTGAACTCCCTTTTCATAATCTTGCGTCATTGTTGCAATAGCTTCTGCCATTTGTTTTTGAATTGTTCTCTATCTAAATTTTTGAATTCATTATCAATAAAATTTGACATTTTTTTATCATAATTATCGATTGTATCAAGTTGAGGTAACTTTTCAATTGCACCTTCAATCCAACCAGCTAAAAATGAATTTACGCGTTTAGAAATTACTGTTTGTTCATTTCCTGAACCACTTAAGCTATTTTTAAATTGACCAATTTCTTGGTTCATTTCTCTATAAATAATATCAAAGGCAAATGCTGCAAAGATAGCACGTTCGGCTACACCAATAAATTCAGCTTTTTTTAATCCCTTGTAATTTATGAGTACACACTCTACTGCAAACTTTCTATTGATAGAGCGTATAATTTTTAAAATTGATTGATTGATTATGGAAGGTAAGATAGTTTCCGATGTTGTTTTACCCAAACCAATAAAATCGATATCGTCTTGCCCAAGACCATATTTTCTCATAAGACTTTGGGCCATTTTTATCGCTTGAGCAGCTTCATTTATATTTGATGAATTGCTTAGTTCAAGACATTTAGCAATTTTTTTGAGTGCTTTTCGTTTATTGGACATACTTAAACTTTAAAAATTAAAGGTTATATAATATCACTTTTGATGTTTGGATGCACCTAATGTTAAATTAGGAACAAGCAAACAAATGAAATAAGCTAATAAAATAGAACCATATATATCGATAGGCCTATGCATTCCTAGCCATAATCTGCTATATGAAACAGACAATGTCCAAATCGCTAAAATCAAAAAACTTAAATACTTTTTTTCTTTTATGAAAAAACTTCCCCAATATAAAAGAAATATCATCGCAAAAATTGTGTGGCCTGAAGGAAAAGAATAATTCATTTCCTTTTTCCAATTCTTTAATTTATATTTGTTTACTTTGTGTTTTGCCTCAGAAATTATTTTCTTTTTTTCGGTTTTCGTTAATTTATAAAAATCTGTTGGTTTAGATAAAAGATCTAACTTTGTTAATACAGATGTGAAGGGCCTTGGTTCATGCGTAATTATTTTTAATCCAAATTTAACAACAAAGGCAATAAATAATAGAAAGATAAAGTTTATAAATAAATATTTTTTGGAGGACAAAGGTGTTTTTATTAAAAAGAAAACATAAAACAATATGATTGCAAGAGGAATTATAAATAATTTGCTACTTGCTGTTTGGGATATAAGATTCCAAAAGAAACCAAAATCGTTTGAACCTAGTATGAAATTTACTTGATTAGTAGAATTGATATGGAAAATTTCTGTTATTAAGAAAATAGATAATAAACATAAGATCGCAATAATTGAGATACTAATTTTATTTTGTAAATTTGAGTATTTTATATTAATCATTGGAAATCCTTTGTTGATAACTGTTTCTTTTATTGACAATTTGATCAATTAATTTTTGCAATTTATTTATATCAAAAGCACGTAACCCGCTTAGCAACATGATTTTTTCGCCCTTACCAATAGTTTTATTTCCACAAATAAAATTAAAAATTAAGCGTTCTTTAGCACGTTTTCCTTTTACTTCAAGAATTGAATCGGAAAGTTCTAATTTGAGGCTTTTATCTAATAAGGAAAAGTCAGAAAATTCAATCTTCATTGATTCATATATGACTAGTGGTTTATCTGGGCTAATCATAACATTATGTTCTTGCATGATAGGGACTAATATTTCAGGAAAGTTTTTGCCAGAAAACTTGACATACTGATCAATAATTCTATCTATAATAACTTCATCTTTAAAAATTTTACCTTCCTTAGTTAAGTCAAGGTAAGTTTTTTTGTCATTATCGATTAAACTAATTTTATTTTCTACTTGCGATAACTGAAGTTGATGTTGCTCGTTAATCATTCCAGAGAATTTGAAACTCATTTTGTTATACAAGCCAATTTCCTTTAACATTAAAGTAAAAAGGAGGTCGCCTGGAACGCAAAATCTAGATGATTCTGGATCATGAATTGGATTAAAATCTTCGGCTATGGCTTTTGCGAAAGAACTAGCCTTTTCACGGGTAAAGCTAAAAAAACCGTTATTTTTTGAATAAAAAGTATTAAAATTCATTCCAATGCACCTAATGTGAAAATTTAGGTGCAATTATATATTTATTTTAAAATAAAATAAATAAAATTAGAGAGTTAAGCATCAAAGAATTGTATTATGGTATTTATGAACAAATTCTTCGACAGTAGGTTTATCAAGATTTACTAAATCTGCAATATTTGAAAAATCGAAACTATCATATTGATCTGAAGGAATATGCATTATTTTGTAGTACTCTTTTATAGCATGAATTATATTTTTTTCAGTCTCAGATAAATTATGATAAAAAATTTCATCATGCTCTGTATCAGATAATTGATACTCCCAATCACTCATTTGCTCCTCAATATTAGATATTTCATAGAATTTTTCAATAGCATCATCTATGTCTAGATTACTTCTCCATCCAGCACGAAAAATCAATTTTCTTTTATGTTTAAAGAGATAAAACAATGTACCAGTATCGGTGTTGTATTCAAAGTGGTCTTTTAATTTTATCATCACTAATAATTCCTTTATAAAACTATTAACATTTTAATTATAGAACTAATTTTCAGTATTATACAAACATAGATTACATATTTGATGCCTTAAGTTTTTCGAAATCTTTTTCATAGATCGCAACTTTGTCACCAACATCCGATTGCCATTCGCTTTTTTTCAACACATCCTCAGGTGGATAAATCATTGGATTATTTTTAAATTTTTCGGGTAGAAACTTTTTAGCTTCTTTAACTGGTGTTGGATATCCAATCATTAATGCTATTTTTGCAGCATTTTCAGGACGTAAAAGAAAGTCTATCATTTTATATGCAGCTTCAACGTTCTTGGCACCAGAAGGTATGGCTAAACTATCCATCCATAAGATAGCGCCTTCCTTAGGCCAAACTATTTTAATTGGTGCTCCCGCTTTTTGTGCAGCATAAGCAGATCCATTCCAAAGCATACCGATTGATGTTTCACCTTCAATGAATGGATTAGCGGGATAATCAGAATTAAAAACAAGAACATTTGGAATTAATTTTTTTAATTTTAAATATGCTTTCTTTATTTCTTCTTCATTCTGGGTATTACCTGAATAACCCAGCGTAGATAAAGTCATTTGAAAAACTTCCCGTGCATCATCCATAAGCATTACTTGACCTTTATATTTAGGATTCCATAAGTCGTTCCAACTGGTGACTTTAGATGTATCTATCACATCTGTATTGATACCTATTCCAGTAGCACCCCATGTATAGGGAATTGAATAATTGTTATTGGGATCAAATGGTTTATTTAAAAATTGAGGATCTAAATCCTTAAAATATTTAAGTTTAGTATGATCAATTTTTTGTAACATATTCTCTTTATGCATTCTAGAAATAAAGTAAGTTGATGGAACAACCAAGTCATATCCTTGACCTTGGGTTTTTAATTTAGCATACATGGTTTCATTAGATTCATATTCGGAATAAATGACTTTAATGCCAGTTTCTTTTGTAAAATTTTCCAAAATCTCTGGTGGGATATATTCTGACCAATTGTAAAAATAGAGGACTTTATCATTGGCTTTTAAAAATGGACAAATAAAAATTGTTAGGAGAACAATTAAAATCTTCATTTTTGAATTTAGTGATTCTAACATCGTTTTTTACCTTAAAAAATCTATTTTCTTAAAGAGTATAAGTGAACTTTTAAAATAATATTATATTTTATTTGTTTTTTTATTTATCAATTGAGACAGAAAAATTAATAATAGTGAGGTAAATAATAATATTGTGGCTAATGCATTAACTTGAGGTGAAACACCTACTCGTACCATTGAGTAAATCTTTACGGGAAGAACTTGGTAAGTTGGGCTGGTAACAAATGAACTTACAATTACATCATCAAGGGATAATGTGAAGCTAAGAAGCCACGAAGAAATAATTGAAGATTTAGTTAGTGGTGTAATTATTTTTCTGAACACTGTAAATTCACTAGCCCCAAGGTCCTGTGCTGCTTCAATTATTTTCTTATCAAAAGAAGATAACCTAGAGTAAATAGTAATTACAACGAAAGGCAGACAAAAAGTAGTATGAGCAACAAAAAGGCTCAAAAAACCAAGAGGTAAACCAATTAATAAGAATAAGCCCAGAAAAGAGATTGCTAAAATTATATCGGGAGACATCATTATAATAAATAGAGAACTTTTTATTAATTTTTTACCATTAAAATTATATTTAAAAAGTGCAGTCGAAATTAAGAGCCCTATAATAGTTGCAAAAGTTGCAGAAGTTATTGCAATTAAAATTGAATTAGCGGCCGCTTGAATCAATGAATCATTTTGAAATAATTGTTCATACCATTTAAACGTAAATTGATCCCATTTTAAGGCAAATCTATTGGAATTAAATGAATTAATAATGAGTAGAATGATAGGTGTATACAAAAACACATACACTAATAAACTTATAATTGATAAACTTCTTTTCATTATAAATTAATTCCATTAACTTTATCATTATTACGTTTAGAAAACTTATGATAAAAATAAATAAAAATTGCCATAATCAAAGTTAAGGCAATACTAATGGCTGCTCCAAATGGCCAGTTTTGAATGTATAAAATTTGATTTTTTATAATATTACCAATTAAAATATTTTTAGCACCGCCTAAGAGGTCAGAAATATAAAACATTCCAAGAGCTGGTAAAAAGACTAGAAGTATACCACCAATAATTGATGGAATTGTAAGTGGGATAAGAATCTTAGTTACCCTTTGAAAACTGTTTGCACCAAGATCTTTCGCTGCTTCAAAAAGAGTCTTATCGAGTTTTTCAAATCCAGCATAAAGAGGTAGGATCATAAATGGTAGTAGTACATAAACGAACCCAATAATAACCGCAAGCTCTGTGTATAAAAGGCGAAGAGGGTGATCTATTATACCAATAAACATCAAAAGCTTATTGAGTAAACCATTGGTACCCAATATTCCCTTGATAGCATAGGTTCTTATCAATGAGTTGGTCCAAAATGGTATAATTACTAAAATGAGTAAAATTGATTGAACACTTTTTTTTGTTGGCTAATAAAGTATGCAAAAGGATAAGCAATTAGAAGGCATAAAAGTGTAGCTATAGAGGCCATAAATAGAGAATGTAGAAAAACTTTAAGATATAAAACATCTAACAGGTTCTCATAGTTAGCTAAAGTTGGCTTTAGATAAAAAAATGAATCTCTACTTGGCTCAAGAAAACTAACTACAATAACAAAGACATTAGGTGCAAGAGCAAATAATATCATCCATAGAAAGATTAGGAGCAGTATTAATTTTTTAAAGCTATAAAATTGTGTTGTTATTTTCATTTTCGTTTTCATTTTCTAAGATGACTTCCCAGTTTTCGATCCAATCAACGGAAACTTTTTGACCAATTTTATGATCCACATCTGGCTCATCTTCATTAAAAAACTCACTTACCATAATTTTTAAACCTGATTCTAACTCTATAATTGATTCAAGTGTTGAACCTTTGTATGTTCTCTCATTTACATGACCCAAAAATGTGTCAACAAAATCCAAATTTTTAATATCCTTTATCTCCTTTATTTTTATATCTTCAGGTCGCAATAATACCTTAAGTTTTTGACCATTTTTAACTGGTTTAGAGTATTTTATTTTTTTCTGTTTGCTTTCGATATTAATTAAAATATATTCGTCATTTACTCGATTTACAACAATCGCATCAAATATATTTATTTCTCCAATAAATTTTGCTACAAAGAGATTATTTGGATTTTCATAAATTTCTTTTGGCGATCCTATTTGTTCAATTTGCCCATTTTTTAATACGACTATTCTATCAGACATAGACAAAGCTTCTTCTTGATCATGAGTAACAAAGATAAAAGTTATCCCTAATTTTCTTTGAAGTTGTTTTAATTCAAGCTGCATTCTTTTACGTAATTTATAATCAAGTGCTGAAAGGGACTCATCAAGTAAAAGCACTTTTGGTTCGTTAATGACAGCCCTTGCAATAGCTACACGCTGTTGTTGACCACCTGATAATTGCGATGGCATTTTATCATAATA
This sequence comes from Paraphotobacterium marinum, assembly GCF_002216855.1. Taxonomy (NCBI): domain Bacteria; kingdom Pseudomonadati; phylum Pseudomonadota; class Gammaproteobacteria; order Vibrionales; family Vibrionaceae; genus Paraphotobacterium; species Paraphotobacterium marinum. The sequence continues at coordinate 1,282,059 of NZ_CP022355.1, forward strand.
ACTTTCGAGTTGAACCATTTTTAAGGTATTTATAACTTTGGTTTTAATATCTTCTTTTTTAACTCGTTTCATTTTGAGTCCGAATGCAACATTCTCAAAAACATTCATATGAGGAAAAAGAGCGTATGACTGAAAAACCGTATTTACAGTCCTTTTTTCAGGTACTTGTTCATTAACTGTTTCATCATCGATAATGATTTGACCACTATCTATTTTTTCAAATCCAGCTATGATTCTTAGTAAAGTTGTTTTACCGCAACCAGAAGGACCCAATATCGTTATAAATTCACTATTAAAAACATCAAGATTTATTTGATTCAATATTAATTTATTACCATAAAATTTATTGATATTATTTAAAGACACAATATTTTTTTGGGGATTAAATCTGTTCAATTTTAACCTCATAATCAGAATAATCTTAATGAATTTAGTAAATTAGTTTAGACAATTATTATATATCATATATTATATAATTTTAATTAATCAACCTTCAATAAGATAAAAAATTTATAGGAATTTGCATGAAAAATGATGAAAGACAAGAAGCATCTAACATAAATGAATTGATTAAAAGAATCAATTTAGGTGCTTTTGATGTAGTTAAACAATCTTTGACATTAATAAAATCAAATTGTGTATTAATTTTCTTTTTGATGCTTTTTTATTATTTAATACAATTTGCAGTTACTTATATTATTTTAAATCTACATTACAATGATTTAGGTGCAGTTATTAATAAATTAGTTGTATCTTTACAATCTCCTAATGATAATCAAGAAACTAATTTAGTGCTATATCCTTTTATCATTGCATCGTTGGGTGGTAAAATTGTCACTGCTCCATTGTTGTTTGGTCTCAGCTTTATTTTTTTAAGACTAAATTTAAAACAAAAAATGCATTTTAAGGATATATTTAATGGTTTCTCATACCTGATGGTGTCTTTAACACTCGTTTTTTTTACATCACTAATAGAATCATTTTCACAAGTTATCCCTATCATAGGTTCTATCATAAATTTTTATTTGATGATGGTCTTAAGCTTATCCATGTTTTTTCTAGTTACCTTTAAAATTTCACCCGTAGAAGCTATCAAATATTCTATAAAAGGTGTTAACACTAATTTTATGAAAGTTTTTTCTATATACCTGATAAATATTTTAATTTGTATTGGTTTGTTTATTGTTTTCTCAATGGTAAGCTCGGCAAATTCTTATTTGTTTGCAATATTAGCCATATTATATTTTATCTTTACTGTTTCACTTTTTATTAGTAGTCAGAGTATAATATTCAAAGAGATCATCAATAATAACGATCCTCAAGAAACTGAAAACTCGGTTCTTAATCAACATAATAAAAAGGATGATTTGTTTGATGCATAAATAAAATACTCCATATTTATGATAAATATGGAGTATTTTATTGTTGTTTATGCGTTTGATTAATTACTTGTAATAGACTTTTTTAAGCTTTTCTGAAACGACAATACTAAGAACATTATCCCCAGTATCAAATAACCAACCGAAATTTGGTAACACATTGACTTTTGGAGTGTGTCTAAATGCCATGGCAGATAAATTAGTCCATTCAAATCAACTGAATGTATTATACCGAAAAAAGAAAATATACTTAATATAAAAAGATAAACGCTAGCAGTTTTAAGTTTTTTATCAATTAACTCTGCTACAAGACCACCCCAAAGCATCCCAGTTAATATATTTCCATTTATTAGCGCATTTAAAACTAATGCATCTTTATAGATAGCACCACTTTGGGATGTTAAACCTGATAAATTTGTTCCTAATGCAAAAACCATCATACCAGCAATAACTAAAACAGGTTTAATTGCGGATGGGAACATCGCAAAAGCAGATGCCACGTAATGTTTTCTTTTTACAGATGCAAAACCTTGAGCAGTAATTTCCATGCTAACAAAAATTAAAATTGGAGCAAAAATTGCGGAAGGTATTGCTTGTACTAAAAAAGAAATAACTCCAAAACTACCTAATGCAGCAATAATTACGGCTAGATAAAGAGTGTAACCAATTCTTGCGTCCATAGCTTTGTAAGCAGGTTGACCAGCATAAGCAGTTGTTTGTGTAATACTCCCAAAGAAAGCCCCTAATAAGGTAACACAGCCGTCTAAAAATAGTATTTGCTTGGGTTTATATGGCGCACCGACTTCCATTGCGCTCACAGTTACATTTATATCTCCAATTATAACTAAAATTGCGTAAGGTATAATTGCTGGCAAATATTTATAAATAATATTAAAACCATTAAATAAATCTAGTGAAAAAGAAGGTAATAAAAAATTAAAGTCAGCTTTTGGAGCGATATATTTTATGTCTAAAAGCCCTTGACTTCCTAAGAGTTGATATAAAAACGTGCATAAGATCACACCAATTAATAGACCCGGGAGTCTTTTGGGAAATGGCACTTTTGCTATTAAGGTGTATAAAACAAACCCTAGAGAAATGATTCCCAATAATGGTAGTTCAAAAACTTCTTTAAGAGCGAATATACCTATCATAAAGCCAATCCCTGCTAAAGAGCCTAGTAATCCAGACATAGGGACAATTCTTGTTACGTAATTTGCAACAGGTGATGCTAGAATTTTTAATGCTGCAATGATAAAAACGCCTGCCATACCGCCTTGCCAAGCCATTAAGCCAGCTTCGTGTGCATTTATTCCTGATGATTTTAGGGATAGAAATAAAGGACCTATAATTAAAGGTATGCCTAAACAAGTTGGTAAATCTAAACCATATGGCATTGCAGTAATCGACTCTAAGTTATTTTTTTGCGAAACTACTTTAGCTACGAATGTCATTAATAAGTTACCAACTACGATTATCATTACAGTCGCTGGATAAATGTTCTTAAAAATTATATCTGACGGAAAAGAAAAGCTTAATAAAATACCGGTCAATAACGAAAAGTTTGCTAGATTATCTGCTAAAAGCCCAAGAAAACCGTTTAAGTCACCGAAACTAAACAGCCCTGGTTTACCCATGGTATGGGGTGAAGTGTTCATTTTAAAATCCTATTATGTGTGTTTTAAGGTTAATTTTAATTTTTGATTAGCTTTTAAAGATGAGTATTCTAAAGCTTTTTGAATAAAAATCAATCATTTCTCAAGGTATCAAAAAGTAATTTCTTGAACATCGAGTATTTGATCTTTATTCATAATAATTTTCCATCGTTGAATTAAGTCATTATTATGATTATCAGAAATTTTTGATATTAAATTAATCGTATACCTTTTATCTACATTATGTTTCACGACTTCATTTTGTTGTCTTGTGAAAACTATTTTTGTTCCTTTTTCCATGGAATTTGTAAGAAAATTCATATTTATATCGAATATTTCTCTACTTTTTTTGTACCCAATAAGGAAATTAGATGGAAAAATTTGCATAAGTCGTCGATATTTTATGATGGTTGACTCTTTTTGAGAGATACTTCTTTTTCTCATTTCTTTTATGCTAAAGGGTAGTGCATCATATTTGATAACCTCTAGCCATTCTAATTTTGTACCAAGTAAGTTCGATGAATTAGAATCATACAATAAAGTTTTCCAATTCGGCTTTCCTTTACGTATTAACTTTCTTAAATAGACATTGAGGTCTTCTTTTAAGACTTCTCTAAATGCATAAATCACAGAAATAACAAAAATAAGAAGAACTGTAATATTGTTAAAAAAATCTCTTGCTTCAATTAAAAAATATGATACAAATAACATGATAATGGCAGTAGCAGAACCTTTCACAATTTTCTCCGTTCTTTTTCCAAGAGGAATAATTGTTTTATTGAGTGTGACAGGGTATTCAATTAATTTTCTTAAGAGTCTCATTTTATTTGAGATTCTATTAATATCGTTTTCACTTTCTGTTGAATTGTAATTATTAACTTTTCTATATTGAGATTCTGATTTACAAAGATCGAGTAGCATATCTTCTAAATCAAAAAAAATATCTTTATTTTGGATACATAGTATTAATTCAATAATCTTTTGCTCGGTCAGCCATGAAATATAATTATCAGTATTCTGATAGAACCTTAGAGCTTTATTTCTTTGAGGTTTATTTTTTCTAAATTGGGTTAAAAAATTATTAATAAGAGTCACCAGCCCCTGAACTTTATTAAGAAGTGAAATTGATTCACTGTCATCTTCGATGATGGAATCTTCGGTTTGACCAGAAGGAGATTTGATTAATTCAATTAAATCAGCAACCTCTCTTTCTAGGGCTAAAGAATATTGATATGCATTTAGACTTAAATTAAGGCGATATTTTTCTATTGATTTTTGATCATTATATTCAATTGATCCAGTTAACTCTTTAATAGCATTGGATTCTTCAAAATATGTGTGTTTTGTATTTAGATAAGTATGGTATAATTCTTGTTCAGATAAATTTTGTGACGATAATTTTAAATCTAAAGGTATAAAAAAATATAACTCTAAATTTTGATAACTTATTTTGGATGATATATTTGTTATTTTAATGTTATTTCCGGGTCTTTTCTCTACCGTTAGCATTGTAAAATTTGATTTGAAGCAAGATTTATATCTATTGTAACAAATGTATTTAAAAATAAAAATACTACGATATTTAAAGTGTTAAAAAGGAATCATATTTACGATGTTAAAAATTGGTCAAGTTAATAAGCTAAAAGTAAAAAAAATTGTTGATTTTGGCGTATATTTGGAAGGAAATGATGAATACCCAAGTATACTTCTTCCTATTAGCTCAATTAATGAAGATATTCAAATTAATGATTTTTTATCAGTTTTTTTATATTATGATTCAGATGACAGAATTGTTGCTTCTACAAAAATAGCTAAGGCTCATGTTGGTGGTTTTTCTTTTTTAAAGGTAGTAGATGTCAATCGTATTGGAGCTTTTTTAGATTGGGGTCTAAGTAAAGATTTGTTATTACCATATTCTGAACAAAGAAAAAATTATCAAATTGGTGATTATGTTTTGGTTTATGTTTATATAAACAAAGCTAATCATAAAATTGTAGCAACGACAAAATATAATAAATATCTTGATTTAAATAAACCACACTTTAAAATAGGCTCGGTAGTGAATCTAGTCGTGTCAGATATTACAGACTTAGGTTACAAGGTCATCGTTAATGACTCTTATACTGGGCTGATTTTTTCGAAAGATAAGACGTTAAATTTAAAAATTGGCCAGACGTGTGAAGGTTATGTAAAGCAAAATCGCTCAGATGGAAAGCTTGATATATCTCTTGATCCAGTAGGCGTTGAAAAAATGGAACTTGCCACTGATAAATTATTAACTTTATTAAAAGAAAATAATGGTTTGTTAAACTTATCAGATAAATCATCCCCACAGCAAATCAATAAGATTTTGAAAATGAGTAAAGCTACTTTTAAAAAAGCAATTGGACAACTTTATAAACGGCGTTTAATTACTTTAGAAGATAATAAAATACAGTTACGAAAATAAAAAGGTTAATTTTCATGATAAATTTTACAAAAGAAGCAATGAGAGTGAGAGATGCTCTTATTGAAAAGGGTATTGAAACTCCACTTCAACAAAATGATTCGATGAGTTCTGAAAAGACCAAAAATAGTATCGAATATCATGTAAATGAAATTTTGAAATTATTGCAATTAGACCTGTCCGATGACAGTCTAAAAGATACACCCAAACGAATAGCAAAAATGTATGTTGAAGAAATCTTTTCGGGTTTGGATTATAGTAATTTTCCCAAAATAACCCTAATTGATAACAAAATGAACTGTGATGAAATGGTAAGAGTCAATAAAATTTCATTGACAAGTACTTGTGAACATCATTTTGTGGTTATCGATGGGTATGCAACCGTTGCCTATATTCCAAGAAAAAAAATTATAGGTTTGTCTAAAATTAACCGAGTCGTTCGTTTTTTTTCTCAAAGACCTCAAGTCCAAGAGAGGATGACTCAGCAAATTTTGGTTGCACTTCAAACTTTATTAGAAAGTGATGATGTGGCTGTTAAAATAGATGCTACCCATTATTGCGTTAAATCTCGTGGTGTTCTGGATTCTACAAGCTCTACAACCACGACTGCCTTAGGTGGTATTTTTAAATCTAATGCAGCAACGCGATATGAGTTTTTAAATCAGTCTAATTAACTTTTTTATTATAGATTATTGACATAATTACAGCACTTGATAAAACAAAAACTATGACACCTAATGCGATTCCTGTAGGTATCGCATACACTTTATGTAACATCATTTTTATGCCAATAAAAGAAAGAATAATTGCCAAGGCATGCCCTAAATACTTAAATTTATCTAACATATTTTCTAAAACGAAATATAGTGAACGAAGTCCAAGTAATGCAAAAATATTCGTTGATAAAACTAAGAAAGGTTCAGGTGTAATAGCGAATATGGCAGGTATTGAGTCTAAAGCAAAAAATAAATCAGTAATAGCAATGACAGTAATGACAATCAACATAGGAGTGACTAGTCTTCCTGATTTATCTTTTATAAATAATTTAAAATCATGGTAGTTATTACTAACTCTAAAAAACTTCTTAATACATCTAACTGCTAGGTTGTTAGTATAATCTTTTTCTTCATCACCTTCATTCTTATAACTCTCTATCCAGAGTTTTATCCCTGTTATGATTAAAATGATTCCAAATATATATAAAATCCAGTCGAACTCTTGAATTAATTTTGCACCGATAAAAATTAAAACTGCCCTTAAAATTAAAGCACCTGCAATACCGATCATTAGTACGCGTGGTCTTAGTTCTTTTGGGACAGCAAATTGAGTAAATATCACTGCAAATGCAAACAAATTATCTACACTCAAAGATTTTTCTAAAACAAAGCCAGTAAAAAAAGCAGTTCCTGCTTCTTTATTGTTGATAGAACTCATTGGTGAAATATCATTCCAAAAGAAATAAATAAATCCATTAAACAGTAAGGCTAACAAAATCCAGATAAGAGTCCAGCAAATTGCGTTTGAAAGAGTGATTTCTTTTTTTCTAGTTTGCCACAAATCTACCGAAAACATTATTATCGTAAGTAAAAAAGTGCTTCATAGCCATAAATGCTCATTGTTAAGCCTTAAAATATTCCATTCATATCATTGAATCTTATTCTATTCGTCCAAATTCTAAAGTTCAATGAAAGCTTATTAATATTTAGCAAATTTTATGGTTTTTTCTCGAACATAGACCACTGAAATTTTATAAATTGTTCACAACTTTTTAGGTATTATGAAAAATTCACATAAACTTATAGTTATTTTTGGAATTTTTAAGACCATAGGGTTACAAAAACAACTTACTGTTTTTGTAATTCTATTTTTACGTTTTTTATCTTCTAGAATAAGCTATTTTCTTTTAAAATATACCTTACTTCATTAATTATAGGGCTAAAGTCATGCTTGGGATGAGAAGGTTGCGTACTTCTGAAAATATGAGAAAGATGGTAAGAGAAAACAGTTGGAGTCTTTCAGATTTAATTTATCCATTCTTTGTTGAAGAAAATATTTCTGAGAAAGTTGAAATTAAATCAATGCCAGGAATTTACAGAATTTCAGAGCGAGATATTGCAGATGAAATTAATGAACTTTTTGAGTTGGGTATTCGTTATGTCATGCCTTTTGGTGTTTCTCATCATAAAGATTCAATAGGGAATGATTGTATGATAGAAGAGGGGCTACTTTATAGAATCATCAAAAAGATTAAAACCATATGCCCTGAAATGATTGTTATTCCTGATGTTTGTTTTTGTGAGTATACATCACATGGACATTGTGGTGTATTAACGAAGGATGGGCTTGTAAATAATCAAGCAACTATCGAAAATCTAGCCAAACAAAGTATAGTTGCTGCTAGAGCTGGTGCTGATATATTAGCACCCTCTGCAATGATGGATTTCCAAATTAAAGAAATAAGAAAAGCTTTAGATCAAGAGGGGTTTGATCATGTTGCTATTCTGGCTCATGCTATAAAATATGCATCATCATTTTATGGTCCATTCAGAAGCGCAGCTGGTTGTGATTTACAAGGAGACAGAAAAACCTATCAAATGGATTATGCCAATTCAAATGAAGCCATGAGAGAGGCTAAGCTAGATGAAATGGAAGGTGCTGATTTTTTAATGGTAAAACCTGGAACACCATATCTAGATGTTGTCCAACGTTTGAAACAACAAACATTATTACCAATTGCTAGTTATCAGGTAAGTGGTGAGTATAGTGCAATTAAATTTGCTTCAAAAGCAGGCGCATTAAATGAAAAAGATGTTGTTTTTGAGTCTATAATGGGATTTAAGCGAGCAGGAGCAAGCTTGATAGTGACTTATTTTGCAAAACAAATTGCGATTTGGTTAAAGGAATAAAATTTTATTGCAGGTTGGCCTAATGAATGAATGTCTTTTTTCAAAAAGTCAAATTAGAGAATTTGAAGAATATTTATTTGAGCATGAGATTATTTCGAATGATAAGTTAAAAGAGAAAGCAGCAAAATCTTGTGAAAAATTTATTTTAAAGCATTTTAGTTCAAAAAAAAATGTAATTATTTTTGTTGGAAAAGGAATAAACGGTGAAGATGGAGTTCTTTTGTCAAGATTACTTCTAAATTCCCAAAATAATTATAAAATAACCCTTTTTTTTATAGACAAGTTGTCAGAAAAATCTTATAAAAATAATCATGCAGATCTTGAAGTTTTTGATACTTGTGGCCAACTTGATTTATCAGTATTTGACATTATTATTGATTGTATTTTTGGTATTGGACTGAATCGTTGTATTGATAAAAAATTAACAGAATTAATTATACAAATCAATCAATCAAGTTTACCTATTATTTCTATTGATATGCCATCAGGCCTAAATGCTGATAATGGTTGTGTGATGGGATCTGCTGTAAAAGCTACACACACACTTACATTTTTGGGTCTCAAGTTTGGTCAATTTACATTTCAAGGGCTAGAGTTTAGCGGTAAGGTTTCTCTTTTTGATTTTGGCTTGGGGCATTTGTTACATAAATTTTGTAAGTCACCAAGCGCTCGGCTTTTATTACCCAAAATCATTAATGAACTGATTCCCTATAGACAGCAACACATGTACAAAAATATGAACGGCCACACTCTAGTTATTGGTGGTGATACTGGCATGTTCGGTGCCTTAATATTAGCCGCACGCTCAGCTTTAATGATTGGATCGGGTCTTGTTACTGTTTTAACACGAAAAAAACATGCGTCCTTGGTTTCATTACATCAACCTGAGTTAATCTCTTATACTTTTACAAAAAAAGATTTTCTTTATTAGAACAACAAATTGATACTATTGTTATTGGCCCAGGTTTAGGTAGAAACTCTTGGGGGACTAATGTTTGGAATGAAGTTAAAAAATCAAAAATAAAAAAAGTGATAGATGCTGATGCTTTGTACTTTCTATCAAAGGAAAATATGACAAAAGAAGATTGTATACTTACCCCTCACCTAATGGAAGCATCAAGACTTTTAAATATTCCAAAAATAGATATACAACATAGTCCTATTGAATCTTTAAAAAAACTTACAAAAAAATATAATGCTAAAGTCGTTCTAAAAGGTGCCGGAAGTTTACTTGCTGATTCTAAAGAAAATATTTATTGTACAGGCTTGTCTGAACCAGCAATGGCTTCAGCAGGATTTGGTGATGTGTTATCGGGTATTACTGGAGGATTAATCTCTCAAGGAATGGACGCTGATGATGCGCTCAAGCTAGCTGTTTATTTACATGTTTTTATAAGCAAAAAAATTGTTAAGGAAAGTAACAAAAGAGTGTTGTTAGCATCCGATTTATTGGTGGAGTTACAACGCAACATTTTTTGAAGTTCATTCATTTACTTGTACGAGCGATCTTGTTATCACATCCAAAACCTCTTGTTTGTTTTTTAATCTTTTACCTTTTCAAATAATTCTTGTGCTTCATTGTATTGATGTCTTAAATAAGTTAACCATTGTTTAGCTCGATTTGAAAAATAAAGCCCTTTGTCCTTTTCAATTGGAAAAGACGCATATTCAATTAGCAAATTAATTACTTGATTCCATGCAATGATAGGTTCATTAAACTTGATAGTATTTGCTAAGTTAGGTAATTGAAATGCACCACGGCATAACATTAAGGTATGTGTTTGAGACGTTTCAAAACAATTGACAGCATCCTTTTTATTCCAAACTTCACCATTTGCAATCAGGGGAATATCCGTCCAACTTTTGGCCTGAGCTATTTTGCTCCAATCGATATTTTCTGGCTTGTATCCATCTTTTTTAGTTCTAGCATGTATAGTGATCGAGTCTACTTTTGCATTATCAAGGGCAAAAATAAGATCCTTGAATCTATCATGGCTATCCCAGCCAAGCCTTATTTTTGCGCTAATATGATGATCCGGATGATCTTTTTTAACTTTATTTGTTATCTTATAAACTGTTTCTGGCTCTTTAAGAAGAATAGCTCCTCCTTTATTTTTATTAACAGTTTTGGCTGGGCACCCAAAATTCAGATCGACTCCTTTAGAGCCAAGCTCAATAGCTCTGGCAGCATTTTCTGAAAGCCAGTTTTCATCATTACCTAAAAGTTGAATACGTATGGGAGTTTTATTTATAAAGTTATCATGATTTAATAACTCTGGTGCGGTTCTATAAAATACTTTTTTAGGAAGCAATTGATCTACAACTCTGACAAATTCCGTAATACATAAGTCATAGCGATTGATGCTTGTTAAAATGCTGCGTAATCCATAGTCGAGTACTCCTTCCATTGGACCTAAAATTATTTTATGCATAGGTTTAAACAATATTTTTTATGAAAAGCGAAGATTAATACTATAGATTTAAATTGTCAAATAATTTTATAAGTGAAAATATAAAAAAATTAGTGTCATTTTAATGTCAAAAAAGACTAACAGAAGTGAAATATAGTTTTGAAAATTTAATGGTGTATCTTTTATTTATTATTTTGTAGGATTGTCAATGTTGTGTTTGTGTTTGACCATGTTTTTTATGAATTGAAATGTGGTCTTTTTTAAACTTTTGTTTAAAAAAAAGTGCGCCATCCTAGCGCACAAAAATATAAATATAAAAATGAAAAAAATATAATTAGTTTTAACTCATTACATTTCGTAAATAATAATAGCTTAAGTAACCTTAATACAAACTTAATAACAAGAGATGTTTTGTTTAATTTTTAACTTTTTCATATTAGATTTGAAATTATCTTTTTTTTTTAGTAACTTTGTCTCTTTTAATAATATGGACTTGATCATGAGACAGGTACCGCAAGCAAAAATCATATTTCCCTTTTTTTTTATCATTATAATTGATGTAATGAGCACAAATATTTCAATGCCTGTATTATCATATGCAGTTGCAAACTCAAAGTTTAATCTTTTTGGTTCTTATAATGACTACCAAAGACATATGATCTTTGGCCTTTTATTAGCAATTTTGCCTTTTTGTAATGTCCTTGGAACTTTAACACTGGGGTACTTATCAGATATTTATGGAAGAAAAAAACTTCTGATTATTAGTATTATAGGAACAACTGTCAGTTTATTAATTTTTATACTGAGCTTCAAGTTTAAAAGCTTGGTGCTTTTAATTGTTGCTAATATTGTTGTTGGAGTTACAGCTGGAAGCTTTTCAATTGCTCAAGCTGCAATGGCTGACATTAGTGTTAATTCAAATAGGGCTAAAAACATAAGTATTATAGCATTAGGTTTAACACTGGGGTTTGTTATTAGTTCCTTTATAGGAGGGGTATTTGCAGACAACGCCCTTTCAAAAAGCTTTAATGCATTAACGCCTTTATATGTTGCATTAAGTTTGTCCTTTATTAGTATGCTTGTTGCTATATTCTTCTTGAAAGAAACTTTCCCAAAAGAGAGAAGGGATGTTTTTAGGAATAGAAATCGTAAAAAGTTTGTTGTAAATTTTGAGTTAAAAAAAATAAAATTGAATTTAGTCATTTTATGTCTTATCTTTTTTTTCATGGAGTTAAGCTGGGGAATTTATTTTCGGTCGATCGCCCTAACTTTAAATCAATACTTTAGTAAATCTCTTAGTTATTCCGGATATTTTGTTTCATATGTTGGCATTATAATGTCTATTGGATTATTTTGGGGTGTAAAAATTCTGGCTCGCAAAAAACTACTTCATAAAAATTTAGCTTTATATTTATTAGTTGGTTCTAGTTTTATGTTAATAGCATATTTTACAAAAAGTATAACAGTTCAATGGATGTTAGGATTTGTTGTAGCATTAATAGTTGCGTTTTCATATACGTCTTTATTAACTCAGATCTCACAAAATGTTTCTGAACAAAAGCAAGGGAGCTTTATGGGGATTGCAGATGGATTACTATCACTGGCCTTTATGATTGGCGGTGTTATCATTGGTAAGATAACTATTACAGATGCACTTAAACCACAACTTTTTAGTGGTCTTTTTTTCGGATTGACATTATTGCTTCTTATACTTTTCAAAGTATTCATAAAAAAGAGTAGGTAATTGTAATGAATTTAAATGGATTAAAGATTGGTCATGCTCAAGATTATAATATAAAAACAGGTGTGACAGTGTTTTTACTCGATAAACCATCTAATTGTAGTTATTTAGTTTGTGGAAGTGCCCCAGCTTTAAGAGATGTTTCTACATTAGACTTAGATACATTTGTTTCAAAAATTGATGCGCTTTTGTTTTCTGGTGGAAGTGCTTATGGATTGGGAGCTACAAATGGAGTTATGTCTTGGCTAGAAGAGCATCATAAAGGACTTGATACAAATTATAGGCTAGTACCTATAGTACCAACTGCTGCTATTTATGATTTCAATTATGGGTTAGCAGTTGAGCCGAATGCAGATATGGCTTACGAAGCATGTAACAATGCTATTGGAAATAATTACAAGCAGGGTAATATTGGTGCCGGCACTGGAGCTTGCGTTGGGAAAACAACCTCGTATGAATCCACTAATTCAGGTATAGGAATGAACCAAGTGGAGTTTGATGGTATAAAAATAGTATCTGTTGCAGTTGTAAACTCAATTGGAGATATTTACAAAAACGGACAAATTATTGCAGGCGCCAAAGACAAAAATAATGTTTTTATAAACATGGAAGAATCACTTTTTAGTAAAGGAGTGTCTTTTAATTTAGAAAAAAACAAGAATACGGTTCTTGTAGCTAATTTTATTTCATGTGAATTATCAAACCATGAATTAGCTATGATTTCTAAAATGTCAGTTTCAGGTATAAGTCGAGCAATAAAGCCAAGTATGACAATGTATGATGGAGATGTGATTTTTTCAATAAGTATGGGAAATTCTATAGATAATAGTATTGATTTAATGAAAATCGGCTCTGCGTGTGCAACAAATATTGAAATTGCAATACAAAATGCAGTTAAGGAGTAAATAAATGAATAATCTTGACAGTTTTTTTATGGAAACTGCGCTGGAACATTCTAAAAAAAGCTTACCGGATTGTGAACCAAATCCCCCAGTAGGCTGCGTTATTGTTCTTGATAATAAAATTATTGCTAAAGGGTTTACCCAAAAGCCTGGACAGGCGCATGCAGAAGTAAATGCACTTGAAGAAATAAAAGATAAGACTATTTTAGAGCAAGCAACTATTTATGTAACTCTGGAACCTTGTTCTTTCCAAGGAAGAACACCTTCGTGTGCAAAAACTTTATCAAAATTAAGACCAAAAGAAGTTGTAGTCGGTATGATCGACCCTGACAGTAGAAATAATGGAAAAGGTATTAAGATTTTAAATGATGCAGGTATTCCAACAAGGGTTGGAATACTAGAAAACAAAATAAGAAACTTTATTAGCCCATTTCTTAATAAATCATAGTGACTAATTTTATTTTGTTACATCAACTAGATAGTCATTTTCGAGCCAGTTTCGACCTAGTAATAATTTATATTCCAAATTTTTTCTATTTCGAAGGTTGATTTGGATACTTTTTATTTTCTTTCCAAGTTTAATTTTGAGTCTAATAGCATACCTTCTCTCAACACCTTGGGCATTTTTGATTTTACTAACTTTAATAATTTCTCCCGTGTAACTTTGTTCCTGTCCTAAATTATTTTGAGTGGTAAATGAAATAGATTTACCTAAATCGTTTTTCATGTTTTTTCCATGACTTTTACCACCCTCTACTTTAATATTGTATGCATTGATGGACGATGTTTTTGCACCAGTATCAACTCTAGATTTAAATTTCAACCCTAGTTCAATAACACCAACTTTGACAATAGGGCCTACGATATCTTTATCCATGCATTTTTCCTGTGCAAATAAAGTAACTGGGATCGAAAGAAGAACTAATAAAGCAATAAATCTTATACTTTTCATTGTAAATTGTTTATATTATTAAATAATTTGATTTTAGCATATATATTTTTTGGAATTGTTAAATTCTCTCAAAAAATGCACTACCAATTAAAGGGTCTAATTTTGAAAAAGATGTTCTTGGATAATATTATTAATGACAATCAAGTTATTATTAAAAAGTTTGATAGCTTCAACCAAAAATTTAAAGAAGATATTAAGCTATCAAAAGATATTGGTATTTTTTCAATCATCGACACTGAAACCACGGGACTAGATATTGATAATGATGAAATCATTGAAATTGCTATAAGACAATGGTATTACGATCGTATTGAGCATAAATTATTAAAGCCATTAGATTATTATGCTTCTCTAAATCAACCATCACACAATGTGATAACACCAGAAATTACTGAAATTACTGGAATTAAAGCTGAAGATGTGGATGGAAAAAAAATTGATTGGGGTATTGTTAAGGAGATGATGGCTCAATCAGACTTTATTCTCGCACATAATGCTAGTTTTGATAGACCAATGATTGAAAATGTTACTGATTTATCTGAGACTTCTCAAAATAAAATATGGGTATGTTCCCTAAAGCAGGTCAATTGGTTGGATCTTGGGTTTTTATCGTCTAAACAAGAATTATTATGCTTGTTTCATGGCTTTTATTATGATGGTCATAGAGCTTTAACTGATATTGATGCTTTAGGACATCTTCTTTTTGTAGGTGGATACTTAAAAAATATACTCGCAGATATAAAAACAAAGTATGTTAAAGTTGAGTGTCTAAAAGCACCTTTTGAAAGTAAGGATATGTTAAAAAAAATGACTTTTTATTGGGATCCAGACAAGAGATGTTGGTCAAAATATGTTAAAGAAAATGAATTAGATGAAATGATGACATTTTTAACTGATAAGGTTTATTATCCAGCTAAATCAAGTGCTAAAGTTACCAAAATAGATATCCGAGATAGATTTAAAAAACATTTTTGAATGTATTCATTTTATAAGTACACATTTTATGCCAACAAATGTAAGTAATAATGATACGATGGAAAAGTTTCATCAAGAATGTATTCTTCTTGAAACTTTTATGGTTGATATTATAAATGAAATAAAAGTTAAGGTATGTATTTTCTTCCCAAATTTTACCAAGGATATTAATTCGTTAAATTACCGTTTTAATTCAAGAATGAGAACGACAGCAGGTAGAGCTTATTTTAAACAAAATCTCATAGAATTAAATTTGAGATTATTTTTAAATTTATCTGATTTAGAAAAAAAAGAAGTTGTTATTCATGAAATAAGTCACTTAATTTCATTTCAATATTTTCATCATACTGCACATGGAAAACCTTTTAGGGAAGTATTAAAAAAATTGGGAGCTAAAAACTTAAGCGCATTTCATTCCTACAATGTCCAACACCTTAAGAATAAAACTAAGTTATTTAAGTATTCCTGTGGTTGTGTCAGTTCTGAAAACAATACTATAGGCAAAATAAGATATAATCGAATTAAGAAAGGTTACAAATATCGTTGTAAAAAATGTAATTTTATTATTAAATTAATAAAATAGATTTTTAAAAAAATTATGTAATTTAATGTGCCGAATTTCAGCAAACTCTTTGTACTAGAATTTAAAATTTAATGAGTTGATTACTTTGCTGTTATTATAACAATAACTTCAGTTTTAATTTAGTAAATTTTACACATTAATGCATTCTTAAATACCAACCTGTACAAATTAAATTTTATAATAGAGAGGAAAAAAATCTTTAATGAATACTCTAGCTTTAGAAATAGAAAATGTTACAAAAATATACGGACATAATTTTAAAGCATTAAACAACTTGTCGTTAAAAATTAATCAGGGTGATTTTTTTGCTTTACTAGGGCCAAATGGTGCAGGCAAATCAACCACCATAAACATTATATCCTCTTTAACTGAGAAAACCTCAGGTACAGTTAAAATTATGGGTTATGATTTAGAAAAAGAGACCGAAATAGCAAAAAAACAAATTGGCTTAGTTCCTCAGGAGTTTAATTTTAATCAATATGAAAAAATTATTGATATTGTTGTGCAGCAAGCAGGTTATTTTGGTGTTCCTAGAAGTGAAGCTTTAATAAGGGCAGAAAAATATCTTAAAAAGCTAGATTTATGGGATAAAAGAAAGGAGCCATCACGGAATTTGTCTGGTGGAATGAAGCGGAGATTAATGATTGCTAGAGCGTTAATGCATGAGCCTAAACTTTTAATCTTAGATGAGCCAACCGCTGGTGTCGATATAGAATTAAGAAGAGAGATGTGGGATTTCCTTAAAGAGATTAACAAGCTTGGAGTTACGATAATTTTAACGACCCATTATCTCGAAGAAGCAGAGTTATTATGTAAAAATATTGGCATTATTGAAAGTGGTATTCTTATTAAAAATACTTCAATGAGAAACTTGTTAAACCAACTTGATGAAGAAACATTTTTGTTTGATACTGCGCCATTTGAAAAAGAGTTAAGTTTTACAGATGTACTTTCGTATAAAAAAATTGACGATGATTTGATAGAAATTACAATTAATAAAAATAAATCCTTAAACAATATCTTTAGTCAACTAATTGAGCAGGGCGTTCTTATAAAATCGATGAGAAATAAAGCGAATCGCTTAGAAGAACTATTTATTAAAATAATTAAAAAATCATCATAGGCGAGGGAGCAATTTTTATGAATCCATTATATTGGGTAGCGTTTAAAACGATAGTAAGAAAAGAATACATTCGTTATATGAGGATATGGGGACAAACCTTGATTCCCCCAGTAATGAATACAGCATTATACATAATTATATTTGGACATTTTTTGGGCAATAAAATTGGTACAATGGCTGGGGTCCCATATCTTGAATACTTAATACCGGGGATGATTATAAGTACTATCATTAATAATTCTTATTCTAATGTGGTTTCTTCTTTTTACAGCTCAAAAAGTCAAAAAGTAGTTGAGGAATTATTGGTTTCTCCAATTCCAAGTTACATTATAGTTTGGGGATATGTGATGGGAGGAGTTAGTCGTTCCATATTAGTAGCTTTATTAATTGGAATGATGACAACTATATTTGTTCCCATTCATATATATAATGTAGTGGTGTTAATAAGTGTAACAATTCTTACATCCTTAATTTTTTCATTAGGTGGTCTAATAAACGCCGTATATGCAAAAACATATGATCATGTTTCTTTTATACCCAACTTTATCCTAACTCCATTAAATTATGTTGGTGGTGTTTTTTATTCTATAACCATATTACCTCCATTTTGGAGTTATTTATCTCATTTTAATCCTATAGTGTATATGGTTAATGCTTTTAGATATGGATTTATTGGAAAAACAGATGTAAGTTTAACTATATCATACTTCGTGCTCATCTCTTTGTCTGTAATTCTTTATATAGTAGCTTGCCAACTTATTAAAAGGGGTATTGGGTTAAAGACATAAACCACCTTTTATTATTATATTTCGTCCCATTGAAATAATGGGACGACTTTTTAATATTTATGAAATCAAGAAATTTATCACTTATATCTTCTAATTAGCTAGAATTAGCCAATTTTATATGATTAATGACTTGTGTTAAGCACAAAGCAGGTTCGTTTAACACAATAAACTTTTAAAGAAAAAAAATAATCCTATAATCTAATGATTAGCTTAAATCAATAAAAGAATTAGGCTAATCATTTATACTATGATCTATTTTGAAAAGACGTATGGTCTTTATTAATATTTCATTTTGTCCTTATTTCTATAAATTATTATAGGCTCTCGTTTTTGCTTTAAAACGAGAGATTTTTATAATTTCCATGTTTTAACAAGCCAATTTTTACTTTTTGAGTATTTTAATAATTGTTGGTTTGGGTTTACAGCTACTGCATGTTTTGCAAAGTTGAGTAATGGAATATCATTTGCTGAATCACTGTAAGCAACAGAATTATGATAATTTATACATTGATTTTCTAACCAATGTTTTAGCCTTATGACTTTTCCTTCTTTATAACTTGGTGTTCCTAATATTTTTCCAGTAAATTTATGATTAATAGTTTCAACTTGTATTCCAATGGATTCAGAAATATCCAAATATTCCGCAATCTTTTTTACAATATGCTCTCCTGTAGCCGATATGATCATAATTTTGTGGCCATTCTCTTTGTGTTTTTTGATGCAATCAATTGCATCAGGATAAAAAATTTTAATAATTTTCGTCGATATGAATTCATTTAAGAGTGCATCAACTTTTTTTGTGTCTAGGGAAATTAATGGGTGTAAGGTTTTTTCCATATATTTATAAATATTTAATTCACCCCTGTAGTAGTCTTCCATCAAAGATTGTTCAACATCTTGAAGTGACTTTGGAGCAATTTCTTTTTCTATTAGGAATTCATTCCAAAGTGATGATGAGTCACCACAGATCAAAGTTTCATCCAAATCAAATATAGCTAAGGTATTATTTTCCATAAAAAAACTCAAAAATTTTATTTTAAAAAAAAAATGTTACAATTTTATTAAGTTTCATTGACTATATAATTAACCATAAATAATTTAATTAAGCATTCCGTTATTTGAATACTGTCTAATATATTCTTAGGAACTAAAAACTAGTCTTTATATTTTTTAGAATTAAATGCTTATAGGATTGATGCTTTATATCATGTAGGGCTAATCTTCTGTAGGAACTTATTATGTGTATCTATGTTATACAGGATTCATCCAACAAATACTAAAAAGAAATATTATTACTTTAGGTTAATATTAAAAAAAAATGGACCTTTTAAAACTTCACAAAAGAATCCATTCTTATTTATGTATGATTTTTTTGAAATAAAAAGCCTTATATTTAAAAATATTCTTTTTCTAAGTATTTGATTATATCATTAGATTCATATAACCATTTATCACTATTTTCTTTAGTGATTCGTAAGCAAGGAACTTTTCTTTTCCCACCTAAATTAATTAAATCAGTTTCAGATGATGTGCCTGGCTTTACTTCAACAATTTCAATGTTTAAATTTAATCTTTTGATTTGTCGTCTAACTTTGACGCAAAATGGACAGGATTTAAACTGATAAAGTTTTAAATTTTTTGTGGCATTGTCAACTACCTCTTGTTCTTCAGTCGATCGATTAATAGAGCTTGGTGTAAATACTTTATCCAAAAAAAGTATAATTGCTCCTAGTAATTTTCTTATGACTTTAATGAACATGTCATTTGCTCTCCATGTATTACTTACTTATTGTAAGTATAATTTTTGATATAAATCCATAATTTAAATTTTTCATTGAGTATTAAAAAATAAACGAAAAATTTTTGAAAAAAGTTAATTTCATGTGACTAATAAACTTTTGCCAATAAATTAAATTTAACATTTTTCTTAATAACTTTTCTACTATTTTTATTCTTTTTGCTTGATATTTTCATTAAATTGATTAACTCTGTTGATTAAAGTGTTACGTAAAAATCCTGTAC
This sequence comes from Paraphotobacterium marinum, assembly GCF_002216855.1. Classification (NCBI taxonomy): domain Bacteria; kingdom Pseudomonadati; phylum Pseudomonadota; class Gammaproteobacteria; order Vibrionales; family Vibrionaceae; genus Paraphotobacterium; species Paraphotobacterium marinum. The sequence goes on from NZ_CP022355.1 coordinate 1,301,942, forward strand.
TTTTTCCATAAGTTTTATCTATACATAAACTATTTAATTTATTATTTTATTTATATAGAAAAATTATTAGAAAAATTGAACAAGCGATTCTCAAATTAATTTTTAAATATTGGCACATATTTAGTCCTTCATGTAACCGCTTAAATTCTTTAATTTATACCTAATAAATAATTTTCCAAGCTCAATCAATTTGATATTATTAGATCTTTAAAGTTGTTAGTGTTAAATCATATAATAAAATAAAAATTTTTATATGTAATTCATTCAAAAATCAATTTGGAAAACAATTCGTGATTAAAATTAATGATTATTTTCATCTCTACAAAGAGGCAAAATTAAATTCAACGAAACCTTTTAAAGCGAGAGGTTCGAAAATAACTAGATGTCATCGTTGCTTTTTAAAAGATAGTTTGTGTATTTGTGAATATAGAAAGACTCTTGAAACTAATGCAAATTTTTTAATTTTAATGCATTCAAACGAAATTCTTAAACCGAGTAATACAGGTAAGCTGATTGTAGACCTTTTTCCTAAGACAAAATGTTTTAAGTGGGATAGAAAAAAACCTGGAACAGAATTATTAAACGAGTTAAATAATGATAAAATACGACCAGTAATTATTTTTCCAAATCAATATTTATCTGAACCTAATAGAGAGATTGACTCATCTGAAATTCAATCTTTAAATTATGAAAAGTTTCTTTTTATAATTTTAGATGGCAGTTGGTATGAAGCACGTAAAATGTTTAGAAGTAGTGAATATTTAAAAAAATTTCCAGTGCTTTCACTTAACTCAATCCATATTTCTGAATATCGGCTTAGAAGCTCTGATAATAAAACGCACCTTTCAACAGCTGAAGTAGCAGCTAATATTCTTAAGGAGTTTGGTGAGGGGAGCAATGCAAAAAAACTATTTCAGTGGTTTGAGCTTTTTAACTCACATTACATGAATGGAAAAAAAAACATAGATACAAAGAATGATCATTTAATTTCCAAAATTTTAACTAATTAAAGTTTAACTAATTGTTTAGAAATTTTCTGTAAAGATTTTTTCATTTTAGGTGATAAATTATCATTTGATAATAAGTATTGAATGGATTCAAGGCCATTTGAGTTTTTGTTTAATTTCTTATAATTGTTAGCTTGATGTATTTGTGTCTTTTCAAATAGTAATGGGCTTACTTTAGATTCTATATTGATTAAATGAGGATCTAAAGTTTCTCTTAACTTTGACACTAATGAACTTTTTAAAAAATTAAAATACATTTGTGTCGGAGCCGAAAGTACATGAATTTTCAAAATTTTGTGATTATAACTTACTACTTTGATCTTATTATATATTTCTGGTTGAAGTTCTTTTTCTAATGCAGATTCAATAAGACTGTTTTTTTTTGATAATTGGATCGCTTTCATAAATAGAGCATTTTTTAATGCAATATTATCTAACTTCTGTATATTAGACTTAATCATAAACTTCCGTGCAACTTATACATGCTAAAACTTGAGAGCAGTTATAATGAATACTAAAAATAAATATCTAAAAAATAATAAGCCGAAAATGATATTTAATCAATCTTTTAGAGAGCAATCGGACAATTTTAGTAATCCGCAAACAAGAGCATCTTCAGCATCACCTCAAAAAAAAACACATCAAACCAATAATATAGGTGCTAATAACAATCAAAATAATCCTAAAAAAAATACTGCCTATTCTATCCATCATGATGTAGAAGAGAAGTTTGATGAATTAATACAAAATGTCATAGAAATAGCATCATCAAACTATGAAACTGAATTTGGTAGAAGGGCAATTATAAAAGCTAATATTAAGAAGTTCATCCGTGAAAATTTTTATTTGAAGAGAAATGTAACAAACTCCTATGATATTAACCCAGTTAATATTGAAAAAAAATATGACATATTAAATAAAAATTTTGAAGATCATCAAGAACTAATGAGTCAAACAGTAAAATCTGAAAAACCCTTTAGTGAGCATTTATTAAATATTAAAAAGAAAAAAAAAGAATATAAAGAATTTATAGAAAAAAACGGACAAGTCCCAGATAATTTTAGAGTGAAAGATAAGTCAGATGATTTAATTAAAAAAGAAAAAGTTCGTAAAAATAAATTACCTGATATTTTTGAAGATTTAAAAAAAACATTACTTGGTAAAAATTAATTACTTAATTAAGTTTATATTGCTAAGTAAAGGTTCTTATGATACTGGGATTTCACTAAAAAAAGGAATACTAAAAAAATGTATATTGGGATAGACGTAGGTGGAACTAACGTTGTATGTTCTTTTTTGATAAAAATTTTGTACCTTTAAAGTCGGTTAAATACAAAACTCCGATTGATTTATATAGTGATTTTTGACAAAAATAGTAAGTAGTGTAGAGCAATTAGAGAATACTTTTAATCTAGTTGATTCCATTGGCATTGCTTTACCTGGATTCCACAAAAATGAGGTTATTCACTGTGCGAATATCCCATCTATAAATCAAAAGAAATTAATTTGTGACTTAGAAAATTTGCTTAAAAAAAAAATATTTTTTGATAATGATGCAAATTGTTTCTCTTTATCTGAAAGCACTTTATTGAAAAAGAGTGAAAATGAAACACAAGAACACATTTCTCTTGGAATAACAATCGGGACAGGAATAGGAATTGGAATAATTATTGACAATAAAATCATTCATGGACGTAATAAAATATGTAGTGAGTTTGCACACCAGTCCATCCCAATTGATGCCTTTGAAATTTTAGGAAATAAGCTACCAAAATTTAAATGTGGTTGTGGCAAATACAATTGTATTGAGACTTTTGTCTCTGGAACAGGTCTTTCAAATTTATATTATGAAGAAGTAAATAAAAGATTTGAAGCTTCAGATATTTACAGACTCAGTCTTGAAAAAGACACAAATGCACAAAAAGTAATGGAACAATACATAGAGCTATTATGTATATGTTTGTCTAATTTAATATTAACTTTGGATCCCGACGAAATTATAGTTGGCGGGGGAGTTTCTAATATGAATGGAATTTTGGAAGCATTAGTTAATAATATACCAAATTATCTTCTAAATAATATGGAGATGCCAAAAATCAAAAAAGCTATTTTTGAAAATAGCGGGAGTAGAGGAGCTGCTTTGTTGTGCGTTCAGGGTAAATAATTGTTATGCACTATAAGAATGAAGCATTGAAAAAGTGTAAAGGATAAAATTGGGGACTATTTTTTTAAATATCTGTTTTAAATGGCTTACTTCTCACTGTTTAGGGAGCTAAATATAGTTGTGATGATGGTTTTAAATTCAAACTAGCAAGGTATTGTGATATAAAACCATTGGCAGAGCTTAGTAATGCGATTATATATACAGTAAATGAAGGTTCTTACCATCAAGTTTCTTAATGGCATGCCAGTTTTCGAGCTGGCATCCTGGTTCATTTAAAAGTACTAACAAAGAACGGACTAAAAAGCGACTAATTTCAATGCCTAACTAATATCAAAATGATGAAAGTAATGACCAAAATCTCAAATTATATTTTGTTTTTATAAATATTTTAATGCACTATAACTTTATATGTTGTAAAAGATATTACAAGGTAATTAGACATAAATATCAATTTTATTTTGCTAGCGAGCGATACATTTACAATTTTAAAAAAATGTAAAGTAACTTAGATCAAATATATAATGTAAAATACTGTAATATAATAGTTTTTTGAATTCAATTAGTCGATTTGACATTATTCAATGAATCATAACCATAACTTTTTGTATACAAATAAAATTACAAACCATTATAATTCAGTCTGAAAAGAGAATAGTGCAATTAATAAGTGTATCTTGCTTCAATACCTTTTGGTGGTTCTTTTATTAATTAATTTTCTTATAAATATAAAAAAATGAATTGTTTAAATCATTGATTGCTCAACACACTTCACTCTCTTACTGATTTCTTATGCATTTTTAACTAGAAAGACATAGTTTAACTTAATCAATTTCCAAAATCATATATTTGATTTATATAAGGGAATATCATTTCCTGTTATATATTTATTTCTTAAAAAAGAAGATACTTTATCCATCAACATAACAACAAGTACCAACAAAATGGTAATGAATCCTACAACGCCCCAATTCCAAAGCCTCATACTTTCAGAATATACTAAACCAACTCCGCCTGCACCAACAAAACCAAGAACAGCAGCACTTCTAATATTGGATTCTATCTCATAAAGAGAAAAGGATAAAAACTGAGGAAAAGATTGTGTAAAAATGGCAAATCTGTTTTTTTGTATTGATGATGCACCAAGTCCATCTAATCCCTTGCTTGGTTTTTTATCTAAAGAATCGTGGTGATCAGCAAAAAGTCTTCCAAGAAAGCCCACATCAGCAATAAAAATTGCTAAAACTCCGGCAAAAGGGCCCATGCCAACCGCTCTTACAAAGATTAATCCCCATACTGCAATATCAACTGCTCTAAATATATCGAATAACCTTCTTATAAATAAATTAAGAGGTTTCATCCAAATGCTTTTGTTGAGTGTTCTAGCTGCTAAAAAGGACAACAAAATTGCAACAAGCGATCCCATTGTTGTAGCTGTAATAACAATAGCAATTGTAATCAAAACTTGACCAATATAATATTTAAAGGGCCAATGAAAAAAATCTTTCCAATAAAACATATAAGTAATAAAAGTAAAAAAATCTTTTAGCCCATGGAATGCTTTATTCATATCAGGACCATATTGTTTAAAAAAGACGTAATAATAAGCGATTAATATTATTGAGCCACAAAAAATCTTAATTAAATAATTAGTATATTTTTTTTTCACGGTGTCTAACATAATCTTTTTATCTTGATCAACTTTAAAATTATTTGGTTTCATTATCCTTTTTGCCCTTCTAAAACATATTTGAGAATTTTTGATGAAATGATATCTATTAAAATAACCACAGAAATAATAAGCAAAATTGTCATACTTACCTGATCATAATGATTTAACTTAATATTTGTCATTAATTCTTGACCAATTCCACCTGCACCTACTAACCCAAGAACTGTTGATTGTCTAAACGAAATTTCAAATCTCATAAAAGACAGAGCAATGATGTTGGGTTTTATTTGAGGCCAAACTCCAAATCTAAGAAATTGTAGTTTATTTGCACCACAAGATTTTAATCCTTGAACTGGTTTTAAAGAGATTGACTCAATAACCTCGTAGTTAAGCTTGGTATTACAACCTATTGAATGAAGGGTGAGTGCTAAAAAACCTGGGATAACTCCAATACCGAATGCCATAACAAACATGATTGCCCATGCAAATTCTGGCATTGTTCTTAAAAAAGCGACTGTAAATAAAATGGGCATTCTTATATATGCTGGGGTATCTGTATTCTTAGCGGCAAAGAATGAAATGAAAATAGCTAAAAAACATCCGATTATCGATGCTGATAAAGCCATATTTATAGTATCCCATAGAAGAGGAATTTGAATATTGAGTCTATATCCCCAATAGGCTAATGAGCCTTTTACTAAATGACCATTAATTTTTCCAACCAATAAATCGTTAAAATGTAAAGTTGGAAGTGTCATATAAATGTAGTCAAAAAAATTAGGTAGTCTTTCAATGAGAGTTGTAATACTAAATTCAGTAAAACTTGACGAATAGAAATATAAAGATAAAACAAAAATAGTAAACAATATATTATCTCTTTTTTGTTTTCTTTTAATTCCTAAATAATATTGATTAAATTCTTTGTTCAAGATATATCTCCTAAAAAGCCCTGTTAAACAGGGCTTTAAATATTAATTATATGCTCATTAACTTCGATTGTTATCGTTTAGAGTTTTTCTTAAATTAATAATAGCTTGGTAGTCTTTTAGAGAAGTATTTGCAAGATGTAATTGACCACCTAACGCTTTTTCCATACAAGGATGGTCTTCTTTATCAAGTTTATGTAAAGCCGCAATTACTTTTTTCTTAAAATCTTCAGGTAAGTTTTTTCTGATGGTAATTGGCCCATTTGGTATTAAATCAGATTTCCATATCACTCTAATCTTTTTCATTAAATCAGGATGTCCAGCTGAAACAAACTCAGTAAACTCACCAGAAGTATATCCTTTAGATCTATCTCCAACTAATGAACTCCATGTTACAGCTCCATCAAATTGTCCATTTAATACACCGACTAAATCTTGTTCATGACCACCTGAAAAAGTCACACTTGAAAAAGTATTGTTAAATTTATTATCCATATTGCCGCCAAACATTTTTGAAAACTGATATTGAGGCACTAAATAACCAGAGGTCGAATCTGGATCTGCAAAACCAAATGCTTTACCTTTGAGATCTTTCAATGTTTTATAAGGACTATCAGATTTGACTACAACAACTGAGTAGTATCCTTTTGAATTATCAGTATCATCTTGAGGGATGGCTACCAATTGAACAGCATTAGGATCTTGGGTATAAACCGATGCAAAAGCTGAGGCAGATCCATTTAATACTAAATCTATTGTTCCACCTAATTGCCCTTGTATAACCCCTGCATAGTCAGAGGAGTTTCTTAATTTTGTATCAACATTTAATTCTTTATCAAGAAAATTTTTCACGCACATGTTGTCGCCAATTTGTTGAGTAGCAGATTCTCCTCCTAAAATTCCAATATTTAATGTCTTGGGAGTATTACTCGCAACTGCATTACTTGATATTATAATTCCAGCTAAGATGGTTGATATTTTAATTATTTTTTTCATGTTTAATATTTCCCTGTTTAAATTTTAAGGTTGGATTATAGAGTTGTTTCATCATTGTAAATATTATCCAAGTCATTACTTGTGAGGTTATTTGGTGAACCGTCAAAAACGACTGATCCTTGACTAAGTCCTATTACTCTAGTGCAATATTGTTTGACCAATTCTATAGAATGAAGGTTGACAATTACTGAGATACCTTTATGACTAACTTTAGTAAGTGCATCCATAATTTTATGTGTATTTTTTGGGTCTAGGGATGCAACAGGTTCATCGGCTAAAAGAATATCTGGTTCTTGCATTAAAGCTCTGCATATTGCGACTCTTTGTTGTTGACCACCTGATAAGTTTTCTGCTCTCTGGAGGGCATGAGGTAAGATTTTTAACCAATCTAATAACTCTATTGCTTTTTCTTTATCTTTGTTTTTAAATATTTTGAACAAAGTTTTAAAATTGGATTCGTAGCCTAATCTTCCCATCAATACATTTGTTATAACATCAAGGCGTGGAACTAGACAAAAATCTTGATAGATAGTACCGCAACATCTTTTCCAAGATCTTATGTTTTTTGAATTATATTTTGTAATATCTTGAACTGATCCATTATTTTGGTGATGAAGAATGCTTCCTGAATTAGTTTTTTTTGAACCATTGATACAATGAAGAAGAGTTGATTTCCCTGCACCTGATTTGCCAATGATACCAATTAACTCTCCAGATTTTATTTCTAAAGAAACCTTATTTAATACATTTCTGCTTGAATTATAAGATTTTGTTAGTTCTGAAATGGTTAAAATAGTTTTCCTTGAATTTTTAATAACTCTAGGTTTGAAAGAGTGGTTAAATGTTTCATTCACTTTTAAAGACATTGTAGAACTCATTTTTTTTCCTCTCAATTTGTTTCTAAATATTTAAAACAAATTTTGTTACAGAAAAAAGAAAAAATCATGACAGGTTAGTGACACTTTTTTAAAAGTTTAATGAATGAATGAAAACTTTTAAATATTAAACTTTTATTAACATAAGGTGTAGACAAGTTAAGTTTAATATAAAAATTTTTACATAAAAATCATAGTGTTAAATGTATAAAAATATAAGCTTGTCTATTTTATTCATTAAAATGTCACTTTTTTTAAATTAATTTGTAATATTTTGGATATAAATTTTCACAGGTAAGGGTTTCGTTTAAATATTTTTTAATTTTAGTAAGGATCATTTATCTAATGTTTATTTATCAAAATATTGCAAAACAATTAAAGATGAATATTGATGAAAATCTTTATAAAAATGGTTTTTTACCATCTGAAACTGACTTAGCAAATCATTTTAAAATTAATAGAAATACCTTACGAAAAGCACTTAACGAATTGGTAAAAGCAGGACTTATCGAAAAAAAACAAGGTAAAGCTACCTTGATTATAGATAAAAACAACACTTACTTATTAAGTGGATGTTCACACTATACCAAAAACTTCAAAAAAAGTGGCATATATCCAAGAACAAAAGTTTTGTTTTGTAAAAAGATTAGCCCGAGTTTGAATGTATCATCTTACTTTGAACAAAATTATAAATATTTAATACATATAAAAACTTTGAGGATAATTCATAATGAGCCGAGGTCTCTCATTGATCACTATTTACCTTTTACAGATCGATATGAAGAAATAAAGCATTTTAAAACAGGTTCCTTACATTATTTCTTACAAAATCACTTAGGTATTAAGCTCACAAGAAAAAAAACAACTATAAGTGCTTTAATGCCTTCTGCTATTGATAAACAGCACTTAAATCTAAAAAGTAATATTCCTGTAACATTAGTTAAAACTGAAAACAAAATCAATAATGAAGAAGGTTTTCTTGGTGAAATTTCATTTTCCAGAACGCGTTCTGATCTTGTCCAAATTACTGTGGAGCATTAGATGGATAATAATAAAGATAGAAAAGAGTGGATTTCTGCATTGTCGCATGCAGACTTTGATTCATTAGAAAAAATGTGGGAAGACCTATCAATAGATATCTCATATACATTTATTAAAAAGCCTGAAATAGGATTAACACAAATTCAAGGAAGAATGGGTTCAACAGGTGACCCTTTTAATATTGGTGATACAACAACAACAAAATGCATTGTTGAATTAAACTCTGGTGATATAGGTTATTCTTTTTTGATTGGTAGAAATAAAAAGCACGCCATTATTGCAGCTGTATTAGATGGACTCCTCCAAAATAATGATTATCACGTTTTTATCAATTCACAAATAATCCAACCTCTTAAACAAAAAAGAATAGAAAAAATTTCGAAAATAAAAAATGAAACAGCAGCTAGTAAAGTTGATTTTTTTACAATGGTGCGTGGTGACAGCTAAATAAAGGTTATATGATGAAAAAAATTTTAAAATCATTTGATGATGAAATACATAATAGTCAGGATTGTTTTAGAAAAATTCTTAAAGCAATGTCTGAACCTGGCACTAAAGTAAAGCTTAATTATATTAAAGGATTTGGGAAATCAGCAGCAGCTTCCACACAAATATTACTGACTTTATCAGATCATATGACAAGTATATGGTTTTCAGAATATTTTAAAAAAGACACTGATTTAACGAATAATATTTCATTTTACACAAATTCAAAGATTGTAAATAATTCAAAATATTCAACTTTTGCTCTTATTGATGGTTCAGAGGAGCAATACTTTGAAGGAACATTACCATTTAGCGTAGGTTCTTTAGAATATCCAGACCAAAATACTACAGTTATTGTTGAGGTATCATCCTTTTCCCATGGGGACAGTTATTTTCTAAAGGGACCTGGTATCCAATCAACAAAACCGTTAACTATATCTGGACTTCCTAAGTCATTGAGCTCTTATTTAATCAATAGAAAAAATGAGGATATATTTCCGATGGGTATAGATTTTGTTTTTGTATGTGATGAAGAAGTTATTGCTATTCCAAGAACAACTTTAATGGAGAGAAACACATGTATGTAGCAGTGAAGGGAGGAGAAAAAGCAATTGAATCCGCTCATGAATTACAAAATAAAAAAGAAGAGGTCCGTTAGCTACTCCTGAATTATCAGTAAAACAGATACAATACCAATTAAGTGGATCGGTTGATCGAGTTATGACAGAAGGTGGTATATATGACCCTGAATTGGCTGCATTATCGATCAAACAAGCATCAGGAGATTTAGTCGAAGCAATATTTTTATTGAGAGCATACAGAACAACCCTTCCTAGATTCGTTACTTCAAAACCACTAGAAACAAATAAAATGGTTATTCAAAGAAGAATTTCTGCAATATATAAGGATATTCCTGGTGGTCAAGTTTTGGGTCCAACTTATGATTATACTCATAGATTGCTTGATTTTTCCTTGTTGGCTGAAGGTTCAGATAATGAGGAAAAAACTAATAAAAAAGAAGAAAATCCATCTTTTTCAGAGGAAGACAATTATTCTCAAGTAACTTCAATGCTAGAAGAGGAAAATTTGTTAGTAATGGAAAAAAATACTGACTGTATTGCTTCAGATTTAACTATGAATCCAATTAGCTTTCCATGCGACAGATCAGCTAAATTACAGCAATTAGTCAGAGGCGATGAAGGTTTTCTTCTTGGTATGGGGTATTCCACTCAAAGAGGTTATGGAGATAATCATCCTTTTGTTGGGGAAATACGAATTGGAAATGTTTCTGTATCTGTTTTTTCAGAAGAATTAGGGTTTGAAATAGAGGTTGGGGAAATTGAAATATCAGAGTGTCAATTAATTAATGGCTTTACTGGAGATAAGAATCAAAGAGCCAAATTAACTCGTGGTTATGGCCTGGCTTATGGTCATAATGAAAGAAAAACAATTTCAATTGCATTAGTTGATCGAGCTTTACAATCAAAAGAGTACAACGAAGCCGTTGAAAGCCCTGCGCAAGATGAAGAGTTTGTTTTATCTCATGCAGATAATGTTGAAGCCTCAGGCTTCCTTTCTCACCTTAAACTTCCGCATTATGTTGACTTCCAAGCAGACATAAATCTGCTCAGACAAATGCAAAAGGATTTTGATAATAATCAACAAAGTATTGAGAGAAAATCTAATGACTAATTACAGCCTTACAGATAATAATCTTGAGCACATAGACAATGCTATGTCATATAATTTTGGGTATTTGGATGAACAAACTAAACGTATGATAAGACGTTCCATTTTAAAAGCAGTTTCAATTCCAGGATATCAAGTACCTTTTGCTGGTAGAGAAATGCCAATGCCATATGGCTGGGGAACAGGTGGTGTTCAATTATCAGCTGCTATTTTAGGTACTAAAGATGTTTTAAAAGTCATCGATCAAGGTTCAGATGATACAACTAATGCTGTATCAATCAGAAATTTTTTTAAAAAAGTTTCTGGTATTGAAACTACAGAAGATACGGGTAAAGCAACAATCATTCAAACCAGGCATCGAATTCCAGAAGAACAATTAAATGAAAATCAGATTATTGTGTATCAAGTTCCAATTCCTGAGCCGATGCGCTTTATGGAAGCAAGGGAAACTGAAACTAGAAAAATGCATGCTCTGGAAGAATATGGCGTAATGCACGTCAAACTGTATGAGGATATTTCTAAATTTGGCACTATTTCAACAGCTTATAGATATCCTGTTTTAGTGAATAATAGGTATTTAATGGATCCATCACCAATTCCAAAGTTTGATAATCCAAAGATGGACAACATGAGTGCTTTACAATTATTTGGAGCAGGAAGAGAGAAACGGATTTATGCTATACCGCCCTTTACGAAGGTTAAAAGTTTAGATTTTGAAGATTATCCTTTTGAAATTCAAAAGTGGGATGAGAAGTGCAGTATATGTGGTTCTATTCATTCTTACCTTGATGAAGTTGTTATGGATGACGAAGGAACAAGAATGTTCGTATGCTCAGATACAAATTATTGTAAAAAGCAATTGGAATTAAATCAAAATACAACGTTGGATAAAGCATGAGTAAAGAAGAACAACCATTACTAAAGGTCAGAAATTTAACTAAACTATTTGCAATAAATAAAGGCTTTCAAAATATTAATTTAGAAATTTATCCAGGAGAAGTTTTAGGAATAGTTGGCGAATCTGGTTCAGGAAAAAGTACTCTTTTAAAATCATTATCAGGAAGACAAGAGCCTGACAGTGGAAAAATTCATTACAATATGTCATCAAATAATCAAGAAATGCTTGATTTATATAATGCAGATGAAAGTTTACGAAGAAAATTAATAAGAACAGAATGGGGTATTGTGCATCAACACCCATTAGACGGGTTAAGACCTAGGGTATCGGCTGGAGGTAATATAGGCGAAAGACTCATGGCTTTAAATGAAAATAATTATAGTAAAATTAGATCTGAAGCAATTAATTGGTTAGAAAGTGTTGAAATACCACAAGACAGAATAGATGATTTACCCATTATTTTTTCTGGCGGAATGCAACAACGTCTTCAAATAGCAAGAAATTTAGTCACAAAGCCTAAATTGATTTTTATGGATGAGCCAACTGGTGGGTTAGATGTTTCAGTTCAAGCTAAGTTATTAGACTTATTGAGAAATCTTGTTATTGAACTAGGCCTTTCTGTTGTCATTGTAACACATGATTTAGCCGTAGCGAGATTGTTAGCTCACAGACTTATTGTGATGAAACAAAGCAAAATTGTGGAAACTGGGTTAACCGATCAAGTTTTGGATGATCCACAACATCCTTACACACAACTTTTAGTATCTTCTGTTCTGCAAAATTAAGGCCGTTAAAATGAATTCAATGATTAAAGTACATAATGTATGTAAAAAATTTATTCTGCATAATCAAAGTGGTATTGAAATTGACGTTTTAAACCAAGCAAGTTTTGCAGCAAACAAAGGAGAATGTATTGTTCTTAATGGTCAGTCAGGTTCAGGAAAATCAACACTTTTAAGAGCACTATACGGCAACTACTTAGTTGATAAGGGAAGTATAGAAGTTTGTCATGATAAAGAATGGTTTGATATTACAAAACTATCAAACAGAGAAATGTTAATGGTAAGAAAAAATATTATTGGTTGGGTTAGCCAATTTCTAAGAGTTATCCCGAGAATAAGTACATTAGATGTCGTTATGTTACCAATGTTAGAATTAGGTGGCTCCAAAGAAGTAGCTTTGAAGAAAGCTAAAAATTTACTTACTCGTTTAAATGTACCATCCCACCTTTGGAATTTAGCTCCTTCAACTTTTTCTGGTGGAGAACAACAAAGAGTCAATATAGCCAGAGGTTTTATCATTGATTATCCAATCCTTTTATTAGATGAGCCTACTGCATCACTTGATTCAAAGAATAGCGAGGTCGTAGTTGATTTAATTAATGAAGCGAAACAAAGAGGCTCATGTGTTATTGGAATTTTCCATGATGAAGAAATAAGAAAAAAAGTAGCTGATTGTTATTATGATATGAAACCAATCAATAATTTATAATAAAAGGACTTAAGATATGATTATTACTAATATTAAATTAATATTAAAAGATGAAATTATAAATGGTTCTATTGAGATAGAAGATGGGAAAATTAAAAATTTTTCTAATACAACTTGCCATTTACCTTCAGCAATTGATGGAGGTGGGGCTTGGTTGATGCCTGGTTTAGTAGAGTTACATACAGATAATCTAGACAAATATTTTACACCAAGACCAAAGGTTAATTGGCCTCCTTTTTCAGCTATGAAAACCCATGATTATCAGTTGGCTTCAGCTGGCATCACAACTGTTTTAGATGCGGTAGCACTTGGAGATTGGCGAGATGGCGGGACAAGACAACAAAATATGTCTCAAATGATAAACACTATTACAGATAGTCAAAAAAATGGTATGAACAGAGTCGATCATTATCTTCATTTAAGATGCGAATTACCTCATGAGAGTACAGTTCCTGATTTAGTAAAATATATTGATAATGATAACCTAAAATTGGTTTCTTTTATGGATCATTCTCCTGGACAAAGACAATTTCAAGATATTAATAAATATAGAACTTATTATATGGGAAAATATAATTTTAATAGAGAAGAAATGGTGGACTATGAGCAAGATCAAGTAAAACTTTCAAAGAAATGGTCAAGAAAAAATAGATTACATATCGCTCAACTGTGTCTTGAACGAATGATTTCTATGGCTAGTCATGATGATGCAACTCAAGAACATGTTCAAGAGTCACATCAATTATCTATGAATATAGCAGAATTTCCTACAACAATAGAGGCAGCAAAGCTTTCTCATGAATTAGGATTAAAGGTGCTCATGGGATCTCCTAATGTTGTTAGGGGTGGGTCTCATTCAGGTAATGTCGCAGCGCATGAATTAGCTCGTTTAGGCTATTTAGATATTTTATCTTCTGATTATTATCCAATGAGTTTATTGGAATCAATTTTTTGTTTAACAAATGATAATAGAAATACTTTAAAATTACATGAAGCCGTTCGATTAGCTACATATAACCCTGCTAGGGCTTTAAATTTATTTGATAGAGGAGAAATCCAAGAAGGGAAACTTGCTGATTTGATTTTAGTTAAAGAAATTAATGGGCAAATTCTTATTGATAGAGTCTTTAAATCTGGCAAGGTTATATTTTAAATGAAAAAAATATTTTATTTTATGGGTGCATCAGGCTCTGGTAAAGATAGTATTATAAATGCTATCAAGCGTCAAAACATAGAAAATCTGATGGTAGCCCATCGATATATTACAAGAAAGCCTGATTTAAGTGGAGAAAATCATGTTTACTTAACCAATCATGAATTTAATACAAGATTGAAAAATAATTTATTTTCGATGTATTGGTCTGCTAACAACTATAAGTATGCTCTTGGTAAGGAAATAGAACATTGGCTCGATTCATCTTTTCACGTCTTAATCAATGGTTCTCGAGCATATTTGGGCAATGCTCAAAATCAATTTGGAGCTTCTTTGATTCCAATATCTATAAATGTCGATCCTAACGTTTTAAAAGAAAGACTTTATTTGAGGGGAAGAGAATCACCTGAGGAAATAAATATGAGAATTAAACGATCGGAAGAGTTTAATCTAAATAATAATGCTGATTATATTATTTCAAATAATGGAAGTATCGAAAGCAGCGTAGCTCAATTTAATGAGATATATAACATTTTTAATAATCAATAAGGGGCTTTTATGGCAACTTTTAAACTTCTAGGAACTGGAAATGCTGCGATGTGTCCTGTTTATGGTTGTGAATGCAAAGCTTGCAGTCGTGCATTAGAGGATCGTCATTATAGAAGAAATAAAACATCTGCATGCCTAACTAGTAATGGTAAAAACTTGTTAATTGATGCAAATCATCATAATTTAATGGATATTTTTAGTAAAGGCGATATTGATAGTATATTATTGACTCATTACCATATGGATCATGTCCAATCTTTATTTGATTTGAGATGGAGTGTCCACAATACAATTAATGTCTATGGACCTCCGGATATCAAAGGTTGTGATGATTTATTTAAACATCCAGGAATATTAAATTTTGATAATTTTTTAGAAGAATATAAGCCATTTTATTGGGAAGGTATTAAGATAACGCCATTGCCAATGATACACTCTAAAATTACTTATGGATATTTGTTTGATTCTGGTAAAAAAAAATTAGCCTATCTAACAGACACTCTTAACTTACCGACAAAAGTTATATCTTTTATTAAACAAAATAAAATTGATTTTATGATATTAGATTGTAACTTTCCTCCTGCAGTTAACCAGCCTAGAAATCATAATAATATAGATATTGCTATAGATTTGGATAATAAATGTAATCCTAAATTATTTGGTATTACACATATCAGTCATCAGTTAGATTGTTGGTTAATGGATGAACAAAATTACTATACAAACAAAAGAAGATTCGTAGCATACGATGAGCAGGAGTTCTTTTTAAATGATTAAGAAAAAATTAATGAAAGACAAATTACATTTGGGAGTAAATACAAAATTATCTAACTTTAATCATGGTATATATAATAAAGTAGGTTCTAATTGTATATTGACAGATGTTCAGCTAGGTGATTACTCCTACATAGAGCCAGGATGTGATATAATGTATACCAATATCGGTAAATTTACCTCAATAGCATCCAATGTAAGAATAAATCCTAGTAATCACCCTTGGTGGAGACCAACGCTACACCACTTTTCATATAGACCTGGGGAATATGGTTTTGATAATGATGTTAATGCTTTAGACGATGAGATTTTTGAATGGCGTAAACAAGAATCTGTTACTATAGGTCATGACGTATGGATAGGTCATGGAGCAATTATAATGCCTGGAGTTACAGTTGGTAACGGTGCAATTATAGGATCTGGCAGCATAGTGACTAAAGATATCAAAGCTTGGTCAATATATGTAGGTAATCCAGCAAAATTTTTAAGAAGTAGATTTGATGATAAGCTTTCAGAACAATTTGAAAAATTAAAATGGTGGGATTGGCCAGAAAAAAAATTACGAGAAAATCATGAAATGTTTAGAAAAGATGCCAAATCATTTTTAGATGATTTTATTGAATAACATTTAATATTTTTTATGTAAACTATATCTTAAGTTAGTAATCATTTTATTTAATTAATTACTAACTTAATAAATTTGGTTTCTACATTTATTGTCCATTGTGTCCATTGTGTCCATTGTGTCCATTGTGTCCATTGTGTCCATTGTGTCCATTGTGTCCGTTGTGTTTAATATATTTTTGCCAGTCATTTTTATGGCGCTGTTCTCTTCTATATTGTTTATAGTGTTCGTTATTATGCTTCCAATCATTTTGATGTCTTTGCCAGTTATCCTTATGATCTCTATGCTTTATAGTAATATTTGAGTTTGCTAAACCTTCTGCAATGTCTTGAGCAACAAGATCACTATCATCATTATTTAGATCCTCAGAGATATTTGCTACCATACCAACTAACGCCCCAGCGTTTTCAATTTTGATGGTATCGGCATTTGTTACAAAAGGAAAACTTAAAATTAACAACGATAAAGTTATAGTTGAAAAAATAATATTTAATCTCATATTTATTAACCTCTTAATTTTTTGAGTCATGTTATTTTTGAATAAATCAAATTAAATTAATATTGAATTGTGATTAAAAGGTGCTTTTTGGGATTACTGGTATATTTATTAATTAATATTATGAGATTAATTAAATGTTTTGGAAGTTTTATTATGTGAAATTATCCCAGTTTTCGTCCCAGATAGTGGCAGAATTTATAATTTGAATGGCTTTTAAATACTAGCCCACAATAATATCTTTTGGCTATATTATTGTGAGTTATGGATTGAAATTTTTAATTGTATTTAATTAATTTTGCTAAATTTCTGTTTTTTTTTTCCAAATTGTTACTTCAGTATATGAATGCTGAAATTTGTTGCTAGTTTCTCTTATAACAAAAGGAATTTTTTCAGGTTCTTTAATTAAAATGAAATGATGTTGTAATAAATTTTTAATTTCAAAAAAAGAAGAAACTTGTTCACCATATTCATTAGTGTAACCACCCAACCAATCTTTCTTATCAGTAAAATCCTCAAGCCAGGTATATGGAGAAGCTAAAACTAAAATCCCATCTTCATTTAAGTGATTATGTATCGATGTCAAAAATTGCTTAGGTTTTTTTAGTCTATCTATTAAATTACAAGCTAAAATTAAATCAAAAGATTTTATTTTTTCAGGTAAATTACATGCGTCAGCTTGAATAAAGCTTATATCTTTCTTAGTTGCACTATGCTCAAAAGCAACTTCTTGCGATTCAGTTAACAGGCCTTCTTTTACTAATTGATATTTTATGCTACTTCTCTCAAGGATATTGTATGCAGTTTGAATAAAGCGGGCTGAGAAATCGATACCTGTTACATTTTTAAAAGATTTTGATAACTCAAAACAAGATCTACCTACAGAACATCCAATATCTAGTGCAGTATTAAAATTAATAGCATTATCTTTACAAATATCAGAAATTTTTAGCATCAAATTAGGTGTTTCAAAGTATGATGGTCCATAGTGAAAATGAATATATTGAGATACCGATGTGTCAGTTTCATATATATTTTCTGATTTTTGCTCTGCATAGTCTGATTGAACATATTTAAAACCAGCGTGCTGATAAAAATGCTCTCTAAAAGCATAACGAGAAAATTTCATAATTTCATTACCTGTTGAAATAAAAGAACCTCCTTTCATTATTTTATGTCTATTGTCAAAAGTAGGAACTGAAAAATCATCATACATAGGGTGAGTTTTGAAGCCATCATAACCCGATATATTTGTTTCAGTCCATTGCCAAACATTTCCCACAAGATCGAATATTTCACCAAAAGAAAATTTATCTACGGGGCAGGGAGATGCATAGAAGTTGATGTTGTAATTAGCTGGGTGATTCAATAATTGTTGTTCTGAAAAGTTTTCTCTTATTAGGTACCACTCTGTTTCATAAGGTAATCTAATTTTTTTATTTTCTTTTATTGATTTCCAGTTACAGAAAGCTTTTGCTTCTAAGTAATTAACCTCCACCGGCCAGCTCCAGGGCATAGGAATAACCTTATTAATAACTCTTAAAAAGTACTCGTCATTTTTGTGCAGCCAAAAAACTGGAAGGTTGATGTTTTGATTTTTTTTCCACTTTACTCCATCATCAGACCAAAAATTATCGTTAGTATATCCTTGATCATTTATAAACTCTAAAAACTCACCATTGGAAACAGAGAATTTACTAATTTTAAAATCTTGAACAGTTTTACTTTCTTGTCCATATTCATTGTCCCATCCATAGAAATCTTCATTTATGTCTTTGCCAAGAGATAAAGTACGTCCCTTAAAACTAACAAATTTATTTTTTGGAAATTGTTTTGAGATTAAGTTACAAGTTTTCCATCGTTCACTTTCACTTTTCAAATGCTTTAACTTTAAATGCCGAATTAAAACAGATGATGTTTCTAAATGAATACGCTCATGTTCAATACCCATTAAAATAACCCACCATGGAGACTGTTGATGAATTGTATCGGTTAATTCCAGTTTATCTATCAACTTGAGTACAGTTTCAAATACTTGTTTTCTATAAATTCTAACGTCTTTAGCTGACGGCCAGTCAAACTTTGTTTTGTTTATGTCGTCCCATGACATTTCATCAACACCAACCGCAAAAAGACTTTCAAAATTGTCATTTATGCGTCGATCAATTAATCCACTTAGCATAAATTTATTAATATAAAAAACAGCAGTATGACCGTAATAAAAAATTAAAGGATGTCTTAATTTGTCAGGTTGTTGAAAAAAAGTTTCATCATTGTCTAAAAGAGAGAATAAACTTTCATAAAGTTCGAATGAATTAATAAAATAATTTCGTATTTCATCTTTTTTATTATTTGATTCTTGTGTATTTAAAGAGGGCGTGACTAATGATTTCATAGCTAATTGATTCCTTTCAATGTATGATATTAATTTTTATATTTTATAATATTTTATAATATTTTGATTTGTCAGATGTCACTCTTTTTGAAATTGTTGTATGTTTTCTTTTTTACCTAAATATTTTGGTTGAGTGTTCATTATAAACAAATCTATAAATGCTTTAACTCTTGCAAAGACTTCTCTAATATATAGTTTAATCAAACTCTTACCCTTAGGAGACGAGACACCATAACATATAGCGTCTATGTGGTTGTGTTGGGCAATGAAAACAGATCTTGCGCAGTGCCATTTTTGGGTAATAATTACATATTTGTTAAGCTGAAATACTTTTTTGGAACGAACAATCGAATCTAAAGTTCGAAAACCTGCATAATCAAGAAAAATGATCTTTTTTGGTATTCCTATTTTTTCCAAATATTTTTGCATAAATTTGGGCTCATTATATTTTTTTGTTGAATTTTTGCCACTAACAAGGAAGTAATTAACTTTTTTGTCTTTATATAATTTATAAGCACCTTCCATTCGTTTTACAAAATATGGATTTGGATTACTTGTTTTCCCTGGTCCATTGCCAAGAATAAGAGCGAATTCAGATTTTGGTATATGACTTGTATCAGTATAAATTCTATTTGCTGTAACTGAAATGATAATAAAGTTAAGTATAACAATACTCATTATTATAATAATCAGTATTGTTAAACAAAGGTAAAATAATTTTTTCAAGGTAAACTGCTATTTTTTTATTTATCTTAACTTTAAATAAAAAAAAATTAAAGTATTAAATTATCATTAAAAAGATGTTCTGCGGTACTCTCTATAGTTTGGTTCCCAAAAGTTTTCTTCTATTTTTTCTTTAATACGTTCATCAGTGTTCAATGGAGCAAGGTTTTGTTCGATAGCTTTTTTGGCAACTTTAAAGGCAATATATTTAGAGACCTCTTGAATATCTTGAAGGGGTGGCAAAAGTGATCCATGGCCATTGACAGCTAAAGGAGAACAATCAGAAAGAGCTTCACTTGCTTCTAAAAACATTTCGTCAGTTACTCGGGATGCATTTACCGAAATGACGCCAAGTCCAACACCAGGAAATATGTAACTATTGTTACATTGTGCAATTGCATAAGACTTATCTTTGTACAAAACTGGCATAAAAGGTGACCCTGTAGCAACAAGAGCGTTACCCTCTGTCCATTCAATAATATCTGATGGTGTTGCTTCAACACGACTGGTTGGATTAGATAGTGGGAAAATAATAGGACGCTTACAATTAGAATACATAGATTGAATCACTTCTTTTGTAAAAAGCCCACTCACCCCAGAAACACCGATCAAAATAGTTGGTTTTGCATGTTTAATAACATCAAGTAATGAAATATCATGACCTTTACCCCATTTTTCAACTCTACTTTGGTCTTGTGCTAATTTCTCTTGAAAATCTAACAAGTTCGGCATCTTGTTTGTCAAAAGACCAAATCTATCTATCATAAAAACATTTGAGCGGGCTTCTTTTTGAGATAACCCTTCCTTAACCATATGCGAAACGATAGCTTCAGCTATACCACATCCCGCTGAGCCACTACCTACAAAAACAACCCGCTGTTCTGATATTTTTGTGTTAGATGATTTACATGCGGCAAGAAGAGAGCCTAAAGCAACGGAAGCTGTACCTTGTATATCATCATTAAAGCAACGATAATCATGTTTATATTTTTTGAGAATAGGGTTCGAGTTCTTGAGCGCAAAATCTTCAAATTGAATAAGAGCATCTGGCCATCTTCTTTTTATTGATTGCATAAATTTATCAATAAATTCATCATATTCTTTCCCTGTGATACGATTATGTTTCCAACCCATATAAAGTGGATCATCAATAAGCGTCTGGTTGTTTGTCCCTACATCTATGATGATTGGAAGAGTGTAAGCTGGACTAATGCCTCCACAGGCAGTATATAGAGATAATTTTCCAATAGGAATACCCATGCCTCCAATCCCTTGATCACCAAGACCTAATATACGCTCACCATCAGTTACGACCACTACTTTTACATCTCTAATAGAAGCATTGTTTAAAATATCATCAATTCTATCTTTATTATCATAAGACAAAAAAATACCTCGACCACGACGATAAATCTCTGAAAACTTTTCACAAGCAGCACCAACTGTGGGTGTGTATATTAAAGGCATGATTTCATCAATATGATTATTTACTAATCTATAAAAAAGAGTTTCATTTGTATCTTGGATATTTCTTAAATAGATATGTTTTTCCATATCATCGTGAAAAGATTTTAACTGCATATAAGAACGTTTTTCTTGTTCCTCAATCGTCTCAATTCTTTCTGGTAAAAGGCCTTCAAGATTAAAATACATTCTTTCATTTTTACTAAATGCTAATCCTTTATTTAAAAGTGGAGTCCCTAGCAAAGCGGGCCCACCAAGAGGAATATATAGAGGTCTTTTTGTTTTATTGTCCATATTTTGCTCAGTATATAATTAATAGTTTATTATTTTGCATCATATATTAATATTTTTTTTGAGCAAAGGGTATCTAAATAATTTAAGATTTCATATTTTGTGATTTAAACATAGATTGATAAGGTTATTGAAAGTTTTGAATTTATACTTATAATAGTTTTTTTTTTAAAGGATTTTTTATGTCTTCGATCCATTCCTTAATTGAAGCAGCAGGCCCGTTTGTCAATGAATATGGATACTTGGCTGTTGCAGTAGCTGTTTTTGCCGAAGGTTTTGCAATCCCACTTCCTGGCACAACTGTATTAGTTACAGCTTCTATTATAGCTGCATCAACAACACAACTTTCATTACCGATTGTTTTGGTTATTGCTTTCATTGCAGCTATTTTGGGCAATACAATAGGATATTACATTGGAATATACTTTAAAAATTTTCTAATTTCCAAAAACCTAATAAAGGATAAAAAATTAGATAAATTACATAATTTATTATCAAAATATGGAATTATAGCTATTATTATTTCAAGATTTATTGAGGGATTAAAGCAAACAATTAATATTGGATGTGGTGTA
Organism: Paraphotobacterium marinum; assembly: GCF_002216855.1. Lineage (NCBI taxonomy): Bacteria > Pseudomonadati > Pseudomonadota > Gammaproteobacteria > Vibrionales > Vibrionaceae > Paraphotobacterium > Paraphotobacterium marinum. The sequence continues at coordinate 1,324,229 of NZ_CP022355.1, forward strand.
GCTAATATGTCAAAAGTCAAATATCAAACTGGTAACATAACTGCAGTATCTTTGTGGGTTATCGTTTTTGGATTATTTCCTTCATTTGTTACTAAGGAATCTAAAGTCCTCCTAACCTTTTATAATAACCATCAAGCTTTTACTTTATTTAGCTTATTCATTGTTTTGACTTTATTGATATTCATCGTGTATAAAATTAAGAAGAAAAATGCCAATAAACCCAAATAATATAGAATTTTATAAGAAACAAATAATTGATTGTGAATTAAAAGATCAACATAGATTGTTAAAACAAGTATCAATTGCGCTTAGAAATAACGATTTCAAAAAGCTTGACTTGATTCAACATAGCATTAATGAATCATTAAAGTGTGTATCTGAAAGAAAGTTACACAAGCCGACTATAAAATATCCTGAAATTTTACCGATATCTGAAAAAATTAATGAATTAAAAAAATTAATAGATAAAAATCAAGTCTTAATTGTCGCAGGAGAAACAGGATCTGGAAAGACAACTCAACTACCAAAGATTTTTTTGGAGCTCGGATACGGGAATAAGGGTTTAATTGGTCACACACAACCAAGAAGACTAGCAGCAAGGACTGTATCTAAAAGATTAGCAGAAGAGCTGCATACGGAACTTGGAGAATTAGTTGGATATAAAGTTCGTTTCCATGATTCTATATCCAGAAAAACAAAGCTAAAATTGATGACTGATGGCATTTTACTCTCTGAGATAGAACATGATAAATTTTTAAATCAATATGAGGTTTTGATTATTGATGAAGCTCATGAAAGAAGTCTTAATATTGATTTTATACTTGGATTTTTGAAGAAGTTAGTTCATAAAAGAAAAGATTTAAAAATATTAATCACATCAGCAACAATTGATTTAGATAGATTTTCCAAACATTTTAATAACGCACCTATTATTAGGGTATCAGGTAAAACCTTTCCAGTTGAGGTTCGTTATTTAACTCAAGATCAAGAATTAAACTTTGATGAATATCAAGCCTTATCATTTGCAATCGATCAGCTAGATCAAGAAGAATTGGGTGACATTTTGATTTTTCTGACTGGAGAGAGAGAGATAAGAGATTTTAGCCGTTACTTACAAAAGCAGGATTTATTCAACACGGATATTCTTCCATTATACTCAAGACTATCTAACACTGAACAAAATAAAATTTTTAATATTAGCAAACAAACAAAACGTAGAATTATTTTAGCCACAAATGTGGCTGAAACTTCTTTAACTGTTCCAGGTATTAAATATGTTATAGATTTTGGTACAGCAAGAGTAAGCCGTTATAGTTATAGAACTAAAGTTCAAAGGTTACCAATTGAAAAAATATCAAAAGCAAGTGCCAATCAAAGAAAAGGGCGTTGTGGAAGAACATCACCGGGTATTTGTTATAGGTTATATTCTGAAGAAGATTTTAATCATAGAATCGAATACACAGAACCTGAAATTTTACGAACAAATCTAGCCTCCGTTATTCTTAAATTACTATCTATTAAAGTAGATTCCATCCAAGAATTTCCTTTTATTGATAAACCTGATACAAAATATATAAATGATGGTTTTAAGTTGTTAGATGATATAGGAGCGATTTATTCGAATAAAAAAACTATCGGCTTGACTAAAGTTGGGAAGGTTTTAGGTAAATTTCCAATTGATCCTAAAATGTCAAAGATGATTATTGAAGCAAATCATTTTGGAGTCATGAAAGAAATATTAATAATTGTTTCTTTTCTTTCAATCCAAGACCCAAGAGAATTTCCAAATGATAAAAAACAGTTAGTTAAAAAGGCTCACGAACAATTTTTTGATAAAAACTCAGACTTTTTATCGATTTTAAATCTTTGGTTTTTTCTTGATAAAAATAAAAAAGACTTGTCAGGTAATCAATTCAAAAAACTCTGTCAAAAATATTATTTAAACTATTTAAGAGTTAGGGAGTGGCAGGATTTAGTTTTTCAATTAATGCAATTAGCACGTAACTTAAAATATAAGATTAATGACTTACCTGAAGAATACGCATATGATTTGATTCATAAATCAATTTTATCTGGATTAATAACAAATATTGGGTTTTATAATACTGAACAAAGAAATTATAGAGGTACAAGAAATGCTCAATTTTTTGTTTTTCCTACCTCAAATCTATTTCATAAATCGCCTAAATGGATTCTTAGTTCAGAATTGGTAGAAACATCAAAACTTTGGGCTAGAAATAATGCAAAAATTCAGCCTACATGGGTTGAAGAAGTTAATCCTAAAATTTTAAAAAGAACCTACAGCGAACCACATTGGTCAAAAAAACGAGCTAATGTAATGGCTTATGAAAAATCAACCTTATATGGCCTACCTATCATTGAAAAAAAATTAGTCAATTACGATAAAATTGATCCAATAATTTCAAAAGAAATTTTTATTAGGCATGCATTAATTTATGGAGAATGGTTAGCACATTATGATTTTATTGAAAAAAACAAACATCTTATTAGTAATATTCAAAATTTAGAAAACAAAGTGAGAAAAAGAGATATATTAGTCGAGGAAGATGACTTATTTCACTTTTTCGATGAAAGAATTCCAGATTTTGTAACTTCAAAAAATCATTTCGATGTTTGGTGGAAAAAGCAAAGGCTTAAAAATCCGAATCTATTGAATTACGAATTTAATAAACTAAAAAAAAGAAATACCGAAGAAATCACTCTGAACGATTACCCTGATAATTGGATTTATGGTGGATATAATTTGAAACTAGAGTATGATTTTCAGCCCGGAAATTCTGAATGTGATGGTGTTTCAATACTTATTCCAAAAATCTTATTTACTCAAATAAAAGACGCCAAATTTGAATGGTTTATTCCGGCTTATCGAAAAGAGTTGATTACATCATTAATAAAAGCATTACCTAAAAACATAAGAAAAAACTTTGTTCCTGCCCCTAATTACGCAGAAGCTTTTTTAAATGCGGCACCTGACTTAAAAAACAATTTGACTGTCGAGCTTTCTCTTAAGCTGAGGAAAATGACTGGATTCAAAGTTGAACAAGAAGATTGGAACTTTGACTTGGTTCCTGATCACTTAAAGTTTAACTTTAAAATAATTGATGAGAACAATCATATTTTAGAAAATGATAGAAACTTTGAAGCCTTAAGAAAAAAGTTTTTGAAAAATGCGCCTAAACGTGAAGATAAAAAAGAAAATAAAATAGAAAAAAAATTCACATATTGGGGTTTTGGTTCTGTGAAAGAGGTTTTAACCCAAAAAAAAATGGGTTATGAAATTAAAGTTTATCCAGGAATTAAAGATAATTTTGATTCTGTAATATTCCAAAATTTTGAGAGCTGTGAACAAAGGGATTTTGAGAGAGCAAGAGCAATCACAAGGTTATGCTTTTTAAATATTAAATCGCCAATCAATTATTTGCATGAAAAGCTATCAAATTCCACAAAATTAGCGATGTATTATAATAAATTTGGAAATGTATCGAATCTTTTAAATGATTGTATTTTTAATGCATTAGGGGTTATTTTAAAAAATAATAACGTTCCTAACAATAAAGTTGAATTTGATAATTTATTAAATGATTGTAAAGAAAATATAAATGAGACTACTCGTGATGTTATTACTTTAGTCGAAAACATTCTTATGTTGAATCATCAAATTAATAAGAGTATTAAGGGGAAACTGGATTTAAATTTAGCATTAAGTTATACAGATATTAATCAACAGTTATCCGAGATTATTTTTAAAGGTTTTGTTAAGGATACTTCATACGAGAAATTATGTGATTACCCAAGATATTTAAATGCTATACAACGAAGGTTGGAAAAACTTCCGTCTGATCCATTTAAAGATAGAAGTTTTTCTCTCATGCTCCAAAATTTAGATTCAATGTATAAAAGTGCTTTATCAAAATATAATTTTACTTATGAAGTCCCCCCTGAAATCAAAGATATTAAATGGGACTTACAGGAACTTCGGGTGAGTTTGTTTGCTCAAATACTGGGAACAAAATACCCCATATCAGAAAAAAGAATCAAAAAAAAGTTACAAGATTTACTCTAGTTTTTGGCTTCGATTCTTTCAAATGAAATGTTAGGATTAATGGCATTAAGTATTAATTTATAATATGAATAATACTCTGTTGTGCTATTATTTATATTTATATAACAAACTTCATTAATTTCGTTGAATTGATGATTAGATATCATAATGATACATAATGCAGAATGAAGGGCTGATAAAGTTGGATTGTAAGCACAATTTTCAATTTGAATTCCGTAATAAATTTTGCCTGAATTAAGCCTAATGGAGATGCCATGATGACTGTTAGAGTAGGGGCAATAAGCTAAATTCAAAGACTTTAATGCTTTAAGATGAAGTTCATTTTGAGACTCTTTTAGTAACTCAAAATTTAATCTTTCTCGCGGTAGTAAGCTTTTATAAATGTTTAAATCCTTTGGCCCAAAAGGTGATGGAAGTAAATCCTCGAAAGATTGTTTATTTCCATTTACTATTATTTCTATATTATTACTTAATTGAATCTCATTTATAAATTGACGACAGTGACCACATGGAGCGTGTGTAACAAAAAGTTTACTAATATTTTTTTCATTATGAAAACAGGCTGTGTTGATGGCACATTGTTCAGCATGTACAGTACTATTTAAAGGGGCGCCTTTTATCTCTAAATTACATCCAAAATAAAGATTACCATTTGAAGAGACGACTAAAGCACTTACAGGAAACTTGGATATGGGGGTATGGGATAGTTTTGATACTATTTCTAGGAGATTTATACAGAATTGATTGAGAGAAATATTGTTAGATTCAATAAAATTGGCATATAGATTTTTGGCTAGTTTTCCATTTTGTGCTTGCCGAAAAATATTGAGATAGTTTTCAAGCGGTTCTCTTTGTAATATCATCTAAATATCCTCACATAAATTTTTGGAGTAATTGAAGAATTTTTTTGTCATAACTAAAAACCTCAAAAGCTTTTTTTAATGCTAGCTCAAAATCTTCGCGATAATTATTTTTTAATTTATGAATGTAATCAAACCATTCTTGTTGTTCTTGATGATTTAAGTAAAAGTTATAATTTCTTCCTCTGAATTTAAAGTACATTTTTTCTAACTTGGAGTTGGTTTTACTAATTTTTTTAGGAGTATTTTCATGATCCGATCTTGATAAGCTTAGGTAAAGTTGCTTTTCAGTTTCTAATTTCTCTCTATCCATTTGAAGCAGCTCTATGTATTTATTAATGATAATTTCAAACTTTTCCTTATTTTTATTGATAAATAACAAATTACTTTTTAAAACCTCATCATCGTATAAAATACTAACTTGAGGAAACTTTTTAATAATACTTAAATGAGTGTACATGTTAGCAAAATAGTCTTTGTCTAAGAATAGACTGTTAGCAATATTATTAAAGTCAAGAAGAGAGTCAGAAATATTCAAAAAGCAGTAGTTCGTTTTATTTATTTTTTTTATTGGCAAAAATATTGGGCTTTTATTATTGTTAATGTTTTTGTGACTTAAATTAAGAAAAAGATTATTTTTAAAATTGCTGCTCTTTATATCTTCAGATTTATTTACAGTATAATAATTGAAAACTTTTTCATTTTTTTGCTTGAGCCATTTGGCTATTTCAATTATTTTAGAAGAAGTATTGTGTTTAGTACTATTATCAACTTCTTGATAGTTTGTGTATTTTACAAAAAGCTCCCATTGTTTTTCGATATCATCTGAGGTTTCCATTTGAATAATATTAAGAAACCTATACACACTTAAAATACTCAAAATATCTACAAATTTGCACTGTTTTGAGGGAAAATCAAGTGGAAGAAAATTTCGAAAAATTATGTTTCTTATATTTTTTGAAAAATTTGCACAGTTAAACCCAAAAATTATAATGTCTTTTGTAAATAGTTTGTTAATAAGAAAAGATGCCGCCTGATATTCTGATACATTACCAGAAAAAGGATCTATTTTGTTAGAGATACAGTGAAATAGTTCAAAAAACGTATCTTCATGAGGGTGAACATTTATTATTTGAATTTTCCCTTTTTTTATTAAATTAGGGTCAGTTTCTTGTAAAACTAATTTAGCTAAATGATCATGTGTATTAGGACCATAACAATGTAATTCAATAAAAAACAAAGAATAATGTGGTAGTGGTGCCATTAATAAATCAACCCTGGATCTTTTACTAAATATCTTGGGATATTATTTTTAATTTGGTTTTTCTTGAAAATTTTTCCATATCCTACGCAAATATCTTGGTAAAATAAAACTAAAAACGGATATATGCTTTCTGTACTTTTTATATTAATGTTTTTTCCTTCAAACCATTGAATTACTTCATCTTTATTCAAAATATATCTATTTTCAGGTCTTATTGAATCAAAACTAAAACTGTTAACTAATGATTCGTGCTCCCATTTAAAACTATTCTTAATTGTTTTTGCAAGTGAAGTTCCAAATCTATTAAATCTCATTATTTTAAAAATATTTTCATTTTCACATTCAGGAAAAAGCCACAATTGATCATTATTTTTCCAGATATTTTTCATTAAATTCCCACAATAACCAAAATTTTTTTCTAATTCGTTATGGACTTTCAAAATATCTATTTGGCTTAATTTAGTATATGGAAAGTTTGGCCTGTTCGGTGATATTAAATTTGGGGTTGTATTGTTTTTTTTAAAGATGTTTTTTTTAGTAAACTTGGCAATAAAAAACCCCTCAGAGTCGTAAGTGTGTGGGAATACATGTAAAAAACCTTCTTTTGTAGTTGATTTATGCGCTCCATCAAATAGTTTATCTAAAGGAATACTTTCAACTTCTTCATTGTAGGTTTCTTTTAAATATTGACAAACTTTTTGGTTTTCATACAAGTTCAAAGTACATGTTGAATAGACCAAGCTTCCCCCAGGTTTAAGAGCATCAAAAGCACTTTGGATTAATTTTTTTTGTATTTCCATATATTCCAGGATCGTTGATAAATTCCAATTACTCAATGCATTATTATCTTTTCGAGAAACCCCTTCACCTGTACAGGGTGCATCAAGCAAAATAGAGTCAAATGTTTCTGGTGAAAATTTACCAAATTTGATTGCATCATGATGAGAAATTATAACATTTTTTAAACCACAACGTCTGACATTTGTTGTTAAAGCTTTAATTCTTGAAGATGAAAGCTCATTTGCAATGATTAAAGAGCTTTCATCGTAAATTTCACCAATTTGAGTTGTCTTTGAGCCCGGGGCGGCTGCCATATCTAAAACAACGCCACTTTTTTTATTTTGAAATGAAAGTGCTACCGGAGGAAGCATGGAACTTGCTTCTTGTATGTAGATTAAACCAAGAATATGTTCAATAGAGTTTCCAAGGTTATATTCCTTAGGGAGAGTGACCCAAAATCCATTCTCTGTCCATGGGATTGGTTCTAATATCCAATTGTTCTGATTTGCTATTACTTTAAATTCAGGGACTTTAATTTTTAACGTATTTACTCGTATACTTAGTCTTAATTTTTTTTTGTGATATTTCAAAAACTCTTCATAACTATCTTCATTTGGAAGAATTTTTTTTATGTAATCGTAGAAGCAGGTGTTGAAGTTTTCATTTTTCATTTATAAATGAACGCCAATTTAAATTTACATCCAAAAAAAAATTAATTATATTATTATTTTTTATCTATTACTACATAATTATGGCTGATTATAAATTAATTACACAAAAAATTGACACCTATACTTCCTCTGAAAAAGACTTATATGCTAATCTATCAAACATAGCTGCTATTTTGTATGAAAACATACATGATATCAATTGGTTGGGATTTTATGTGTGTCAGGCTGAAGATTTGGTATTAGGGCCTTTTCAAGGAAAAGCTGCAGTAAGCAGAATAAAAATACCAAATGGTGTTTGTGGAATGGCGGCTCATTCAAAAAAAACTATTTTAGTGGATGATGTTGTGAACTTTGAAGGTCACATAACATGTGATTGTTTGAGTAAATCTGAAATTGTCATACCTTTTTTAGTGGATAATGAATGTGTTGCAGTATTGGATATTGATAGCCCACTACTTGCCAGATTCACTGCACAAGATAAATATGAATTAGAAAAAATAGTTTCTAAACTTGAAAAACAATTAAAGTTTATTCATTAATACTGGAAATTATTAATCTTAGTCTTATAATAGCATCACTTAATATAATGAATTCAATTGTACAATTTAGGTTAAATATGGAAGATTCACAAAAACTTTCAAGTGCGAAAGAGACTCTACAATATATGATGGAGTTATTTCCTCAATGTTTTATAAAAGAAGGTGAAGCAAAGCCCTTAAAAATTGGTATTTTTCAAGATTTATCAGAACGTTTAGCTGACGATCCTAAAATTAGTAAAACATTACTGAGAAGTGCATTAAGACAATATACTTCAGCGTGGAGATATTTGCATGGTGTTAAATCAGGTCAAGAGCGTGTTGATTTAGACGGAAATAATGTTGGGCCCGTAGAACAACAGCATATTGAACACGCCACTAAAACTTTAGAAGAAAGCAAAGCAAAATTTAATGCTAGGAAAAAGGAATTACAGAAGGAAAGAGCCGCTCAAGAAAACAATAAAAAGCCTGATAATAAAAGTAGTATTAATCCTAAATTTAAGAAAAAGACATATACTTCTAAAAAGCGTAATAAAAACGCAACTAAAGTTGAGGAAACATCTAAACTTAGTATTAATGATGTTCTTGTTGATAAAAAAGTAAATGTAAATTTAGGACAGGGCAATGTTCCTGCCACTGTATTAGAAGTTCATAAAAATGATATAAAAGTACGTTTAAGCAACGGCCTTATAATGAATGTGAAGGCTGAACATATATTTGCTTAATTGAAGTTTTTAAATGTCATTTTTGGAGCTATGGAGATTTTCTTTAAGATGACTATTCAAAGACTTCTTGTCTATATTGTGTTTTTTTTAATTCCTTTTCATTTAGTTGGAAAGGAATTAACCCCGATTCAAAAAAATTATTCTCTCCCTAAATTACACCCTGAGAAAGTTCATACCGTTTCTTCAAAAAGAATAACCTCAAGATTATTAAACGATCATTTTAAGAAGATCAATTTAAATGACAGTTTTTCAAATAAAATTTTAGAAAATTATCTCGAAATACTTGATTTCAATAAAAACACTTTAACTGAAGTAGATGTTAAAAATATCAAATTTAAGTGGGGAAATAAACTTGATGAGCAATTAAAAGTAGGTCAGACACAAGCTGCTTATGATATTTTTAACAAAGTATTAGAGTTAAAGTACCAAAGATATGAATATGCAAAATCTTTGCTAAACAAAAAAATGAATTTTTATGAAAACGATTATATTATCCTTGATAGGCATAAACTGGATTGGAGTAAAAATAAACAAGAATTAGATGATTTATGGCTTAAAAAAGTAAAATTTGATGAATTAAATTTAATACTGTCTAATGAACCTGATGATAATATAAAAAAACCTTAGCTGACAGGTATTCAAATGTTCTATTAAGGTTGAGACAAACTAATAATGAAGATGTGTTTCAGGTTTATATGAATGCTTTTGCTCGACAAATAGATCCCCATACTAGTTATTTATCTCCACGAGCAGCAGAGCAATTCCAATCAGAGATGAGTTTATCATTAGAAGGTATTGGTGCAGTTTTACAACAGGAAGGTGATGATACAATAATAAAATCTCTTGTCAAAGGTGGTCCTGCCGAAAAAACCCAAAAGATTTTCGATGGTGATCGGATTATTGGTGTTTCAGATAATAATGGAGAAATTAAAGATGTTATTGGTTGGCGATTAGACGATATAGTTTCTCTAATTAAAGGTCCTAAAGGAACAAAAGTCACCTTAAAAATTTATAGAACAAACAACAAAAAAAATTACATTGTAACAGTCGTTAGGGATAAAATTAAATTAGAAGATCGAAAGGCAAAACTTGAAATAAAAACAATCAATAATGCAAAAATTGGAGTGATTGAGATTCCTAGCTTTTATGTGGGGCTAACTGCTGATGTCAAAGAGTTATTGAGATCTTCGGAAGCAAATAATTTATCAGGTTTAGTTATAGATTTACGTAATAATGGTGGAGGCGCACTCTCAGAGGCAACCACGTTATCTGGGTTATTCATTCCATCAGGGCCCATTGTTCAAATAAAAGATAATTTCGGAAACGTGAAAATTAAAAGGGATAGAGATATAACAATGTACTATGGAGGTCCTTTATCTGTCCTTATTAATAGGTACAGTGCCTCTGCTTCTGAAATTTTTGCTGCAGTAATACAAGATTATAGTCGAGGCATAATTATTGGAACACAATCGTATGGTAAAGGAACTGTTCAACAACATCGTCCATTAAATCATATGTATGATTTTTATGATGACTCTCTAGGTTATATCCAATATACTATTCAAAAATTTTATAGAGTTAATGGCGGTAGCACGCAAAATAAAGGTGTTATTCCTGATATAAAGTTTCCTAGTATGGTAGATCCTCTCTTAGTTGGTGAAAGTGTTGAAAAAAACTCATTAAAATGGGACAGTATTGAGCCTGCCGTATATCAAAAAACTTCAAATTTTAAATTATCAGAATTACCAAGCATTTACTCGAAGCATATTAAGAGAGTTAAAAATAATGACGAGTATAACTATCTAATTTTAAAAATTAAAGATAGTAAAGAATACTCCAAAAAGAACAAAGTATCTTTAAATATCAATGTGAGGAAAGCAGAAAATAAAAAGGATGATGCTGATCGCTTGAAAAGAATTAATGCTAGGCAAAAAAAGCAAAATTTAAAAATATTTGAATCAATCGATGATATTCCAAAAGACTATCAGGAGCCAGATGTTCTGCTCGATGAGGCTGTTAATATCACTTATGATTTAGCCAGCCTAAATGAACATAATAATTAATCAATATTGAATGTTTTCTTTATTTCTTTTAAAAATTCTCTATCTGGACAGACAGACTTTACTGGTTCATCAGAAATTTTTGCTACAGGCCTATTTTGAAAAGTTTCTAATTTAATTACTATATTTGCAGGCTCAACATCAGGAATATCACAAGTTAATGAAGTGCCAATTCCAAAAATAACATTTATAAAATCCGAGAATTCTTCATGCAAAGATTGTGCTTTTTTAAATGTTAATGAGTCAGAAAAAACTAAAGTCTTTTCTTTACAGTTAATCCCCAATTTTGAATAATGAGATATGATTTTACTAGCCCAAACAAAAGGATCACCACTATCATGTCTTACGCCATCATATTGATTAGCTAGATCGTAATCAAAATCTTTAAGAAAACTTTTCAAATTAATCGTATCTGTAAGGGCTATTTTAAGGTTTTGAGGATATTCTAACGTCCATTTATTTAAAGCCAACACTTGGAAGTCAGAAAGTTTTTTACTTATTTGTTGGTGCGCCTGGAACCATTCATGTGCTTGTGTGCCAACGGGGTTTAATGAGAATTTTTTTGCTAAAGCAACATTAGATGTTGAATTAAAGTTGGGAAAATGACTTTTAAGGGTTTTTATAATTTTTTCATGAACACTTTTAGAGAACCTTCTCCGAGTACCAAAGTCAACTAAATTAAATATGGAAGAATGATTTGAAGACTCCTTTAAATTTTTTATTTTTTTTTCAAGGTAATCACCAGCGTCTTCGGATCTTATAAATGGGTATAAATATTTATTCCTTAGTTCAGATATGATAGCTAAGAGCGGAACTTCCCATAGTATCAAATCTAACCAGTTCCCATTATAAGTTAACTCTAGTTGATTGTTTTTAGTGGTTAATGAAATATCTGCAGGTTTGAATTTAAATTTTCTAAGGTAGTTAAGAAAATCATCTTGATAAAATCCAAGAGACTTTAGGTAATCTTCCTCTGTTGAAGTTAAGCTAATATTAGACATAAAATTGATTTGTTTTTTTATATCGTTAATTAAAAAAGATAGATCTTCATTTTTATTTCTACAAATCAGTTTAGCTTTCATCTTCTTTGCAGGATATTGGTGAAAAACTGCTTGTTGCATGTGAAATTTATAAATATCATTATCTAACATCGAGGTAATTATAGGCTGAATACTCATTTAGCTTGGTCTTGAACATTGTCTTAAAAATTAGTATAAATGATACTTTATTTAATAAATAACTTAAATGAAATTTTTTGCAATCTAACTTTATGGATGTTATTTATACTCAGAAATATATGTAAATTTTCAATTTAACTAGGATATCCTCACAAATGAATAAAGAACATAACGTTAAATATAGAAAAGATTATTCGCCGTCTGAATTTCTTGTGGAAACTATTAAATTAGACTTTGAAATACAAGAATGTAGAACTAAGGTAATTAATGAATCAAAGTATTATTTAAACCCTTTGAATACCTGCCGAAGTAAAAACAACTCCATTTTTCTTGATGGTGAAGATTTGGAGTTTTCTGTACTTGAAATCAACAACAAAAAATGGAATGACTACCAGCTAACAAGTTCAGGCATAGTTATAAATAATGTACCTGAACAATTTGTTCTAAAAATCATTAACTATATTAATCCTAAAGAAAACACTTCATTGTCAGGGTTATATTTCTCTGAAGGATATTTCTGTACACAATGCGAAGCTGAGGGTTTTAGACGAATAACCTACTTTTTGGATAGACCTGATGTTTTGTCAAAATTTACAACAACAATTAGGACTAATTCTCATGAACTTCCTTTTTTATTGAGTAATGGTAATAAAATTGGAGAAGGGATTGATGATAAAGGTATGAGATGGTGTACTTGGGAAGACCCATTTCCAAAGCCTTCATATTTATTCGCACTTGTAGCTGGAGATTTTGATTTATTATCAGATAAATTCATAACCAAAAGTGGAAGAGAAATAACTCTAGAGTTGTATGTTGATAAGGGTAAATTAAATCGCTCTAAATTTGCAATGGAATCATTGAAAAAAGCTATGAAGTGGGATGAAGAACGGTTTAATTTAGAATATGATCTAGATATATATATGATTGTGGCAGTAGACTTTTTTAATATGGGAGCAATGGAAAATAAAGGCTTGAATGTTTTTAATTCAAAAGTTGTCTTGGCAGACCAAAAAACAGCTACTGATAACGATTATCATCAAATTGAAAGAGTGATTGGTCATGAGTATTTTCATAATTGGAGTGGAAATAGGGTAACTTGCCGAGACTGGTTTCAACTTAGCCTCAAAGAGGGATTCACGGTATTTAGAGATCAAGAATTTTCATCAGATTTAAATAATAGGGATTTAGAAAGAATACGAAATGTACGTTCATTAAAAGCAGGACAGTTTTTAGAGGACTTAAGTCCTATGTCTCATCCTATACGACCAGAAAAAGTAATGGAAATGAATAACTTTTATACTCGAACTGTCTATGATAAGGGTAGTGAGGTTATAAGAATGCTACATACTTTATTAGGTGAAGATCTTTTTCAAAAGGGAGTAAAGTTGTATTTTGATTTATTTGATGGACAAGCTGTGACTTGTGATGACTTTGTGCAGGCAATGGAGAGAGCTTCAGGCAAAGACCTCAATCAATTCAGGTTATGGTATAGTCAATCAGGAACACCCATTGTAAGTATAAATACCGAATATAGAGACAGTTCAAAAGAATTTATTGTTAAACTAAGTCAAAACACTAACCCTACTAATGATCAAAAAACTAAAAAAAATTTACATATACCACTTAAATTTGGATTATTAAGCAGTAAGGGGGGTGTTATTGATTTAACAAACCAGAAAATAGACAATGGATTAATAGAATTATCGCAAAGTGAACAGACTGTTATTTTTAGTAACCTTGAAGAAAAACCTATCTTATCGATTTTGAGAGACTTTTCTGCTCCAGTATATTTAAACTATGATTACAGCGACTGTGAATTATGTACTTTATTAAAATATGATCCAAATAAATTTTCTAAGTGGAATGCTGGACAGTTATTGTTGCAAAAATATTTAAAGAAAAATATCTCTCTCAGAGAAAATGGTGATAATATTCTCATACCAAATGATGTGATTTCCGCATTTGATCACTTATTTAATGAGTCAGATCTTTCTCCAGCCATTTTAGGTGAAATCTTTTCATTTCCATCTTTTTCAGAAATTACATCATGGTATGAAGTTATTGACGTTGAGCTCATACATTCAGTTTTAAATGATATGATTCTTATCTTTGCTAATAAGTTCCATACTCACTTTTTAAAAATTTACAATGTAAATCAGAGCCTCGGACAAAATAGTTCAGAAATAAGGTTTCTATCATCAGTGGCTTTGAAATATATTTCATTAGTTAAAAGTGATGATTGCCTAGCACTTGATTATTTCAAACGTGCAAAAAATATGACGGAAAAAATGTCAGCTCTAACAGCTCTTAATTATAGTCCTTACTTTATGGATGATTATGCTAGTTGTATGGAATCTTTCAAACAAGAGTGGAATAAAGACGGGTTAGTTATGGATAAATGGTTCTTTTTATCTGCCAAAAAAGATGATGCAAATATTATAGATAAATTGAACTTTATAATGGAAAATGAAGAGTCGTTTGATATAACCAATCCAAATAGAGTTAGAAGTTTAATCGGTGGGTTTATCGACAATACATCTCAATTTCATAAAATTGATGGTAGTGGCTATAAATTTTTAACCAGTATGATTGTTAAAATTGATTCTATTAATCCACAGGTGGCGTCAAGACTTATTGATCCACTTCTTTCATTTAAAAAATATAAATCTGAAAGAGGCGTCATTATGAAAGCATGTCTCAATGAAATTTTACAATTGGATTCATTATCGAAAGATTTGTTTGAAAAAGTACAGAATGCTCTTGGTGCTTAGAAACTTTGTATAAAATTTAACTAATTAAAAAAGTCTTTTTAATGAAAAGGCTTTTTTTTTACTTCTATCACAAAATTAACCCAATCAATTCTTTATAGTAGCATCAATTATTTGCTGATAAATAAGGTTTTATTTTTGTAACACAAATTCATGAAATTTATGTTACATTATCAGTATTAAGTCGATTAATAGTAAATTATCTATGGGTAACAAAAAATATGACTGTTTTAGATGCGTTTGTTCCGGTTGTTTTAAACAAAGTTTATAAACTTATTGAAGATAAAATAGAAAATCCAAGAAAAAAAATTATAAAAGTATTTGCTCAAAACTTGCTTGAGCAACTATCAGAAGATGATCTTAGAGTTAAAAATGAATATGATCTTTACGGTTCTATTTTAAGTTTGTGGCACCATATAGAGGAAGATAAAGATGACTCGATATCAGTTAAAGTTTTCAATCCTTCTGTAAATAAACATGGTTGGAAAAGTCCTCACACTATTGTTGAAATAGTATGTCCAGATAGAAAGTTTTTAGTTGAATCGATAAACATTACATTAAATAGACTTAAAATGAGCAACCATCTCATGATGCATGGTCCTTACAATATTGAAAGAGATAAACATGACGAAATAATAGGTGCATGTGGTGATAAGGGAAGCTTAACTACAGTATTTCATATTGAAGTTGACAGACTAGAAAGTGAGAAAGAACTTAAAAAATTATATCTAGAAATTAAACATGTTTTGAAAGATGTAAATTGTATTGTTTCTGACTGGAATCGTATGATTGATAAATTAAATCTTGTCGCTCGGTCGATCCCATCAGATGCTGATATACATGGATCACGAGAGATCAAAGAGTTTTTGGATTGGGTTGCTAATGATAACTTTACGTTAATGGGTTATCATTCTTTCGATATAATTAAAGTTGATGGAGATATAGAGTTACATCCATCTAAAGAAAAAGGGCTTGGTATATTAAGCCGTCAAAATATGTTAAGAAGTATTAAATTATCGGAGCTTCCTGCTTCTGCTCTCGATGAAGCCAGAAAGTCTAAGCTTTTGATTTTAACAAAAGCAAATCAAAAATCTCACATTCATCGACCTGCATATTTTGATTATATTGGAATTAAACGTTTTAATAATAAGGGTGAGGTAATTGGAGAGCATCGATTCATTGGCTTATATGGTGCTAATACTTATCATCAAACAGCTCTTTCCATACCTCTTATTAGAGATAAGGTAGAGAGAATTTTAAAGTCAAGTAAATATCCTGAGAACTCACATTCTTGGAAATCATTACTAAATATTTTAGAGTCCTATCCTAGAGATGAGTTAATACAAGCAACAGAAGATGAAATGCTTCGTGTTGGTCTTGGTGTAGTTCAAATGCAAGACAGAGACTTGTTGAGACTTTTTGTGAGAAGAGACCCCTTTGGAAGGTTTTTTTCGTGTATTATTTATATCAGAAAAGAAAGATATAACACAGATTTCAGAAATTTAACACAAGATTTATTTTCTCAATACTTTAATTCAACTCAAGATATAGAGTTCTCAGTTACTTTCACTGAAGGAGCTTTTGCAAGAACACACTTTATAGTAAGAGTTGAAGATAATAATTTCAATATAAATACAAAACTTTTAGAGCACAATTTAATGGAAATAGCATCAGCATGGGAAGATCGACTTCATGAATCATTAGTATCACACTTTGGAGAGACAACAGGTATACCTTTATCGAAAAAGTATATTAAGTCATTTCAGCGTTCTTATAAAGAGGCCTCTATGCCAGGAGCTGCACTTGCAGATATACAACAATTAGAAGCTTTAGATGAAAATAATCCTTTAGGAATGCTTTTCTATACACCTCAAGAAGAATCTTCAAATTCTAACTTTGTAAAACTGAAACTTTTTCATAAAAATGAACAAATTTATTTATCTGATGTCATGCCTATGTTGGAGAACTTAGGATTACGAGTGATTGGTGAAGCTCCTCATGAGGTTATGCGAGCTGATGGAGAGGTTTTTTGGATATTAGATTTTTCAATGCTTCACACAGGTTGTTCAGGTAATCAATTAAAAAGTTCAAAAGACCGATTTCAAGAAGCACTATATGATATTTGGTATGGTAAATTAGAAAATGATGGTTTTAATAAATTGGTATTATGTGCAGGATTGTCAGGAAGGCAAGTAACCATAATTAGAGCATTGGCTAGGTATATGCGACAAATTTCTTTTCCATTTAGTTTGAGATATATGGAAAGAACTCTCTCCAATTATCCTAAATTGACTCAGTTATTCATAAAAATATTTGATGGACGTTTTAATCCAAATGGAAGTTTAGAGCAGAGTGATCTTCATAAATTATATGAACAATTTGAACAACAACTCGAGGAAGTAGAAAGTCTGGATGATGATAGAATTTTTAGAAGATATATCGAAGTTATAAAAGCAGTCAAGAGAACTAACTTTTATCAAACTGATGCAAACCATGCTCATAAAGAAGGGCTATCCTTTAAAATAAAGTCAACAGAAATCACAGATATACCTCAACCAGCACCGCTTTTTGAAATTTATGTTTATTCTCCAGATATTGAAGGTGTACATTTGAGAGGTGGAAAAATCGCTCGCGGCGGATTAAGATGGTCTGATCGACAAGAGGACTTTAGAACTGAAGTATTGGGTCTTGTTAAGGCGCAACAAGTTAAAAATTCAGTTATTGTACCAGTTGGGGCAAAAGGTGGTTTCATTTGTAAGAAACAAGGCCAACTGAGCACTCGATTGGAAATTCTTAATGAAGCAAAACGCTGTTATTCTATTTTTATTCGTTCATTACTTGACATAACAGATAATATTATTAATAACAAATTAGTACCGCCTAAAGATGTTGTAAGACATGATGATGATGATTCTTATCTTGTAGTTGCCGCAGACAAAGGGACAGCAACTTTTTCTGACATAGCTAACTCTATTTCAGCTGAATACAATTTTTGGTTAGGTGATGCTTTTGCTTCTGGTGGGTCTAATGGTTATGATCATAAAAAAATGGGCATTACTGCAAAAGGTGCATGGGAGTCGGTAAAAAGACACTTTAGAGAAATAAATGTCGACTGCCAAAACCAAACATTTACTTGTATTGGAATTGGCGATATGGCAGGGGATGTGTTTGGTAATGGGATGCTCTTGTCAAAATATATAAAACTTAAGGCGGCCTTCAACCATTTACATATTTTTATAGATCCAAATCCTGACCATGAAGTTTCATGGGGTGAGAGAAATCGGTTATTTCAAATGAATCAATCTTCTTGGGAAGATTATGATAATAAATTAATATCCAAAGGCGGTGGCGTCTTTTCACGAAAGGCAAAATCTATTAAACTTAATAAGGAAATAAAAAAGCTTCTTAATACAGAGAGTGACAGCATTACACCAAACGAATTAATTAAATTAATTTTGAAAATGAATGTTGATTTATTATGGAACGGTGGGATTGGTACTTATGTTAAGTCATCCTTAGAATCGGATGCCTCGGTTGGTGATAGAGCTAATGATGCATTAAGAATTAATGGTAATGAACTCAATTGTAAAATTGTAGGAGAGGGTGGTAACTTAGGTCTTACTCAATTAGCTAGAATTGAATATGCTAAAAAAGGTGGTCGAGTAAATACTGATTTTATTGATAATGTTGGGGGTGTTGATACCTCTGATAACGAAGTAAACATAAAAGTACTTCTCAACTCATTGATACTTAATCAAGATCTTACTTTTAAGCAAAGAAACTCCTTGTTAGTTGATATGGAAGAACAAGTATTAGATATTGTCATCAATGATTCTTATACACAAAGTGAGTCTATATCAGTGACTGAGTATCAGGGAACAAAGCTTATTAAAGAGCAGATAAGATTCATACAAAGATTAGAGAGAGAAGGGAAACTTAATCGTGCTTTAGAGTATTTACCTGATGATGAATCACTTGAGGAAAGAAATAAGCTTGGCCAAAAATTAACTCGACCAGAGATTGCTGTTCTAATTGCATACGGTAAGATGATTCTAAAAGAAGAATTAACAACCAACGAAATTTTTGAAAACAACTTTTTGTCTAATCTATTGATTTCATATTTCCCCACTCAAATTAGTAAAAACTATAAAAAAGAAATATTGTGCCACCCATTAAAGAAAGAAATTATTGCGACCTGTTTAGCTAATGAAGTTTGTAATGAAATGGGTTTCAATTTCGTCACTCGTATGCAAGATGAAACAGGAGCAACATTTTCTGAAATTGTATGTGCCTATATCACAACACGCGAAATATTCAATTTTAAAGAAACTTTTGAGGAAATTAGAAAGTTAGATAATCAAGTTTCTGCAAATACTCAATATAAAATGCTTAAGTTGTCAAGAAGAATGCTTCGAAGAACAAGCCGTTGGTTTTTAAGAAATACCACCCGAAAATTTGATATTAAGAAGCAAATAGACTTCTATAAACCAGTTTATGATGACTTACTAAACAACTTAGATAACTATCTAGTGAAAGATGAGATAATTGAGCATAATGAAATGGCTGAGTCTTTCCATCGAGAAGGTGTTCCTATTAAACTTGCTCAAAAAATATCGAGATTAACCAGTATGTACTCTGTTCTTGATTTAGCTCAAATTTCGCAAGAATTGAAGGTTGATATCAGTTTGGCATCAAAAGTATATTTTGTGTTAGGTGCTCATTTATCTTTACATTGGTTTTTAAATCAAATTGTTAGCCAACCAGTTAAAAATCATTGGCAAGCAATGGCTAGAACTTCATTTCGTGAAGATTTAGATTGGCAACAAAGACAATTGACTGTAGGGGTTATTGAAATGATGCCAAAAGAACAAAGTATTCAAGATGCAATAGATGCATGGATACAAGTTAATTCTTCAGCCGTCAATAGATGGAATAGTGTTTTAACCGAATTTAAATTTGGGACAGTCCATGAGTTTGCTAAATTTTCTGTCGCACTAAGAGAGTTAATGTTATTGAGTTTAAATTGTAAAAATATAAACCCACTAAATTGTTTGAGGAAATAAGATGTTTTATCCAGTAATAAAAAATATTGCTTTCAATTTTGATCCTGAAAGAATACATGATTTAACAATATCAAGTCTTTCAAAAATTGGAAGTGGACCTTTATCATTTCTTATTTCTCAACATATACCAGAGCATGCTGTAGAGGTAATGGGTCTTAAATTTAAAAACCCCATTGGACTCGCTGCTGGTCTTGATAAGAACGGAGAGTGTATTGATGCTTTTTCAAAAATGGGTTTTGGTTTTCTTGAGGTTGGTACTGTAACACCAAAAGCCCAACCTGGAAATCCAAAACCAAGATTGTTTCGAATTAAAGATGCGGAAGCAATAATAAACCGTATGGGATTTAATAATAAAGGAGTGGATAATTTAATCGCTAATGTTATTAAATCAAATTATGACGGGATCCTAGGTATTAATATAGGTAAAAACAAGGATACTCCTCTAGAAAAGGGTAAAGACGATTACATTTCTTGTTTGAAGAAAGTTTATGATTATGCAAGTTATGTCACTGTCAATATTTCTTCTCCAAACACCCCTAATTTAAGAGATTTGCAATATGGACAGGCATTTGATGATTTGATTGAGTCTCTCAAAATGGAACAAATGAATCTTAACGAAGAATCTGGAAAATACGTTCCACTTGTAATTAAAATTGCACCAGATGTAAATGAGGATTATATTTCGTCAATTTCAAAAGTTTTGATCAAAAACAAGGTAGATGGTGTAATTGCAACAAATACGACTATAGACAAGTCACTTATTGAAGGTTTAGATTTTTCTAATGAAGAGGGTGGGTTGAGCGGAAGACCTCTATTAGACAAAAGTAACAAAATTATTTCAAGATTTTATATGGAATTGAAGGATGAAATTCCAATAATTGGTGTTGGTGGTATTGATGGTTCCGTTTCTGCGAAACAAAAAATTCAATCAGGAGCGAAATTAGTTCAATTATATTCATCTTTTATTTACCAGGGACCTTCAGTTTTGAAATCAGTAATAAAAGCTTTTTAAGTTTCCTCTTTTAATTTTTTTAAAAAACACTATAGTATCTCCATGATTGTAAAGAAGTGGAATACTATGGATAAGCCTCAGATTGATTGGAGTTGGAGCTTTAGAGATGAATTGAAATCACTAGTGCTCTTAAGCTCTGATAAAAGAGAATTTAAATTAAACTTATGTGAAAAAAATATAGGTCATTTATCTTTTGTAAATAGACAGTTTACGGTTGATGACGC
This sequence comes from Paraphotobacterium marinum, assembly GCF_002216855.1. NCBI lineage: Bacteria > Pseudomonadati > Pseudomonadota > Gammaproteobacteria > Vibrionales > Vibrionaceae > Paraphotobacterium > Paraphotobacterium marinum. The sequence continues at coordinate 1,345,454 of NZ_CP022355.1, forward strand.
TTCAAATTTTGATGAGTTTCATGATGCTATTTCTTGTTTTGAATATACAGATGATATTAAGTTTCATATTATTTTGCATGCAATAGCATGTAAAAACTTTCAAAAGCCCATGATGCCTAAAAGTTGGTTTTTTAAAGAGCAAGATCAGCCTTTGAGTCCACAAAATGCAGAAATTGTTACACTCACGTGTTTAGCAGGTGATACCTCAAGATTTTTAGTGATAGACTCTTCTGAGTCAGCTTCTTTATTGCTGTTAATCGAGCAAAAAGGCATACACTTAAATTCCAATAAAAGGTTGGAGTTCTGTGAATGTATTAAAGTAATGAATAATAGATTGAGGCTATTTATAAAAGAACCTAAAATAATGGATTTGGTTGGTTGATAGTACAATGAAATAATACTAATTAAGCGGGAAAAACCAACAAAAATCGTGATCCATGTCACGTTTTTTGTTGGTTTTTTTTTCAAAGATAGTCTAATTTTTTAATTTTTTAATAATTTTTTCAATAAAAAATTCCTGCTTTTAAACAAGGTGTTAGTCACAGACTAACATCTTGTTTGTTTTCATATTGCTCAAATTTTATTTGTTTACTATAGGAAACAATTTAATTTAATATTGTTATAAGTCTTTTTGATATATAATTAATGAAATTTTTTTGGGGTTTTATAATTATGCAAAAATATATTGCAATAGTTGCACATGGTCTAGAACAGCTAGTTTTTGATGAAATAAAGATTCTCGGTGGACAGAGTATAAATATTGTTTTTGCTGGTGTAACTTTTGAAGCAGAAAATAGTATAGCTTATGAGTTATGCCTATCTAGCAAATTTGCTTCTAGAATTGTACAAATTTTAGCAGTAGGGACAGTAAAAAATGATAAAGACTTATATGATTTATCCTATTCGTTATCATGGGAAAAATATTTGATAGTAGAAACTCCTTTGTAATTGATTTTAAGGGCACAAACAAATCAATAAATAACAGTTATTATGGTGCGTTGAAGTTAAAGGATAGTATTGCTGACAGGTTTTTAAACATACAAAATGAACCTATAAACGTTGATAAAGAAAACCCTGACTTTAGAATCCATGCTAGATTAATCAAAAATGAAGTGACCATTGGGTTTGATTTGTGTGGCGAACCGCTTCATCAGAGGGGGTATCGTTCAGAAAGTGGGATTGCTCCTCTAAGAGAAACACATGCAGCTGCTTTAATTGAGAAGTCAAAATGGGATGTAGAACAGTTTTTAATGGATCCGATGTGCGGTTCAGGAACAATATTGATAGAGGCTGCACTTCAAAAAAAGAACATACCTGTAAACTTTTTTAGAAAAAAATGGGGATTTCAATTTTTAAAAAATTTTGACAGTAATGTTTTTATCAATGTAAAAGAAAATTTAAAAAAATCATTTAAAAATAACTTCGAAGAAAAATCTATTATTGGTTTTGATTCTTCTTCAAAAGTAATAAACATAGCAAAAAAAAATGCAAGAATTGCACAAGTCTCAGATATTATTGAATTTAAGGTACAAAATATCGATGATTTAGAATCAATACCTCATTTTAACAATGGAATAATTATATCTAATCCACCGTATGGTGAAAGAATGGGGTCTCACACTGACTTAATTAAACTTTATACTAAACTAGGTTCAAAATTAAAAATGTTTTTCGGGGGATCAAATGCCTTTATTTATTCATCAAACGAAGAATTATTAAACTGTTTAGGAATGAGGGCATTTAAAAGCTTTAAACTTAGAAACGGAAAACTTGATTGTATTTTGAAGTCATATTCGATAAAAGCTCGAGAGTATGAAGAATATAACGAGGGTACTTCAGATAATAATGCGAACTTAAATATTGCAATAGATTTTCAAAATAGATTAAAGAAGAATATTAAATTAATTTCTAAGTGGGCAAAAAGTGAAAATGTACATGCCTATAGAATTTATGATGCTGATTTACCTGATTATAAAGTTGCGATAGATAAATATAATGATTATTTCGTTGTACAAGAGTATGCGGCTCCTAAAAAAATAGATGAAAAAAAAGCAAAAAGAAGGCTTACAGACATCTTAAGAGTTTTGATGGAAGTTACTAATTCTGATCCTAATAAAATATGTCTAAAACATAGAGAAAGAAAGTCTGGAAAAAGTCAATACGAAAAAATTTCATCAAACAATAACTTTATGAATATATCAGAAAATAACTTAAAGTTTATGGTTAATTTACATGATTATCTTGATACTGGTATTTTTTTAGATCATCGTAAAACAAGACAACTAATTTACAAAATGTCTGCAAACAAAGATGTTTTGAATCTTTTTGCATACACCGGTTCAGCCTCAGTATATGCTGCTGCAGGTAAAGCAAAATCTGTTGTCACGGTAGATATGTCTAAAACATACTTAGATTGGTCAAAAAGTAATATGAAATTGAATGGTTTTATTGGGAGTCAATATAAATTTGAGAATGCAAACTGCATGTTATGGCTTCAAAAAAATACTATGAAATTTGATTTTATTTTTATTGATCCACCAACATTTTCAAATTCCAAGAAAATGGAAAATACGTTTGAAGTAGAAAGAGATCATGTGGATTTATTATTATTAGCATCTAATTGTTTGAAACAAGATGGAGTTATACTTTTTACAAATAATAAAAGAAACTTTAAGTTAAATAATGAATTACTTAATAGTAATGGTTTATCTGCTAAGGAAATTACTAATTCTACAATACCTGAAGACTTTAAAAGAAATAAAAAAATACATAATAGTTGGTTATTAAATTTTAAATAAAAGGATATCATTATCGTGTCATTAATACGGTTGCAATCAGCTCATTTAGCATTTGGTGATGCGCCATTGCTAAACTCAGAAGAACTAAATATCTATTCTAAAGAAAGATTATGTCTTGTTGGTAGAAACGGCTCAGGGAAATCCACATTATTAAAAGTTTTAATGGAAGAAATTAAACTTGATGACGGTAAATTAGAAAAACAACAAGGAATAAAATTATCTAAGTTAGAGCAAGATCCACCTCAAAGCATTGATACTTCCGCTTATGACTTTGTATCAGATGGTTTATCAGAAATTGGTAGGTTGTTATCGAAATATCATAATTTAATTACTAATACTAAGGACATAGACGTTTCCAATTTAGATAAGTTGCAATCTCAAATTGATGCTAAAGATGGTTGGTCAATTGATTATAGAATTAAATCTATCCTAGAGTCTCTAAATATAAACCCAGATCTTAATTTGAAAAATTTATCAGGGGGGTGGAAGAGAAAACTTGCTTTAGCAAAGGCTTTAGTCTCTGAACCAGACATCTTATTATTAGATGAGCCTACTAATCATCTGGATATTGAAACAATTTCTTGGCTTGAAAGTTTCTTGCTTAAGTTTAAAGGTGCGATTGTATTTATTTCTCATGATAGAACATTTATATCCAAATTGGCCACAAGAATTGTTGATTTAGATAGGGGTAACTTATCTTCTTGGCCGGGAAATTATGATGAGTATTTAGCAGGTAAGGAGGATGCTTTAAGAATTGAGCAAGAAAAAAATGCTCTCTTTGATAAGAGGCTAGCCCAAGAAGAAGTTTGGATTAGACAAGGAATTAAAGCCAGAAGAACAAGAAATGAAGGTCGTGTTAGAAGATTAAAAGCTTTAAGAGGTGAATTTAAAGAAAGAAGGAAAGTGCAAAGCAATGTCAACTTTACTGTTCTTGAAGCATTACAGAGTGGTAAGATTATTTATGAAGTAGAAAATGTTAATGTTTCAATTAGTGATAAAGTAGTTATTAAAGACTTTTCTTGTTTAATTAGTCGTGGCGATAAAATTGCTTTAGTTGGTAAGAATGGCTCAGGTAAAAGTACATTAATTAAATTACTAATGGGACAAGTCAAAGACTTCGAAGGGAAAATAAAAGTCGGTACTAATCAAAGTATTGCTTATTTTGATCAATACAGAGAACAATTAGATACAAGTAAAACTGTTATTGAAAATTTGGCTGATGGAAAACAAGAAATTACTATCGCAGGTAAAACTAGACATGCACTTGGTTACTTACAAGATTTCATGTTTACACCTAAGAGAGCACTTTCCCCAGTTAGTATTTTGTCAGGAGGCGAAAAAAATAGGCTTTTATTGGCTAAATTGTTTACAAAACCTAGTAATATTATTATTTTAGATGAACCAACAAATGACCTTGATATTGAGACATTAGAGTTACTCGAAGATTTGATTTTAAAATATGATGGCACAGTTATTATTGTTAGTCATGATAGATACTTTTTGGATAATACAGTGACTTCAACTTGGTTTTTTGATGGAAAAGGGCATATTTCAATGTATCCTGGTGGTTATTCCGATGCATATCATCAATTTTCTCATATTTATAATAAACAAAAACAGCCTTCATCAGATTCAAATATTTCTAACAATATAGTGAAAAAGAAAAAAAGCAATAATGTCAAAACTAAGCTATCATATAAAGAACAAAAAGAGTTAGAAGAGCTGCCTAAGTTAATTGAAGAACTTGAATTTAATCAAGGGCGATTACAAAATGAAATCAACTCTCCTGATTTTTTTTCTCTACCAAGTGAGCAAACCAAAAGTACACTTGATGAGCTAAAAAAATAGACCAAGACCTAGATAATACTTATAAACGATGGGAGGAACTTGAAAGCTTAAAAGAAAGCTTGGAAAAGGGTTAGGCATTTATTTTTAAATTAGTTCCAACTAAATTTAAAAACTATAATTCCATAATAATATTTATAAAATGAGAATCTGGTTATTGCTTTTTTTTAAAAAATGGTGCAATTTATAAATTGTGTTAGTGTAAAGAGGTGAATAGTATGAAGAGACAAAAAAGAGATAAAATGGATAGAGCACATCAAAGAGGATACCAAGCTGGACTTAATAACCACTCCGCTGAAAGTTGCCCTTATCAATCACTGAATGCTAAGGAGCAGTGGTTAGGTGGTTGGAGAACCGCAAAAAACCACATTGTATAAATTTCACGTTATGAAGCTCTGTGAGCCTCATTAAAATATTTCTAACGGATGGTTAAAAAGCAGAAGGATCTGAAAATAAACCAACTTTGAGATCTTTTGCAACATAAATTTCTTTATCGTCAGCTAAAACTCTACCATCAGCCACTCCCATAATTAGTTTTCTGTTTATCAGTCTTCTAATTTGAATGTCATAAGTTACTTTTTTAACATTAGGTAAAACTTGACCAGAAAATTTAACCTCACCGACACCTAAGGCTCTTCCTTTTCCAACACCCCCATGCCAACCTAGATAAAATCCAAGTAATTGCCACATAGCATCTAGACCAAGACAACCCGGCATCACTGGATCACCTTTAAAGTGACAGTCAAAAAACCATAACCCTGGATTAATGTCTAATTCGGCTAAAATTTCACCTTTACCATATAGACCTCCATCTTTAGTTATTTTTTCTATACGATCGATCATTAACATGTTATCTAAGGGTAATTGGGGGCCTTGTTTTCCAAACAGCTCACCTCTACCTGCTTGAACCAGCTCTTCATAACTAAATGAATTTTTGTTTGTAAGCATAATTTTTTCCTATTTTGCCTATATTTTAAAATATATATTAATTTAAATTTTGTCTAAAAAAAAACGTTTTATTTTACTAAATATTGATTTTTTTATATTTGAGTCATCTAATCTATGTTCAATTAGTGAAATTATACCAACATTATTTTTGCTATCTTCTAAGTTTTTATCAAATAGGAGTTGTGTTGCATCAGAAACATTATCAACTAACCATATATTAAATAACTTATCATCTATTGCTTGTTGTACATCATTTCTGAGACAAACATTTTTTTTATTATTATAAGGTATAATTACACCATGCTCACCATTAAGATTTGTATCTTTACAAATATCATAAAAGGATTCAATTTTTTCATTTATACCACCCACAGGACAAACTTTCCCAAATTGGTCAATGGCTCCAGTAACTGCAATATTCTGCTTAAGAGGAATATCACTTAAAGAGCTTAATAATACGCATAACCCAGCCAAAGAAGCACTATCACCATCAATTTCATCATGAGATTGTTCAATTGTAAATGAAATATTAAAAGGAAGTGGCAGGTTTTGATTAAGAATATTACTTAAGAAAAAATTTATTATCAACATACCTTTTTGATGTATATTTCCAGCTAGATCAGCCTTATGGTCTATATCAATTATTTCTCCTTCACCATGAGATATTACTGAAGATATTCTCATTGGTTCACCTATACTCTTTGGATAACCATTTACATCAATAATAGACAGACCATTGATTTGTCCAACTTTGGTACCTTCCGTTTCGATTAAAATTTGATTATTTTTAAAATCTTCTTTCAGTAAATCAACCAAATGTGCTTCTTGTTGTGTTTTTTTGGAAATGAATAATGATATAGTTTCCTCATCAATAAAATTTGATGTTCTACAAACACTTATTTCTGATAATATATTTTTAAGCCAAGAAATATCCAATAATAAGTGGTTTAAGTCACCAGTTTTTCTCCAAATTATTTTTAAAAACTCTTGATAAGCACTTAAGTCATTAAATTTAGGGAAGCTATATGTCTCAATCAAATAAGAAATAAAGTCAAAATATTTTTGGTGGTTACCTTGATTGATTAGAAATATTGAATTTATTGATGAATACATATAATTTTCATAAGTATTTTGTTGCTCTAAATTATCGAGTAAGCTGAAATCATTCATAGTACCCACTAAAATAAATTTGATCTTAAAAGAAGTGTTACGATCATTTAAGTACGAATGAAATAATTGTTTTTCAACAATACTTTTAAATTTTAACCACTCTGATTTTGAGAAGTTTTCAAAAGTCACAGCTGGTATAATTACAATGCGATCTGTAAAACGTTCAAACACGCTCAATATTTGAGGATGGTCTTCTATATCATTGCCATGATATCCAAGCAGTTCATTTTTTAGAATAGATGAAAATATAAGGGGTCTGAAAGTGGTTTTCTTTTCGTCTAGCAAATTACTCAATAAATTTAAATTATCTTCATTTGGAGAAGCATTTATTCTAAGAAATTTATGAAAATTGTTTTCTAATACAAAAGAATCTATTGCCGATGAAAGGTTACTATAAATATCAATTAAAATGTTAGAGTCTGTTTTTTTATCTAACGTTATATCTTTAAAAATATTATTTTTGTTGATTTTGGTATATTTATGAATCATTTTTATCTTAAAAGATTTTTTTGTGGCCGACATTATAGAACATAATACTTAATATATATAGATCAATTATAAATTTAGTTATATTTCACAATTTAATAATGTTGTGTGGTATTTTATATTGTTGTTAGATACACTGTAACTATGTTTTTATTAAATCTTTTGGGCTTTTGAATGAAGTATGAAAAAATGAGGAAATAGAAATTCTTTGGATTAAAGATTATTGCAAAAAAAAATATTATGAAAAGGTAATACTGACGAATTCAACGGATAATGAAATCATTCATGATATTTTTACTAGAATAAATAATGCTAAAAATTATAAAAACTTAAAAAACATTATCCGAGAAAGTTTTAATAGTAATTCACAATTAAAATTAGAGCAGGCTATTAGAGCAAAGAGAAAAAGATTTTATGATGCACAAAACCAACATACAAAAAAGAAATCAATTGATTTAGAATATGCCGTTTGGAGGAAGTTATCTGATAAGTCAGTCGAATTAGGCTCGAGCTTATCTGAAACTATTGAATATCTTATTTCTGAAACAAATAAAAAAACTAAAGTCAGCAAAAAGTTTAAAGATATCAAAAAAGATCTTAACCATCTTTTAAATCTTTAAAAAGATGTAAGTTTATGTAAATTTGGTAAATTTTTGTAAATGATATTGAAAAATTTATTTAAGTAAATAATATGTTACTTACATTTTAATTAAGGAATTAAATAAATGAAAAAATTATTACTCAGCAGCTTTATTGTCTTAGGTATTTTTTCCAGTTCAGTATTTGCCGTTCAAATAAATAAAGTTGTTAAGCATAGATGGGATGGCCCCGTTCATGAAAAGATTATAAAAACTAAGAAATGCTGGCCACATCGAGGTTACTGTAAGATTAAAAAAGAGTTATTTATTTAAATCGTGATTGGGGTGATAAAGTCACAGTACGCCATGTAGATTATTAATGAGGAAATAACTTGATGTTAAAATTAACTTTTCCATTGATCGTATTAATTATGTTAGTGGGCTGTTCTGCAAATCCTTATGATGTTCAGCAGCCACCAGATAGAACTGTGAGGACTGTTAAATTTAAATGGAGTGGTAATATACATAAGAAAATTATAAAAGATAGACAGTGTTGGGATGATTATTGTCAAACAACAAAAAGAACAGTTTATCTTAACAGGGATTGGCCAGACGACGTAAGAGTCATGAATTAAATACAGTTAGCAGGTAATAAAAACACCTGCTTTAAACAAAAAATTTAATGTACTTACTAATATTCCCATCTAGTAGAATTTTAGAATAATTATCCTCGGCTTTAGGTGTTTTTTAACCACCTAAAGTACATTATCATTGCAATTTTAATTTTATTAAAACCTTTATAGAGATATGTTTTGATAAGAATGAAAATGTATATCTCAGAAAAAGGTGAAAATTTAACGCACTATAACTTATTATCTGCAAAAAATAATACCATATATTTAATCACCAAAAGGAGATAAAAAATGATAAATTACTCTATAACACAAAAATGAAAATAACTTAGAAAACACTAATCTAAGTTACTTTTGTTCTATATTTTTTTATACTCAGTTAGTCGGAGTTTGATAAACCCATAGGATTTCTTGTGATATCCATTCCTAACCATTTCAGAGAAATTTGGGTAAGTTTCCCATTATCTCTCATTTGAGATAATGCTTTATCAACAATTAGCTTAAGTTGACGCCCTTGTTCATCTCTGCGAAAAGGGTATGCTTTTTTAAATGTTTCAATGGGTGGACCAAGTAACTTTAAAGGCAGATTAAAATGGTTTATATATACAACAGCCTCATTTCTTTCCATGACGTACGCATCGGCATAGTCAAGTTTCACAATGTTTTTTAAATTATCAACTCTCAATGGTGTAATTTTTAAATTTAAGTTATGCTCTTGGTTTAATCGGCTTAACACCAAATTGGAGTCAGAAATTGTATCGGCAACAATACGTCTATTTTTTAAATCTTTAATATTATGATAATGACTTGTATTTTTGACAAAAACTTGATCTGCATCATAAGTATAAGGAGTTGAAAAAAAATAGTTAGATTCTCTTTTTGGAGTTAAAGTTACTTGGTTGGCTATCGTATCAATTTTTTTGTCGTTTAATAATTTAAATGAATTAGAAAAACTGGAAAGCACAAATTTTATTTGGCGATGACTTGTTTTTCCAATTTCTTTCCAAATATCTACTTCAAACCCCTGAATATGACCTGCTTTTTTGAAGTTAAATGGGTAATAATGACTAGATAAACCAACTTTAATTGTTTCTGAGTTAACATTTAATGAAATAATCAAGCCAATTGTTATTAATAATAAATAAATGTTTTTTTGTAATTTCACGATGAAATACCTAAAAAGTGAAAGCAAACATTTAAGTGCTGTCAGCGAGGAGATTAGTCTTATGCCTAATGAAGATAATCCTATTTTTTTGTGTTAATCATATTTTATCCATTTCCTTTTTTATTAAACTAGCATCATAAAGAGTAACTATTCACGTAAAAAGGACTTATGTCCTTGATATTAAATATCATTTTGATAATTAATGTTTTATTATATGCATTAGTCACTTTAAGACTGAACCATTGAAAAAGTGGAAAGGTCATGAAGGTAGTAATTATTAACTCAAAGGGAAAACAGTACCTTAGATTATCTTAGCTACGCACTCTCCATCAATAATTGGTGGAAGAAACAATATGTATGTGCCTATGAACAAAGGTAGGTAGTTTATGTATGAAATACCTAAGAGATCGGATGCGGCTAATCAAAGTGTTGGACTTTTTTATCGAGATCTTCAAGATATCGAGATTTATGTCGAAGATGTTAATGCAGAGGCTATTTATACAGAACTTTTGACTCGTGCTACAGGTGGTAGAGTTAAGATTAAAAAAGTTATTTCATTAGCTGGACGTGAAAATGTTGTTGAGATGTGTCAGCAGTATAAAGAAGAGTTTCCAGCTTTGTTTATTATTGATGGTGACCTAGATTTACTTCTCGATGAAAGAGAGGGACCTTTTGCACGATTGTTTCAGCACCGTTTATATTGTTTAGAAAACTACCTATTTTGTCAAAATGCTAGTGCTGAACTTTTGAGAGACTCCTCGGGAAGGTTACTTAAACACAAAGCAGTAGATTTGCTAGAATGGGATAACTTTACGGCGAATATTACTCCTACGTTGCTTGAGTTATTTAAAGTGTACGCTGTTTCATGGAAGGCTTTGGAAGAGGATCGAATTAAAACTGTTTCACGTCGTTATCATACAATGTGTACGCAACAGAGAAACCCTAGTCGTTGGGACTTGTGCTCGACTAAAGTTCAGATAGTAATAGATGAGATTAAAGATCGAGTGCTTAATGTTATTACTCAAGAGCGATATCAAGAAATTTATGACTCGGTTTCGGGCACTATTGCATCACTTGCTTCGCCCTTGTGTGCCATTTCTGGAAAAGATTACCTACTCAAGGCATTGCGTGAGTATCTGGAATTGAAGGGAGCTAAATATAGTTGTGATGATGGTTTTAAATTCAAACTAGCACGGTATTGCGATATAGAGCCATTAGCAGAGCTTAGTAATGCGATTATATACACAGTAAATGAAGGTTCTTACTTTCAAGATTCTTAATTGCATGCCAGTTTTCGAGCTGGCCTCTTTGTTCATTTAAAAGTACTAACAAAGAAAGGCAAGGGATGGACTTTGTGCCTAGACTCTACCTAAGTTAATTCGTGTTTTTCCAAATCAGCAAAGACATTGACTCACTTTTGTCCACATGTGAGCTATCTTGCATGGTTATCTCAAATAAAGCTGAGTGCCTAAGATGCTTTTGTCCAAAAAAGGGGATGGCTATCTTGACGTTGGTATAAAAAATGCGTTAAATATATCTAAGAATACTGATTCGTTAAATAAGTCATCATTTACTATTAGTTCACGAATTAGCCCATTTTTGCTCATATCAGATTATTAAAAGAGGATTACTGGTATGTGGTGTGTGACATATCTATTACTTGTTGATTTGTTATCTTATAGGCTAATTAAAAAGGGAGATTAATCTTAACCCATAACTTCATAATGCATTATAACTTTATATTTTACATATTTTAACGACAATAAAATTAGATATATCAAACTAAATAAATCTATTAAAAACAAAACCCCCTTTTTTAAATTTTTTTAAAAATTAAAGCCTATAAATTATCTGTATTTACATTTATTAATTTACTTAAAATAGCATTCAAGGTGTTCATTTCAATTTCAGATAAACTTTTAGAAATATCTGTAAAAAAATTATGATATGTACCAACTATAAAATCCTCCAGGCTTAAGCTTTTAGGAGACAAATTAACATTTACTGATCTGTTGTCATTAGGATCAACTTGTTTTACTATAAATCCGTCTCTAATCATTCGCTTAATGGTGATTGAGAGTGTTGGTTGAGAAATGTTTAATTTTTTAATTAGTTCGGATTGTTTAATGTTTCTTGAACGATAAATTTCAATTAATATCTGAGAGTAGGCCAAAGTTACTCCATGTTGTTTTAACTTTTTTTCTAACTTAGACATGTAGATTTGATTAAGGTTTTTTAACAATTGATATGTTTCCACTATGGCTCCTCAATAAAAGAAAAGTTGCATTCTTATAGCATGCTATGTAAAAACATTGCATGCTATACAAAATAGTTATATTTGTGACTTATGTTAATTTTAGTGTTATGAATATGAGGAGTTGGACATACTAAATAAATTTTTATAAGATATGTTTAATTATAAAAATAAAAAAATTGAACATTAAAAAGGACTTTATAAAAATGAATTATCTTTGCTCGAATTCTTACCTGAATAGCTTTATCCATGTTTTAAAAAATATAACTTATTTGTAATTCCCTTAATCATTAGAAAAACTATTTTTATTGTTTTTTCTAAATTCATTACTTATTGTTGATTTTGTTTAACTGTAAAAGGAATTTATTATGAGTTTTTTCAAGCTAATCTCATTGTTAATTTTTATTAATATATTAATACTTACATCTCTGTATCTTTTGCTATGACTTTTGTTTATGATTTTTTTAAATAAAGACTTTATATTTTATATTAGAGGATAGTGCGTTAATAATAATTTGTTTTATACTCAATAATGTATACCTTTTGGAATTAACGCCAATGGATAAAAAAAAATATAATCTGATCAATGAACATAAATTTGAGTTTCCCAAAAAAGTAGATCATTTAAAATTTATTGATCTAATTAAAAACCAAGAATTTGGTGTCCTGACGACATCTTTTAATAACAATCCTTATTCAACACTTGTTGCTTTTATTTTTGATGAAAGGGCAAATAGTGTTTTTTTTGTGACATCGCATTACACTAGAAAATTTCAATATATTGAATCAAACAATAAAGTATCATTTTTTGTCGACAATAGGGATATATCTGAAAATTTTATTCACATAAACACAGTATGCATTCAAGGTGCAGTAAATATAATTAAAAATATTTCAAAAGTAGCATACATAAAGCAACTGATTACAGACAAATATCCATATTTAAATGAATTATGTACTTCAAAAGCATGTGTTACTCTAAAGATACAAATTAAAGAAATTTTTTTTGTTACGAAAGTTCATGAGGTCCAACAAGTGAGTATCAATGTAAATGATAGGAAATAAAGCAAAAAATTTACTCTATCTTGAGAATGATCAAAAAATTAATGTGCCAAAATTTATGATTTTATCATCAAAATATTATTGGGATTTCATCAACGAAAATCATCTGAAAAATAAAATAAACTATGAAGTTTACCGAAAATCATTTAGTTTTCTTAGGTGGGAAGAGAAATGGGATTGCGCCTTTAGAATTAAAAACCTATTTTTAAATAGTAATATATCCAATTCAACACAAATTAAACTTGATAAATTAATATCCCAAAACAAGATTAATTTTCCTATAATTGTAAGATCTTCATCTGAATGTGAGGATTCTGATAAATTAAGTTTTGCTGGAATTTTCGAGTCAATCAGCAATTGTCTTAATTTAGAGGATATTAAAAATGCAATTATCAAAGTCTACAGTTCTTTATGGTCTGATAAAACATTACTTTTTAAAGACGAGCTTAATCTAGATGTTGAAAAAAGTTTTATGTCAATAATTATACAAGAGCAAATAATATCTCATTATTCAGGAGTTACATTCACTACAAATCCAAATCATAACGGAACTAATACTATGATTGTAGAAGTATGTCCTGGAGGTGATTTTCAAAAACAAAATATAATAACATTGTATTTTGATAAAAAAAACATGAACATTACAAGTAATGGTATTTATTATGATAGCTCAGTTTATGATAGTAATTATATTCAAAATATTTGTTCATTATTAAAAAAACACATTAAATTATTTAATTATATTGAACAAAAATTTAAAATTCCCATGGATATTGAGTGGGTAATAAAAGACGAACAAATTTATGTAGTACAAGCTAGGCCTATAACAATTCAAAATAAGTTAACAAATGAAAAATCCGAAATCATTGATTTATCTTGCATGTCCGAAGAAACAAAAAGATCTTGGTATCTTACACTCACCCTTAAACGTGGTGAGTTATTCAAACTCTACGATGAAATAAGAACTATTATAATTCCAGACTTAAAAAAAACTGGTGAACTTTTTTCTAGTATTGATTTATCTAAATGCAATGATAATGATCTTGTGAGAGAATTTTATAGGAGGATTAAGACAATAGAAAAATGGAGAATTTTATACATAAAAAAACTAATTCCTTTTGCTCATGGTGTTAGAGAGTTTGCAACTTATTATTCTGAAATAATTAAACCAAGAGACTTTTACGAATTTATTAACCTCTTAGAATCGAAACCAAGGATATCTTCCTACAGGAGAAGCTCTATTTATAAATTAAGTCTTTTGATTGACTCTGATTTGTCTGAATTAATAAAAGAATTTTTATGCTCTAAATCTAAAAGGTTAAATAATAAATACATAGCAGAATTCAAGAATAAATTTAATATTTTTTATCTCTCTTACATAAAGCTAAAGGAAGACTATTTCGATATATCCTTTGAACATGAAAGATGGACTGACAGAGATGATATCATACTAAAAATATTACTTAATTATAAAGAAAACCCTGAAAAGTTTTCCATATCAAAAATAAATAAAGACCTTCTAAGAAATTACTTCAGACTTGCTAATAACTTTGATGAAGCATATAAATTGCTGAAAGTAGGAAGATTAAGTTGGCAAATTAGAGATGATGATAACTTATTACTATCTAAGATAGAAAGCCAATTAATTAGTGCATTTAATGAAATTAAATTGAGATATCAAAATAAAAAAAGTGAAATTTTTGAAAATGCGATATCTGACATGTATAAATATCAGGGAAATTCTCTAGTTCCATCAACTACTAATAATAAAAAGAAATCTGAGACTAAAAATAATGAAATAATTGTTGGTCGACAGCTAAGAGGGCAGCCAGCTGTTGCTGGTTTAAATCATGGTTATGCAAGAATAATTGAGAACTTTGAAGATTTAAAAAAGTTTCAAGTTGGTGAGATTATTGTTTGTGAAGCAATAGATCCAACCATGACACAGATCATACCGTTTTGTAACGGCGTTATTGAGCAAAGGGGAGGAATGCTAATTCATGGTGTTATTATTGCCCGAGAACTAAAGATTCCATGTGTAACAGGAGTCCATAAATTAGATAGTTTTATAAACAATGGAGACTACCTAACAATTGACGGTGATGTAGGTTTAGTAATTAACCATGGTAATGATAGAAAAATACTGTAAAGCTAATTTTTTAATACAAATACTAAAAAATCAATACCATGAAATAGACATTGATGAAAGTTATAAAGTTATTTAGAAATATCGCATGCAATTAATAAATTATTTAATCCCATCTTTGTATTCCCAATAATTTTTTTCCAAGACTATTTAACTCTGCTCTTGGATATTTTGTCTGCTCCCAATTACGAGGATCTTTAGAAAAAGCAAGTCCATCTGGAGCAATTCTTTTTTTCCAGGATTTTATTCTAATATATCTAGTAGCTATATCATTTTCTTTAGCTGGCATCATAGCGATATACTGTGCTAAACGCACTTTATTAGAGATATTTGGTCTAATTCCATGAGGTAATAAACTATTAAATATCAATAGGTCACCAGCCTTCATTGAAATAAATTCAACGTCAAAACCTTTTAAATCAGGTTTATAAGGATCTCTATCAATGGGTTGTTCTTTTCGCCATGATTCCAATTCACGATATAGCTTTGGTACACATTGAAATCCCCCTATATTTTCATTGGTATCCGATAATGCTAAAATACCTTGTACATTAACTGGAAGAGATGGTAACGATGTATCGACATCCCAATGAATAAAACCTTTATGAGCTCTGTTTTCTTTATTTGGTGGATTTAAATTTGCACGGTCGATAGTTACCCAAAGTTTTTCTTGGTCCCAAATATCTACAAATGCATTATATATAGATGGGTTTTGTCTATTATCCCAAAGTATTTGGTTGTTATAACATTCCACCATACCTAAATTATTTAATTCAGTCATTCCATAATGATGACGTTGAGCTTGAGTCCAAGTAGATTCATCATTAGGATCCATCTCTTGATATTCCCACAAAAATTTTTCAGTTTTATTTATTGTAGATTGATCAATCACTTTAGGTATAATAACGTAACCGTTATGCTTCCAAAAAGCAAATTGCTTTTCAGTTAAAATTCTCAATGGTAGTGACTTATTTATTTCTTGAAGGGGAGTACTCTTATTATTTAAAATATTATTTCTCATATTAACCTCAATTTATATTTTAATTTATTTTTATTTATTATTATTGAAATTTTTTGGAAAAGTTATTTTAAAAAAATCAAATATCAGTACTATTAGCTCAATTGTCTAAAAATAAATATAATTCAATAATTACAGCCGAACTATTTAGATAATTAAGATCATACTTGTGATAAAAAAATATTAATCTATGGTACTATAATTTTCTTAATAGATTTAGCAACACAATAAAGAAATAAACATGCATATCTTTTTTGAGAATTTACAATACGAACTTAATAGCTCTTGTAAATTAAAAATTAGAAACTTAGAATCAATTCCATTTAAGTGGCACTTTCATCCACAATACGAATTAACCTTAACTTTAAATAGTCATGGTCAACGATATGTTAATGATAGTATTACAGATTATTCAAACTTCGATTTAACTTTATTAGGACCTAATATCCCACATACATGGCATTCGTATAATAGATACGACCATAATAAGCCACATAAAGTATATGTCCTTTGGTTTAATCAAAGCTGGATAGAACAAGTCATAATCAATTACTATTAATGATTTGGCTGAAAAAGTCTGTATGAGTAATAGCACTTTAACCAGATTTTTTAAAAAGAATATGGGGCAAACAATTAGTAATTATATAAATCAGGTTAGAATAGGAAAAGTTTGTTCTTTATTGATTCGGACTGATAGACCTATAGACATAATTATTCAAAGTTGTGGATTTAACAATCAATCTAACTTTAATCGTCTCTTTAAAAAATACAAATTTATATCACCAAAGGATTTTAGGTATAAGTATAAAAGAAAATAACAACAACTTCTTCAAACCAAACTATTCGCATAATGTATATTATGTTAAATAAGGTATTGTAATGGCCACTCTTCCCTGTGTTTTTAACATAATTCGCTATTTAACATAAAATAGGTAATGTACACCAATATTTAGCTTTGTTTTAAAGTAACCTATAATATTCTATAACCCAACTAATAATAGTTATTAAATACATTTTAATAAATATATCTTAAAAACTAATAAAATTAATATTATGATGCTTTAATAAAGTTAATAAAAACAAGGAACAATCATGAATGCAGATAAATCACTCAACCTAAAAAATAATGATAAAAATAATATAAATAAATTGTATTTTTTTGGCATGTTGATGTGGATGATAGCCTCCATTTTTTATGGATTAGATTACTTGCAACATACAATACCAAGTGTATTAATTGAACCAATAGCTAAACAAATTGGCGTTAGTTATATTGATGTTGCAAATATAATGAGTATTTATTTTCCTGTTTATGCTATATCTCAAATTCCAGCAGGTTATCTTATAGATAGATTTGGCTTAAAAATAACGTTATTTGCAGCATGTCTAGTTGTAACAATAGGCTTATTTATGATGCTTGCGCCCTACTTATCTGCAATTTTGATTGGTAGAGTTTTTATTGGAATTGGATCAGCATTTGCGTTTATTGGTGCTTTAAAAACAGCATCAATATGGCTTCCTGAAAATAGGTTCTCCTTATTTTTAGGAATAACTCAAATGATAGGTGTTATTGGAGGTCTACTTGGACAGACACTTATTACTTACCTTATCAAAATTGACGGTTGGCAAGGTGCTATTCATTATATTTTTATATTTGGACTCACTTGGTCCTTTATTATTTTATTTTTTTTAAAAAATAACAAAAAAGTTAAAGTGAAATTGTCAGAGAATAAAAAAAATCAAAGCATAAAGTTTTTAATAGTTTTATTGAAAGACAAAAATATTTGGCTCTTAGCATTATATGCCGGAATTATTGTTGGCACAATCATGAGCACATTTGCAGAACTATATGATATTATTTTTCTAACTGATTCATTTAACATTACAAAAACAGATGCAGCTTATATAAGTAGTTTTATATTTATAGGTGTCGGGATTGGTGCGCCATTACACGGAATTTTGATTAATTATTTTAAAAGCCAGAAAACTTATTTAATCTTAAATGGTTTTTTAGCATTAATAGTTTTTGCATGTGTACCTTTATCTGCATTATTATCCTTAAACACATTTTTATTACCTGGAATATTCTTTATTTTAGGGTTTTTTACAGTATCGATGCTGATAACATTTTCTATTGCAAAATCAACGCATGAAGAAGAACATCACGGAATTATTTTTGCATTCATAAATACTATTATAGGTTTATCAGGTTTTATTTTTCCTATTCTTTTTGGTGCTATTATTAAGTTTATTTTGAATCATTTTCAGACTAATAATCAATTCATCCCTACTCTATTCCTCTTATTAATACCTATAATAGCTGCGTTACTCGTTGCTACACAAATTAAAATAAAAAATAATATTATAAGTTAAGGAAATAATATATTCAGAAAAAACATAAGTAGATTCAATAAAAAAAGCAACTTATAAGTTGCTTTTTTTGTTATTGCTTTGGCTTTAATTATTTATATTTATTTGCTCCAATCCTGATTGCTTTCCATTACATATTGTTTGTAATTGATAAGAAAATGGAGGGTTTTTTCCTTCTGTTGAAGTATCTGTATATGAGGTTGCATTACTATGTTGAAGAGTATCCTTGCCGTTGTAATTATAAACCTTATACGAAATAGCATTGTTATCCTGTCCCCAAGATAAAACAACATCTCCATTTGCATTAATATAGTTTTGATTCACGTTAGGTGGGTTACATACAGTTACCGGCGGCGTTGGTGAACTGTTTACATTAACCACTTCCTTTTCTGAATCGCTACCATTATTACACATTGTTTGTAGATAGTAAGAAAAAGGAGGATTTTTCCCCTCGGTTGAAGTATCAGTAAATGACGTAACATTTTTGTTTTGAAGTATACTCGTACCATTATAACTATATACTGTAAAGGAATTTGCATCTTTATCCTGATTCCAAGATAAAACAACATCTCCTTTTTCGTTTACAGTCTTACTATTGACTACAGGAGGATTACAGTTTCCGCTTGGAGGTGTCGGAGAATTTGGATCAACATCTGAAAAGGTATTCGATATTGAACTATCTAAATTACTTTTCATGCACTGAAAACCAGACTTTCCATCTACGCAAATAAGGCCAGAGTTATCAACTGTATCTGTTAATTCAGGAGAATAAGCTATTAAATTACCGCCTCCATTACTACTACTAAGTTTTGGAGTAAGTTCATTAGGTATCTTGTAGGTGCCATCTGAATTTTTAGCGGCTAAAAGATCATGAATTTCAGTAATAACTTGTTTGAAATTTTGCATATCTTGATCGCTAACATATCTTACTGATGTGGTATTGTTAAAAGTTGGTGATGACATTTTCTGTGTTACAAAATAATCATACAAAACACCATACATTTCTAACATACTTCCATATGTTTGTTTTCGATCAAACACTCTCGCAGAACTTGACTGCTGAAGCTCAGACAAGGTATTTAATAAAGCCATTTTATAAGTATTTACAACCAGATTGTTCGCGTAAGTACAAATATTTTGTTGAGACTGCTGAGTAACCCCATCAATTCCTACAGGATATTCATTTTCACACCAATTGGACATATGTACATATTTGTTTGCAGAATTGATGACCCAAAAGTTTGGTATTTGATAGTTATGTTCCCAGATAGCATATACTCTGTTACTAGCCCATATCCCCTGACCCGTGGAGGTGTTTGCAATATCAAACTGGTAATTTTTATTTTCAGCACGATCAACAAATGGTTTAGTTACAGTATAAAATGCTGCAGCTATAGGGTATGCATTATTATGAGCTTTACTAATTAATTTATTTGCATAATCTCCTGTAGTTTCTGCATTACTTGCTGCAAAAGTATTATATGATGGGTCTGCAAGTCTTCCAATGAATTGCCAGTCAGCCTCCATTATGGAATTGTTATGAGGAAGTTCTGTTGATTCATCGCTTGTATTTTTGAGTGTGTGATCATAAACGTAAGTTGGGAAACTCATATAACAATCATCACCTGGGTCCTCACCCGTACAAATTTTACCTGAATTACCAAAAGAATAATCAAATGGATGTTGAGATCCGTTCTGAACTAAATAAGAACCAACACGCCACATTGGTATTCTTGTTACTGTTAAATTCCTATATAAAGCTGTGTTTTTACTGATTGAATCGTAATGCACATCATTTTCTGCATCTTGCTGACTACTATGAACTTGGTCTGATGTAGGTGACGGCATCAATTCAGAGTGATCTGCTAACATCCAAGTTGATAATAACTGTGCCTCCGAAACCATATTCATAAAGTTAAATGCTGATAATTGACTAAATGAATTTGAATAGGACCCAACGGGAAGTAACTCATTCATGTATTTATCAGTTACAGAATAATTTAAAGAGTTATAGAGATTCCATAGATTATTAAGTGAAGGTTCATTAGTAAAAGACGTTTGTAATTGTGTCCAATCAGCCATATTATTATTCATCATTGGCAAAAATGGTAACATTTTATTAAATGATGGATTTATTGCTGGATCATTGGAAATAAATTGTTTATTTTGCCAAAAGAAATCATCTTCTCCCCATCTAGGATTAGGAATCGGGTTTCTTAATAACTGCGCATCAACCTTTAAAAGTTGATTAGCCATTTGTTTTGCTTTAGTCTGAAGGTTAATGATTGAATCATTTGATAATTCGGTTGGGTTCATTATCATTAGACCATGAGAGATTTGAGCTGCAGGTTCGTCTTTACTTATATCGATTGTATAATTTCCGCCATTTGCTGGAAAATTAAAAGTTTGTCCCGATAAATATGCGCCAAAAGTTAGATCTCTAGTTAACTGTTCCGCCGTTTGATCAAGTTGAGCACCAGTTAATGGGTCAGTTGTAGTTGATGTATTTTCAGTGATTAATCCCGTGGCAGTATTATTACAACTATTCAAACCAGGATAACAAATTGTATGCAAATTATCATTTGTACCTAAAACTAAAAATCTAGGCTGGAAGGCTCTGAATCTAGCTGGATCAATTAATTGCCCTGGTTCAGTTATACCCTGCTTTTCCCGAAGTCTACTAATGTAATCTATGATATCTTTTTTAATATCTGCGTCAGTTTCTTTCTTACCATCTATTTGTGGGTTGAAGCTTCCGTCAACAATATCATGACCCTCTATATGTGGATCACTTGCTCTTCTTCCAATGTCAGCATCACTGAACCCAAGTAATGCAAGATCTAGTCCACCTCCAACATGACAAGAGCCGCACGATCCAAATCCTTTCTGCTGATAATAATCACTAAAAATTTTCTCTTCTCTTACCAAGTCCCTTTTTGGATCTGGTAATGTGATTTTGGTCGGACAGCGCCATGTATTGCTTGATTGTGATGAGCACAAAATTGGTGCGATATCTTTATCGTAACTTTTAGAATCAGCAGTAACTTTAGAGTTCGGGGAAACAAAAGGTAACTCTACTCTTGATATATTTCCATCATATACTTCGTTATATAAATGAGGGTTTATAAGAGGGTTTCCTGTCAAAGTTGATGGATGAATAAATAAATCTTGTTGACCAGATAAACTTATCGTAATACTTCCATTTTTCATATCTCTCAAATTACCAGTACAAGAATTAGTAAAAAAATGATTCGTATCATATGGGAAATCGTCATTGGTTAAACTATAACGAGATATTGTTAATGGTCTAGATATTCCAGCGTAATCAAAACCCCACGTATCGGTTAGTCTGTTTGAATAGTTATTAAAATTTTCAGGTTTAATCGTATAAGTACATTGAATTGGTGCGCCATCAGAATATTTATAAGTAACTGTAGCATTTAAATTCTGATGAAATGGTATACTCCATGCATAAATAATAAATCTAGGGTTGCCCTCATTTAAATCACTTTGGAATGTTCCTGTATAATTATCTATTTCAAATGTAATGTTATTTGCTGATAGATGATCTTGATTCTGTAAATTAGACGTTGAATATTTTTGTAGGAGAGAATAATTGCCCTGAGGATTCTTTTCTGCTCCAAGCATAAGAACATCAGCATATGACGTTATTCCCAACTGTGGTAATATTAAGACCACAAAATAAAACATCAATTTTCTTTTCATAATATAAGTCCTTGAATATCGAAATGTTAATAGTTATTTTTTGTAAAATATATTTTTAAAGAAACATCACCTCCTTGTAATATTTATTTTTTAATTTAAAGATACTTTAAGAAAAAAACTTGTAATGCTTGGGACAGTTATGATTGTAAACATTAAAATACTGAACAAGAATAACAAGGGAGCTAAATAATTATCATTTGTCAAAGCAGCATTGATTGTTCCTGAACAAAAAATTAGAACGGGTGCAAAGATTGGAAGTATGAGAAGAATTAAAAGTAGTCCTTGATTTTTAATACTTAAAATTAAACCGCTAATCAAAGCTCCTAAGATTAGTAATATTGTGGTAGAAAATAATAAGCTTAATAGAATAATACCAATAAGATGATATTCAATATTATATAAAACAAATAATATAGGTGAGATAACAAGAATAGGTAAACAAAATATCATCCAATGAGTAATCAATTTTACAGCCACATAAGGCCTTAAACTCCCAAAAGATAGTAAATATAAGTCTAAAGTCCCATCTTCATAATCACTATTAAATAAATAGTTCAGAGATAAAATTACAGATAACGAAGAAATTAAACCAAATATTGCTGGTATGAAATGAATCAAAATAGAATTTTGTACAGATGTCATTAATGGAAACATGATAACAATTAATGTAAAAAATAAAATTGAATTCATCCATTGTCCTGGATATCGACAATAATCATATAATTCAAGCTTTAATATTTTTTTAAATTGTTTTCCGTATAACACTTTAACCTCACTTGTTTATTAATGATACTTTAATTTATTTTTTTGGATCATATTCTGTAATGTATGGATTTTATCCTTTATTCTCCTCTGATAAGATTTATCAGAGAAGCCATCACTCAGATTAAGAGCATGAGAAAAAGACTCAAGTGATTTTGTGTATTGATGCTCGCTTAAATAAGCTTCTCCTAATAAAAACCAACCTTTAGAAGAAGGATTTTTTTTTAAGACCTGTTTTAATTGAATTATTAAATTACTTAAATTGGGGATCTGCCGATTAACGTCAAGATGATTTGGTTGCTTTTTTTCCTTTGTAAATGATGGCGCATTATCAATTTGTGTTTTTAATAAACCAAAACTAACAATGGCTAAGCTTATTATGATAACAAATAAAAAAATCACTTTAGTTTGAGTGGAAAAAAAATTATCATTTTCAAATCTAACTTTGAATCCTGCGGGAATTAATATAAAGCCAGTAATGCATACGAAAACAAATAAACCTATAAGTATGCTCTGCCAATAACTATTTATGTCCATTCAACCTCCTTTCTCTATTGTTAAAAATAAATCTTAAAAAAACAAATAGTGACAGTGCAACTAAAAGTAATGGTAAAAGCCACAATAACAGATAGTTATCTGAGCGTGGTGGTAAAAGTAAAATACTATTACCAAACTGATCGACAAGTTTATTTAAAATATATCTGTTGTTTTTATGCTCGTTAATCATTTGTAAAATTTCAACTCTGATAAATAATGCAAGTTTTGAAGGTGCTTCTAAAACAGTCTCATTTGCACAAATAGGACATCTCAAGATAGATGTGAGATAATTAAATCGATGAAAATCTTGCTGTGATAATTTGCTTTTCAAATATAATTCTTCACTAACTTTGACATTATTCGTAAGAATATTTAATTGTTCTTTATTAGGAAGTTGTCTATTTCCATTGGAGCCATGAAAAAAAATTGAAATAATAGCAATACACACCAATAAGGGAGTTAATAATAAATATTTCATACTCTAACCTCTCTTCTTATACTTATATTTCTCATGCTCTTAAAAAGAGTCATTAATCCAGAAAAAATTATTAAAAATCCACCTACCCAAATCCAGCGAATAAACGGTTTATAATAAATTTTAATTGCCCATGTACCCTTTGATATTTGTTGACCAAATACAATATAAATATCCCTAAAGACATTAGTACTAATATCGGCCTGTGACATGACGGTTTTGGCAGTTGCAAAGAATTTTTGGGAAGGGTACAAATTATCAAGGACATCATTATTTTTATTTAAAATACCAAATCTGGCTTGTAAAACTTGGTAATTGTCTTTGTGAAACGTATCTACTTGATTAAATTTTATTTTATAACCCGAAATTTTCACCTCATTACCTATTTTCATTGGAAGATCAATTTCCTTTTGGAGGGTAAGGGATAAAACAGCAGCAATAATTGAAACGGATACTCCAAGATGTGCAATATGCATTGAGACATTTGTACATTGTTTTTGGTTCAGTTTGGATTGAAATATTAAAGAATTAATATTAACAATATTGAAAATAAGTAAAACTGATAAATTTAGAAGAAAAAATAAACTAATCGATTCTAGGTCTATGATTATAGCCAAAATTAATGCTACAAAAATAGATATTGAATAAACCAAGATACAATCTTTAACTCGTAACTTTCGAACAATTACAAAATAAAAGTTCATTAAAATGAGAGCAATAATTAATAAAGGTTTAAATACAATATCAAAATAAGGTGCACCTACAACTACTTCCCCATAATTTAAAGCTCTTGCCAAAATTGGAAAAGTTGTACCTATTAAAATAATTAAAATGCTTAAAAATAAAATACCACTGCTTGATAACAAAAATAAGTTTCGCTTATTCATAATCAAAGGAATATTGATTGAAAACTTTTTCCCTCTTATGAAAAATAATAAATAAGAAAGACCAATAATTATAGAGATCATAAATAAAATGTAATTTGCTGTTTGATGACTATTTGCAAAAGAGTGAACAGATATGAGAGCACCAGATCTTACTAGAAAAGTACCTATTAAAGATAAAGCAAATGTTATAAGTGATAGAAATATAATCCATAAATCAAAATTGTTTTTCTTAACCCTAAACAAATGAATCAATGCAGTCATTGAGATCCATGGTAAAAAAGATGCATTTTCAACAGGATCCCAAAACCACCATCCTCCCCACCCTAACTCACGGTAAGCCCACCAACTCCCAAGTATTATTCCTAAAGTTAAAAATATCCATGGAATTATTACCCAATTTATTGCTCTTTTATTCCAAACATCTTTCCACTTGGGATTGAGCAATATAGAGATTGCAGCGGAAAAAATAACAATCGTACCTACATATCCAAAATATAAGATTGGTGGATGAATTGATAATCCGTAATCTTGTAATACTGGCGTCAGTGAGCCATGTATCACATTATTATTATATAGCCAAGGATTACTTATAAATAAAATAAACACGTAAAAAAATATATTTATAAATGCCATAACCCCTAACACTGTAACTTTGAAGTAATGATGCTTTGTTTGAAAAAAGTATGCGAAACAACTCATCCAAATAGTTTGAATTAAAATCCATAGCAAAAGAGATCCTTCATGAGCACTCCACAACGCACAAACTTTAAAAAATACTGGCAAGTCTAATGAAGAGTGATAGGCTACGTAAGCCACTGATCTATCATCAGAAACAAAACAATAAATCAATAAAAAAAAGTTAGATAAAATCAAAATTGTCTGAGATAATACACACCTTTTCATAATTGATAAAAAGTCATAATTCTTCTTAACACTCATAACACTTAACACAATTTGAAGTAGCGATAATGCTAACGCAAATGCTAATGTATAATTTGCAAATAAAATCATTAAAGTCATCTTCCTATGCTAATTCAATGTTGGTGGGTGATAATTTTCATCATGTTTGGCTAAAATTTCTTGCGCAATAAATACATGCTCTGGGGTTAGGTAACCTTTAGCTATTACACCTTGTTTTTCTCTGAATAACGACGGTAGTAAACCACTATAAATTACTTTTATTTTTTTATGAAAATCAGTTACCCAAAAGGATATTTCAAGACTATTAGAGTATCTATGGATAGAATGATTTTTAACAAATCCCCCAAGCATTATTTTTTTATTATTTGGTACGTTAAGATCATAAACTTGTTTTGGAGTGTAATATAAGTCTATACTGTATCTTAATGCATACAGAACGCTAGCTAGTCCGAACCCGATAGTTAAAATAATACTTAATATATAATAAATTGTTCTTTTTTTAACTTGATTCATAATGTCCAACTCTTGTTCTGATTTTACTTGAGTCCTTTTCACCTTTATTAAGAACTGTTTTATCAACTGTTCTTAACTTTTTTAAAATTAAAAAATTAACAAGAATAAAAAAGAAAAAACCTATTATAAAAACTGAATAGGCAGACCAAACATAATCACCCATCCCGTGCATTTCAAAAATATTTAGAAGGTATTGTTTCATAAATTTTCCTTATTTACTCTCATCCAATTAGTATTTAATTTGCTTCTTATTATTTCTATACGAATTCGTATGGATAAGGCCCATACAAAATAACAAAAAATACCCAGTAACATCATAAGTAGTGGCCACAACATATGAAGATCAATATTTTTGTGACTAATTAAAGATAAAGTTGCTCCCTGATGAATACTGTTCCACCAGTAAACAGAATAATGAATAATAGGCAAATCAATAAGGCCAATTAGAGTAAAATAACTAGCAACTTTCGATTCAAGCTTCTGACTTTTAAATGCTAATCTTATAGCAAAAATACCTAGATATATGAACAAGAGAATAAGTTCAGAAGTGAGGCGAGCATCCCATATCCAATAAGTACCCCAAGTTGGTTTCCCCCATATGCTTCCTGTGATTAAGGTTATCACAGTGAATAATATTCCTAACGGTAACAGAGATTTATTAACTAAATCGTTTATTTTAAATTTCCATACCAAAAAAATAAAAGAGTTGATACCAAGAATTAAATACGTAAAAAGAGAAAGTATTGCACAAGGGACATGAATAAACATAATTCGATAAGAGTCGCCTTGTTGATAATCTGTCGGGGCAATAAATAAACCCCAAAACAAGCCTAAACCAATCAAACATATCGATGCCATCATCAATAAACATTCATTTTTCTTCGCTAAATAATACACAACATCAAGCGATAGAAACTTGACAACAAATTTCTTCATAAATTTTCCTTATCCTTTAATATATCCATTTATTATTTTTATTATTTTTATTATTTTTATTATTTTTATTATTTTTATTTCACTTAATTTTTAAGAAAATAGCTTAATTAAGTAAATTAGTTTGTAAAAGCTGAACGTAAGCTGAACAAGCAAAAATAGCAAAATCATTTATATTGTTTTTCAAATACTGATCGCAAATTATTTAAAATTATTCTATTTATCATTCAATAATGAAAACTTATTATTTAAAATTTATTTATTTTTATGAAAAGTATGGATTTGGAGCATGGATGTTCAAAAAGTTGCTGAAGATAATACATTAAACATAAACTTTAAAAATTTTTTAAAAATAGAGCTAAAAAATAAAGATATTTTAAAAATTAGTGGTGAAAATGGTATAGGTAAAACAACATTAATTAGAAAAATAGCTACTTTAAAATCTTTTACACAAAATGAAATATTTTGGAACGGTAAAGATATCTTTAAAGATAAAAGTGAACTTTCTGGTTATAGAAAAAAAATAAGCTATTTGGGTCACAGCATAGCAATAAAAAAAAACTTAAGTGTTATTGAAAACATAACGCTCCACAATACTAACGCATGTAACAGTCACATCAATGAAACTTTAAAAGTGTTAGAGTTAGAAGACTACGTGAATTATTACAGTTCACAATTATCTCAAGGATTAAAGCAAAGAGTAGCTTTGGCTCGTGTATTTTTATCTAATGCTAAATTATATTTATTAGATGAACCTTTTACTGCCTTAGACAAAAAAATTATACAAAAGGTTGAAGATCATATTTTTGATCATTTGGCTTCCAATAGTATTGTTATTTTTATTTCCCATGCAAACTCATCAGAAAAACATAGAAAAAGAATCAAGTATTTGAATTTAAAATATGATTAAAAAGCCTATATTTTATATTTTTTTTAAAAGAAATATTTTTTTGTTGTGTAAAGTATCAATTTTAAATTTTAGTCAAATGGTGAAATTAAATGAGAAGTTATAAATTAATTATTACAATTTTAATAATATTAACATTAACATCGTGTAAAGATAAATCAAACGTAATAAATCAAGATATCAAAACAGGACTGAACTGTAATAAGAAAATGATGAATAACAACGAGTGCTTAGCTGCAATGGATCGTCTTGCTAAATTTGTTGACTCGGGGCTTTGTTTAAGTAATAAGCCTAATAAATTATGTAATACTTCAATAAATATTTTATCTAAACATATAAAAAATAACATAATTTAGACATATTTATTTTTGTGGAACATTAAAACAAGTTGCACAAATCTTATTACCAGATGGATCTCTTAAATATGCTAAATACATTCTCATTCCCTTAGCTCCAATTCTTATACCTGGTGGGTCCTCGCAATCCTGACCTCCAGAAGATATTCCCTTAGAGTACCATTCATCAACATCTTCTGTTTTTTGTGCTTTAAACCCAATCGTCATACCATTACCCACCGAAGCAGGTTTTCCATCTATAGGTAAAGTAACTCCAAATACACCATCAATGGATATATATAATAACCTTTTTTTTGTGGTATCGTATTCACACTTCCCATATCCCAAAATTGGCATAACTGTATCATAAAAATATCGAGATTTATTTAAATCGTCAGTACCAACGAAAACATGACTAAACATATAACCTCCTATATAAAAAATATTAATGAATTTATTTCAAAAAACTCTAATATTCAAGTTTAAAATAATAAATTAAGTTAAGACTTTTATTGTTTATTTCAACCTTTCACTACAACGTAACTATTCTATGTGTTAATGATACTAGCTAATCTCCTCTAAATCACCAATCTTATATATTTTTAAATTAACATATCGAACAATAGAATCATCCATGAGGTGCAAAACTTCTTCCGCATGCCTTGGCTTGATATCCTCAATATTTAAAATAGGTTTCGATAACTTTAGAGCATGAGTATGTGATAAAAGTTTTTCATATTTACTATCTGGTCGATAATACAATACTGATGAAAGTTTATGGTTTATTTCTCTTAATTCATTATTTTGCATGTTACTAACTACCGAATGAATAGCTACGCTAACATGTTCGTCATTATATTCATTTTCTTGATAATAATCTGATATATTGTGGAAAATATTTTCATTATCAATGGGTGCTCTGGTAATTGATTCTGCCCTTATTTTAGCCAGTTCAATACAGCCTACAGCAGCGAATGGTCCATTTACAGATTCATATATTTTTTGATACAAATCACACAGAGAGTCCCCTTTATCAAAAGAAAAGTAATTAACCAAATGTGTAACTGGGGTGTTTTTGGGTACAACAAATAAACCAGATGTAACAAACTCAGGCCCCCACATCAAGGGATCTCTTTCGGTTCGGGTTTGATCTGTTCTGCTAGAGTACATTGTACCATTTAACATAATACAGTCACCCAAATTATATGCACCCTGTGGAGAGGCTAATTCAAAGCCATAATCAAAATCACTTGCTAAAAACCTCTTATTTTTAAGTTTTTCAGGCAATATCCCTTCTATAACGTTATCTACATGGCCTATATAAGCAAGTTTAACGGAATAATCTAATAAACATTTAACTTCATACATATTAATTTTCTATATAAATTTAAAATAAAACCAACAATTTTAGCATGTAATTATTTTAAAAAATTACAGAATATTATAGAGATTTGCTCAAGCCTAATCACTAATCACTAATCACTAATCACTAATCACTAATCAAAACAGTATAACCAAGCACCCACCATAGTGATATCCCAAATATCATTGATCATTATTCATGTTAACTCTGTAAGTTTTTTGGTGTAGGTATTAATATATATATTACAGAGAGCATAATAAATAATGAAAATGTATAAGCCTTCATCTGCCCATTCCATTTATTAGCCCACATTGCGAACCACTCACCACCAACTACCGCAAAACCAAAATACCATACCGCAATAGCAACAGTTGCGCCTCCAATAAAGAAAGCTTGTCCTAAGGAAAAATTGTTTTTGTTGACATTAAAAAACATAATAATGGCACCAATTACACATAAAATTCCTGCAATTATCTCAAATAATATAATAAGGTTGTATAAAATATGATGCCATAATGGAGAAGTTATAGCTCTGTGAATAATATTCTTGCCATCAAAAAAAGGTTCCATATCATCCATTGAAAGCACATGCTGTACAAAGGCAAAATTAGTTTCATAATCAATTATATTTCCATAACCAACAATTAAACAAAAAAAACCAACAAAAAAAGCAATCAAAGCTTTTGATAGCGCATGTACAAATTTAAGTATCAACATAAAAACTAACTTACTAATTATTAACTTAAACTAATTATAGTATGGAAAGTTAAAAAGCGGATTACCCAAACTAAACCACTGAAGAGCATGAGTAAAACTTTTGTATCTCTAACATTAATGATATAAAAAAAGATTGAATATGGTTAATGATTATGCTGTAAGTTTAATATACACAATGTATTCATTAATCTTCAAAATAATTAACAAAGTTGCAATTAATCCAATAGATAAACTCTTATCTAATTAGACGCGCTCTAAATGATCGTCCTTTGAGTTTATCCGTAGTAATTTTTTTTATAGCTTTATTAGACTTAGACAACTTAATTGCAACATATGAAGTATTATCAAAAATATTTATTAGACCTATATCTTCACCTCTAATATCTGGATGATTAGTCAAAGCACCAAGGATGTCACCAGCACGTATTTTTTGTTTTTTTCCAGCATTGATTTGTACTGTATTAAATTTAGGTTTATAGACATCAAACTTTGAAAAATCATTCTCTAGAAAATCAATAGTGATGCCCAAAAGATCTTCAAGAAAAATAATTTTTTGTAAATCATTATCAGATATTAAAGAACAAGCTAACCCATTATTTCCAGCTCTTCCAGTACGGCCTATTCGATGCGTGTAGACAGAACTATCAAAAGGTAAGTCAAAATTTATAACCAAGTCTAAGTTATTAACGTCTATACCTCTTGCAGCAACATCCGTTGCAATTAAAACTGTAACACTTTTATTTAAAAATTGAACTAAAACTTGGTTTCTGTCTTTTTGTTCTAAATCACCATGTAAAGACTTAGTTGTGAAACCCTCTTTTTTTATTAATTCTTCTAATTGTTTAACTCGCTTTTTTGTATTACAAAAAATAATACAGCTTTCAGGCTTATGAGTAGAAAGCAGAGAAGAAATAAGTGATATCTTATCTTCATCATTTTTAGCTTTATAAAATTTTTGAGTTATATTGGTCTTGCTTGAGGTGGACTTTACTTTAATAAAAATAGGTTCTTTCATAATATGATTTGATATTTCTGAAATTTCTTTTGGATATGTCGCACTAAACAATAAATTCTGACGTCTATCAGGCAACTTTTCTATTAAATCATCAATTGTATCTTTAAAGCCCATCTCCAACATTCTATCAGCTTCATCTAAAATAAAGCTTTGGATGTTTGAAAAGTTAATCCTTTGTTTAAGTAAATGGTCATGAACTCTTCCTGGTGTTCCGACGATCACATGCGCCCCATGCTTTAGTGAAGAAATTTGAGGACCGTAAGGCATCCCCCCACAGATAGTTAATATTTTTACATTGTGTATTTTTTTTGCTAACTTTCTTAATTCATTTGCAACTTGGTCAGCTAGCTCCCTTGTTGGACATAAAATAAGTGACTGTAACCGAAAAACTTTAACATCTAATTGATTTAATAACCCTAAACCAAATGCTGCTGTTTTACCAGAACCAGTCTGAGCTTCAACAATAACATCTTTCTTTTGAAGAATATATGGAATACTTTGTTTTTGAACATCAGTCATTTTTACATAATTGAGGTCCCCCAATCCTTGCAAAAGTTCTTGTTTTAATTCTATTTCAGAAAACAAATTATTTTGATTGTTCAAAGTTATAACTCCTCATTTTAGACATTTTCACTCAATTGTAAAATTTATGAACTCTATCACAATGTAAAATTTAAACAACAAAATTTATAACTCAATTTGAATATATTAGTTAATTAAATCTACTGATTCAAAGTTTAATTAAACAATTAAACTAAATATTAAAAAATATAAGTAACCCCCCAACTCAACATGTGCATTTATTCCCTGATTAATGCACTCACACAAGTGGGAATAGTGAATAAAAGACAAACTTACCTTCCAGTCATCATTTATATTAGTTCCTAAACCAATTGTGTCTCTGAATGTAAAGCGCATTCCCAAATATCGTTCACCAATGTTTTTTGACTAATATATCCAGGTTAAATATCTCATCATTTTCCTGTTTATGTTGTTAAAAATTGTAAAATGAAATCTGACTGATTCATATTGTTTTTAAGTAATATAAACCTGATTAGTCTTTTATTTATGAGACTTAATTTCTTTAATTTTGGGATGAGATTTTTTGTTTACAATAAAGTTATAGTGCATTAAAGTAATATATAAGATGCATTAAAAGTCCTTAGAATTTTTAAAAGATTTTTCGTTTGAATTTATATTTAGTCAAATAACATTGAAAAATAAATGGCAAATGTACTTAACAATACCATACCATACAAAGCATTTGTTTTCTTTGCGCTGAAAGTTATCATGCTTATCAAAAAGGTTAAAATCATAATAACCATAGAAGTGTTTTCCATACCCAAGATAAGAGATTGATTCATAATTTGGCTAATAATTAGAACAGCAGGCACGGTTAAACAAATAGTTGCTACAGCTGATCCCATACACAAGTTTATTGAGCGCTGTAACTGATCTCTGTAAGCAGACTGAATAGCACAAACACCTTCTGGAGCTAAAACAAGTAATGCAACCAAAAAACCACCTAATTTACTCGGCAAGCCTACTCTCTCTATACTGAAATCCAAAAATAATGATAAGTTTTTTGATAAAAGGATCATCACTATTAAACCAATTACTAAAGCAATAATATGATAAAATGTTTTAATAGCCGGTTCATCATCATGCGGCTTTTCTTCTTCAATTTCAATTGAAAATTTAAAATAATCCTTATGTGTTATTGTTTGTTTAATTAAGAATGTAACATAAAGGACAATGCTTACACCAATGACCAAAAAAGATTGAGCCGATGAAAAAGTACCTTCCGATGTTGATTTTGTGTAATTTGGTAATATTAAACAAATAGTAATTAAAGGAATTAAAACAGCAAGATATGCACTTGCACCTTCTATATTGAATAATTGCTGTTTATGTTTTAGACCTCCAGTAAGCAAGCTTAAACCAGCAAATCCATTAATCGCAATCATAATCACGGCAAACATAGTATCTCTGGCAAGAGTGGGATCTCCTTTACCTATGAACATCATAGTAATAATTAGTGCAACTTCTATCGAAATCACTGACAGTGTAAGAATTAGAGTACCGTATGGTTCACCAAACTTTTCTGCTAGCCAGTCTGCATGTCGAACGATATTAAATGCACAATACAACATTATAATAAAAATAAAAAAAGTAGATAAAAGTACTGCAAAGTTATTTAAATTTGAGGGAGTAAAGTTTTGAAAACCAAAATTTAGGATGATGTAAACAATAATTGCGAGAATTAAACCTAATTCATTCAACAGTTTAGATTTATTAAATACCATAATTTAACCTTTCCTTAGAAATCAATTAATCTTTTATCAAAAAATATAATATATTAAAAAGTACTTTATCTAATACAATTGTTTTATACCAAATTATTCTTAGTGTGCCAACTTTACCAATATATTTAGTATTATTTTTCTTGAATTCATTCAACTCTCTGT
This sequence comes from Paraphotobacterium marinum, assembly GCF_002216855.1. NCBI lineage: Bacteria > Pseudomonadati > Pseudomonadota > Gammaproteobacteria > Vibrionales > Vibrionaceae > Paraphotobacterium > Paraphotobacterium marinum. Next base: position 1,379,485 of record NZ_CP022355.1, read on the forward strand.
TTAACAATAGCCCAAATAAAATATAGGGTTCCAATAATTGGAGTAATTAAACCTGCAGGAATTTCTGCTGGGTAAAATAATTACCTTGATAAACATTCTGAAAACACTCCCAAAATTACTCCTAAAAAACACAAGCATAAATTGAACTATAGGTTTAATATAATAATATGAGGTGCTATCAGCCCTATAAAACCAAGAAGTACATTTGTTGAAATAACTGCCGAGGTTTGAATAGTTGCCAACAGAAAAAGAATAATTTGAATTGTAAAAAATTAAATGTCAGAAATAAAGTTTATGAAATCAATATATTAGAGCACTTTCATTCTGAAAGTGTGAGATTAAAGAAAGATTTAAAACTGTAAAATCAATAAATATTTTTTAAACTAGATGAGGTTATTGAATGATATTTTATGCAATTCAACTAACCTAAAAGCTTAATTTTGATTAAATATATTGTTTCTTATATTTAATGCTAAATCTTCCGAGATTTTTGGAGAACTTCTTTTTAAACTGTGTGTTTTTTGGGGAGTTTTAAATATAGCTTTTGATTCATCGAAAACAAGTTCGCCTTCAGCAAAATCACGTTTTTGATCAATTGGTGTTGTACTTGCAGAAACAAAACTTAATCTAATAATATCACTAATTTCTTTATAAAAAATCAACCAAAAATACTTATCAGATTTGCTTGCTTTTGGTTCAATATCCAGTCGTTTTATTTCAAATAAAATAATTTCTTTATTTTCAAAAAAATACAGCCATTCAACATCTAAAATATGTTTTTTATTAAAATTATTATTGTTTTTATTATACTCGTATTCCACTTTATCCCTCATCTAAAATGAACAAATAATCAAAAAATTTTTATCTAGAAAAAAATATTCCTAAGATAATTTTTTATTTAATTTGGTTAAGAATTTTTCAGTAGCTTCTTTAGGTGAGTCACTTTCCTCTTCAGGAGTAATAACACTAATTCCCCATTGTTCAAATACTAATTTTTGCACAGGATTAGGCTTATGCATGAATATATAAGATTTGGGTTGTGTCGTTGCATAATTATTTTTTTTCCATAATTTTGTAAGCTTATAAAATAAAATTCTTAAGTTTATATCACTCAACCCATACCCTATAAACAATACCGACTTACCTAACAAATCTGATCGAAGTTTAATATCTAGTGGTGTTTCAAATTCTAATCTTTCATAATAACTAGTGGCATCTAAAACAATTGAATCGTCATCATCAAAGTCACCATGAAATTTAATAATTTGCGTAACATTTTCTTTTAATTGAGTTAAGTCAGCAACAGAACAGATTTTTGTGTATGGTTTATTGTAATATTGAAAGGCAATCTCCAACCAACGATCATAATTAGTAGTATAAATAATGTTAAATGCAGAGTTAACAATAAGTTCGTGAATTTTACTTGATGATATCTCTTTTGCATTGGAGTGCCATTCTCTATCCATCCAGCTCCTTAAGGGACCAATACTTCCGGTTTTAATACGATAGTATTCGGCTAAGTCCCAATGAGTACCATATGATTTAAATTCATCTGGATCAAAACCCATCTCTAAGGCAATCTTATCTATTAAACTATTCCAGTCTGGGACATCCATGTTCCTAGATATACCTGCACCAATGAATAAAATTAAATTACCTTCTTTGTATGCATTAATTAATTGATCGTGCATTATCAAATAATCCTAACAATATTAAAATCTTTTTTTTGCGAAACCAGTAACCTCTTGTACCCCAATTTTTTTTCCAATAGATGTCAAAGGATGAACAACTACCAGTCCCTTAACTGACTTTTTCAACTTACCAATATCTGCTTGTTCTTCTTTGGTTAGCACCCTGCTAAATGATAATTTTTCTAACTGACTAATTTTTTTAACAAGATCTTTATCTAATTCATACAATAGATTTGTAAGTTTTTTTTCAATATCATTTATCTCAGATTGAAAACGTTCAATTAAATCTTTATCATTACGGCTGAATGCTGTTTCAAGCTTATGTTTTATTTTATCTTTTCTGTTTTTTAAGTTTTGTATTTCTTTTTTAAGTTCATTCTTTAAATCTTATTAAAATCTGCCCATACGGGAAATTGTTTGCCATAAAACTTACAAAGCTCATTGGCAAACATAAAAGCTCTTGAGTTTATTCCATTATCTAAATATTCTTTAACTTGATGCAGTATATTTTTCTTAAAGCTTACTCTATCAATTATAACATCAGGATTAAAATTATCACAACTGACTTTAAATTTATATCCCGCACATTCTGAGAAAATCCACTCAAGCGCTTGAGGATTTACTTCAACTTTTTCAAATTGATGCTGCTCTGACTGAGAGCGACTCTCTTCAACATACCAGTAACCATAATCAACTAACTTTCTTCTTTCATTGCCCGCAATACACCAATGACTTATTTCGTGCAATGCTGATGAAAAAAAAAGTTTGCAAATACGATTTGATTAAATTGACAATCTTTAGTCGTCGGCAGGTAAATAGGTTCATTTTCTCCTGCTACTAATATAGTATTAAAAGATTTTTTAAACAAATGATTAAAAATATTAATCAAATCTGTATATGAGTGCATTAATTAAAAGCCCTAGCAACAATACCATCTGAAACGATATTGTACTGTTTTACAAAAGCAGGAATAAAAACCGACTCACCTTTATCAAAACTTATTGAACAGCCCTTTTCATCGATTAAAGTACAAGCTTTATCGACTGCGAAAATAATCTCAGCACTATTCGTAGAAATTAATTTTGATTTGGGCTTGGTGAATATTGAGAATTTAAAATCATTAACAGGTACTTCAAACTTTTCTTCGCATGCATTTTGATTTGGTTTAACTCTTAAATTATCTAAAAGTGTTGGTACAAATGTTGTGTTATCAACAAGCTCTCCAACATCTATATTTTTAGGCGTAAGCCCAGCTCTTAACACATTATCAGAGTTTGCCATTATTTCTAGTGCTGTTCCGTATAAATAAGCATGTGGTCTTCCAGCTTCGAGAAACATTGCCTCGCCCGGTTTAAGTTTAACAATATTCAAAAATAACGGTGCAAACAGGCCGATATCATCACTAAAACTTTCAGAAAATAACCTTATTAATTTATACTTTTGATCGTTACTTTTAGATGGACTTTTAGCTAACACAACTAATTTTTCGCAGACACTTCGTTTCAAAGAGTCTTCTAAATTTAGTAGGTTTGAAATAAATACTTTTAAACCATTTTCATTCAATTTCTTAGAAAAGTCTGAAAGATACTGCTCAAACTCTTCAAATTGAAGTGCTTGAAAATTATTAAACACATCCAAATATGATATAAATCCGTTTAAAGCTTCAAAATCTGTTAAAGCATAAACTAATTCTGGTTTATGATTGGGATCTTTATAATTTCTATAATAATCATCCAATTTTATGCCTTTTAATTCCTCTTTATGGTAGCCTTGTTCGGCAGATTCTTTAGAGGGATGCACTTGAATAGAAAGGGCTTTTTGTGCAGCGAGCACCTTAAACAAATACGGTAGTTGTTTATTAAAACTTTTTGATGTCCTTTCGCCTAAAATTTCTTTTGGGTTTGTTTTGATAAATTCACGTAAAGACTGCTCTTTATTATTAGTTATAATAAAAGAACTTCCATTCTCATGACTACCCATCCAAATTTCAGCTTGGGGTTTTGCCTCGCAATTATCAATTTCAAATAGTTCTTGTATAGATGTTACACTACCCCATTCATAATTTTTAATTTCATTTTTCATCAAATAAAAAGAAATCATATTTTGTGTCATATTTATATTCCCAATTTTTTCATCCATTTCTATCGCGATATTGTCAATAAAAAGATAAATCCTAATAAGTATGTTAATTCACTCTAAAAAATTACTCAGCATGTACCTTTATTCATTCAGAATGAAGGATTCAAGATTATAATCAATTTAATGTCGTTAATGAAGAGATTATGATGAAATCTAATCAATTGAATACAGACATAATTAAATATTTTGCTTTGATGACAATATTTTGGGGTCTAATGGGCATGAGTATTGGTGTTTTAATTGCAGCACAGTTAGTATGGCCTACTCTGAATTTTGATACGCCATGGCTCACATACAGTAGGATAAGACCCTTACATACAAACTTAGTTATTTTTGGTTTTGGTGCTAGCGCATTAATAACATCATCTTTATATATTGTCCAAAAAACTTGTAACACCTCCTTATATGCTCCCAGATTAACAAAGCTCATGTTTTGGGGGTGGCAGTTAGTTATTTTATCCATGGTTATTTCCCTTCCTCTAGGATATACCAGTAGCAAAGAGTATGCTGAAACTGAATGGCCTATTGACATACTTTTAGGTTTGATTTGGCTTGCATATGGTGTTGTGTTTTTTGGGACTATTACAAAAAGAAAAACACATCATATCTACGTAGCCAATTGGTTTTTTGGTGCTTTCATTATAACAATTGGAATACTTCATATCGTTAATAATCTGACAGTTCCAGTCCACTTTTTAAAATCTTATTCAATTTACAGTGGTACAGTAGATGCAATGGTTCAATGGTGGTACGGTCACAATGCTGTAGGATTTTTACTTACAGCTGGTTTTCTTGGAATGATGTATTACTTTGTTCCAAAACAAGCTAACCGCCCGATTTATTCATACAGACTATCAATTGTCCATTTTTGGGCGCTCATTTCTTTATATATTTGGGCTGGTCCACATCATTTACATTACACAGCTCTGCCTGATTGGATTCAATCCTTAGGAATGGTAATGTCTATCATATTATTTGTTCCATCTTGGGGAGGAATGATAAATGGAATCATGACGTTATCAGGTGCATGGGATAAATTAAAGACTGATCCAATCCTCAAGTTTTTAGTGATATCGTTATCTTTCTATGGTATGTCAACTTTTGAAGGCCCTATGATGGCAATTAAAAGTGTAAATGCGTTATCACATTACACTGATTGGACAATAGGCCATGTTCATTCTGGTGCACTTGGATGGGTTGCAATGATTACAATTGGATCTTTGTATTACCTAATACCCAAATTATTCAACAAAGAAAAAATGTATTCAGTCGCTCTAATAAATACCCATTTCTGGTTAGCTACTTTGGGCACCTTTATATATATCATATCCATGTGGTGCTCAGGTATCATGCAAGGATTGATGTGGAAAGCTTTGAATAATGATGGAACTCTAAAATATAGCTTTATCGAGTCAATTGTTGCTTCTCAGCCCTTTTACTTTTCTCGATTTGTTGGAGGAGTTGTTTTCTTATCTGGAATGATTTTAATGGTTTATAACGTATATAAAACGTTAGATCTAAAATTAACCTTTAAGTTTAGTTTTTTCTATAAAAATAAAAAAATATTAGAACAAGGTTTAATTAATGAAAAATAAGCATCTCATAATAGAAAAAAACATTGGTTTACTAGCAATATTAACGGTTATCGCAATTAGTTTTGGTTCCTTTGTCGAAGTCGTACCACTTATTTTCAAAGAAAAAGAAACAAACAAACTTGAAAATTTAAGACCCTATACCGCGTTAGAGTTGGAAGGAAGAGATGTGTATATTGCAAATGGCTGTCATGTTTGTCACAGTCAAATGATAAGGCCATTTCGCTCCGAAACTGAACGATATGGCCATTACTCCGTAGCAGGAGAAAGTATTTGGGAACATCCTTTTTTATGGGGCTCAAAAAGAACAGGGCCTGATTTAGCAAGAGTTGGAAAAAGATATTCCGATGAATGGCATCGATTGCATCTAATTAATCCCAGAGATGTTGTTCCAGAATCAAACATGCCAGCTTATCCCTGGCTTGAAAAAAACTTAATTGATAGTTCTTTAACAAAAAAAAAGATGCAAATTTTTAGAGATCATTTTGGTGTTCCTTATTCCGAAGAAGATATTGAAGAGTCTAGTAATCTTGTTAATGGAAAAACTGAAATGGATGCGCTTATCGCTTATCTCCAATCACTTGGGCATGCTATGAGGTAATCATAAATATGAACATATTAAATATTCACATTATTTGGACAATCGTAATCTTTATTACAATTATTGGCATCATTTTTTGGGCATTCAGTCGAAAAAACAAATCTAACTTTGAACAAATAGCAAAAAGTATACTCGACTCCGATCAAAGTGGTAAGGAAGAAAAATGAATGTTTTTTGGGACTTGTGGGTAATTTTTTTCACTGTCATCACTCTCCTATTCATCGCTGTCTTAATAATTTATATAAATAAAAATATCTGTGATGTTCCTGAAGGACAAGAGATGGACCATGAGTACGATGGAATCAAAGAAATAAATAACCCACTTCCTAGTTGGTGGGTAAAAATGTTTTGGATGACAATAATTTTTGCTGTTATTTATATGTTGCTCTACCCTAGCTTTTCCAATTTCAAGGGAATTTTAAACTGGCAAAGCTCTGAAAAAAACATTTCATCCAAACATGACATAATTGAAAGCCTCAAACATGCCGACAAAACGAATGTTTGGGATGGATATATTGCGGAAATGAAATTGGCGGAACAAAAATATGATAAAGTTTTAAAAAAGATTCTTTATGACGATAATGGAAAAAAGAAAAATATAACTGAACTAGTGCAAAATTTAGACGCAATACAAATCGGACAAAATTTATTTGAGCAAAACTGCTCTCAATGTCATGGAGTAAATGCGCAAGGACAAAAATCTTTTCCAAATTTAACTGATAGCGACTGGATTCATGGTGATTCATTAGAGCAAATTACTAATATCATAAAAAATGGAAAAGTTAATAGAATGCCTCCATGGCAAAATACTTTCACGAACACTCAGATTAAAGACTTAGTCTCCTATGTATTAAGTTTATCAGGTCGAACGGTAAACCTGCAATCAGCTGAATCTGGAAAAAAATTATTTACAGCCTGTGCTGGCTGTCACGGCATTTCTGGCCAGGGCAACATAACTTTAGGCGCACCTAATTTAACTGATCAAAACTGGTTATATGGCGGAAGTCGGGATGATGTTTACCATTCCATAGCTCTTGGTAGAAAGGGGGTTATGCCCGCATGGGGGGATATATTATCTGAAAATAAAATCTTACTAATTATTGCCTATATTAAACATTTTCAATACCTTGATATTGTCCAAAAGGAAAATAAACTTAATGATAAAAAAGAGAAGTCTTAATGGAGTATTATTTTTAATTCTGGGTATACCTATTTTATCCTTAATTATTGGGATCATAGCTATTTATTTGAGCCAAGTTCATAAAGAGCATGTTATTTTTAATTCTGAAAATCACATAAAATCTCAAAAATATAAGAACTTAAATGAGGACAAGATTCTTATCGCAAAAAAAATGAAAATAAAAATTGATGTTACTTTTCAAAAAACACAACTGGTCGTTCATTTACAAAAAGGACTTCTTAGCAAATACCCGCTGTTAAAAATCAAAGTATATCATAAAACAATGAAGGATCTTGATCGCACCTTTATTGTGAAAAGTAAAGATAATAATGGTTATTACAATATAGATACTCAATTAAAAGAGCCTTCCATTTTTAATATTTCAGTAGAACCATTAGATGGTGACTGGATAGTGATTCAAAAGGCTAATATCAATGTGTAAGCAAGAATGTTTCCATTGTGGAGAAACCATAAAAAATAAAGAATTATTTTTAGAAATAAATAATAAACAGGAAGTTTTTTGTTGCATTGGGTGTCTTTCAATTGCAAATATTTTAAAAGAAAACAATCTATTATCATTTTATCAGTTCAGAAAGGACAAAAATCAAACTCAAATAATTCCAGAAAATTTAAAAGTATTTGATCATGAAAACGTTCAAAAAAAATATACCTCCTCAACTAAAGTAAACACCAATGAAATTACCCTTGTAATATCAAATATTTCTTGTGCTGCTTGCTCATGGGTGATCGAGCAAAGCTTAGAAAGAGCAAATGGCATTATATCAGTTAAAGTAAACAGTCAATCCTCACGAGCACATATTCATTGGAACCCAACAGAATTAAAACTTTCTGATATTTTATTTAAGATTCATCAACTGGGCTTTAAAGGTGTACCCTACAACAAAACAAATGAAGAAGAAAATTTTATTCAAGAACAAAAAAAACTAATAAAAAAAATTGGAATATCTTCAATCTGTTCAATGCAAGTTATGATGTTTACCATAATACTATATTATGAATTTTTTAATTTTATAGAGTCAACCTATATTCAAATTTTTAGATGGTTATGTTTTATTTTCTGTTTACCCGTAATTACCTATTGTGCTTCTGAGTTTTATAAAAACACATACAAAGGTTTTAAACTAAAAATGATTAATATGGATTGTACTATTTCCGTAGCCATTATTGCTTTATTCTTTTCTAGCTTTTATTACACCATTACAATGACTCATGAAGTTTATTATGAGTCGATCTGTATGTTTGTAACAATCATATTGTCCTGTAAATATTTTCAAAAAACCACTCTTCATAAAACATTTTTTAAAACACAATACAGTTCAGATCTGCCTTTGACGGTTAAAAACACAAATAATGAAATAATTTTAACCGACGAGCTAAAAGTCGGAGATGAAATAATTGTCCCTGCGGGTCATATTATTGGGGCTGATGGTCAAGTTTCATCGGGGGTTTCCTCTGTAAATGAAAGTATTTTAACAGGAGAGTTTAAACCTCAAAAAAAAACAAAAAAAGACTCTGTTTTTGCAGGTACTAAAAATATCGATTCTGAAATTATAGTTACCGTAGGTAAAATACCCTCTGAGTTTTATATCAATCAAATTAGCTCAATTAATGAAAAGGCATTAATGCACAAGCCGCATATATTGTTATGGGCGGAAAAAACATCTCAATACTTTTTGCTTTTTATATTTACCCTCTCATTTCTATGTTATTTATTCTGGGCCGGTGCTAATACAAATCAAGCACTCTACTTTTCAATAACCGTTCTAGTTGCAAGTTGTCCTTGTGCTTTAACATTATCAATTCCTGCGGCTGTAGCAAGCTTGTTGTTTCGATTAAATCGAGAAGGGTTTTTTATTAAAAAAGGAAGTATTATTGAAATAATCCCAAAGATTAAAACTATTTATTTTGATAAAACAGGTACCTTATCTAAAGGTGATTTTTCATTAATAAAAGTTAAATTGTATAAAGGATTTCATCAATTTGATAAAAATAAGATATTAGCTATTTGTGCTTCATTGGAAAAAAACTCCACTCACCCAATAGGAAAGCCTTTTTTAAAGTATGTGGATGAAAAAGTTAATGTATCAAGTGTAAAAGTTTTTGCATCAAAAGGAGTTGTGGGTAGATTTAACAGCGATACTTATAAAATTGGAAAGATTGACTTTGTGGAACAAAGTACCTCCAAGAAAAATGATTTAAATTATAATGTTTTTCTGAGTAAAAATAATAAAATTATTGCCGCTTTTCTACTTCAAGATAAGTTAAGAAACGATACAGCTTCTGTTTTAAGTTTTTTTGCAAAATTAAAGAAAAAGGTAATTATTTTAACAGGCGATACACAAAAAAATACGCAAACTCTACTTAAAGAGCTCCCGATTAACAACATATGTGCGGATATGACAGCACATCAAAAGCATGAAGTTATTAAAAAAAACAAAAATGAAATAATGATGTCTGTTGGTGATGGAGCAAACGATGCAAACTTTCTTGCTGAATCATATTTATCTGTTGCCATGAATCAATCAGCCAATATTACAAAGCAGTCTGCTGATATCATCTTAGCCAAAGATAATATCTCATTAATTAAAAAGCTTTTTCAATATACAACTATTGCAAATTTAATCATTAAACAAAATATCATCATTTCTTTTTTTTATAATATCGTAATGATACCTTTGGCATTCTTTGGTTTTTTATCACCTTTGATTGCAGCAGCTGGTATGTCATTAAGCTCTATTGTGGTAATACTTAACTCATTAAGACTAACTAAGAAAAGGAGTTTTTTATGACTTTAAAAATCTTAATTATTTTAATTCCTATCGCTATTTTTTTTACCATTATTGCTATTTATTTTTTTCATTGGGCTATCAAACAAAAGCAATATGAAGATTTAGAAAAAGAGACTTTCAATATTTTTAATGAAGGCAGTCCAAATTTACATACTAAAAATAAAAAAAATGATTGATATATTTTTATCATCTTTTTTCATCGGTGTAATAGGCTCTACTCATTGTCTATCTATGTGTGCAGGTATTTCTTGTTTAGTATGTATGAACAAAAAAAACTCCAATATTCATATTATAATGTATAACCTTGGAAGAATATCAAGTTATGTTATTGCTGGTATTTTAGTTACTTATTTATCCTCTTTGCTTTTTTCATTAATAAGTTTATCAAAGTACCTCATCACTTTGAAAATACTTGCTAATCTTTTAGTCTGTTTTATTGGCTTATATCTTTTGGGTATAAGTTCAATTATAAAATCTTTGGAACATTTTGGTTTTTTTATTTGGACTAAATCATTTTCAAAATTAACCAAGCCGTTTTCATCTAACTCACTGACTTCAAGGATTTTCACTGGATTTATTTGGGGTTGGATTCCTTGTGGATTAGTCTATTCTTCATTAAGCTATGCCGCATTAACGGGTGATATACTCCAAGGAAGTCTTATAATGCTATGTTTTGGATTGGGGACCTTGCCTATGATGTTTTTTGTTGGTAAAGCATCGCTTCAATCAAAAGGGCTAATTTTTAAAAAATACATTAAATATATAGGCGGTTTATCTCTTGTAATTTATGGTCTATTCTCAATTATATTAAATCTAAGATCTGTATTAAGTATCTAAAATTAAAAATAAGATTTAATATAAAGGTATACATCTTAAGTAAAATATTTGATATCTTAATTTTAATACTAACTAATGAAAAATAATATTATGGACAAATATAAAAATATTCTAGTAGTTATTGACCCCGAAAAAAAAGAGCAAATTTCATTAAAAAAGCTTTTAATTTTGCCTTAAAAGAAAAAGATGTGAAAATTGAAGTATTAATGGTCATTTATGATTTCTCCTTCGAGATGACATCGATGATTTCAAAAGAAGAACGTCACAATATGCGTGATGCAGTTTTAAAACAACAAAAAAACTGGATATTCGAGGCTATTAAAGAACAAAATGAGCACAATTTTGATGTTAGTATTTCTGTTCTTTGGCATAATCGTCCTTTTGAAGCAATCATCAACCATGTTATCGATAACAAAAATGATCTTGTTATCAAAGCAACTCATCATCATGATAAGTTAGGCTCTTTAATTTTCACTCCTACAGACTGGCATCTTCTTAGAAAATGTCCTTCCCCTCTATTATTAGTGAAAAATTTAGAATGGCAACCAGGCCAAAAAATCGTTTCTTCTGTTCATGTTGGTAGTGAAAATAAAGACCACATCAAACTAAATTCAAAAATAGTTGCCGAAACCATAAAAATTTCCAAAATATTAGATGGTGAAGTAAATTTGCTAAATTCATACCCACCAACACCGGTCAACATAACGGTAGAAATTCCTGAGTTTGACCCAAATACTTATTCTAAAACAATGAGAAATCATCATATACTAGGTATGAAAGCTTTGAGACAAAACTTTGGCCTTCCAGAGGAAAAAACTTTTGTTTTAGAAGGCATACCTAGTGATATTATCCCCCAGTTTTGTGATGATCATAACGCAGAAGTTGTTGTTCTTGGAACTACTGGTAGAACAGGGTTATCAGCCGTATTTATTGGAAATACAGCTGAAAGTATAATTGATAAAGTCAAGTCAGATGTTTTAGCTATAAAACCCGATGGTTATGTAAGTCCCCTAGATCCAGAAAACTTATATAACTCTTGATAATTTCAAATAATCTTCAATTTTGAAAACCTAGATTTTTTAGGTTTTCTATATCAAACCTTCTCTCTCTCCAAATGTTTCAAACAAATTTTATATCGTTTAACAATCACTTTGCTTTATATTAACCACATAGTATAATTCACAGTCTTTTCATTGCAAAACATGTAAACAAAAACTGAAAACTGAGGCTAAGGTAAGTATGTTACAAAAACTTTCAAATAATCAACTTAAATTACAAAAGAAAATTAGGGGATTAACAGGAAAAGCCATAAAACAATATAATATGATCGAAGATGGTGACAAAATTATTGCAGCTATTTCAGGCGGTAAAGATAGTTTCGTGATGCTAGATACTCTTTTACACTTTAAAAAAGTTGCTCCAATCAAATTCGAAGTTGTCGCGGTTAATTTGGATCAAAAACAGCCCGGTTTTCCAGAGCATGTATTACCAGAATATTTTGAAAAACATAATATAGATTATTACATTATCGACAAAGATACATACTCTATTGTAAAAGAAAAATTACCCGAAGGTAAGACAACTTGTTCATTATGTTCTAGATTAAGAAGAGGTTCACTGTATAGCTTTGCAGAGGAAATTAATGCAACTAAAATCGCTTTAGGTCACCATATGGATGACGTTGTTGAAACCCTATTTTTAAATATGTTCAATAATGCAAAATTAAAAGCAATGCCCCCAAAATTGTTGAGTGACGACAAGAGAAATATTGTTATACGTCCATTAACCTTTTGTAGAGAAAGCGATATTGCAAAATATGCAAAAATTTGTCAGTTTCCGATCATCCCTTGTAATTTATGTGGTTCTCAGGAAAACCTTCAACGCAAAGTGATCAAGTCAATGCTTTTGACTTGGGAAAAAGATCATCCAGGTCGAATTGAAAATATATTTAACAGTATTAGAAATATTAGTTCTTCTCAACTTGCTGATGAAAAAGTTTTTGACTTTGAGAACCTTACACTTAATAGGCAAGAATCAAGAGCTAAATATGATCATGCTGGTCCACAAATTTCTCATTCTAATTTGATAGAAATATTTCATAGTATTTAAAGCAAACTTGATTACTAAAAAATATTAAATCCAGCCAAACTTCAATTAAAAAGACTTACTTGATTAAATTGTAAGTCTTTATTTCATATTTTTTGAAAGCTTTACCAGTCGTCTCCACCAAAATCATCAAAACCAAAGCCACCGCTGTCATCACCCCAGTCAGATGAAAGGTCATTATCTATTTGATTATCTTGTAAATATGAATCATTTTGTGCGACATGGTCGGCAATTGATGGATCATCAACACTTGCATTATTTATAGTCTCATTATTTATAGTCTCGTTATTTACAGTTTCAGAAGTTTGACCTGAACCTGCTAAAAAACCATTTGATGAACCCGAAAATAAATGAGAAATACCCTGAAACAATAAAGCTCCACCGGCTACCCCTGCGGCAGTTGATGCTGCTTGAGCTAGAAAACTGCTTCCGCCACTCATTCGATTTGAGCCAGCAGCTCCTTGTTGAAATTGCCCATTCTGAATAGGTGGTTCTTGTCTTTGAGAAGAAGCATAGTCTCTTGGATCAAAATCTTTCGAAGCTGCACTTTGTCTAGATTGTCCTGAGTTTGAGTCAGTTTCCTGTTTTGCGGCATTGTTGCCAAATAAACCACCTAAAAAACTAGTCTTTGGGGGTTCCTTCTCTAAAGACTCAATCTTATCCTCAAGCTCTTTTATTTTTTCTTGGGCACTAGTTAATGCTTGTTCTTGTAATAAAACTGCCTGTGTTAATAAATATAAAGCATTTTTTTCAGAAGCAATCAATTTATTGATTAAATCATTTGCTTCTACGTCAACGTGCTCCACTTGAGTTGATTTTAATCTTTGTGCTAAATTTTCAATCAAAAGTCTTTCTTGTTCTTGCATCTTAATCACTCCATAACTTTAGTATTTCATTGATATATAATATATGTATCCTCAAAAATAATTATCAAGTTAAGGTTAAATTTTTCAAAGTGATCTCAATCAAAAAATAAATTAAAATGGAACTGGAAACTCCTTCCTAACCAATTCTATTTGTTCTAATATCTCTTTATTAAGATTTAATTCAATAGAGTTAATATTATTATTTAACTGTTCTAAACTAGTTGCACCTACTATTGATGAGGACATATATTTTTTTCTTAAAGTAAAAGCAATGGATAGCTGACAAAGATCTAATCTAAATTTTTTTGCGATTTCCAAATAATGCTGGACTGCTAGTTGAACTTTAGGATTAATTCTAGGTGCGTAACGTCCATGAGGATCCCATTCTTTTGAGAATCTTGTCCCCTTTAATGGTATGCCTTCTAAATATTTACCACTTAATACACCCATCTGTAATGGTGACCAAGACAAGTAAGAAATACCTTCGAGCGAGCATGTTTCCATTACATCATGCTCATCTCTCCTTCTTAGAAGATTATATTCATTTTGAACACTGACAATACGCGGTAAATTAAATTTTTCTGACAATCGACAAAACTGATTAATGCCCCATGCTGAATCATTAGATAGCCCAATATGCTTTATTTTCCCCTCTTTAATCAAACCATCACATGTATTTAATATCTCAATTATATTTTCGCATATTTGATTTTTAGATTTGTTATTTTCTGGAGGCTCATATCCCCACCAATTGGCAAAATGATAATTAGGCCTATTTGTAACCCAATGCAACTGAAATAAATCAATATAATCTGTTTTTAATCTTTTCAGACTATTGTTCACAGCTAATTTTATATTTTCAGAATTTATAGATGGAGACTTTTCATTTCTAGCCCAAGATATTGGGGAAATTTTTGTAGCTAAAAAAACCTCATCACGCTGTTTTCTTGATGCTAACCAATTACCAATAATAATTTCTGTTTTGCCATAGCTATTAGCGTTTGGGGGAACAGGGTACATCTCAGCAGTATCCCAAAAATTTACTCCTTTTGATAATGCAAAATCCATCTGCTCAAATGCTTCTAATTCTGTGTTTTGATGACCCCATGTCATTGTACCTAAACAAATTCTACTGATTTTAGATGTTGTATTTCCTAAAATTGAATATTTCATGTAATGACCTGTCTATGTAATAGTCACAAATATATAACTGACTGATTAAAATGCATTTTTTTATTTTAACACTTTTTGTGTTTTTAGTATTATATTTATATATACTTATTTTATTCTTTTTATACATTATGACTCAAATATTACAAATATTATCCAATACCCCACTTTGGGTTTATATCCTGTTCATTTTTTTAATAAATATTGGGATAAAAGCATCAAAGCCATCTGAGGTTTCGCTCTTAAAAATTTCAATTCTCCCTGTTATCTTCACTTATTTAACTTTTCATAGTTTAATTACACAGACATCTGTATCCTTATCAAACATAACAATTTTAATAATTTCTCTCATAGTTGGGGTATTGGGAGGAATCTTACAATCAAAAAAAATTGGCTATTCTTATAACAGGAAAACAAAAAAAATAGAAAGTCCTGGAACGTGGACTACTCTTATTTTGATACTTCTTATTTTCGTAACAAAGTTCTATTTTGGATATATGATTGCTGCTCACCCATCAATTCTCATTAAAAATCACATGTTTGACGTTTCATATATATTTATTTGTGGTATTTGTAGTGGTTTATTTATTGGAAGATTTATATATTCTTTGTTGTTGGTTGAAAAATCCAAACATAAAGACTGAAAATTTTTTATTAGAAAAATCAAAGTCAGTGTCATAATAAATTATATAGTTATCATAGACAATGTAGTACTTTAGAACACATGTACTATACTATTTTATGAAGAAAACTTTGGTTATTCAAAAAATAACCTGTACATGGAGGTATCTGTATGAAAAAAAAGCATATAATTAATTTAAAAAGAAAAAATGAATTATCACCTAAACAAGCCGCACAATTACTTTTATTAAAAATAGAAATGATGAAAGTTGAAATTCAAAAAGCTGAAAAAAAGTTAAAAAATATATCTAATCAAATAAAATAACGGAATAAATTGAATCATTTTTCGTTTAACCACATGTTTTTAAATGTACTTTGATAGGTTGGCGATATAATTAATTCTTCATTATTTTCCATTTTAATTACATAATGCTTCTTAGAGGTAGATACAATACCTCTAACTCTTTTTATATTAACTATGAATGAGCGATGAACTTGAACAAAAACTATCGGAAGTTGCGATTGAATTTCCTTTAAAGTTTTTCTAATCACGTAAACATTTTTGTTATAGTGTATATCAATGTAGTTACGGTCTGATTTAAAATAAACAATATCATCAACTTTTAAAACTACTTTTTCATGTCCTTTATCAACAAGAATAACACTAATATCATTATTAGTTTTTGCTTTTATGTTAGTTTTAGATTCGTCTTGTTTTCGTTGATTAATTAATTTTTGAAATGTTTTATGTGTTAAGAGCATAAAGTTTGTTCTTTTGTTCGCTATTAAAAGGAAATAAA
Organism: Paraphotobacterium marinum; assembly: GCF_002216855.1. Classification (NCBI taxonomy): domain Bacteria; kingdom Pseudomonadati; phylum Pseudomonadota; class Gammaproteobacteria; order Vibrionales; family Vibrionaceae; genus Paraphotobacterium; species Paraphotobacterium marinum. The sequence goes on from NZ_CP022355.1 coordinate 1,395,898, forward strand.
AAATTATAATATCAAACATACTTTCGTTATGCATAATGACTTTATTCAACAACCAGTTTAATGAAAATGTTTCTTTATTATAATGAAAAAAAGTATACAAACTTATTAGAAATAAGTAATAAATTATTATAGAAATCAAAGGGTAAATTACAGTTTTTCTGAGTGAGGAATTGTTTATTCTAGCCATAAAAAGGAATAAAAAAATTACGGCGATTAGTAATGATGCAAAACTAATTAAGTGATGATCTGTTTCAATAATTAATTCATATAAATATGATGGGTGAAATGATTTGACAACATCTCCCTTATATTTCAATACTTGGCCATGAGAATAATATATATATGCGACGTTAAATGTTAACCAAACTTTTTTAATAATTAAAAATACAATGTACCAAAAAAACAATTTAAGGCTAAAGCTTTCTTTTTCTACCATTAACACACTCTTTTTATGACCAAAATATATTTTGCAAACAAAAATAAATGAATTTCATAATCATTTTATTTCTCTGCTTAAGTAAAATTAGCACGTCTTCAATATTTTTTTTAAATTTTGATCAAAAAAACTTGATAAATGTTTTACTGTATATTACTGTATATATATACAGTAATACAGGTAAAAATGGAATTGAGCATGATTTACGTTAATGATATAAATAACGGCACTACTTTTAATTACGATAATACATCAAGCAACATAAACTCTATTTTAAAACAAGTTAAAAAATATAACGACGAGAAACGTTGGATATTATTTATAACTAATGACTTAAAAATAAATAAGAAAAAATTATTTGAGGAAGGAATAAATTTAGATAAAGTCATTGTTTTCAATAATTTTAATGAACATGATAATGATTTAATTATTTGTAAAGCAATTAAAGAAGGTAATTGCAGCTCTATCATTATTGATAATATCCTTACAAAAGAAGCTGACTATGTTATTAACTATTATTCGATGATAAAGAAAACTGATGTTTTAAAACTGCATTAAAAAAATAAAAAGTCGGCTTCAAATCAATTAAATAATTTTATGAGGCCGATCGTATTTATATATAGCTGTCAAAATATACCACAATTTTTCAAGTGTTTATTTTTTTACGGTATGATTTTTAAAGTAAAATAGCTTAATTATTTTTGAAGTTGGATCCGACTTATAAATTTGACCATCATTATTTACCTCAGCTATTCCAATCCCAACAGCACTTAATTTTTTAGGTAGTTTAAAATAAGTTTTCTCAATGACACCATTAAGTTGTTCTTTTAATCTATTACTAATCTTTACATTTAAAAAATCTGAGGGCGATAATAAGGTTATATGGGGTTTATAAGATAAAAACCCTGTAGGAGTTCCAAAGTCTTTGAATAAATTAATGGCATTTTTTCGATCCTTAGCCCAACATGGTATGGTAGCTCTTTGATCTCGCATAGCAAAAAATTTCGCAGTAACCTTATCTGAAAGCGCTTGTAGTGTTACATTATTTTTTAAGTTCAACATTAAAAATGCTCCAGAAAAAGATGTCGTACTTTTATTTATTTCAATTGAAATATCTTTCTTAGATACACTCTTAGAAATTATTTTCAGAGTATCCTGAATATCTTCAATTCTATTAGGTTGAAAGTGAGCTAAATACAATGTTACATGTATATAGTGTCCTTTATTTTTTGACATAGTGTATTTTCTTGATTTTTCGTCAAAAATTTTTGCAGTTTTTTGCAATTTATTTGGAACAATTAAAAAAATATCATATTGTGGAGTCTCATTATATTCATTACAAAATTTTTGTTTAGATACAGGATCTTTTGCAAATAAACTTAATGATAAAGCACATATAGTTAAAAGAAAAAAGTATTTAAGATTCACAATGATATCCATTATTTATTAAAAAAAGTATATTGGCATACAATTATTTCAATTAAATGAAATTTTCTATTGTTTATATTGCAAACTAATATTTTGTTATATTTTTTATTTAAAAAGGAATTAATTTATTAACAATAAGTTATAATGCGTTATAAAACACAACATTTATTCATACAAATGTTTAGTTGTATTCTTAATATGTCTCTCAATTACAAAGTTAAAAATAAATTGACAACAAAATTGAACTTTAAGGAAAAAGTGCACTCTATATAGGTATAGAATTTTTTCATTTTTCCTTGTTTATTTATATTCATTTTTTTGAAGCCCTCATTTTGAGGGTTTTTTTATGGAAATTAATTAATCTTGAGACTCTGTTTGCTCTTTTTTAACTTATTTTGTTTTATTTACACAATCAGAATATTAATAGAATAAGTAAGGTAAGTGAACAGTATTTATCTTAGAAAGATTCAATTTTTTTTTATATTGTTTTAGGCTCAAACCAAATTGATGTTGAAATCGTTGAGCAAATCGTGCTTCTGATTTGTAGCCACATAAATGCGCAAGCTCTATGTGTGAATATGGCTTAGTTTGCAACAAGCTCAATACATACCCCATTCTTAGCTCGGCTAATACATCCCTAAATTGGGTATTCTCATATTTTAATCGTCTCATTAATGTCGATTTACTTAGTACAAAATTATCACATACCGATGCAATGATGTGATTGGCTTTGGGCGCATCATTAAAATATTGGGTTAACTTATTTTGGCAGTTGTTTATTAACTTTTTCAATCCAGAATATTGAAGGATAAATCACAGGTACATTACGAAGATTCTGAGGTCGATTCCCATTGTAATAATTAAGCTTTATGATGCCTGACATGTTTTCTTTTTATAAACCTTGTAACCATTTATTGATAATAGCAATAAATAGACACAAAGTTTATTCCTTTAGTTAATAATATAAGTGTTAATTAGCGTACATACGTTGAAGTAATCGTTGATTTACCTAACGCTGTTGCATTCAGCATGTAGCTCACTAATGCACATGATGCGTCTTCAGGTACTTCAAGCTTTTCTACTGGCAGAGCCCAGACAGTAAATTGATAACGATGCATACCGTGACCTTCTGGAGGACAAGCGCCACCGTAACCCATAGAGCCATAATCATTACGCATCTCTAAACCAGAGGCAATTTTACCTGATGCGCCCTGCTCGATTGATGTTGTTGATGCGGGAATATTGATCACTTGCCAGTGCCAGAAACCGCTTTCAGTTGGCGCATCGGGATCAAAACAAGTGATTGCAAAACTTTTCGTGCCTTCTGGCGCGTTTTCCCATGATAATTGTGGAGAAATGTTGTCACCATCGTTTCCAAAACTGTTAAATGAAAAGCGTTTATCTTTGAGTTGACCTTCTGTGATGTCTTGGCTGTTTAATTTTAAAGTTGTCATTTTTTTATTTCCTCTTATTTTGTTGTTGGAATAATAATAGAGCTATTCTAACAACAAAAAATATCATTAAGTTCCAACTTAAAGATAAATAATGATTTATTTGATACCTTTTGTTTTAATTTAGTTTTTTTATAATCCAAAGCGTATTTATTTAAATAAAAAACCAGTTTTTTACTTTAGGGAAGTTACTATCCTCTAAATATATAAAGAGTGTTCTGTATTGAGTAGAATATAAAAACGAACACAAAAATTTTGATTATATTGTGTTCGTCAGATAATTACCTACATATTCTCTATTAACTAAGGTAATAGAGAATAATTCTTTTTTAATAATCTACATTACCACCCCATAATAGGAGATATATAGTTAGAATAAAGTTCAGACGATATCTTTCCACTTCCAGTACTTGAACTATCACAAACTGGATGTGTCCAATCCGACATCATGTCGCCATCAACAGGGTTAATACTTACCCAACTTGATGGATCTATTGAATATAGCCAATCATCTCCCCTATCTTCAACAATTTCATTATTCCAATCGAGAGCTTTTGCTAAATCAGGTGTTGCTCGGCCATATAAAGTTCCAATTAACATAATTTTAGAATTAGGGTGATCTAACTTCAATCTATCAATAAAATTATTCATAGTACTTTTCCATTCAAATTTAGTCGGCACAGTTGTTTTTCCATATGTAGAAAAATCATTTGTTCCAAGCATAATAACAATTAAATCAGCACTCTGATCAGGAACACTTGGGTTTTCCCAGAAATCAAAATCCCATATACCTGGATTATACCAAGCAAATTCAGTTTGGTTATAATAAATTGGTAATACATCATTCAAATCACCAGCACCATTCATAAATAAGCCTGCTCCTGATCTTGCAATAACCTGGAAGTCTGCATTACTTAGTCTAGCTGTTCTGGCTGGCCACGCCTTGTTTGCATTAGAGTTATCATTAGTTGGCCCTAAATTACAACCACCCCAAAGATTGCATTCACAACCATACCCTGCCGAAATTGAATCACCAATAAAAATTATTTTTCTATTTGAACGAGGATCAGGTTCAACTAAAATTCTATTTTCATCCAGAATAAATCCTTTAAAAGTAGATAACGTTCCACCCTCATTTCTTCTAAATAATTCTATAGTATGAGAACCATCAACTAAATTATTAGCTAATATATCTCTACCAGTTGGGTTAAGGTATAACCATTCACCACCATTAATTCTATAGTCCCATCTATTATCATCATCAAGTAAGACTGTTATACTAGTACCAGTGAATTTAGCTTTTATACCCGTTGCTCCCCACCCTGTTGTGGGATTTTGTAGATCACTACGGTTCCATCGACCGATATAGTTAATGTTATTATTTGAAGCTAAAATAATATTTGATCGAAAATTTAATTCACCCGTTTCGAAACTCGTATCGATAGTCGAACTAATATCATTTTCATTACTATCATCCTCAGAGAAAACGATATTGGTTTCATCACTATTGTCTGTTGGTTGTGGATTATTTGGATTAATATTCGTGCCAAAATGGAATTCAATACACTCATTATAGTCATTTGCAATTAATGAAGTGAATGCTGTTTGATAAGAAACAAGCTTACACGAGTATTGTTCGGCACTATTATCCTCATAATTTCTATCCCAAAAAATATTTACAGATGCGGCACCCTCAGAATTAAATGGAAGCATATCTGCGCAATTTAGCTTTTCTTCAGGATTTATAGTAACACCAAAAAAATTTGCAAAACTTTCATAATAGCTTATTCGACTTAGTGATTGACTTAACTCCTCTCCTTTATTGCATTCAACTCCTCCATTTATAATTTGAGTTGTAACTCCGAAACCAACCTTTAAATTTCGCGATAAATCACTTGAATTTGGCTTCCATACACCCTCTACAACCAAGTATATGCTAGGTTTCGGTGGTTGTGGATTCATATAAAAGAAGATAGCACTAGATAAATTTAACCAACTATCTGCTACTAATTCAGGACTATTTAACAAAACACTCACATCATTAAACATAAATTTTGAAAATTGGCCGTAATTATAATTATACGAAAGTTGTTTAGCTCCTCTACCATAGAAACTTTTAAAGTCCCCATTACTAAAACGACCACAAGGCCATACTTGACTCTGCCAAGCATTTTCTGAGCACTCATCATTATATCCATTCCTAGAATTTTCATCCCATCCAATTTCTCTTAAATAAAACAATCCCTGTCTCCACAGCTCGGCTTCCTCGTAACTTGAAGACATTCCTGTTTCTTGTACCATATGCGCAAATAACACGGTTAAATGTTTTCTACACACATAATCAGAGTTCACATTATTATCATGTGTCTTACAAAATTGAGTAAATTTAGCGACAGCTTTTAAAAAGTTACTGTATGTATAGGCTAAATTTCTAACTGGAAATAGATAATCCCAAGAATCTGAACTCAATATTCTTTCAACTCTTTTTACATTATCTGGATTCATTGGACTTAAAGGAATGACTGACTCAACAACCTCATTTTGAGCCAATTTCATAGAATCATTATATATAATTAATAACTCTTCTGAACTCAAAGTTTGAGTTTCTTGTATCAATAAATTATCTTGATTACTATTATTAACAACTGTAGTAGGTTCGTTTTCATTTGCACTATCAAAAATCTCATCAGAAGCATTTGTATTTTCTATGACAGTTACGTCATTATTAACTTCTATCGGATCATCAACTATTGAAATTAACTCGGGTTCAACAGTATCATCTGATAAATTTTCAGTAACTTCATTTTGACTCTCTATAGTATTTTCAGAACTTACATTATAAACAGGCTCAATAGTTACCTCTATTTCTTTCCAAGCTGGATATGGTACTGGTAAGTCTGGTCTTTCAGAGGTATTCCACCACTGAGATTCGTAAATCGTGCCTAGATAATTTACGCGATTACCCTGCACATATATTTTATCAGGATCCCAGTTTTCATAAATTACCTTTTCATTATTTGTATTATTTTCAGGAACAACCATATTAATTACATCCCAAGGACCGAATGTTGATAACTGTGGTTTATCGCCTCTAGTCCACCATTTTGCAATAAAAATATTATTATCAAGTTTTACTTTATCATTTTGGACATAAATTTTTGAGGATCCCATAAATCTATCACCTCAGAATATATTGGAAATATTGGGAAAAACATTATTAAGCTAAAAAAAATTATTTTTAAGTATTTTTCTATCATATTGTTCACCATTAATAAAATCGTTATTAATTAAGTAAACGTCAGCTTTAATATCGATGTTTAACAAATTATCTAAAAGGTTTTTTTTTGGAAAAGGTTCAAGTTATAAATGAAAATAATTATCATTACCAATAATATTTGTGATCTGGATCACTTTTATAGTTTTATAAAAAAGTATAATAAGATCCTGTGTTAATCACTAAATGATTAACTAGGCAATTTCTTCGTTTTGTTTATTTTAGCCACAAATTGATTTTGTGGCTTTTTTTTTAGATTAGTTAGATATTTCTTTTTGAAGATACTCTTCATAATTTCCTGAAAAATCAATAATACCTTTATCAGTTATTTCAATAATTCTACTTGCTATTGAAGAGACAAACTGTCGGTCATGTGAGATAAATAAGAGAGTTCCCTCAAAGTGTTCTAGTGCCAAATTTAATGATTCAATAGATTCCATATCCATATGGTTTGTCGGTTCGTCTAGTAATAATATATTTGCTTTTTGCATTATTAACTTACCGATCAACATTCTTCCTTGTTCACCTCCAGATAAAACCTTTACAGATTTTTTAATATCATTTTGTGTGAATAACATTCTACCCAAAATTGAACGAACAAACTGCTCATCTTTATCCTTTGGTTTCCATTGATCCATCCAATCTAATAAATTCAAGTCTTCTTCAAATTCATGTTTATGATCTTGAGCATAATATCCAATATTGGCATTTTCTGACCATTTAACAACCCCACTTATTGGTGCTTTATTACCAAAAATAGTTTCCATAAAAGTTGTTTTACCAATTCCATTTTTACCAATGATTGCAATCTTTTCGCCAACTTCAACTCTTAATTTAACATCATCAAGTAAAATATTATTCTCATAACCTTGAACTAATTTGTTAATGTGGAGTATATTTCTAAATAATTTTTTATCTACTTCAAAACGTATGAATGGGTTTTGTCGGCTAGACGGTCTCATTTCTTCCAATTTGATTTTATCCATCAACTTAAGTCTTGAAGTTGCCTGTTTTGCTTTAGAAGCATTAGCCGAAAAGCGACTTACAAAAGTTTGCAAATCAGCAAGTTGTGCTTTTTTCTTTTCATTATCTGAAATCATTCTTTGTTTGATTTGTTCAGCTGCGATCATAAAATCATCATAATTACCTGGAAAAATTTTCAGATCTTGATAATCTAAATCCGCAATATGCGTACAAACCTTGTTCAAGAAGTGTCTATCGTGAGAAATAATAATCATGGTGCAATTTTTCTGAATTAATATATCCTCAAGCCACCTTATAGTATTAATATCTAAGTTATTTGTCGGCTCATCTAATAACATTACATCAGGATCGGCAAAGAGGACTTGTGCTAATAACACTCTCACTTTTAAACCTGGTGGGATTTTACTCATAAGATCAAAGTGCAATTCCTCTTCAATATCTAATTGAAGTAATAATTCGCCAGCTTTAGCTTCTGCAGAATAACCATCGAGTTCCGCAAATTGTATTTCCAAATCAGCAACTTTGAGTCCATCTTCCTCTGACATTTCTGGAAGTGAATATATTCGTTCTCTTTCTGTTTTAATTTTCCATAACTGTTTATGTCCCATTAAAACGGTATCAATAAGGGAGTAATTTTCATAGGCAAATTGATCTTGATTTAATTTTGCCAAACGAGTATTTTTGTCAATAAACACGTTTCCTGATGATGGCTCTAAATCCCCACTTAAGATTTTCACAAAAGTAGATTTGCCACAACCATTTGCACCTATTAAACCATATCTATTATTATTTCCGAATTTTACAGAAATATTTTCAAATAAAGGCTTGTCTCCAAATTGAATTGTTAAGTTGGATGTCTGAATGATAGCGAGCTCCTTGACTCAAAAAATTTGTATAATAATATCAGATTATTTTTTCATTAAAAGGAAATATTTTTCTTCTTTTAAAATTAAAAGCCCATTCAAAATTTTGCAATTAATTCATCCCTACTTAATTTTTTTATCACTTATATTGCCGTTTCGTACCTATTATATTGAAAAAAACATATTTAAAATAAAATGTATTGTGTATTCATTATCAATGACAGTGAGTATGTGGATAGGCAAGAGAAAACTTAAGTATATTTTCTTTAATAATCAGATTTGGTTTATATTTTGGTATCCATAATACAATTCTAATTTATTCTAATGTCGATAAAAAATATAAAAAAATTTAAGAAAGGGTTTTAAATATTAGCACCCAATCAAATCATGTATATGAAAAAATCAATCTGTGGAGAACACAATGTTAAACAAATTGTTTTATAAAAGTTTAATGATTCTAATGATATTTATATCTATAAATACCTTAACTTTTTCAAAAGAAGTAACCATTAGTAAAGATGTTTCTGGATTTTCATCATTGTTAATCAATTCAAGTGGTACGGTATATTTAAGGCAAGGTAATAAGGATTCAGTAAAAATTATCATAGAAAAGAACTTAATTCCTTATTTAGACGTTGATAATAGTTCCCATGAACTAAGTTTATCTATCGAAAAAAATAGGCCGGAAGCATCACAAGTTAAATATTACATTACCATGAAAGAGATAAAAAATTTAAAATCAGTAAATTCAGGTAAAATTATGATCCTAACACCGCTCCGCACAAAGCAATTAACATTAGCTGTTGAAAATAGTGGTTTAATTGACATTGATAAAGTATATAATACCGGTGTTACAAATCTATTACTTAAAAATAGTGGAACCATTAATATCAATGACCTTACTTCAATTGATTCAAATTTAGAAGTCAAAATTCTGGTCAAATCAATATTAATAATTTAAACTCTGAAAAAATTCAATCTACTATTTCTAATAGTGGTCAAATAAATATTAACTCTGGAAAAAACGACTTTCAGAATGTTCAAATTAATAATAGTGGTAATTATCAATCAGAAGGAATGATATCAAAAAAAGGAAATTTAGTGATAGAAAATTCCGGAAATATTCATGCTCAGATAAAGAAAAAAGTTAATATAGATATTTCTGGAAGCGGTAATGTTATTCTTAAAGGAAAACCAAAAGTTAAAAGATTAAATTCCAATAAAACTGGTATGGTCCAATTTATCGATTAACAAAATATTCTTACTCTCAGAGGCTTATTATTTAAGCCTTCTTTTATCCACGAAACACTCTAATTATTTATATTAAAGTTATGATCAAATTCTAGATGATATGCTTTTTTTAAAATTACTGGATGCATAAGCTTTTCTGTCAACTCAAAATTTATACATTGCCCTTTTGACATCAAAATAACTTTATCTGAAAAGTTTTTTGTTTTGAGTAAATCATGATTGGACATTATTATAGTAACCCCTTTTGTTTTCAAATTATCGAGTAACTTATAAGTTTCAATTTGTTGTTTAACATCAAGGTATGTCATCGGCTCATCTAAAAGTATATATTTTGCATGTGGGTTAATGTCAGGCCATACCTGTATTATTGACGATGCTATTTTTATTCTTTGCCACTCACCATCAGATAATTTGTTTATATTTCTCAACAACTTATCTTCAAGATCGAGCTTATGAGCAATTTCTAATACAACTTTTTCTTTTTCTTTTTCAGTTACATTTGAAATTGCTGATGCTGTTAACTTTAAAAACTCTAAAACCTTAACTGGAAATACTGGTCTAGATGATGTAGAAAGGTAGCTTCTTAGATAAGATAATTCATTCAATGAATAATTACTTAATGCCTTTTGATTTAAAAAAATTTTATTTGCACCTAAAAATAACCCTGATAAACAATGAATTAATGTGCTTTTTCCACTTCCATTAGGCCCTATTATGTGAACAATTTCATTCGCTTCAATACTAAAAGATATTTGTTCCAATCGTTCTTTGACTTCTAACCCATTGACAAATATTAAGCTATTCATGATTAAATCGTATGAGAAGGTAAATAAAAATTGGAACGCTTAATGTAGTAATTATTATTCCTACTGGAATTTCTGTATAGGAAATCAGAGATCTCGATAAGATATCTGATATTAAAAGTAATATTGCACCAGTGATAGCTGAGTTTAAGAGTATTGGTTTATTGGATGACCCTAATAATAAACGCATACAATGAGGGACAATCAATCCTAGGAAACTAATTATTCCTGAACAAGAAACGCAAAGGCCAATTACAATAGATAATACTACTATTAGAATAATCCTAAACCTTTCAATATTGATACCAAGCTGTTTTGCATGTAAGTCACCAAGCATGATCAAATCTAATACATTGCTTTTGAAGTAAAGCCATATCATGATAGGAAGTGTTAATGTCAAAACATATACATGTATCCAACTTATACCGGACAAACTCCCCATTAACCAATACATCAAAAGTTTCATATTAAGTGCTGTACTAAAGTAATAAGACCATGTAACAATAACACTTGAAAATAAGCCCAAAGATAAGCCTGCCAATAATAATTTAGTGGCTGAAAAATAAAATTTTACTGATAGCACAACTAGAATGATGGTAAAAATTAAAGAACCTACCATAGCAAAACACATAATGTTTAGAATAGAAGGTTCAATTGATAAAAAACAATAAACCAATGCAACTCCAACACTTGCTCCGCCAGAAATGCCCATGATGCCAGGCTCTGCTAATGGGTTTGATAAGATTACCTGTAAAATAGCACCTGACAATGATAGAGCGGAGCCAATCAAAATACATGCAAATAATCGAGGTAATCTTAAATCTTCAAAAATCTTAAAATCTATTGAATTATTATTTTTTAATATCTCTGAAATAGATAAATTTTGTACCAGAAAAAAAATTGAAATAGTCACTAACATCAAGGATAAAACAATTGTAATATTTTTTTTAAAAATCTGTAATGACCATTAATGTTTGCCTAATAATTAACTTTTCATAACTTGGTTGTTAACTATTTTAATTTGAGTAGGTTGCATTAACATGCAAGTCCTATGTCCAATTTGGACGTTGGGGTTTGGAAATACAACAGCCTCACCTCCTTCAGCAGCATAGTACTCTTGACCATTATCAGATGCTAGGTGAATTCCTTTTTCAAAAAAAGTAAAATTTGGTACACCAGCATCAAAAGTAAAATGAAAGTCATTTGTTTTCTTAAATAAAGTACGAGTAGATTTATATATATCTATATCTGATTCATCAAACTCAATATCTTTGTAACCATCTATAGATATTAACTCTGAGATGGCGTCAAATGTTGGTTGTAGTAACTTATGATCATTTTCGCCAAATCTAGCTACTTTTCCTAATTCTAATGTAATTGACTGCGACTCGTAAAACTCTCCCGTATACCAACTAAATGTTGAAGAAGGTATATCTGAAAGTGTTATTGCGCCTAGCTTAGTTTGAGCTAAAAAAGCAAAAAACTCAGGTTTGCGAACATTGCCTGTGCAGGATGGGCTTACCCCGAAGCCAAAGTATTTTGACTTTCTAATTGCACTATGTAAGTCCAAATGAATTTTATTAACATATGTTTTTTCTTAAAAAAGTATTCTACTTTGGATTTCAAATTTTCAGCAATTTTATGCTCTATAGACTGACCTTGTTCTTTTCCTGAAAAGAGACGGTTTAAATTAATATCAATTTCTCTTACATGTTGATTAGTAGCTTTAGGATGGGCCACAATTAGAAGTAAATTTTTAGAAGGAATTATTTTTTCTTGAATAATACTATTCAAAAGTTCAGAGACAACTTCAATTGGGGCAGTTTCATCACCATGAATACCAGAAGAAACAATAAGTGCATCAACTGACTCTTTTCTTGGTACTATTTCAATAATACCTCTGTCTAATACGTTAATCTTTACTCCACTTTTAAGGGTAAAACTCCCAATTTCCACACTTAATTCTTCATTTAGAGTTGCTTTTAGAAAGTTCCCCTCTGAAATTAATTGCAACATAGACATAAATCTCTAAATCCTATTTGATATAAACTGAAGACATCATATAAAAAATTATGTTTCATTTAAAGCATCTGAATAGAAAAAGAGTATTATCAGATTAAAATGCAACCTAAATAATTAAATATTCATTTTTTCTTTAACTTTTCTACTCTATTTTTGAGTTTTTGACCTGCTTTAAAAGTTACGACTCTTCTTGCAGAAATTGGAATATCATCTCCGGTCTTGGGATTTCTCCCCGGACGCTCTGATTTTTCTCTGATATCAAAGTTTCCAAACCCCGATAATTTAACTTGTTCACCAGATTCAAGTTTTTTTCTGATTTCTTCAAAAAACAATTCAACAACATCCTTAGCATCTTGTTTAGACAACCCTACTTCTTCTAACAATATTTCAGCTAAATCTGCCTTAGTTAAAGCCATATTTTTTCTCTCATTACAAATTAACAAATATAAAACTATTTAATGCAAGTTTATGACATTTAATAAAATTTCTCCAATTTTTTTATATAAAATCATAAAACGAGAAGAACCAAAAGTTCTTCTCACTAATTAAACATTTATCTTAAGATAGCGTTAAAATTATGTTTTAGGTGTTCTAAAACAGTGTCAACATAATGATTAATCGCGGTATCATCTAAAGTTTCTGTCAGAGACTGTATATGTAAGTTAAAAGCAATACTTTTCGTTCCTGCAGGAACACCCTCTCCCTTATAAACATCGAAAATATTTATATTTTGAATTTCAGAAATCTTTAATGTTGAAATACTAGAAATAATTTCATTAGCTAAAATATTTTCAGGAATAATAATACATAGATCTCGTTTATTACTTTGGAATTTTGAGATTGCTTTATATTGCATTACTGGTTTTGACTTCAAATACTCATATTCCAATTCAAAATATATAGTCTTGGATTTCAAATCAAATTCCTTCTCCACTTTTGGATGGATAACGCCAATAAAGCCAATTAGGATATCATTCAAATATATATCTGCACTTTGCCCAGGATGAAGGTAGTCTCTATCAGCAGGCACAAAATTCAAATTATTACTATCTAAATAACAATTTAGTAGAGATTCAAGATCACCTTTTAAGTCGTAAAAGTCAACTAATTCTGGCTTATTATCCCAACTTTCGATATTTTTGTTGCCTGATATAACTGCTCCAATATGAGTATTTTGTTTAACATTATTTTCAGCTTTCTGATCTTTAATATAAACCAAACCCGTTTCAAAAAATTTGGTTCTCAGTTGTTGTCTACTATGATTATAACTAACTGTATTAAGCAAGCCTGTTAAAAGATTTGTTCTCATCGCTGACATTTCAACAGAAATTGGATTTGGTAAAAGCATAAAATCCTTAGAATCTGAAACTAATTCTTGCTTTTTTGGATCTACAAAGCTGTAGGTTATGACTTCATTATATCCTCTATCCACCAAAATATTTTTTATGTCATCAATAGATACATCAGATTCCCTATAAGTTTTCATCTTCATCGTAACGTTAGGCTGACTTACAGGTAAGTTATCATAACCATAAATTCTAGCAATTTCCTCAATAAGATCTGCTTCAATGGCTATATCAAACCTCCAACTTGGTACTTGAACAAGCCATGCATTGTTTTGATACTCAACATCAAAACCCAAGGACTCTAGGGTATTTGTAATGAAGGTATCTTCAAAGTTCTGTCCAAGTAATTTACAAATTTTCTCTTTTCTAACTAAAATACTCTCTACTTTAGGAAGGTAATCAGAATTTTTATAGGTGTTAACAACACCAAATGTTCCGCCACATATCTCATTAATTAGGAAACATGCGTATTCCATTGCTTTTTCTTGAAGGTTATAATCTACTCCACGCTCGAATCTATGAGAAGCATCAGTATGAAGATTATATTGTCTGGCAATACCTTTAATTGAATCAGGGTTGAAAAATGCGACTTCCAATAAAATATCCTTTGTTTCTTTTTGGACACCTGAGTCTTTTCCACCAAAAACACCTGCAATACCCAAAACTTTTTTTGTATCAGCTATCACCAAAGTGTTATCTTTCAATTTTAATTCTTTTTCATCTAATGTAATTAAAGTTTCATCATTTTTAGCTTTTCTAACGATTAATTTATCATCAACTTTATTTAAATCGTAAGCATGCATTGGTTGTCCAAGTAAAAGCATTACATAATTAGTAATATCAACTATTGGATCAATACTTCTGATACCTGAGCGTCTTAATTTTTCAACTAACCAAGTTGGACTTTCAACACTTAAGTCTAGATTTTTTACGACACGAGTTAATATTTTAGGACAATCTTCGACACTTAAAACATCAATATCAAAAGCCTCATCTGTAATATCTTTAACCGAAGTAAATGCTGGTTCATTCATTTTGTTACTATTGTTTAAAACAGATAACTCCCTAGCTATTCCTTTAATACTCAAACAATCAGAACGGTTTGGTGTCAGATCAACTTCAATTGTTTTATCATCTAAAGATAGATATTCTCTGTAATCCTGACCAATAGTAGCATCCAGTGGTAATTCAATTATGCCTTCTGAATCTATGTTATTAATACCTAGCTCAGAAAATGCACATAACATTCCTTCTGATGGCTCTCCTCTTAACTTTGTTTTTTTTATCTTAAAGTTACCTGGTAATGTTGCACCAACTGTTGCAACAGCAACTTTGATTCCTTTTCGGCAATTTTTTGCACCACATACAATGTCTAAAGTTTCATCTGCTCCAATGTCTACCTTAGTTACACTTAATTTGTCGGCATTAGGATGCTGTGAACATTCAACAACTTCTCCAACAAAGACTTTATTAAAATCTCCAGCAACTGGGGCAATTTCATCGACTTCTAAACCAGCCATTGTTAACTGGTGAGTCATTTCGTTGGTACTAGTTTCAAAAGTCAACCACTCTTGAACCCATTTTTGACTAAATTTCATGAATGATTTCTCCTAATTAATTAAACTGCTCTAAAAACCGCAAATCATTTTCGAAAAATGAACGTAAGTCATTAACGCCATATCTAAGCATCGTAAAACGCTCTATCCCAAAACCGAATGCGAAACCTGAATATTCCTCAGGATCAATATTTACTGCTTTTAATACATTAGGATGAACCATTCCACAACCTAATATTTCTAGCCACTTACCTCCCTTTTTCCTAATATCAACTTCAGCTGATGGTTCTGTGAAAGGGAAAAAAGATGGTCTTAATCTGATTTCTAATTCTTCTTCAAAAAAATTACTTATCACATCAAATAAAATTCCTTTGAGGTGGGAGAAATTTATGTTTTTATCAATTAAAACTCCCTCCATCTGATGAAACATTGGCGTATGCGTTTGATCGTAATCATTTCGATAAACGCGTCCAGAACATATAAATTTAAATGGGGGTTTTTGATTCTCCATCGTTCGAATTTGAACACCAGAGGTATGTGTTCTTAATAACAAATTTGGATTAAAATAAAAAGTATCATGGCCTGAACGAGCTGGATGTGTTTCCGGCATATTTAAAGCTTCAAAGTTATAATATGTATTTTCAATTTCAGGTCCGGTCTCAATATTAAAACCTAACTCTTTGAAAATCGTTTCAAGTCTTCTAATAGATTTAGTTACTGGATGGATACCACCAATATTTGAGTTTCGTCCAGCTAATGAAATATCAATGGTTTCTTCAGTCAATTTTTGTTTTAGGGCAGCTTTTTCTAATTCTTCTTTTTTTTCGTTAATAAGTTTGACAACTTTTTGTTTTTCTTTGTTGATCTTTTGACCAGCTTCTTTTCTTTCGCTGGGTGGTAATTTACCTAAGTTTTGCAAAAGGCTGGTTAATGAGCCCTTCTTCCCCAATATCTGAACTCTAATATTATCAAGTTCACTTAAGTCTTTTACGTCGTTGATAGACTGGATAGCATATTCTATTATTTCATCAAGAGATTGCATTAGGCTATTTCCATTTTAATTTAAAGCTTAATATTAAACAATCAAACGTTTAATTCCAACACATTTTTTATGATTTTTTTACAAAAAAAAAGACCCTAATCAAGGGTCTTTCTATCAGTATTTTGGGGATTAATTAATAATCCTATAATGCAGCTTTTGCTTTTTCAACAAGAGCTGTAAATGTCGCTTTATCAAAAACAGCAATATCAGCCAAAATTTTACGATCGATTTCAATTGATGCTTTCTTTAAACCATTAATTAAACGGCTATAAGACATTTCATTTTGTCTCGCAGCAGCATTGATTCTTGCAATCCAAAGTTGACGAAATTGACGTTTTCTTTGTCTACGGTCTCTGTAAGCATACTGACCTGCTTTAGTAACCGCTTGAAAAGCTACTCTGTATACACGTGAACGTGCTCCATAATAACCTTTAGCTTGTTTTAAAACTTTTTTATGACGTGCACGAGCTTGTACACCGCGTTTGATTCGAGGCATTTTTATCTCCTAACTAAATTAAATTTACACTATTAAGCAAATGGCAACATACGAGCAACAGCTGCAACTTCACATTTTGGAAGTAGCGCATTTGGACGTAATTGTCTTTTGTTTTTAGTAGTACGCTTAGTTAAGATATGTCTCTTAGTAGCGTGCTTAAATTTAAAACCACTACCTGTTTTTTTAAAACGCTTTGCAGCGCCTTTATTTGTTTTCATCTTAGTCATTGATGATAACTCCGCATTGGATTAAAGTTAATAACATATAATGAGGCGAAATTTATTTCAATTTACTTAATTTGCTCTCATTACTTCTTTTTTGGGGCTAATACCATAATCATTTGTCGACCTTCAATCCTACTAGGAAAAGCTTCAACTGAAGCAATTTCAGCTGTATCTTCTTTAATACGATTTAAAACATCAACACCAATGTTTTGGTGAGCCATTTCACGACCTCTAAATCTGATCGTTACTTTGACTTTATTGCCCTCTTCTAAAAAGCGACTCAGGTTGCGCAGCTTTACCTGATAATCGCCTACATCAGTTCCAGGTCTTAGTTTAATTTCTTTAACCTGAACCTGTTTTTGCTTTTTTTTCTGCTCTTTAGCAGCTTTAGCTTTTTCAAAAAGATATTTACCATAGTCCATCACTCGACAGACTGGAGGCTCAGCATTTGGACTAATCTCAACAAGATCAACACCAGCTTCTTCCGCTATTGTAAGAGCTTCTTTAAGACTTACAATTCCTAAAGAGTCTCCTTCTAATCCATTTAATCTAACTTCTTTTAAACCTGTAATTTCATCGTTTAGTCTATGTGCTGCTTGCTTGCCTGTCTGTTGAGTTTTTTTCACGCCTATAATACCCTTATTCCTCCGAAAAATTTAATTTACGATCTTTAATTTCTGATAATATATAATCAATAAAATCATCAATCTTAAATTTACCTAAATCTTTACCTTTTGTTGTTCTAACTGCAACTTCCGAAGAAGCTACCTCTTGAGCGCCACATACTAACATATACGGAACTCTTTTTAAAGTATGTTCTCTAATTTTAAAACCAATTTTTTCATTTCTCAAATCCACATTAACTTTAATCCCAGCTGCTTTCATTTTTTGTGCTATTTCTCGCACATATTCAGATTGAGCATCGGTAATATTCATAATAACAACTTGAACAGGTGCTAACCATGTTGGAAAATGACCTGCATACTCCTCGATTAAAACACCAATAAATCGCTCCAATGAACCTAATACTGCTCTGTGGATCATAACTGGAACAAATTTTTGATTATTTTCTCCGACATAAGTTGCACCAAGCCTTTGGGGCAAGTTAAAATCTAATTGCACAGTACCAAGTTGCCAAGGTCTTTCCAAACAATCATAAAGAGTAAATTCAATTTTAGGTCCATAAAAAGCACCTTCACCTTCTAATACCTCATAATCTACAGACATAGACTCCAAGGCATTTTTTAAGTCTTGTTCAGATTGATCCCAAATTTCATCATCACCAATTCTTTTTTCAGGCCTTGTAGAAAGCTTGATATCAATTCTTTTAAAACCAAATGTTTTATATGTTTCAAAAATAAGTTCAACACAAGATTTAACTTCATCTTGCACTTGATCATGAGTACAAAAAATATGAGCATCATCTTGCGTAAATCCCCTCACTCTCATAATTCCATGAAGAGATCCTGAAGGTTCGTTTCTATGACAAGAACCAAATTCTGCCATTCGAATAGGAAGATCTCTATAAGATTTTAGTCCCTGATTAAATATTTGCACATGTCCTGGGCAATTCATTGGTTTTAAAGCATATTCTCTATTTTCAGAACTTGTAACAAACATATTTTCAGCATATTTATCCCAGTGACCTGATTTTTCCCATAATATACGATCCATAATTAGAGGTGTTTTCACTTCTTCATAATCGTAATCATTCAGTTTTTCACGAATAAAAATTTCTAACTCTCTAAAAATGCTCCACCCATTATGATGCCAAAAGACCATACCCGGAGATTCTGGTTGAAGGTGAAATAAATCTAGCTGCTTTCCAAGTTTGCGATGATCTCTCTTAGCTGCTTCTTCAATTTTTTTCAAATGAACTCTCAATGATTTTTTGTCATGAAAAGCTGTTCCATAAATACGTTGAAGCATTTTATTCTGGCTATCACCACGCCAATATGCACCAGCAATACTCAGTAATTTGAAATGTTGACAAAATGACATATTCGGTACATGCGGGCCTCTACACATATCAACATATTCTTCATGATGATAAAGACCTGGCTGGTCATCTTTAGGTATGTTTTCCTCGATAATTTCAACTTTGTAAGGTTCATTTCTCTCTAAAAAAGTATTTCTGGCCTCATCCCAAGAAACAATTTTTTTAATAACTGGGTATTTTGTCTTAGCTAACTCCATCATCCTTTTTTCTATTGAAGCCAAGTCATCACTAGATAAAGATTCATCTAAATCAATATCGTAATAGAAACCACTATTGATCGTTGGACCAATTGCCATTTTAGCTTGAGGATATAACTGTTTAAGAGCATGTCCTAATAGATGAGCACATGAATGACGAACAATTTCTAAGGTCTCTTCATTTTTGGTTGTTAAAATTTTCAACTCACTATCATGCATAATTAAATCACATGCATCTTTCAATTGATTATTCACTAATCCTGCAATGCAAGACTTTGCTAATCCTGGCCCTATATCTTTAGCTACATCTAAAGTAGATACTGGATTTTCATAAATTCTTTGTGAACCATCTGGCAATGTTATTATTGGCATAAATTTTCCTTTATTCAGTGGTACTACACACCAAGTAGTACATGATTAGTTTATTATAAAAAAAAGAAGAAATTATAATACTTTTTATAAGGTTAAATTGCAAAGTAAATAGAGTTATTAAATTTTTTACTATACTAATTTTATGTATCAAGACGGATTGAATTAATATGCAATCATTAATAACCAAAAATATCAATTGTCCTCATTGCGGAAATACCTTAGAAATTGAGCTGGACTTAACAAACGGTAGCCAAGATTTTTATACTGACTGTACTTTTTGCTGCAATAGCATACATATTAGCTGTAATGTTGATGAAATTCATCGTACTGTTGAAGTGATAGTTGATAGCGATGATGAACAAATTTATTGAAGCACAGTCGCATATGGTTACTCGAATAACACAACAAATTCTCGAAGAAAGAGCCTTTTATTTAATGTATCAACCCATAATTAATGCAGACAAGCAAATTTTGAGGCTTGAAGCTTTATTACGATTAAACGAAAAATATTCTAAGAAAATATCTCTCTCACATTTTATTTATACTTTAGAAAAGAATAATAAAATTTTTATCCTTACTAAATTTGTTATTCAAAATAGCTTCTACAAACTTAACTTATGGCAAAAAGAGTTAAACAAAAAAATTCATTTATCATTTAATATATCTTCACAAGACATCGCCGAACCTGAATTATTTAGAACTCTATACGAAAACTGTTATCAATATCATATAGACCCTTTTCAAATAACCTTAGAAATAACAGAAACTCAATGTTTAAAAAGAAACGAAAGATTCCTTAGTAATTTTCAAAGGTTATTACAAGCAGGGTTTAATTTATCATTGGATGACTTTGGTTCCGGTTATAGTAACTCAAAAGTACTAGACTTTTTTAACTTTACTAATGTTAAGATTGATAAATCTTTAATTCCAAAAAATGCTCAACAAATTTCAAAAATTCATAAGCTGAAAAAGCAAGTTAAACTATTTAAAAAAAACAACATCAACGTAACTGCTGAAGGTATAGAAAATAATTTTTGTTGGGATCTTTGTAAAAAATTAGACATAAATTTATTTCAAGGATTTTTCATATCTCATCCCAAGACATTTAAAGAGATTACTCAAATATTACAATCTCAATAATATGGCTACAGAGATATTCATAATATTAAATTATTTGGGTGTATTTCAATCAATTAAGAATTAAATCAGTAAAAATACTTGAAAAAGAAAAAAAATGTTTATAAAATCTATTCTCTTTTTTACGACCGTAGCTCAGTTGGTTAGAGCACCACCTTGACATGGTGGGGGTCGGTGGTTCGAATCCACTCGGTCGTACCAATTTATTAAATAATTAAAAGTTTAGTAAATTTAATAAGTTATTTATATGCATTATTTACTCAGAAAAAAATATTGCAAATAAGTTTATTATTTATAAAATTTATCTCTGAATACGACCGTAGCTCAGTTGGTTAGAGCACCACCTTGACATGGTGGGGGTCGGTGGTTCGAATCCACTCGGTCGTACCAATATACTAAATCAACAAGCAATTAAATTTAATTGGGTGTCGCTATATCATTATGGAGATATTAAGTATAAAGCTTATCATATACACCCTACATCCATACTCATATATTTAACTCTTCAGCGAATTGGTATCCTAGATGTAACCATATTAATAGGAGAGATCATCAACTTCATGTGTTAGGTAGCAGTAGTTCAATTATCGTGATATTTTACTATGATAATTAATGAACAAAAAAATATGTATTATCTGTAAAATGAATATTGCTTTGAAAATAAAAATTTAAAATTTAGTCATTCATAATAACAATAATACAAAACAATTTTATGGATATGTTATGAAATTCAAAGATTTAAGTAATACCAAAAATAAAGAAATAGAATATAATCGTGCTTCAATAACATTACGTTTTACATTAATAGCTCTAATTTTAATTTTATCATGTTATTACCTATGGGTTTTATACAAAGCGGTCACCCCAAATGTAAGTACTGCTTACAAAGCATATTATATTAAAACCCAGACACTTTTCTGGCAGCCCAACAAACCAAACCTTTCACTTAATATCCCATCATTTTTAGATGTTACAAAAAAATCTCCATACCTATCTCGTAAAGGTTGGGATAAAAATGCTGATAATGGATATAGACAGTTAAACAGCTCTGGTGGATTATATTTTACTTTACCATTCATACTGAAAAAAAATATCAAGGTAACTCTGACTCTCGCGTCTCCACTGACCTCACCGGTTCATTTTTCTATGAATAAATGGAAAGGAGTATTCACTCCACAAAAAAGAGCTAACATTGTAGAGGCTGAAATTCCTATAGTAGCATTCAAAGCCAATCATGCTTTACAATTCTTACAATTTAATACGTCAACGCCTTTGTTATTGAAAAACGTGAAAATTTCATTTACAACTTTAAATGCAATAAGCCACAAAAAATCAATACCTTTAATTCAAACGTCATCTTGAGATCACTAAAATAAGGTCATCCAAAAATGCATAACAACCTTAAAAACCCAGACTATACGTTGTCACTAATTTATTCTAAGTACTATAAACGAGTCACATGTATTAAGTTGATTCTTTCTAAAATTGAGGTGTTCAAATGATTTCTCTTAACTTACCTTCAATCAAAATTAGTAAACATGAGTGGTTCACTATTATTATCGCCGTTATTTTAAGCCGTATTGTCATATACAGCTTAGGCTTATGGGGTGTATCTGAGTTTGCTTCTGGTCAATATGCTGAAGAGCCTCTACTTCAAACTATTTGCCGATTTGATTGCGTATGGTTTTATAGAATTATAGAAAATGGCTATGATTTAGCACCACAATGGTTAAGCCAAAAAAATGCTGCAAGCTGGGCTTTCATGCCATTACAACCCTTTTTAGGATGGTTTTTTTCAAAATTCAGTGTTTTTTCTGATCCAATCAACGACGCTCGTATAGGCTTAATCATTGCATCAAACATAGCTTTTTTAATCAGCTTACCCATGACTTTGATGGCGTTAAAACAGCTTAACTTTAGCAAATCTTCACAATATGCTGCAATATGGCTATTGTGTTTTTCACCTTACACTGTATATTCAACTGCTGGCTATACTGAACCTCTCTTTATTGCTTTAGTCACCGGAGTGTTTCTTTTTAGTTACAGACAACAATGGGGTTGGGTAGCCATTTTAGGACTTTTAGCTGCAATCACACGTAATCTTGGTGTTTTTTTGGTTTTTCCAGTTCTAATTATTGCTATCCAACATTATGGAATAAATAACTTTCTACGCTTTAAAACTCCCTGTCTTAAAGTGATGGCAGCAATTTGGGTGATTCCTTTAGGTTTTTTTACATACATGGCTTACCTTTACTTTCATGTAGGTGATGCACTTGCTTTTGCTCATATTCAAATCGCTTGGGGACGCCAGTTAACCAACCCTATTCATTGGCTTATATATGGCTTTGAAAACGGTGGAGCCAAACTCTATCTAACAATAGTATCGTTACTTGCATTTCTTTTAAATATCTATTTACTAACTCGCAAATACTACGCAGAGGCACTATTTATGTTTATCTGTTTGATAATACCTCTATTTTCAAGCTTAAATGCTATGCCTCGTTATGCTTTTGGTTTATATCCTACTTTTCTGGGCTTATTATTATTTATTGAACGTTACCCTAACGCGAAAACCCCAATGCTTTGTGCCTTTAGCGCCGCAAGTACCTTTATTGCTATTGGTTTTTACAGCCATATATTCTTTACTGTTTAACATTTTCTTTTTATGTAAAAAAACAGCTTAGTTATTGAACTACACATTACTAAGCTGTTTATTGACTCCTACAATATAATAAACTCCTATATAAAAATTTCTATTTTACATATATACGTTTTATAAATATAAATTTGATTCATCATTAACATTACAAAACAGTATTGCAGAGGTTTCTCTAAAATTAAGCATCAAATAATGGTGTTTATTTATGAATAATCCCTTTAACTATTACTAATTTATAACCAAACGATATAGCCAACTTTATTGTACGTGTAAATTTTATAAAACGGAGTTCTATCAATTTTTAATACTAAGTCATTTTTGATTTTATTATACTTTTCTAGTGTTTTCTTGAGTGGACCAGACCATTCAAATTTTACTTGTTTCATTCCATCATACTCCATAATACGTCCAACTGTATTCCATCCAGATCTTTCTAGATACCCATTAAATGGAACTTCTTTTAGAATGTTATCTAAGTAATGAGAGTATTTTACTCCACCAATAGAATGATAAAAATTGATGTTTTTCAAACTATAAAGGTCTACTGTCAAATTTTCAAAGATTGGTTTTTCAAACTCACTTTGAGTTTTTAGTATGTTCCCCACATTGGAAGAGAAGATGAAACAATAAAAAATTGGAATTAAAATAGCCCATTTTAATTTGTTTTTACCGAAGGATAAAAAAAGAACAACGAGCATCATCAATATGGGAAAATAACTTAGGGTTCTAGGAGCATAAATTTGCTGAGTTAAAATGGCCATTCCCCCAATTCCAGAAAATATCACAATAATACTGGAAAAAACAAACCCAACTAACACATGATAATTTTTATGTATCAAAATATAACTTAACGAGATAATTAAGAAAGGGAGTAATAACATTAGAGACTTCTTGTAATAACTCCAAAAGGTAACAAATGGAATGAATCCTTCTATAAGGTTATTAGTAATTTTTAAAATAGAATTAAGCTCAAGAGGCAAAAGCTGACCTCTTGACGACACTCCAAATACTTTCAATTCAAATAGGTAAAAAATATTAGCTACAACAAAAATAGCCACATTAAGAAGAATAAATTTAAACAAAGATCTAAACTTTGCTTTGTCCCAAGTCATCAATAAAAATTCAATGCCTACTAACCCTAAAAATAAATTAGACATGGGCTGATAAAAATTCAAAGATATTATTAGTAATATAACTTTTAAAAGCGCAGATATATAATTTTTATAATCGTCATTTATACTGAAAGACAACACTACAAAAAATAATGCCAAAGTCATTCCTAGGCTATCATATCGATAAAGAAGATTCTGAATAAAAAATGGATTAATGATAAAAACAAGTGCTAAGGTGAAAGCAAATTTAGGAAATCTTGGGTTAAATTTTACAAATATTAATTTGGCACAAAAACCAATTAAACCAATACATAAAAACCAGGTTAATGGAGAGATATCTAGAATATCTCCATGCATACCACTATATAGTCTTGCTATATCATTTGCGAAAAAACGACCTAAACCACTCCAACCATAACTACCTTGAAAAACACGAAAAACATCATCCGCGTATAAACTACCTGCATAAATAACTGGATAATAAAAAGCCAAGGAAGCAATTAAAAGAATCATTAAAACTTTTTTATTAAAGTGCTCACGATTTAATACATCAGTAAAATTTATAATATCGAATTTTGGAATTTTCACTTGATTCTACTCTTCTTAAATAAGAAACCAATTATTAGATTAGCTAAAAAGGAAATTAATTTTGCAATGTGTCAGTATATAAAAGTAGGTATATATATTCAATTAACATATTTTTATTGTGAAGATATAAAAAATTAGTTTTAGATATAATTAAAGTGAATAAATTGAAATCTTACTTAATAATTTGAGAAAGATAAAATGTAGGTTAATATTACTTTATCTGAATGTTAGATTATTTAAATATTCGAAAACGCTTTGTTGAGATGCCTTTCATTAAAAAAGAATTGATAATATTTATTTAATTATATATCTTATTGCTAATTAAAAACCAAATTAGTAAGTTGACGGACGAAAAAATTTTTACTGTTATTAAAACAAGCATTTAAAATATACCATCAACTAATCCAACACAAAAAGCTATTTCATTTGAAGTTGACTACACTTGTTCAACATTTCTTACTAAAAAGAAAAGATTACCCAATGTAATTCAGTATTGAGTAACCCTGCTAACGTGTAAGATGATAGTTTCTAAATCATATTATTTTTTAATATCTTTATCTTTATCTTTAATTAAGTACCTTGGCCTTTGCTTTACTTCTAGATAAACTCTACCTAAATATTCACCTAAAACCCCAATACCGATTAATTGAATACCCCCTAAAAATAAAATGGATACTAATAAAGATGGGTACCCTGGGACAGGGTTACCATATATTAATTTATCAAAAATCATGAATAAACCATAAATCAATGAGACAAATGAAATAGAAAAGCCAATATATGTCCACAATTTAAGGGGAACCGTTGAAAAACTTGTTATTCCTTCAAGGGCTAAATTCCATAATTTCCAACCGTTAAACTTCGTTTCACCTGTACTTCGTTCCTCTCTTTTATATGTTACTATTGCTTGTTTATCCGTTACCCATGAAAGTAACCCTTTCATAAATAGGTTCCTTTCGGGCATAGCTACAATATTATCGCAAACACTTTTAGACAGTAATCGAAAGTCACCTACGTTATTTTCTATTTTTGTATCACTTATTTTGTTGTGAAAACTATAAAACATAGAAGCCGTTAATCTTTTTAATTTAGTATCGGATGAACGGTCTATTCTTTTGGCTAAAACCACATCATAACCTTCTTTCCATTTTTCAATTAATTTTGGTATGACCTCAATCGGATCTTGAAGGTCAACATCAATTGGAATGATTGCATCTCCAGTGGCGTTTTCAAGTCCAGCCATTAATGCTGGCTCTTTACCAAAATTTCTAGTTAAGCTTATAGATTTAATTCTACTATCTTTTTCTGATAGGCTATCAATTAGTGCTTCCGTACCATCAGAGCTTCCATCGTTAATGAATACTATTTCAATATTAAATTCCTTTAATGTTTCATTAATAGCTTTGTAGAATAAAGGAATGGCAGATTCTTCATTGTAAACTGGTACAACTAGTGAAATTTTCATTTTTCTTTTTCCTTTTGCTAATATTCTGTGATTCAACGAGTCTAACTTAATGATATCTAATTGCATTATACTCATCATAATTTCAACGAAAAAAGTTATCTTAAAACTCAAAAGTTTAATAACCTCGAACTTCTTCATATTTTAATCAGATAAAGCCAATTATTTCAATACAGGAGCGGTCAAATTATTTTACATAAAACATATTTTAAACCAAATTTTAGTAATTTACACGTGACCCTTTGGGGCTTAACTTAAATAGCTTAAATATATTCTGTAACATGAGTCTGTTTTTTAAAAGCTTTTAACATTTTCTTTCAGGTGTAAATTCTTTATCTAAATCATAATTCGTCACATTTAATCACTTTAGCATAAAATATTTTTAATCTTTTCAATTAGGTTTTCATAATATCGCTTTTCAACAGAATCCAAATATTTCCAGAAATAAAAATAAATTGGAATATCCATAGTTATTTGAGGCTCGATTTTTATTAAACTTCCATCTTTCAGCTCTTCTTTGATTTGTATTTCAGGTATCAACGCAAAACAATTACTACTCAGTACAGCCTGTTTAAAACCCTCGATAGATGGAATAGTATGATAATTTTCATGAGTTGCTATATTATGATAATTTTCAAAATATAGATCTGTTAATCTATCATTTTTATCGAATTTTATTGAAAAACAGTCAGACAAATCTTTAATATTTTTTATTTTGAATTTTTCCATAAATCGTGGAGACGCTACCAAAAAGTACTTCAAATTGCCTAAAAAAATTCGCTCACAATTATTTACATTCATTAATTTAGATGAAAAACTTGAAGATACCAAACCATCTCTTAAATAATTCAAAGTTAAGTCTTCATTGTCTGCAATAATTTCTATATTGAATTGATTTAATAAACAGTCGTTAATCAAAAACCTCATAAACCAACTTTCAAGACTATCTCTACTGATTGCAAAAGAAATAGATTGTAATTTTTTTTATGAAATAAATCAGCTTCTAACCCCTGCTCTAAATTAATAATTTGCTTAAAATATCTAATTAAAATTTTTCCTTTAGAAGTTAAACAATATTGATCTGATTTTATGATTAATGAATCTGAATAAAGTTTCTGTATGCTTTTCAACCTCTGAGATACTGCAGATTGTGTAATAAATAGTTTTTTTGCGGCTTCTTCAAAGCTTTGTTCTTGAAATATGTAATATAAAGCTTCAATACCTTTTAACTCAAATCTCATATAAGATAATCTAATAACCAATAATATTTATTAATTTTACTTATAGCAAAAGCTATAGCATTATGCAATATATAACTTTAAATTCAAGGAATTACTTTAATGAATGCCCTAATTTCAGGATTAAGCACTGGTTTGTCTTTAATTGTTTCAATTGGTGCACAAAATAACTACGTTCTCAAAAAGGGATTAGAAAAAATAATATACTGTTATGTGTATTTGTATGTATTACCATTGATATTTTTTTAATAACATTTGGTGTTCTGGGATTTGGTGAGTTAATCAAAAACTCTCATATCATGTTAAAGATTGCAACTTATGGTGGAGCATCATTTTTGTTTCTATATGCTTTACTCTCTTTTAAAAGTTGTTTCTCAAGTGATAGATGCCTGAAACAAGATAAAACAAAAAACAAACAATCCAAAAAAACAATATTTATAACATTATTGGCTTTCAGCCTTTTAAATCCCCACGTTTATTTAGATACTGTAATTTTAATTGGTAGTATTTCAACGCAATTTGATAGTTTAAATAAAATTTATTTTACACTTGGAACTTTTATAGCCTCAATTTTATGGTTTTTATCACTTGGTTATTTATCTAGATTTTTATTACCAATTTTTCAAAACAGATATCTTGGAAAGTTCTAGACTTTATCATAGGATGTACCATGTTATATTTATCCATCAAAATTTTAAATTAAATTGAAAAATCAATTTAATTTAAGAATTTTTATATTTATTGTTGTTTTAACATTCACATAACAAAAGATAACAAAAATGGTGTAAAATTGACCACTAAAATTTTTTTCAATTAATTGATTTGGTAATACACATGAACCCTGAACAATCTAAAACAAATATTTTAGAGCTTTCTAAATATATTGTTGTACTTTCCTTAATATTAAATGTTTTTGCATTTTTTTTCTCTTTAATGACTAGTAATGATTTAATCTCTATTAGTTTAAATTTTTCTTTTTTAGTTTTAGGACTCATATATTTTAAGCTAACTAGTAACACTGAAAGACATAGTAGCTTTATGATATCTCAAGTGTTTGTCATTATTCCCGCTATTATGACCATGTTTAATAATTATTTATTCATGAATCAGTTTTATGAAAACGCCATTGCCTATTCAATTATTTTCCTACTTACTCCTTTAACATTTCAACTATACTACAAATTTTTAATTAGTATTCAATATTTAGTTGAAAGACCAAAACTTGACTCTAGTACGCTGCAATCAAATAATGTCGAATTACCTGGTTGCTCAATGATGATAGCAACTAGAAACGAACCGTTTGATGTTTGTAAATTAACTTTTGATTCTGCGAATAATCTCTCTTACCCTAATCATAAAAAAGAAATAATTATTGTTGACAACAGTGATTTAGCGCATCCTGATTTGAATAAATGGAAAAATTATGTGGAGGAGCATCAAAATTTAAATAATGGAACCACTTATAAATTTATACATAGAAATTCAACTGTTGGATTTAAACCCAAAAATCTAGATATTGGTATGGAACATGTTTCACAACCATATGTGATGCTTTTAGATGCTGATTCTACTCTGTTACCGAATACATTAAATGATGTAATGCCCCATTTTATTAAAGATCCCAAGCTTGGCTTTGCTTCGTTTCTTATTAAAGGCACTAACTTTACGTCAGGTTATTTTGCTAAAATAGGTTGTATATCGCAAAATCTCTTGCGCTACACAATGAACCTGATTGGTAAAACTGGATTTGTTATTTTTCAAGGACACAATTCAATTTGGTCTAAACAAACACTTGAAAAGATTGGTCCTTGGCTTGAAGAACACAAAGGTGAGCCAATGATCGTTGAAGACGTTGCTGCTTCAATGAGGTGCTATTTTAAAGGATTTTATGGAAAATCAATATGGATTGATTCTGGCGAATGGGTACCTACTTCATTAAAAGAATGTGAATCAATGTGGATGAGATGGACTTATGGAAACTTACAAATTACTCACAAGTATTTTTCCAAAATTATTAATTCTAATCATATCACCTTTAAAGAAAAGTTAGATATATTTAACCAAATGTTCTCTTTTACAACTGTTTTAACACCGATCTTCTCTATTTTAGGGGTTTTGTTATATAAAGACTCATATTTTTGGCTTTATTATGTCTTGTTATTAAATATACCTTCAATTATTAATGTGATTGGTAACATTTTCAAACAACCCTCTGATAAAAGTTTTATAAAAAATTTAATAAATGGTTATGTGGCATTTTTTGTTATGAATAGTTTTATTACGTGGGTTTCAGCTAAAGCTGTATTCAATTATGTAACAGGAAAGTCTCAGGGTTGGAAACCAACAGGCAAAAAAGCAAATGATTCAGAAAGCATTATGGAAAACATAAAAAGATACAAAGGATTGACGTTCGCTTCTGTTTTAGCAATGGGCATTGCTACATTTATGGTTTATTATCATCTAGAAAATTCATTTCAACCAGAAGTTGGAATTACGTTAGTCTTATTAAATGCTTTGTATTACATAAATCTATTTCTAAATATGATTATTTTTGGTAATGAAAAGCAGAGTGAAGAAGAGGTAATTGAAGAACTATCAATTGCTTCTTGCTAACTTAATTACTTTTTAGTGAGCTAAATTAATGTTGCCCAATTCTGGGCAACCAAT